>NZ_JAXCXB010000006.1:0-359995 GCF_034044935.1 Kosakonia sp. CFBP8986 | reverse complement strand
TGAAGTAAAAAGTGTCACCCATGTGACCGGTCAGATCTGTAACCCATGTGACCGGTTCATACACGGTCCCCCCCTTGTCCCGTTCACCGCATAAGAGATTAATGAAACTCCCCAATCTCTGGTGAACGGAACCATTCCACCGGGGTAACCCCATCGCCGGATGGCGCGTAAACGCTTATCCGGCCTACATGGTTTTTTACCTCTCCAATAACTCCCTCAACACTGGCCCGATCTGCCCGAACGCCTGCGGGGAGATGATATCGACATGGGCGCAATCCTGCCGGTACACCGCCAGCTCGCGCACCCAGGGTGCCCAGGCGCGTTGCGGGTCGGTGCCGGGCGGCAGGGTGCGCTCGGCGACAAACAGCGTGGCTTTACCATCAAACGGCACGCTGTGCGCAGTGGTCAACAGCCGCACCGCATCGGCGTAATTCCCCTCAATCTGCGAGAAGAGTTCTGTGGAGGCCTGCCCCTGCTGCGCGGCGAGAAACGCCTGGCGCTCGCGCTCAATCTCCGCCAGCACGGCGGGATCAAGGCCGTTGGCCTCTTTCTCTGCCCAGTTTTGTGTCTCCGGCGGCCAGGTATCGAGCAGCCCGAGGAAGGCCACCTCTTCGCCGCGCTGTCGCAGCCGCGCCGCAATGCTGTGCGCCAGCGTCCCGCCAAGGGAGTAACCGAACAGGTAGTAAGGCCCCTGCGGCTGCTGCGCCAGCAGCGTCGCCAGCTGTTGATCGCAGGCTTCATCCAGCGTTGCCGCCTGCTGTAGCGGCCCATCCGGACGCGGAGATTGAATGCCGGTAATCGACCAGCGCGGCGCAAGATAGCGCGCCAGCACGCTGAACTGCCAGGCGAAACCGGAGGCCGGATGGAAGCAGAAGAGCGTCGGCCCCGCGCTTTCGCGCAGCGGCAGCACCGCTTCCAGCCCAAGCCGCCCGGCCTGCTCATTTGAGAGCGGCTGTTCCAGCAGTGCGGCCAGCTTCTCTACCGTCGGCGCGACCATAATCTGCCCCGGCGTTACCTGGCGGTCGCACTGGCGACTAAGCTGCGCGGCAAGGCGCATCGCCAGCAGCGAGTGGCCGCCAAGGGCGAAGAAATCCGCCTGCGCATCATTCACTTCACAGCCCAGCAGTGCGGCAAAAGCCTGTGCCACCTGCGTTTCCATTCCGGCATTGAGCGGGCGACCGCCCTGCTCTGCTTGTAAGGCGGGCAGCGGCAGCGCTTTGCGATCGAGCTTACCGTTCGCGCTAAGCGGCAGCGCGCTCACCTGCATTAACAGCACCGGCACCATATGCGCCGGTAACTGCGCGCGCAGTTGCTCCAGCAGTGCAGCCGTATCCAGTTGCTGAGCAGATGAAGAGACCAGGTAGCCAACCAGCTGGCGGGCATCGCCGCCGCTCGCCGCCGCCTGGTTAAAGACGCAAGCATGGGCCACCGCCTGAGCGATATCCGGCAGTGCCAGCATTGCCCGGTCAATCTCGCCCAGTTCAATGCGCTGACCGCGAATTTTCAGCTGATCGTCGCTGCGCCCCAGGTACTCCACCGCGCCACTCTCCAGCCAGCGGGCGACATCGCCGGTGCGGTACATGCGCTCGCCCGGCGCAAAGGGGTCGGCAATAAAGCGGTTGGCGGTCAGATCCGGGCGACCAAGATAGCCCTGCGCCAGCTGAATGCCGGTGAGATAGAGATCGCCCGCCACGCCGAACGGCACCGGGCGCATCATCGCATCCAGAATGCGCAGCCCCGTGTTCCACACCGGGTAACCAATCGGCACGCTGTTGCCGCGCACCTGCGCCAGCGTCTCGCCATACGCCGGATAGAAGCTGACATCCACTGCCGCCTCCGTCGGGCCATAAAGATTATGCAGCGCCACGCCGGTTAAGGCTTCCCACTCGCGGCAGAGATCGGCGGGCAGCGCTTCGCCGCTACAGAAAACCTGCTTCAGCGTGCGGCAGCTCTGCTGCGCGCTTTCCGGCGTCAGCGAGGCGACAAAGGCCGCCAGCATCGAGGGTACAAAGTGGGTGGTCGTCACACCCGCTTCAGCAAAGAAGGCTTGTAATGCCTGCGGATCGCGGTGCGCCTCCGGCTCGGCCATCACCAGGCTGGCCCCGGCGATAAACGGCCACCAGAACTCCCACACCGACACATCAAAACTGCACGGTGTTTTTTGCGCCACCACATCGTTAGCGCTAAGCGGGTAGGCCGCCTGCATCCACAGCAGGCGGTTGACGATAGCGGTATGCCCGACCATCACCCCTTTTGGTCGCCCGGTGGAGCCGGAGGTGAAGATGATATAAGCCGTCTGCTCCGGGCGTGCCAGATTGAGCGTCTCAGCTCCATTGCTCTCCAGCGGCGCGTCGTAGCAGAAGTGCGCCAGCCCAGGAATATCGGCAAAGCGCGCATACTGATCGTCGGTGGTGATTAAAAGACGCGGACGGGCATCCTCCAGCATCATGCGCAGGCGATCGTCGGGGTAGCCGGTGTCGAGCGGCAGCCAGGCGGCGCCCGCTTCAACAATGCCATGCAGCGCGAGCGTCAGGAAAACCGAGCGCGGCAGCGCAACCGCCACGCTGTCGCCAGGCTGCACGCCCAGCGCGCGTAGCTGGTTCGCCAGCGCCACCACTTGCTCGCGCATCTCCCGGTAGCTGAAGCGCCAGCGGGCATCGGATAACGCCGGGGCATCGGGCGTTTTCACCGCCTGCTGTGCCACCAGCTCGCTCAGAGTTTTGGCGGGCAGCGACACGGCGGTGGCGTTGATCTGCGAGAGTTGTTCCGCCTCTTTCGCGGTGAGCAGCTCCGCATCGCCGCAGCGCCGCGCCGGGTTGTCGGCAAACTGCTGCAACAGCTGGGCAAGGCGCGCAACGTGGGTGTTGAGCGTCGCCTCATCGTAGCGGCTGCGGTTCGCCAGCACCTCCAGCGACAGCCCGCCCGCCTCATCCGGGAAGATCGCGATCTCCAGATCGTTGACCGGCCCGGTGGCTAAGGTGTGGGTAATGCCCTGGATGCCGTCGAGCCTGAGCTGGTAATCAAACAGTTTGACGTTCAGCACCGGGCCGAACAGCGGCTCACTCCCCGCCGCGCGCCCGGCGTCGCGCACGATCTGCTCCGCGTCGTAGCGCTGGTGGCGGCGCATTGTTTTAAGCGTTCGGGCAAGGTCGCTGGCCAGCTCCGGCAGCGTTTGCGTGCCATCCAGATGAATCCCCATCGGCAGGACGTTAAGCACCGGGCCGGTGGCGGTGAGCGCTGCCGACCCCATGCGGCGCATAAAGATAAACCCGGCGGCATAATCGGTGCGTCCGCACAGCCTGCCCAGCCAGAGCGCCACTAAGGCCAGCGCCAGATCGGCGGGCGTCGTGTTTGCCATCGCCTGGCTCAGGCGGCGAAAGGCTGCGCTCTCCAGGGCGACATTGAGGCGAAGAATATCGGTAGTTGCCGCGCGCCCCGGTAGCGGTTCGCTGGAGAGCGACACCGGCGGCGGAAGCGCGCGCCGCTGCTCTGCCCAGAAAGCGGCATCGCGCGTAAAGGCATCGCTGCCCTGATAGCGTTGATACTCTTCGACGACCTCAGCAAAAGAGGTAAATGGCGAGGCGGGCGTCGGCTCGCCACGTCGCCAGGCGGTATAAATAGCGGCAATCTGGCGGGTTATGGCGGGGAAACTGAAGCCATCGACCAGCAAATGGTGATAACGCTGATACCAGTACCAGCGCCGCTCGCCGACGCGCATCAGCTGGTGGTGCACCAGCGGTTTGCCGCTCTCCACGCGCAGGTTTTGCGCCAGATCGGCCTGCATTAGCGCCAGCGCGGCGCTGTGTGCATCGCCCTGCTGGCGCAGGTCGGCAATCGCAGGCGCGGCAAAGGTCAGCGTCTCATCGACCGACTGCCACACTTCGCCGTTATCTTCAGTAAAACGCATGCGCAGCGTGTCAGCCTGCATCAGGCCAGTGACAATCGCCTCGCTGAGCTGCACGGCATCGATATCGCCCTCAAGCTCAACATAGTGCGCCACGCTCCAGGCATTGGGCAGCGAGGAGAGTTTTTCTGCCATCCAGATCCCCGGCTGGGCGGCGACCAGCGGTAAACGTTCGCTCATCTTCCGCTCCTTATTGCGCGTGGGGGTGCGCATAGTGCGCCGGGGTTAAGCTCTGCCAGTGTGCGGCCAGCCAGTCGTTGCAGGCCGCCTGCGATTGCGGCTCGCAGATAACGCGCCAGCCTGCGGGCAGTGCGCACTGCGCGGGCCACAAACTGCACTGCTGCGCGCTGTTTTGCAGAATATAAAACCGCCCTTGCGGATGATCGAAGGGGTTGGTGAACTCCATAGCAAACTCCTGTCGTGGAAAAGCGCCCTGGCGTTACAGCGGCTGCCAGAGGGTAATTAACCCCGCCGTCAGCCCGCCTCGCCAGCAAAGCGCATCATGTCCGCCGTCAACCTGACGCCAGAAAACCCGCTGCTGTGTCTGTTGTAAAAGGGATAAAAGGGTCTGGTTGGTGCGAAAAATCAGCGGCTCGCGCACCCCGGCTTCAAGCACGATGCGCAGCCCCTGCGGGCCTATTTCACCCTGTTTGAGTTGTTGGATAAGCAGCCCTTCACCCTCGCCGCCGCGATGTGGCCACCAGTAAGAGCCGGACTGGCTCAGCACGCAGCCAAAGCGCGTCGGCCAGTGCAGAGCGGCATAGAGCGCTGAAAGCCCGCCGAAACTCTGCCCCGCCACCACCGTGCGATCGGCACGATCGCTGAAGGGCGCAATTTCGCGTACCTGCGGCAAGAGTTCCTCCTGCACCGCCAGCCAGAAATCGGCATTACAGGGCAGCTCCTGGCTGCGCTGAGCATTATCGATGGCGTCAATCAGCACATAGACCGCGGGCGGCAACTGGCGGGCGTTAGTCAGCGCTGCCAGCGCAGGCCACACCGGCATGCTTTCGGCCCAGAACTGACCGTCGAGCAGGATCGCCAGCGGCCGTTCAGCACCCTGCGCCTCGCCGGTGGCATAGACCCACACGCGGCGGCGGTTTTGCAGCCGCGGGCTCTGCCAGTGCAACAGATGAGGAGGGGTAAAAGCGGTATCGGTTGCCTGCCAGCCGGGCTGAGGCGGTGCGCCGGGCATCTCCAGCGCCGAGACCGGATGCCCGCGTCCGCCGCGCCAGCTTTGCGCATTCAGCGGGTCGGCAACCGCGCGCGGCAGCAGTTTGCGCCACCCTTCACGCAGCGCCGCGCGATCCGGCGGCATGCTGGCGAAAACGGTATCGGCGAAATCGTTATCCTGTTCAGAGGGGATCAGGCAGTAGCTGCCGCGCCAGCCCGCTTCGAGGGGGGTTTTCCAGCACCAGATATCGCTTCCGGCGATGCGTGCCAGTGATTGCGGCTGCGCTTGTTGATGGTGATCGGTAACACCAGTGATGTAAATCCAGACCCGGCGCAGGCGCGAAGTCTGCTCAGACCCCGCCGGATCGCGCCACCAGAAGGTCACTTCATAGCGCCCGTCGGCGGTTTTAACCCACTCCGGCCCCTGTTTTGACGCCCACCAGGCATCGCTTCCCGTCGTTGACGTCACGGTTTAACCCCAAATCGCTGCGGACTTATTTTTATCGATCAAAATTTATAGATAATATTATTGATAACTATTCTTATTTGCAATAGCGTATTGGCGCGCTGTGGGAAGCGCATCTTTCACCTAACTCTGCCTGTCGCAGGCCTTTTTTCTCAGGGCTGAGAGAATTGCCGCGCGCGGGCTTCATCACTGCCGTCTCCTCTCCCCTGGGAATGGAGAGTTACGGGGATACGGCAAAGGAACGCAGGTAACATAATGAATAAGAAGATGAAATCCCTGACCTTGCTGGTCAACCTCGGGATCTACGGCGCGGCAATGCCCGTGATGGCGGCGGATGAGAAGAGCAGCGACGCCAGCAGCGCGGACACTATCGTCGTCACAGCGGCACAGCAAAACCTCCAGGCGCCCGGCGTGTCGACCATCACCGCCGATCAAATTCGTAAGAACCCGCCAGCCCGTGATGTGTCGGAGATTATCCGCAAGATGCCGGGCGTTAACTTAACCGGCAACGCCACCAGCGGCCAGCGGGGCAACAACCGCCAGATCGACATTCGCGGTATGGGCCCGGAAAACACCCTGATCCTGGTCGATGGCAAACCGGTCACCAGCCGTAACTCGGTGCGCTTAGGCTGGCGCGGCGAGCGCGACAGCCGCGGCGACACCAGTTGGGTGCCGGCAGAGATGATTGAGCGCATCGAAGTGATCCGCGGCCCGGCGGCCGTGCGTTACGGTAACGGCGCGGCGGGCGGTGTGGTGAATATTATCACCAAAAAAGATAGTGCCCAGGAGTGGCATGGGTCATGGAACGCCTACGTCAACGCGCCGGAGCATAAAGCGGAAGGTGCCACCAAACGCACCGACTTTAGCCTCAGCGGCCCGCTGGGCGATGATGTCAGCTTCCGCCTCTATGGCAACCTGGCGAAAACCCAGGCCGATGCGTGGGATATCAACCGCGATCACCAGTCTGAACGCACCGGGATTTACGCCAATACCCTTGCCGCCGGGCGCGAAGGCTCAATCAATAAAGATATTAATGGTGTGGTGCGCTGGGATTTCGCGCCGATGCAGTCGCTGGAGTTCCAGGCGGGCTACAGCCGCCAGGGCAACCTCTACGCGGGCGATACACAAAACACCAATAACGACAGCAGCAGCAATAACTACGTGCGCGAGAACTACGGCAAAGAGACCAACCGTCTCTATCGCCAGAACTACTCCGTCACCTGGAATGGCGGCTGGGATAACGGGATCACCACCAGCAACTGGATCCAGTATGAGCACACGCGCAACTCGCGTCTGGGCGAAGGACTGGCGGGCGGGCTGGAAGGGCTTTTCAACAGTAATAAATTCACCGATATCGACCTCTCCGATGTGATGCTGCACAACGAGGTGAACCTGCCGCTGGATCTGCTGGTTAACCAGACCCTGACACTGGGTACCGAATGGAACCAGCAGCGGATGAAAGATCTCGCTTCCAATACCCAGGCCTTCCAGGGCGGGGCGATTAGCGGGCTGAGCAGCACCAACCGCAGCCCCTACTCTAGCGCCGATATCTACTCTATTTTTGCCGAAGACAATATGGAGCTGACCGACAGCACCATGCTGACCCCGGCGCTGCGTTTCGATCATCACACCATTGTTGGCGATAACTGGAGCCCGTCGCTGAACCTCTCGCAGGGATTAGGCGATGATTTCACCCTGAAAATGGGCATTGGCCGCGCGTATAAAGCGCCGAGCCTCTACCAGACCAACCCGAATTACATTCTCTACAGCAAGGGCCAGGGGTGCTACGCCAGCGGCAACGGCGTCGGTTGTTACATGATGGGTAATGACGATTTGGAAGCGGAGACCAGTATCAATAAAGAGATTGGTCTTGAGTTCAAACATGATGACTGGCTGGCCGGTGTGACCTGGTTCCGTAACGATTACCGCAATAAGATTGAAGCGGGTTACTCACCGATGGCGCAAACGGCGGCGGGCGCGACCAAAACCGATATCTACCAGTGGGAAAATGTGCCGAAAGCGGTGGTTGAAGGGCTGGAGGGTACGCTGAACGTGCCGGTTTCTGAAACGGTGGCCTGGAGCAACAACTTCACCTATATGCTGCAAAGCAAGAACAAAACCACCGGCGAGCGGCTCTCCATCATTCCGGCCTATACGCTTAACTCGACGCTGAGCTGGCAGGTGACACAGGATGTTTCTCTGCAGTCGACCTTTACCTGGTACGGCAAGCAGCAGCCGAAGAAGTATGACTACAAAGGCCAGCGCGTGACCGGCTCAGCGACGAACGAAGTGAGCCCCTACAGCATTGTGGGACTCAGCGGCACCTGGGACGTGAACAAAAACGTCAGCCTGACCGCCGGCGTCGATAACGTGTTTGATAAGCGCCACTGGCGCGCGGGCAATGCCCAGAGCACCGGCGGCACTACCGGCTATATGTATGGCGCGGGCGCAGAGACCTATAACGAATCGGGACGCACCTGGTTTATGGGCATCAACACTCACTTCTGATGAGAGCCTGAGCGGCTACAAAGAGAAGGCCCCGTCATTGCTGGCGGGGCCTTTTATTACTGATTACCTGGATGTTGAATATCTGACACTGTTATACCCCGCCCGGCGCTTATCTCCGGCACTCACTCTGAGGTGGTGTTAGCTCTTTGCTGGGGTGAATTCACAATAAGCCATCGGAAAATTCCTAACAAGAGGAAAATAATACCTGTACGTGAATATATGATATCGATCATACTTTCTTGCTGCTGTTCATCTCCTGGTGTGATGAGCGTCACGACGTTTTTTCACTCAGTCGTCAACCTGTTTACCGGCGTAATAATGATGGCCCGGCTAAAGCCTCTCTCTCAGCACGATCGCCGCAAGTGTGCTTACTTTTTGCTTTAGTTGCCTGAAAATGCAGCAGCAGATATTATTTTGCACTGCGGAATTTGACTTAAATTCTGCAGAAGTCTACAAAAGATACCGCCTTTCCCCTATCCGACTTGCGTCTTTGCGGTTTTCGTCCAGGCTTGCCTTTCAGGCGCTGGAAAAATAGCAAAGGTTCGCCCGGTTCAGGTTTGCGCGCCACCGACGTTTCTATAATTTGCAGGCATCTGTGAGTGGAGTATCGAATGTTCTCTTTTGTCGCCCGCCAGGCGATTTTTGATGCAAATATGAACACAGTCGGCTACGAGTTGCTGTTCAGGGACAGTATGACCAACCGGTTTCCTGACGTCACACCGGAGTACGCCACTGCGCAAATTATTGTTGAACAGTTTCTTGGCGCACCGCTGGGGCGGTTAAAAGAGTACAGTGCGATTTTCGTCAACTTCCCCTATGAACTGCTGGTACAGGGAATGGCGGAAACGCTGCCGAAAGATCGGGTGATCGTTGAGATCCTCGAAACCGCCGAGCCCACGCCGCTGCTGCTTGAAAGCATTAAAAAACTCTCCGCGCAGGGTTTTCGCATTGCGCTGGATGATTTTGCGCTCGGTGATGTATGGAACGACTTCCTGCCCTTTATTCACATTATTAAATTCGACGTGCGCAATAATACGCCGGAAGAGATCGGCGGTTATATTCAGGGCAAAGCACATTTACTGCATGACACGCTGTTTCTCGCCGAAAAGGTGGAGACCCAGCAGGAGTATGAGTGCTACAAAAACCTCGGCTGCACCCTTTT
Organism: Kosakonia sp. CFBP8986; assembly: GCF_034044935.1. Lineage (NCBI taxonomy): Bacteria > Pseudomonadati > Pseudomonadota > Gammaproteobacteria > Enterobacterales > Enterobacteriaceae > Kosakonia > Kosakonia sp. CFBP8986. The sequence continues at coordinate 350,785 of NZ_JAXCXB010000006.1, read as the reverse complement.
TCAGGGCCACTTCTTCAGCCGCCCGGTGATCCATGCGGCGAATAAACTGATCCAGAACCAGGCAATCACCCTCAGGCTAATGAAAGAGGTGAATGCCGATAAGCCCGATTTTGCCCGCATCGAGGCGCTGTTAAAACAGGATCTCGCCCTCTCCTTCAAGCTGATGCGCTATGCGCAAAATATTGTCTTTAACGCGCGCGGAATTAAAAACGTCCGCAGCCAGTCGTTAAAAGATATTATTTTTTATCTCGGTGCCAATGAGCTGCGCCGCTTCGTGCTGGTCTCCTGCCTGACCTCGGTAAATAAAGAGGAGATTGGCGAGATCTATCAGCAGAGCCTGATCCGCGCCAAATTCTGCGAGCTTGCCTCGTCACACTCTATTACGCGCCACTCGGCGGATGATGCCTTTATCGTCGGTCTTTTTTCGCAACTCGACAGCATTTTTGAAATGCCGATGGCCGATCTGATTGGCCAGATTGATATTTCCGACAATGTGATGATGGCGCTGAAAGCGCAAAAAGGGCCGCTCTATCCCTATTTGCGCCTGATTGAGCTGTATGAAAACCATCAGTGGGAAGAGGTGAGCGCGCTGGGCCATCGCCTCGGTTTTCATCGCGGCACGGTGGCGGAGCTGGTCAAAACCGCGACCGAATGGACGCAGGCAATCCCCTCAACCCGCCGCTAATTTTAGTTTCTGCGTCAAAAGGCCGATGTAATTAGCAGAACGCATCCCTTTGGACGAACACGATGGAATCACTCTCGGTATATGGCTACCGCCTCGGCAACGATCATGAGGTGGAATATCTGCCGTTTAAAAAACGCCTGATTAACTACGCTTCGCCGGGTAAGGCTGACTATTTACGCACTACCATGGCAAACCTGCTTCACTTTCTGCTGACGCACGCCGTCGGTCGTGTGGTGGCAGACAGAACGCTGCAAACGCAGGTGTGGGAAAACAATGGCCTGAGCTGCTCCAGCCAGCGGCTGTGGCAGGTGATGAATAACCTGAAGCGTAAACTGGCAGCGTTTGATCTGCCTGAGGATTTTATTCTGCGCGTCGAGGGTAAAGGCTACCTGATCCCCGAAGAGAAAGTGCTGCAACTCTACTGCCGCCAGACCTTTTTTGCCGCCGGTGAACACGCCTCACATGCGGGCGTAACGCGTTAATGGCTGACGAAGCCCCCTATTTTTATCCGCCTTATCCGGCCAATTATGCTAACGTTGTGCCGCCGCAGGCGATGCGGCGCCCTCCACTCCCCCTGCTGGCAAAACTGAATGAGGCTTTATGAGAATTGGTATCGCGTTTCCCGTGCTGGTATTTATTGTCGCCGTGGCATTTCTGACCTGGTTTATTGTGGGCGGCTACGCTACACCGGGCGTTTAATATTAAGAGGTCTCCCGGCTGCGTTATTCAATACAGCGCATCATTTGCCATTCAACCACTTTAATTTGTGATCCTGCTCGCCTTTTTGCGGGTGTAGAATGCCGGGCACGCAAGTTCACCGGAGCAGTTAATGAATATCATCGAAATCATCATGTCGGCGGGTCGGGTATCCGTAGATGTTGCCCTTTATACCCTGCTGCCGATCATGGTGGTGATGCTCATCATTATGAAGTACCTCGAGGAGAAGGGCGTACTGGACGCGATTGTCCGCCTCACCTCCCCGGCTCTCAAACCTTTTGGTATTAGCGGGATGGGCATTTTTGCCCTTATTCAGCTTAACTTTGTCAGCTTTGCTGCTCCGCTCGCCGCGCTGGCGATTATGGAGCGACGCGGAACCTCCGATCGTCATCTCGCCGCCACGCTGGCCATGGTTTTTGCCATGGGCCAGGCCAATGTCTTCTACCCTCTCACCCCCTTTGGTCTGCACTGGGGCGCAGCGATTGGCATTTCGCTGATTGGCGGGCTGGCGGCTTCGTCGTTTACCTACTACCTTGCCGGGCGCAGGCTCTCCAGCGCCACGCTGCGTGACGAAGAGGGCGAGCTTGCGCAGGAGAAGCCGCGTGCCGGGCTGATTGCGGTGATTAACGGCGCGGGGGCGGATGCGATTCGCTTATCGCTTGGCTCACTGCCGATGCTGCTGCTGTCGCTGACGGTGGTCGGCATATTAAAAGCAGCGGGCGTGGTGGAAGCGCTGACGTCGCTACTGACGCCGCTGATGTCTTTCTTTCACATCTCAACGGTCTACGTGTTGCTGACGCTGACCAAGTGTCTGGCCGGCGGTACTGCTTACTTTGGCGTTGCATCCGAAATGGCACAGCACGGGCAGCTGACAGCGGCGCAGATTAACGCCTCGGCAGGCTTTCTGGTGCAAACCCTCGATCTGCCGGGGATCGGAATTTTTCTCGGTATCGCCAGCCGTTTTGTACGCCTCTTCCGCTTCGCGCTTGCGGGCGCGATTGTGGGTATTCTGCTGCGCACGCTGCTGCACGCGATGCTGTTTTAAATCTGTCCCGTAAACGCGAGCAGTTAAAAACGTCCTCTTTTCCCCCTTGCTGGCAGGCTGGCTACAAATGAAGCAGGTTGTGCTATTTTTGGGAGGGGCAAGAAGGGAGGACAGGGTATGAAGTTCAATGATGAGCACACGGGACTCATTGGATTAGCCATTGGTGCAGCGGTGATTGGCCTGGTTGCGGCGCGCGAGCCTCTCAATCGGGACAATATTGTGCGTGAAATTGAGCGGCAAGGGCGGGATCGGGGAATTGGCGTTGAGGAAGAGGTGTTTCTCAAAGCCGCGGAACTGATCAGTAAAGGCGTGTAGCCACGCCCATTAATCACAACAGGCGAGTTTGTCACAGTGGCAAACTCGCCTGTTTGTTTCTATTTCACCGTACCTTTCACACCGTGCGGCTCCGCGCGCTGATACTGCGGCGCAATATTAACGGCACCACCCAGTTTTGCGGCTGCGTGCCACGGCCAGCGCGGGTCATAAAGCATGCCGCGTGCCAGCGCCACCAGATCCGCCTCGCCTTGTTGCAGAACCGCTTCCGCCTGCTCTGCTTCGGTGATCAGCCCTACGGCGATAACCGGCATCTTTGTCCTTTCGCGCAGCGCTTTGGCAAACGGCACCTGGTAACCCGCTTTTACGCTGATCTGCTGTAACGGAGAGAGTCCGCCGCTGGAGACGTGCACATAGTCGCCGCCGGCCGCTTCAATCTGCGCGGTGAGCGCTGCGGATTGCTCGATATCCCAGCCCCCCTCCACCCAGTCGGTAGCCGACAGGCGGAGCCCGACCACAACGGAAGCCGGGACCGCTTCGCGCACCGCGCGGAACACTTCCACGGTGTAACGCAGGCGGTTTTCAAGGCTGCCGCCATATTCATCGTCGCGTTCATTAGAGAGCGGAGAGAGGAATTGATGCAGCAAATAGCCATGCGCCGCATGGATCTCGATCACCTCAATGCCAAGCTCCACCGCGCGCAGCGCACTGTCGACGAAACGCTGCTTTACGCGCGCCAGATCCGCTTTGCTCATCGCGTGCGGTGGGCGTTCTGTTTCGTCATATGCCTGCGCAGACGCGGAGAGTGTCTGCCACCCGCCCTCGTCCAGCGAAAGCTGCTTACCCCCCAGCCACGGCGCGCTGGTAGAGGCTTTACGCCCGGCGTGACCGAGCTGGATACCGATTTTGATCGGCGAATAGCGGCGAATATCGTCCAGCACCACGCGCAGCGCCTCTTCGGTGGCATCGTCCCACAACCCGAGATCCTCAGGCGAAATGCGCCCTTCCGGCTCAACGGCGGTCGCTTCAATAATCAGCAGACCGGCTCCCGAGAGCGCCAGGTTGCCGAGATGAATGCGATGCCAGGCGGTCGCTTTACCTTCGTCAGCCGAATACTGACACATCGGTGCGATCACAATACGGTTATCGAGCGTCACACGCCCAAGCGTCACTTCTGAAAATAATTTGCTCATATCTCATCCTTTTCCGGCTTCGTTTACTGCACAACTGCAAGCATTTGCGCGCAGTAAAGAGAAGAAACTGTCAGCCAATTACCATAGCTTGTCTTTGGCGGGATGTGCCGTTAGCGGCAGGCTGAACGATATTCAGGCAATCAATGGTCTGGTTAACGTTATGAAAGCTAAGTTGAAAATAATTTTCCAATTTTGCGATAAAAGCACATATATCGCGATGCGCAGGAGGACGTTATCCTGCCGCAGAGAGAGTTATTATTGCCGCGAGTCATTTTTTAACCGCCAGCGCAAGGCAGAAGATCACCTGAAATTTTTTCAGCATCGGTGCAATCATATAGCGATCTTTATTGCAATGGTGATTAAACGGCGGCGAGCAAATAACACCAGTCTGGCAGCGTGAAGTATTAGTGCTGACTATTGCGCATTAACCTGGGCCGTTTCTCAGCGGAGAAAGATCTGAAAGTGGGATTTTGCCGCTAAGTGAGAATATTCTCAGTTACGGCGGATATAAGTGAAACTTTCTGTCGCTTATTGCGACGTCGTTGAACAAAGCGCACGCACAATGTTTAAGTAATCCTACAGTGCCGCTGAAATCGCTGTCCTTCTAACCTATAAGCTATTTTCTTAATACTGCTTAAGCTTCAACCAGGGCTTAAGTTAAAAATAACCCTTAAATGACCCTGCCTTTATCAGGCTGCGATCTTACTAAATTTCTTAGTGCAACAGAGCTACCTAACATCAAGGGTTGCAATTTCCTCACGCTATTTGATAAAACACATAATCCTAAGTTGATTTTTATCTCTTTATCACTAAAAATTAATTCCGATCGATTTTCATTTACCCGCACACGGAGTGACATCATGTCAGAAGCACTTAAATCGTTAAATAACATTCGCACCCTGCGAGTACAGGCGCGTGAAGTTACGCTCGAAACGCTGGAAGAAATGCTTGAAAAATTGTCCGTGGTTGTAGAAGAACGCCGCGAAGAAGAATCTTCTTTACGTAAAGAGCAGGAAGAGAAAGAAGCTAAACTGGCGGCATTCCGTCAGAAGTTGCTGGATGAAGGTATCGACCCAACCGAACTTTTATCCTCTTTGAAAGGTCAGGCGACTAAAACCAAATCTGTTCGCGCACCGCGTCCTGCTAAATATAAGTATATTGACGAAGACGGTACTGAAAAAAGCTGGACCGGCCAGGGCCGTACGCCGAAAGTCATCGCTAAGGCGCTGGAAGAAGGCAAAAAGCTGGAAGACTTCTCCATCTAAAAGGCAGGGCGATAATAATATCGCCCTCTTTTTTATCTGCTCTGCAACGCCCTCATTTCCTTTGCAAATACGGCTTCACGCCTGTTTTTATCAGGGTTGTGATAAATACCGCCTGTGTAGCTCTCCCGCTATCCCTGCCGTCAAAACGTTATATCGATAATGCAGAGCTTCGCTCACCGCTACGCGAGCGCGGTTTTTCGCTGGCACCTAATGAGCGCCAGGCTTCGCTATTGGTGATGATGATGGGGGTTACCGTGTCATAACCCTCAGCGGCAATAGCCAGCAGGTCGAATGTCATTAATAGTTGTCCCTGTTTTACTACCTCTCCCGTTTGTACCTCGACGCAAAAATATTTCCCCGCCAGCTGTACGGTATTAATCCCGACGTGAATCAGGATCTCTGCCCCGGCGTCCGAGCAGATGCGTATTGCATGCCTGCTGGCATATGTGCTGGCGATATAACCATCTACCGGTGAATAAACGCGTCCTTCATCGGGAATAATTGCGAAACCCGGCCCAACGCTGCCAGTAGAAAAGACCCCATCATTGACCTGGGCAAGTGAGATCACTTCACCTGAAACCGGGGCGATAATTTGCTCTGTAATATCAGAAACCGGTTTCGCGGCAGGTGGAGGACGCCTTACTGCTATATTTTCGCGGTCCGGGGATTCGCCCCAGTTCACCGGTAGCGAACTCTCCTCAATCCCTGTCAGCAGGATTAATCCCAGGCTGCCTACAAATGCGAGACTGCACGCAAGAATATACGTGATAAAGCCTTCGCCATAAAAAACCGGGATTGTCAGCAGCCCAGGCATTGCCATGGCGATAGCGGAATTTTTGCCGTAGCCAACCATTGCGCCGCCAAAAGCCGCCACCACCAGCACGCATAAAAACATTTTCTTACGTTTTAACGTTACGCCATAAATAGCCGGTTCGCTGAGACCGAAAAGCGAAGGAATAATTGCGCTACGGGTCAACGCTTTCAATTTACTGTTACGGCTACGCAGATTGACCGCCAGCAACATAGCAGAGCAGGCAAATATTGCCGGGCCGCACGCCGCCAGCAAAAAACTCTGCCCCATCACCGAAATATCATTAATAAAAAGCACAATAAAGGCCTGGTGAAGACCTAACATCAGCAGCAGCGGCCAGGCGGCCGCCATTAGCGCGCAGGTAAAAATGGGGCTGAAGTTATAAAGCGCGCTAAATAGCGCGCTAATTGCCTGGCTTATGCTCACTCCCACAGGAAAGAGGAGCAGTACGATTAAGGGCACAATAATCAGCAGCAGGAAACAGGGCGTCACTATCGCGCGTTTTGCCGCGTCAACATAGCGTTCGATGACCTGCTCAATGCGCGATATTAACCAGACGCCGACAATAACCGGGATCACCGCACCGCTACTATTCATCAACCTGAACGGTAGCCCTGAAAAAGCCTCTTGCTGCCCGCCTGCCGAAATCCCCATGCCCAGCGGCGAAAGAGAAGCGCCCGCCATCGCGACGGCAATAAAGAGATTGGCTTTAAATTTACGCGCGCAGAGGATAGCGAGAAATAGCGGCAGAAAGTTAAAAGGACTTTCGGCAATGGCAAACAGGGTCGCGGCGCGTTGTCTGCCAGGGTTCAACCATCCGGCATCGACACACATAATAAGAATGCCTTTCAGGATCCCAGCGGCCATCATGACACCCAGAAGCGGCATCGTTATATCGGCCAGACCATCGCTCCATCTCATCAGTTGCGCGCAGCCCGCCCTTTCATGCTGCCCGCGCTTTTTTTCGGTGCTGATTAAACCACAACGCACGCTCAGGGCGTGGAACACTTTTGCTACGCGATTGCCAATCACGACCTGTAATCGATCGCCCTCACACACGACGGTGAGCACGCCATCCAGCGCCCTCAGCTCCGCCAGTTTCACTTTGCGATTATCGATAACGGTGAATCGTAAGCGCGTCGCGCAATGGATTACCGTTACGACGTTACTTTCGCCCCCCACCATCCGCAGAATATTGTCTGCCAGAACCGTGCTATTCATTCTTCTTCTTCCGTTTTATCAAACAACCTGAAACGTCGTTTGTCGCCGCTGTCCGTTGACGAGTGAGCAAAAGGGCCATCGCATGCAGCGATGACCGTTTGTAGCGTAATAAGGGTTATGGATTAAATCGGCTCACTCAGCGTGGCGCCGTTGCTGTGGATCACATCGCGATACCAGTAAAAGCTCTTCTTGCGCTGACGCCTCAGGCTGCCGTTACCGCCATCATCGCGATCGACGTAGATAAAGCCGTAGCGTTTTGACATCTGCCCCGTTCCGGCGCTGACCAGATCTATCGGCCCCCAACAGGTGTAACCAAGCAGTTCAACGCCATCTTCAATCGCCTCGCGAACTTCCAGCAGGTGGGCATGAAGATAGTGAATGCGATAGTCATCCTCAATTGAGCCATTCAGCTCCGGCACATCTTTCGCCCCAATGCCGTTCTCCACGATAAAGAGCGGTTTGCGGTAGCGATCGTAAAGTTCGTTGAGCAGAAAACGCAGACCCTTAGGGTCGATCTGCCACCCCCACTCCGACGCAGAGAGAAAGGGGTTGGGGATCATTTTGAGGAGCGTGCCGTGACCGCGTTGATAGAGATCGGGCCTGGCCGCGGCGCAGCTGCTCATGTAATAGCTGAAGGAGATAAAATCGACGGTCTCTTTGAGATCTTCCCTGTCCTGCGGTGTCACACGCAGCGTAATGCCATTTTCACGAAAATAGCGCGCAATCCACGCCGGGTACTCTCCCCGCGCCTGAACATCGCCGAAGAAAAGCCACTCGCGGTTCTCCTGCTGCGCTTGCAAAAGATCCTCTGGTTTACAGCTGATCGGGTAGCGCACCGCCCCCAACAGCATGCAGCCAATCTTCGCCTCCTCGATAATGTCATGACAGGCTTTGACGGCCCGCGCACTGGCGACCAGCTGATGATGAAGCGCCTGATAAATCTCCTGTTTGCTGCGCTCTCCCATCAAACCTGCGCCGGTAAAAGGGGCGTGCAGCGCCATATTGATCTCGTTAAAGGTGAGCCAATATTTCACTTTATGACGATAACGGGTAAACACCGTGCGGGCGTAACGTTCAAAAAGATCGATAACCTGCCGGCTGCTCCAGCCGTCATATTTTTTCACCAGACCAAAGGGCATTTCATAATGTGAAAGGGTGATGAGCGGCTGAATACCATACTGCGCCATCTCATCGAAAAGCCGATCGTAGAACGCCAGCCCCTCTTCGTTCGGCTCCGTTTCATCACCGTTCGGGTATATTCGCGCCCAGGCAATCGAGGTGCGCAGGATGGTAAATCCCATTTCAGCGAAGAGTTTTATGTCCTGCGGGTAACGGTGGTAAAAATCGATGGCGATATCTTTGAGGTTGCCGTTTGTGCCCGGGCGCACTGCAATTTCGCCATCGATTCCCCGAGGTTGCAGATCGGCGGTTGAGACACCTTTCCCCCCCTGATTCCATGCCCCCTCGATCTGGTTGGCGGCGACCGCTCCCCCCCATAAAAACCCGTCGGGAAATACCATTTTCATCGCTTCTCTCTCCTTGTTGTCATAGCGCCTCGACGCGAAACGTCGAACGACAGGCGAAAAAAAACCTGATTCCCTTAACGCCTGGCAGGTATTAAGGGGATCAGGTTTCGCTCGGTTTATCGATGACGATCCGGGTGGACTTTTATAACGAATCCCATTATCTGGCTCAAGCGCTCAAAACGGGAAATGTGATGATAATCAAGGATGACGGGGAGAGGAAAATAACGATAAATTGATGAAGACGCCCATTCGGGCTGCTTCATCAATGCGGGGCTAAAGCGTTAATCTGCTTCTAACGCATCCTGAATCGCATCGGCAAGCGTAGCGACTTCCTGCGAGACATTACGTAAATCCATCTGGCTGCGAATACCGGAATTTGCCGTTGTTGCAGAGACAGCCGCCTTCGAAATTTCCAGTGCTGCCTGTACGGCCAGTAACCGTTTTCTGTTTTCCAGCGCGTCATTACCGGTCGCGCCATCCAGATCAAAATATCCTTCTAACACTGTTTGCTCCTCAGTTTTCATTTCCAGTGGTCGGATATAACACCATCAGGTGCAGCAGGATGCAATCACATCCCTTTAAGATGTGAATAAAAATGCCGCCTGCCGATTAAAGGGGTAAAAAAAAAGCCGCTCGGGAAGAGCGGCGCAGAAACAGTATCAGGGTTAATAGGGGTTAATGATGATAGCTATTCAAATCATAGCGTTATATTAAAAACCTCGCTTAATATTGGGATTTATCCTGGAGGTGCCTGAGCGGCTAAGTTATTAGTTAAGATAATGATATCGAGCTATGCGCAGCAGAATCGTGTATGGTTGCCGGCCATTCATCAGGAAAAAATCTATGTCACAACGCAAAGATGCCAAAAGCCGCCGTAACTACCTCGTAAAATGTTCCTGCCCTCACTGCTCACAACATTCCGAACACAGTTTCTCCCGCGTCCAGAAAGGGGCAATGTTAATGTGCCCGCACTGCAGCAAAATTTTCCATCAAGATAAAAACGCTCTCGCTCAGGCAACAAGCTGAGTGTGCTATCACCTTCGGTGATAGAGATAAGGCCCGCATGGGCGGGCCTTAGCATGTGATTAAAAACGTCACAATTATGCCTGGTGCTCAATCACCTTCTGACTATTCTCAATAGCGATTTTGCGTGGTTTTTCACTCTCGGGGATCTCCTGATAAATGGAGACCTCCAGAATGCCGCTCTCTAATTTCGCGTTGCTCACTTTGGCATGATCGGGCAGCGAGAAGCTCAGGCGGAAATCCGCGCGCCGTATGCCTTTATAGATCCACCCCTGCTCTTCCTCGGAAGCCTCTTCACTGCGCTTACCGGAAATATGCAGGTTGCCGCCTACCGTCTCGATTTCCAGCTCCTCCTCCTTCCAGCCAGGCACGCTGACATGCAACAGGTAGTTGTTGGCATCGACTTTTTTCAGATCGTAGGCAGGCGTCGCCGCCACAGGCGTGTTGCCGGTGAGCTGGCTAAAAAGCGAATCAATACGGTTAAAACGATCGGCAAAAAGCGAATCTGAAAAGCCAGGGAGTGCTGACAAGGTTCTGAGTGCCATAAGTTAACCTCCTGAATAATGAATTCAAAAGCTCAAGTTAAAGGCAAGCCTTGCTTGTCCGCTAATAAAAATAATGCCATCGGCACGTTTTTCAAGAGTGGGTAAAAAAATTTTTTTTGCGGCTGTGCAATGTGCAGAAAAAGCGATGGGGAGAGGAGTACGCGATGCCGGGATCGGCGGGAAAATGGTACGCCCTACAGGGTTCGAACCTGTGACCTACGGCTTAGAAGGCCGTTGCTCTATCCAGCTGAGCTAAGGGCGCATTGCGCGAATGTCACCGCCTTTACGGTGGAAACGCCTGGAATTATACGGTGAGCACCAGGTGAGTCAATGTATTTTAGGCGGGTTGCCTGCGAAGTGAACGCGCCTGCGCGTTTTCCCGGCAATCCGCCAGTTTATGCAGCGTTACGCCTACGTCCCCGCCTTAACCCTGCCCCACTTATTGGGAAATGTCGCAGATGGCTTTAAGTATCTGTACCTGTTTCTGCATGAATCAGATTGTAAAAATGTTGCTCTTAACAGGGCATAAAACAGGACATGCAGCGTGGGTTTGCTGCTGACAAAGCCTCAATGGACAGGGCGTTTTAGCCGAATAATAAAATACGTTGGCGAGGGAAAAATGCGAAAACGTATCCGTAGAGAAAAACATCGCAGCGATAAACCGACACATCGGGTTCTACCTTACCGGGGCGCAACGCCTCCCCTTTTCGATACGCTGGAACAACTGGTTCAGCAACTCAATTTCGCACTGCCGGAATATATGATTAGCCAGACGCTAATCTCTACCGATCACTATCTGAGCTATGCCTGGCGCAGCTGCCTCTTCTCCGGTAAACGCAATGCGGTCTTTCCATCGCTTGAGATGGCAAATCATCAGCTTTGCGAACCCTATCTGTCGCACTTAATTGTCGATATGGAGACTCTGACCACCTCCCGGCTGGAGGCGCTTGAAACCCTGCGGCAGCCCAATTTATGTAATCGCGGTCTGCACATCTATCTCTTAACGTCAAAAGACGATCCGGCGCAAATGAGCTTTCTGCGCGCAGCGGGCCCGTTTCATGTTATTGCCCGCGATCTCTCCGTTGTTCCGTTCCGCCAGGCGCTGTTGGTGCCCCCTGAAAGAAGTATTCACGCTCCGCTCTTTCCGGCCACAGAGTGGAAAATTCTCTCTTCACTGGCGCGAGGATTAACCATGAAACGCATCGCACGACAACTCAACCTTCCCTATCACCGCGTTGTTTACCGACTCAATACCCAACTTAAGCTGCTTGGCCTTCCCGATCGACAAAGTCTTATTCATCTCCTGCATCGTCTGACCCTTAACAGGCATCACCAGACGCTATGAATAAAACCACTCCTCATCTTGCCCTCGGGGTTAAAAGGGAGAAGAACGTACAGCTCGGCAGTTCTTTTTTCACAAGACAATAACAATTCAAACAAATCCTGGAACCAGAGAGAGCGCCTGTCTTTCTCTGGTATCCGCTCTCCACACTGCTTTGCCCACTCAGGCTGCGAATAATGTGCCATTCATCTTCTTAACACGCTGAAAACAATCAGTTTGTTATTTTGTTTTGCTCGCCGTAAAAATGATAATTCACTAAAACAAGAAAAATTGATAACAGATAGATTCAAATATCTTTTATGCGCTTTTATTCTTCAGGATTTCCTGTCGGCAAATAACTCACGCTAACTCATAAGACCTCTCCATACATATTTACCAGGTATAATTGATCTAGCGCATTAACTCGCACGCCATTTCTCTTGCGTTAATACGGAATAGATTATTTCTCCCCTTCGCAGTCTGCGAGGGGAAATAGTCTGGCAGACACCAGGATGCTACCGGTTTTCCCATGAAAATTATCTTCGTCACAGAAAACGTCAACGGCAATTACTCTTCTTAACGTCTGTGGCACACCTGCGTAGACGAGGCATAAAAAACAATCAGAGGCTAAAAAAGATGAAACCGGCTTCCGTCATTATTATGGATGAACATCCTATCGTCAGGATGTCGATAGAAGTTCTGTTACAGAAAAGCCAGAATGTAAAAGTCGTTCTGAAAACAGATGACAGCCGCAGCGCGCTTGATTTTATTCGCGCTAATAAAGTTGATCTGGTTATTCTGGATATTGAATTACCGAAGACTGATGGCTTTACTTTATTGAGAAAAATCAAAGCAGTACGCGAAGACGTCAACGTGCTTTTTCTCTCTTCAAAATCAGAGTCGTTTTATGCCGCACGTGCAATCCGCGCAGGCGCGAATGGTTTCGTCAGTAAAAGAAAAGATCTCAACGATATTTATAATGCGGTAAAGATGATTCTTGCCGGATACTCTTTCTTTCCTTCCGAAACGCTCAATTACATTAATCACCCCGGCAAACGTAAAGGGGAAACGCGGGATATGCCGCTCTCTAATCGCGAAGTCACGGTATTACGCTACCTGGCTAACGGTTTCTCGAACAAAGAGATTGCGGAACAATTGATTCTCAGCAACAAAACCATCAGCGCCCATAAATCAAATATCTTCTCTAAACTAGGCGTTCATACCATCGTTGAGCTGATTGATTATGCCAAGGCCCACGAACTCTTATAAAAAAGGCCGCAACAGGTGCGGCCTTTTATAAACGCTCGCGTTAAAAGAAAGCTTAATAATAATTAATGGTAAACATAGCATCTGATTTAGCAATGCCAGGCGTAGGGTTATTCACCAGCGCAATGTAATTGGCAAAGAACTGCAAAAGCGAATTGCCATTATAATCCACGCTAATTGCCTGGCTGGGAGCCTCAAGATCTAAAGGCGACAGATCGTGGTCGCGCAGTTGGATCGCCACCTGATGCGCCATCTTATCGTCGCTGAGCGCCAGCCATGCAGGATTACTGGCGGCTTTTCCCGAAAAGGTTATCGAAACACTTCCCGGCGGGCACCCCTTCAGTTTCAACGAAAAGGCGACCGGGGTGGTGATACTCCCTGCCATCTGCAACTTCCTGACCGGCCAGCGTCCTAACGAAACGGTTTTGTGGTTATCGCTGCTTTCCACCGCACAACCGGCGTGAATAACCCTCGCGCGCAGTTCAATGTTGCTTTGCGCAGCGGCAACATTGATCCCGTAGCCGAGCAGCAAGAAAAAGTGTAAAAACCGGGGCATTACGGCTCCTTAATTATATTCCACGCGTAAAAATCCGCGGGCGCTGAAGGGCCCCTCTGCCGGTTTCTTGCCGGTAACGCTGACGGGCCAGGCACGAATACCGACCTGTGCCGCAGCATTCTTATCGAGCTGAAGTGGGATCACACTGAAAATATTATTGGGCGTAAAGGGCTGGCCCATCTCATTGGCGACCACAAAGCCCAGATCCGGATTATCTGAGAGCAGAATGTGGTTATCCGACTTTTCCGCTTCGAGCCGCACCGAGATGTACGCCCGGGCGTGAACATTGGTACAGCTGATTGACACCGTTTGACTTTGCGGCGTCACACCGCGTGGGCGATTCCCCGCTCCGGCCTCGCTAAACAGTGCGGCGCGAATATCACCAAAATCAAACTCCACCACCTGCCCGGCATTCACCTCGCAGCGCTGCGGCACTTCCACCACCCCGCCGAGGCTGATGGTATAGACCGGCGTGATCAGCGGATCGTTTACCCCGGTGGTGACGTAAACGGTAAAGAGGGTCTGCTGCGGGATAGTTACCTGGTTCATAAAGCGCTCGGTCACCCGCAGCTTGAGCAGCAGCTGCGAGTCCATCACGCCGAATGGCCGCTGCTTCGCCACATCCTCCTCCTGCCCCATGCGGATATAGTTACCCGGCGGATAAAATTCACCGGCAAAGCTGTCGCGGATGCGCATCGCCGCCTGCAAATGCGGGGAAATTTGTAGATAGTGGTAACCGTGCGCAGTAAATTCCACCGGGAAACGCGTTACGTAACTGCGGTAGGTATGCGTTTGTTGGGTTCCCGCCGGGCAGATTGCCCGTACGCCGATCCACGCTGATTTCTCCGATCGCGTAACCACTTTATTGAGCCGGTTACTGCTGCCATCGAAGCTGTTCGACAAATCATATGTAATATCGGTTGGTGTACCATTGGCGTTGTAACAACTGGCGGCAAAGGCCTGCGTTGCCGCAAGCCATAACACGCCGGCAAAAATCGGTCGCATCGCGTTATCCTTTACTGACACAGTGTGCACTGGCGAGGGTGATGGGCTGCTGCAGGCTGGCTTCTGGCAAGGTATACGGGGCGAAACAGCGTTCGTGATCGCGCTCCCCCCACTGCACCAGTAACTCTCCACGCAGCGGTAATCCGCTTAAAAAGATCTGTCCCTCCTCGCCCACCATGCTGCTGACGCCGCTGCCGCGTTCAGTGACCAGCGAGCCAAAGGGAACCGCGCGGTCTCCGCGCATCACGGTAAGCAGCGCACGCACGCCAATACGGGTCGTGAAACTGGCGCGCACCAACGCGCCCTCGGTGGGGACGACGCTGCCGACATTATTCTCAATATCGGTATGATCGCTGAGCGTCGCCGTATCAAGCGCAATGCGATTTTGGCGATAGACGGTGGCATACGGCACCACAGCGTAACCGCGCCAGTCGGTAGTAATTGCCGGCTGATTTTCAATACGTACCCCCTGCGCGCCCGGCGCTTTTATCAGCACATTGGTATCGCCAAGCGGCTGGGCAAACGTGAGGCCATCGGCATGGGCTACCGCGCCGCCACCGAATTGCCAGTTATAGTCGCGCTGCTGTTTATCGTAGTTGTAGCCGAGATTAAGCCTGCCCCATGCCGCCTGCCAGTGAGCATTGGCACTGCCGTTATAGCCGCGGGAATTACTGCTCCCCTGATTGAGGTTGTAGCTGAGGTTGCCGTCCTCCAGCAGTGTCCCGCCAATGCCGGTCTGCCAGCTGGACTGCCCGCTGCTGCTGCGGTTGAAGTTGGCGCTGGCGTAGACGTTTTGCGCCGCACTGCCGCCCGCCCCCAATCCGAGGGCGCTAAAGGGAACAGAGATATTGAGCGCTGCGATACGTTCCGCCCGCCTGTCGCCGGAAGCGTAGCTCCACGACCACGACAGGGCGTAGCTCATCCCTCGCCAGCCATCGGCATAGCCAAGCTGCAACCAGCGTCGGCTACGCGATTTATCCCAATAGGTTTGCTGCATGCCGGAGATATAGAGCGATCCATAATCGGTCAAGCTATGCGTGACATTGGCCTGCAAGCGCCGCTTTTTGTTCGCGCTTCCCTCTCCTGATGGTTTGACTTCACCGACCGCGTTTTCGCTGGCCGGATACGCCACCTCGTCCAGCGTGTGAAAACCGCGCGTCGAGTAGCGCCATGCCAGAAACTGAAAGTGTGTGCCGAGTTGATTGAGGGAGTTGGCATACATAAAGCGCAGCGACTCGCCCTGCTCTTTGCGAGCGTTGGCAAGGCGGCTGCGCGCATGGGTAAGATCGAGTGAGAGCGCTCCCAGATTGCCCAGATTCACGCCTGCACCGCTGGCAAACGCCGTGTAATCGCTGGCAAGCTGCGTGCCACCGTACAGGGTATAGCCATTTGCCAGCCCCGCCACCATCGTTCCCTGGGTAAAAAAGGGCGAAGCGTACTGACGGTTGCCGCTGCGATAACGCCCGGCGACCACATCATATTTGATACGTCCTTCACGCTGTAGCAGCGGCAGCGTCGAATAGGGGACGCTATAACGCTGTTCGCTGCCATCTTTCTCCTCCAGCACAACGTCAAGATCGCCGCTGGAGGAGGTCGGATTGAGATCGGTGATGGTAAAAGGCCCGGCGGCAACCGTGCTTTGATAGATGACATAGCCATTCTGGCGAATGGTGAGTCTCGCCGGCGTTCGCGCGATGCCGCGCACGGTGGGCGCATAGCCCTGCTGGCTATCGGGGTACATAGCGTCCGCTGAAAAGAGGCGCAGGCCGCGAAAACCAATGCTATCAAACAGTGCATTCTGCGTATTACTGTCCCCCATCACCAGCTCGCTTTTCAGCGGTACAACCGTCCGCTGTAGCCAGCTGGCAATGCTTTCCCAGCGTCGGTTGCCGGTGCCTGCGTTGCGCAACGCCCCACTGTTACGCAGCCGCCAGGGACCATAATTTAGCCCGCTCTGCAGAGCCACAAAATAGCTGTCGCGCTGCGTGCCGTGGTTACCGCTAAAGCTGTAATTTAACAACGCGGCGGGAATGCCTTCATCCCATGATTCCGGCGGGATGTAGTCGCGGGCGTGAAGATGCATTGAGGCCTGCGGCAGGCCGATATCGAGCCGCATAGTTGAAAAGGTAAAGGCAGTTTGTGCCCCGGGGATAGCCTGGCTTATGTCAATACAGTCGCGATCCCGCTGGAGCTTCACCGCAGGGAGTGCAGCCATATTGACGCCAAGGCGCGCTAATAGCGCTTCTGAGAAACAGGGCGTTAACCCGCCCGATGCTTCACCAGCAGCGCTGTTTGCCTCACGCTCAAAGCGGATATCCTGTGTGGTAATAAATTCATCGTTGCGCCAGATATCGACGCGGTAACTGCCCGGGCGCTGAAACCCTTTTTCCAGCAGCGATAAATCAGCGACCGAGCCGGGATCGTCAGATAAGAAAGCCGGATTGAAGTAGCGTTCAGCATAGAGATCCAGCGGGCATAGCGCGGCCAGCATGGGGAGCGCGAACCGGCGCGGAGGATATTTTATGGTCATAAATGTTTACCACTCGCCCGTCTAACGCAGGCTAACCGTTCTTACTGCCGTCACGGCACCGTAGTCATTGACTGTCTGAAAAGTGAGATCGCCCGGGGCATCGGACGGCAACGCCACCTGCGTACTATTTTTTGGCGCAACCATGACGTTGTTTAACTTCCGCTGGTTGATATGCACATTCACCAGCGAAAGATAGTAGGGCGAATTATTGGTGATCTTCAGCGCGTTCCCTTCGCGCGCAAAGCTCAGTGCCGCCGGGGCATCGCTTGCCGAATCGACGAGCATTGAGGGGCGCACAAAGAGCTTAATGCGGGACAAAATCGCCAGATGCAGTACGTTTTTGCCCGCCATGCTCTCCTTATCCACCGAGGGGATCGCTTTGACATTGAGCCAGAACAGCGACTCCCGGTCGCCGGGCAGCGGTGGGCCGACATAAATAATTCGTAACGTATTTTCACTGTTCGGTTCACTAACGAATAATGGCGGGGTAACAGCAAATGTTTTTACTCTCTGCCCC
Source organism: Kosakonia sp. CFBP8986 (assembly GCF_034044935.1). Classification (NCBI taxonomy): domain Bacteria; kingdom Pseudomonadati; phylum Pseudomonadota; class Gammaproteobacteria; order Enterobacterales; family Enterobacteriaceae; genus Kosakonia; species Kosakonia sp. CFBP8986. Next base: position 333,286 of record NZ_JAXCXB010000006.1, on the reverse strand, counting down.
TGCTCATTTTCAACCCATGAATTAATTAAAAAACGGGATTTCTTGTCACTATTATTCACCGCGAGAGAAGTCTGTTTCGCCTCGGCCGGATATATAACACGCGTGGCACCTAAAGAAATCCCACCTTCCGCATTTACGGCACTGGAAATAATAAATATAGCCGCAATACCCATTCGTAATAAATTCTGCATGGTCAACTTTCTTGTAATAAGAATATTCAAGACAAAATAAACAGATGTCCACAAGAACTCATCCCTGAGAGTGTAGCCTCCTGTCCCCCATTCCTTATTCGTACTTCATAATAAACATCGTGTCAGCATTGGCCGAACCCGGCGTTACTTCTGCCGAGGTTGCTTTATAGCGGGCGGCGAAACGCAACGTATTGCTTCCGGTCGCCAGGTTTTGCGCAACAGAGTAAGTTACACCGTCGGGTTTCAGCTTTTGGGAATTACTGTCGAGGATCTCAATAGCCACCCCTTTCGCGCTGGCGCCGCTGTCGCCCGCAGTAAGCGCTAACAACGTCGGATCGACATCATCAGCCTTTCCTGCGAAAGCGACAGACGCCTGCGTGGCAACGCTGCGATCGCAGTCATTTACCGTGAGTGTAAACGGCACCAGAGGCGTCGTATCACCGACATTGCTAAACAAGGTCGTATGATATTGGCCCATGGCAACGGTCTGGGAGTTTGACTGCACGCTAATCGCGCAGGCAAGCTGTACCATTTCACCTTCAAAATGAATATTACCACCCGGAATAATGACTGGCCCGCGGGCCTGCGCTACACCGGATAACAGCATCATGCTAACTGCAAGCGAAATAACTATGGGTCTGGTGTTCATATCATATCCTTATAATTCTTCTGGCGATCTTCATCATCCTGTTGAATTTCGCCGATGACTGAAGGCATTAACTGCCCGAAAGATATTCTCTTCCGTGAAAATATTACGAAGTACTCCTCATTCGTATGCCCCCCTGGTCAAGCAAAACGAATTAAAGTTATGTAATTATCATTATTACTTGCTGCTCTATTAAATTATCCCTGTCGCAAATTTTAAAATAGACACAAATGCTGCATTTCCCCTAAGTGGTTTCTTAAGAAGAGCTAAGAAATAGCCCTGCCATATTTTATTGGAGGCTTATGAAATAGCGGCGAATACCGCATAGACGCAGGCTTAACCTTACGTTTCTTAGGGGTGATGAGTTGTTTCTTTTTTGTTAATTGATGATCAGAACTTTTCGCCTCGTCCAGGCTGGCAAGTGAAATCCGCAAACGGTAACTGACAGCGCGGCGTGCTTCTGACAGAATAGCGCGCATCCCCTTTAGGCAATTTAACAGATGGATCTTCTCTCTGATGGCAGCAAAAATTATTGATGGTAAAACGATTGCGCAGCAGGTGCGCTCTGAGGTTGCTGAAAAAGTTCGTGCCCGCGTTGCCGCCGGTTTTCGCGCGCCCGGTCTGGCCGTCGTTTTGGTTGGCAGCAACCCGGCCTCACAAATTTATGTCGGCAGTAAACGCAAAGCGTGCGAGGAGGTAGGTTTTATCTCCCGCTCTTACGATTTGCCGGAAACCACCAGCGAAGCCGAGCTGCTGGGGCTGATTGATAAGCTTAATGCCGACAGCGCAATCGATGGCATTCTGGTACAGCTGCCACTGCCCGCGGGCATCGACAACGTTAAAGTGCTCGAGCGTATTGCACCCGATAAAGACGTAGACGGCTTTCACCCTTACAATGTCGGACGTCTGTGTCAGCGTGCACCGCGCCTGCGGCCCTGCACGCCGCGTGGGATCGTCACCCTACTTGAGCGTTACAACATCGACACTTTCGGTCTGAACGCCGTGGTGATTGGCGCGTCGAACATTGTTGGCCGCCCGATGAGTATGGAGCTGCTGCTGGCCGGCTGCACCACCACCGTAACGCACCGCTTTACTAAAAACCTGCGCCACCATGTGGAAAACGCCGATCTGCTGATCGTCGCGGTGGGCAAACCGGGCTTTATTCCCGGCGAGTGGATTAAAGAGGGCGCGATTGTTGTCGATGTCGGTATCAACCGGCTGGAAAACGGCAAAGTAGTGGGTGATGTGGTGTTTGAAGAGGCCGCTGCGCGTGCCGCTTACATTACGCCTGTCCCCGGCGGCGTCGGTCCAATGACCGTGGCAACCCTGATCCAGAACACGCTGCAGGCGTGTGAAGAATATCACGATGTAAAAGGCAATTAAGATGGCAACATTTTCCCTTGGTAAACACCCGCACGTTGAGCTGTGCGATCTGCTGAAACTGGAAGGCTGGAGCGAGAGCGGCGCGCAGGCGAAGATCGTTATCGCCGACGGTTATGTGAAGGTCGACGGCGTAGTTGAAACGCGTAAGCGTTGCAAAATTGTCGCCGGGCAAACCGTGACCTTCGACGGACAGAGCGTCACCGTCACCGCGTAACCTCCTGTGCCCGATGGCGCTGCGCTTATCGGGCCTACGATTTCTCCGCTTTCCTTCTGCGGCGAGCCTGCCCGATGGCGCTGCGCTTATCGGGCCTACTATCTCCCTATGCTGATCCGATCCGCGTAGGCCGGATAAGGCGCAGCCGCCATCCGGCAATGCCCACTCAATGCCCCTTCACCGATAACGGTCAATTACCGATCAACCTCAAAGAATCACCAATTCCTCTGGCTGAACACCAAATTTCTGTTGCGGCGTTTTAAGAGTTATCTCACGATAAGTAGAACGTTCTACTAAAACGTTCTACTAACAAAAATAACGCGCAAAATGCGCAACTTCGGGGGAAGTCAGCATGAGTCTGATATCTGGATTTGTTAAATCGCTCTCTAAATTGTCGATGATTGGTCGCGCCTTAATGCTGCCTATCTCGCTGCTACCCGCTGCGGGCCTGTTACTGGCCTTTGGCGATAAATTCCACCTGCCGTTAATGATGAATGCCGGTGGCGTTATCTTTGACAACCTGCCCATGCTCTTCGCCATCGGCTCTGCGGTCGGTCTGGCCTCGGAATCGGGCATAGCCGCCCTCTCTGCGGCGGTCTCGGTATTTATTACCAACATCACCATCGGCACCATGCTCGGCATTACGCCGGAGATGGCCTCCCAGGGCGGCAAATACGCGATGGTGGTCGGCATTCCGACATTACAGATGGGCGTCTTCGGCGGCCTTATCTGCGGTATCCTCGCCGCGTGGTGCTATAACCGCTTCCATACCCTGCAATTGCCCGAGTTTCTTGGCTTCTTCTCCGGTAAGCGTTTTGTCGCCATCGCCACCGCGTTTCTTTCGTTCTTACTCGGTCTGCTGCTGCCCTATGTCTGGCAACATATTCAGGCCGGTATCGATGCGCTGTCGGTAGTGGTCAACGGCGACAACCAGGCGGCATCGACCTTTATCTTCGGTCTGGTCGAACGCGCGCTGATCCCGCTGGGCCTGCACCATATCTGGTACCCCTCTTTCTGGTACTCGTTTGGCGATTACACCACTCAGGCAGGCCAGGTGATCCACGGCGATCAGACAATCTGGTTCAAAATGCTGGAAGAGGGTGTGAAATCCTTCAGCAGCGACAGCTACCACGACGCCGGTAAGTTTATGCAGGGCGAGTTCCCACTGATGCTGTTTGCGCTGCCGGCGGCCTGTCTGGCGATGTACCACGAAGCGCATACGCGCAACAAAAAGATCGCCTTCGGTATTCTCTTCTCCGCCGCGCTGACCTGCTTCCTGACGGGCATCACCGAGCCGGTTGAGTTCACCTTTATCTTTGTGGCCCCGATCCTTTATGTCTTTAACGCCATCATGGCGGGCCTCGCCTATATGTCGATGTACCTGCTGCATGCCCACATCGCCAAATCCTTCTCCGCAGGCTTTATCGACTACCTGTCGTTCGGCATCCTGCCATCGTTTAACGGCTATCAAACCAACTACCTTAACGCAGTGATTGTCGGTATCCCGATGGCGGTGATCTACTACTTCACCTTCCGCTTTGTGATCCGCCGTTTTGATGTCAAAACGCCGGGGCGCACCGACGTAACGGCGACGGCAGATGATAAAACCGACAGCGAGCTGGCCGGTGAAATCATTGGCCTGCTGGGCGGCGAGCAGAATATCGCCTCCGTCGGCTCCTGCATCACCCGTCTGCGTCTGGAAGTAGCAGATAGCAAGAGAGTGGATAAAGATGGGCTGAATAATCTTGGCGCGCGCGGCGTGGTGTTTGTCGGCGACAGCGGCATCCAGGTCATTTTTGGCGCAAGGGCACAATTTATTGCCCAGAGCATGTCCACACAGATCGGCAAAGCATAAGATAACGGCCTGGCACGCACCGGCGTGTCAGGCCCGGCTGAACAGCGTAAACGACAGGGAGCAGCGTTGAAGAAAGTCAGCATTATTGATGTGGCAAAGCACGCGGGCGTCTCCGTTTCCACGGTCTCGCTGGTGCTGCGCCAGAAAGGGAAAATCTCCGACGCGACCATCGAAAAAGTGCAGGTAGCGATTGCCGCACTCGGGTATGTGCATAACGTCGCGGCGGCGAATCTGCGCGCCAACACCTCCAATCTTATCGGTCTTATCCTGCGCGACTTCAGCGACAGCTTCTCAATCAAAGTGATGGCCAGCATCGTACAGGAGCTGGAAAAGCACGGCTTTATGGTCTTTCTCGGCCAGCCGCTGAATGATGGCGAGCACCTCGAGCGCAGCCTGCTCTCCTTTAAACAACAGGGTGTGGCTGGCGTGATTTACCTCTCGTGCGATACGCGATCGCTCACCCTGCCCGCGCAACTGCAACAGTGTGCGCTGCCGCTGGTGGTGGTCTCGCAATCACTGCTGGAGGAGCCCTGCGATCTGGTGATGCGTGATAACCGCCAGGCCGCTGCGCTGGCGACCCGCTACCTGATTGAACGCGGTCATCGCAATATTGCCTATATCGGCGGTATTGAGGGAGATGTGATCCGCCAGCAGCGGCTGCTCGGTTTTCGCCACGCCATGGCGCAGCACGGCCTGGTACTGCGCGACGGCGCGACGCCCGCCTGCCACGGCGACACGGAAGCCGCCAGCCGCGCAACTCGTCAACTGCTGGAACAGCACAACACCATCACCGCCCTGCTCTGCCACTCACCCGATGCGATGATTGGCTCGATAAGCGGCATTCATCACACCGGGCGCACCGTCGGTAAAGATCTCTTTTTGACCCAGCAGGTGGCGCTGGTCGGCTTCGAGGATATGCTGCACATCAATCTCACCTCGCCAGCGTTTACCTACGTCTCCTCCGCCAGTGAAGAGAGCGGTCGCCAGGCCGCCGGGCTGATGATGCGCAAGCTTAAGGAGCCGCAGTTACAGACGCAGCGCATTACCCTCTCCGGGCAGCTCATCGTGCGTGAATCCGCCTGACGCGCAAATCAGGCGTGAAGAGTGCGCGTTTTAGCTATAATCCCTTTTTTCTCAGGGAGATGCTTTATGCCAACTATCGTCACTCACGCTGCTGTCCCGCTCTGTCTCGGGCTTGGGCTCGGCAGTAAAGTCATCCCTCGGGGTTTGCTGCTGGCGGGTATGGGGCTTGCCATGCTGCCGGACGCCGATGTGCTGGCGTTTAAATTCGGCGTTGCCTACGGCGATGTTCTCGGCCACCGCGGTTTTACCCACTCCCTGCTCTTCGCCTTTGTCGTCCCGCTACTGGTCGCCTGGCTCGGCCATAAGCGCTTTAAGGCAAGCCTGACGCGCTGTTGGGCATTTTTAACCCTCTCCCTGCTGTCGCACAGCCTGCTGGACTCCATCACTACCGGCGGGAAAGGGGTTGGCTGGCTCTGGCCCTGGTCTGATGAACGCTTTTTCGCGCCGTGGCAGGTGATAAAAGTCGCGCCATTCGCCCTGTCACGCTATACCACGCCCTACGGGCATCAGGTGATCCTCTCTGAGCTAATGTGGGTATGGCTGCCGGGCGTGGTGGTGATGGGTTTGTTGTGGTGGCGCAGGCGGTAAGGTCGGGCTGTAGAAAGAAAAAACCGCCATCCGGCACAACGCGGATGGCGGCTTCGATAAGCGGACAGCGCGATCGCCTGCCCGTTATGCGGGATTACTTACGGCGCCAGGTGGTGCCCTGCGGGCCATCTTCCAGCACGATGCCCATCTCGTTCAGGCGATCGCGCGCGGCATCGGCCGCCGCCCAGTCCTTCGCTTTACGCGCATCCAGACGCTGCTGAATAAGCTGCTCAATCTCCGCGACTTCGCCGTCATCCGCCTGCGCGCCGCTCTGCAAGAAGAGATCCGGGTTCTGCTCCAGCAGACCCAGCACGCCCGCGAGTTTACGCATATGCGAGGCCAGCGCGTTTGCTGAATGAGCATCTTCCGTTTTCAGGCGGTTCACTTCACGCGCCATATCAAATAGCACCGAGTAGGCTTCCGGCGTGTTGAAGTCATCATCCATCGCTTCAATAAAGCGCGCTTCAAAGGCTTCACCACCCTCAGCCGCAACCGATTCGTCGGTTCCGCGCAGCGCAGTGTAGAGACGCTCAAGCGCCGAGCGGGCCTGCTTGAGGTTCTCTTCGCTGTAATTGAGCTGGCTGCGGTAGTGGCCGGACATCAGGAAGTAGCGAATGGTTTCCGCATCGTAATACTTCAGCACGTCGCGCACGGTAAAGAAGTTACCCAGCGATTTTGACATCTTCTCGCGGTCAACCATCACCATACCGGAGTGCATCCAGTAGTTAACGTACTCGCCATCGTGCGCACAGGTCGACTGGGCGATTTCATTTTCATGGTGCGGGAACATCAGATCCGATCCGCCGCCGTGAATATCAAAATGCGATCCCAGCTGTTTGCAGTTCATCGCCGAACACTCAATGTGCCAGCCCGGACGCCCTTCGCCCCACGGCGACGGCCAGCTCGGCTCGCCCGGCTTGGACATCTTCCACAGCACGAAATCCATCGGGTTGCGCTTGATATCCGCCACTTCGACGCGTGCGCCCGCCTGCAGCTGGTCGAGATCCTGGCGCGAAAGCTGGCCGTAATGCGGATCGCTTGGCACGGAGAACATCACATCGCCATTATCCGCCACATAGGCGTGGCCGCGAGCCAGCAGGCTCTCGGTGATCTCAATGATTTCGTGAATATGGTGCGTCGCGCGCGGTTCGTTATCCGGGCGCAGAATATTGAGTGCGTCAAAATCGGTGTGCATTTCGGCGATCATGCGATCGACCAGCGCAACGAAATCTTCGCCGTTCTCATTGGCACGTTTGATGATCTTATCGTCGATATCGGTGATATTGCGCACATACTTCAGCTTATAGCCGAGGAAGCGCAGATAGCGTGCGACAACGTCAAAGGCGACGAAAGTACGGCCATGACCAATGTGACAGAGATCGTAAACAGTGATACCACACACGTACATGCCGACTTCCCCGGCATGGATAGGTTTGAATTCCTCTTTTTGGCGCGTCAGTGTATTAAAAATTTTTAACATCGAAGATTCCGTGTAGACGTGTGTGGGCGTGAAAACCGTATATATTACCTGTAATTCAAACCCGAAGCAGCTCACTTTGCAAGGTGATCCAGCCTCGCGGTTATGCTATAACAAGCCACTATCTCTGACCCAAACGCGGGTCTACGCACCACTCTATCAGAACAGGATGCAATAATGGTTACTTTCCACACTAATCACGGCGATATCGTAATCAAAACCTTTGATGACAAAGCGCCTGAAACAGTTAAAAACTTCCTGGACTACTGCCGTGAAGGTTTCTACAACAACACGATTTTCCACCGTGTGATCAACGGCTTTATGATTCAGGGCGGCGGTTTTGAACCGGGCATGAATCAGAAAGTCACGAAAGACGCGATCAAAAACGAAGCCAACAACGGGCTGAAAAACACCCGTGGCACGCTGGCAATGGCGCGTACCCAGGCTCCGCACTCCGCAACCGCACAGTTCTTCATCAACGTCGCGGACAACGACTTCCTGAACTTCAGCGGTGAAAACCTGCAGGGTTGGGGCTACTGCGTCTTCGCAGAAGTGGTTGAAGGCATGGACGTGGTCGACAAAATCAAAGCGGTCTCTACCGGTCGCAGCGGCATGCACCAGGACGTTCCGAAAGAAGATGTGATCATCGAAAGCGTGGACGTCAGCGAGTAATTCGTGGCAACACTCTTTATCGCAGATCTGCATCTGCACACGGAAGAACCGGCGATCACCGCCGGTTTTCTCCATTTTTTAGACGGCGTTGCCCGTGAGGCCGATGCGCTCTACATTCTGGGCGATCTGTTCGAAGCCTGGATCGGCGATGACGATCCCAACCCGCTGCACCAGCGCGTCGCAGCCGCCATCCGCGCCCTTGTCGACAGCGGCGTCCCCTGCTATTTCATCCACGGCAACCGCGATTTTTTGCTCGGTAAACGCTTTGCCCGCGAAAGTGGTATGCAGCTTCTCCCGCAGGAAAAAGTGCTTGAGCTGTATGGGCGTAAGGTGCTGATTATGCACGGCGACACGCTCTGTACCGACGATGCTGGCTACCAGGCCTTTCGCGCCAAAGTGCATCAACCGTGGCTGCAAACTCTGTTTCTCGCCCTGCCGCTGTTTATTCGCCACCGCGTGGCGGCAAAAATGCGCGCCGACAGCCGTGCCGCCAACAGCAGCAAATCGCTGGCGATCATGGACGTCAACCAGCAGGCCGTAATTGAGGCGATGGAAAAGCATCGCGTCCAGTGGCTGATCCACGGTCACACGCACCGCCCGGCCGTTCATCAACTGACCGCGAATGAGGCTCCAGCCTTTCGTGCCGTACTCGGTGCCTGGCACAGCGAAGGCTCAATGATCCGCGTCAGTGAAAGCGACGTAGAACTGGTGCAATTCCCCTTCTGAAACCCCAACTGCCTTACCCACGAATCAGGCAAACTTCACTGCGCAACCGTTTTCCTTGCCTTTTTTCCATGCTATTCTCTCTGCCCTCTGAAGTAGTCTGAAGCACACCCACAGGAGTTTTGAGACGCATGTCTTTAAGCAACCAACCGGCGCGCATCGCCATTGTTATGGGTTCTAAAAGCGATTGGGCCACCATGCAATTCGCCGCAGAAATCCTCGATACCCTGAATGTCCCGCACCACGTTGAAATCGTCTCTGCCCACCGTACGCCCGATAAACTGTTTAGCTTTGCTGAACAGGCGGAGCAAAACGGCTTTCAGGTGATTATCGCAGGCGCCGGCGGCGCGGCGCATCTGCCGGGCATGATTGCCGCCAAAACGCTGGTGCCGGTGCTGGGTGTGCCGGTACAAACCGCAGCATTAAGCGGCGTCGACAGCCTCTACTCCATCGTGCAGATGCCGCGCGGTATTCCCGTCGGTACGCTGGCGATTGGTAAAGCGGGCGCGTCAAACGCGGCGCTGCTGGCAGCGCAGATCCTCGCCCAGCACGATGCAGAACTGCATCAGCGCCTGGCCGACTGGCGCCAGGGGCAGACGGATGAAGTGCTGGATAACCCGGATCCACGGGGTGCGGCATGAAACAGGTCTGTATATTAGGCAACGGTCAGCTTGGGCGCATGCTGCGCCAGGCGGGTGAACCGTTAAGCATTGCCGTCTGGCCAGTCGGGCTGGACGATGCGCCGGAAGCGGTGCCGTTTCAGCAGAGCGTGATTACCGCTGAGATTGAGCGCTGGCCAGAAACCGCGTTAACCCGCGAGCTGGCGCGCCATCCGGCGTTTGTGAACCGCGACGTTTTCCCGGTGATCGCCGATCGCTTCACGCAAAAACAGCTGTTCGACAAACTCAACCTCGCTACCGCGCCGTGGCAACTGCTTGCCGATAAAAGCGAGTGGCCAGGCGTGTTTGAGCGCCTGGGCGATCTCGCTATCGTGAAGCGCCGCGTTGGCGGTTATGACGGTCGCGGCCAGTGGCGTTTACGCGCAGCCGATATCGATCAGTTGCCGGATGAGTGCTACGGCGAGTGCATCGTTGAGCAGGGGATCAACTTCTCCGGCGAAGTGTCGCTGGTCGGCGCCCGCGCCCACGATGGCAGCACCGTTTTTTATCCGCTGACCCACAACCTGCATCAGGACGGGATTCTGCGCACCAGCGTGGTCTTCCCGCAGCCGAATGCTAAACAGCAGCAGCAGGCGGAAGCGATGCTGTCGGCGATCATGCATGAGCTGAATTATGTCGGCGTGATGGCGATGGAGTGTTTCGTTACCCCTGGCGGTCTACTGATCAATGAACTGGCACCACGTGTGCACAACAGCGGTCACTGGACGCAAAATGGTGCCTCGATCAGCCAGTTTGAGCTGCATCTGCGCGCGATAGTCGATTTACCCCTGCCGCCGCCGGTGGTCAACAGCCCGTCGGTGATGATCAACCTGATCGGCAGCGATCTTAACTACGACTGGCTGAAGCTGCCGCTGGTGCATCTGCACTGGTATGACAAAGAGGTGCGCGCCGGGCGCAAAGTGGGTCATCTCAACCTGAATGACAGCGATACCGGCCGCCTCAGCGCGACGCTGGAAGCGCTGGTGCCGTTACTGCCCCCCGAATACGCCAGCGGCATTGCCTGGGCGCAGTCGAAGCTGTAAGGGTAACAGCTGCCGGATGGCGGCTTGCGCCTTATCCGGCCTACATTGCATGATGCTGATGGCTTTGTAGGCCTGATAAGCTAAGCGCCATCAGGCAAAATCCCCCTGCCCCCACACCGTAGGCCGGATAAGCGTTAGCGCCATCCGGCAAAATTCCCCCACACCCGACGCATTCCGGCGTAAAATCGGCACCAGTTTTTGCAGAAGGACGCCCGATGAACGACGCCACCGATTATCTCGCCATCCTGCGGGATAACACGCCCCTTATTGATCTCCGCGCCCCGGTTGAATTTGCCAAAGGCGCGATGCCCGCCGCCATCAACCTGCCGCTGATGAACGACAGCGAACGCGCTGCCGTCGGCACCTGCTATAAACGCGACGGTGCAGAAGCCGCGCTCAAGCTCGGCCACAAACTGGTTAACGGCGACACCCGCGAGCAGCGAATTGCGGCGTGGGTTACAGCCCATAAAACCGCGCCACAAGCCCTGCTCTGCTGCGCACGCGGCGGCCAGCGCTCGCATATTGTGCAGCAGTGGCTGCGCGAGCGGCAGATTGACCTGCCGCTGGTCGCAGGAGGCTATAAAGCACTGCGCCAGGCGGCAATTGAGGCGACGCAGGCACGCATTCAGCGCCCGCTACTGCTGGTGGGCGGCTGTACCGGCAGCGGCAAAACCCTGCTGGTGCGCGAGCACCCTAACGGAATCGATCTGGAGGGGCTTGCCCACCACCGTGGTTCCTCGTTTGGCCGTACGGCTAAGGCACAGCACGCGCAGGCGACGTTTGAAAACCACCTGGCGGCCGCGCTGCTAAAAGTGTCGCCACCATTCTGGCTGCTGGAAGATGAAGGCCGGGCGATTGGCGCAAACCATCTGCCCGAAGCCCTGCGCGAGCGCATGGCGCAATCGCCGCTGGTGATTGTCGACGATCCGTTTGAGCTGCGCCTTGAGCGACTGCGCGAGGAGTATTTTGTGCAGACCCTACAGGCTTTTATTGACCGTGACGGTGAAGAGGCAGGATGGGAGACTTATGCGGAGTATCTGCGCCACGGGCTGTTTGCCATTCGCCGCCGGCTCGGTTTACAGCGCTATGAGCAACTGACTGTCCATCTGGAAGCGGCGCTGGCTGAGCAGCGAAGCCGCGGCACCACGGAGGCGCATTTCGCCTGGCTCGCCCCATTGCTGGAGGTCTATTACGATCCGATGTATCGCTACCAGCTGGAGAAACGCGCGCCGATCGTCCATTTTCGCGGCACATTCAAAGAGGTTTCTGCCTGGCTGGCAGCACAGTGAAGCGTGCCGGATGGCGCTAACGCTTATCCGGCCTACATACCGTGACGTCGATGGGTTTGGTAGGCCTGATAAGCGAAGCGCCATCAGGCATATGCCGCACCGTGCCCGATTGCCGGATGGCGGCGGTGCCTTATCCGGCCTACATACCGTGATGCCGATGGGTTTGGTAGGCCTGATAAGCGAAGCGCTATCAGGCATGAGCCGCAACCGTGCCCGATTGCCGGATGGCGGCGGTGCGTTATCCGGCCTACATACCGTGATGCCGATGGGTTTTGTAGGCCTGATAAGCGAAGCGCCATCAGGCATTTACCGCACCGTACCCGATTGCCGGATGGCGGCGGTGCCTTATCCGGCCTACATTTCGTGATGTCGACGGGTTTAGTAGGCCTGATAAGCGTTAGCGCCATCAGGCACATCTCTTTCGGGTCTAATGCCGGTCGCGTTTATCGGCCCGTTTTGCCAGCCAGTCGCCGACGACCTGCACAATCTGCACCAGAATAATCAGCGCCACGACAGTGACGATCATCACCTGGGTTTCATACCGGTAATATCCGAAACGAATCGCAAGGTCGCCGACCCCGCCGCCGCCGACAATCCCCGCCATTGCCGAATAGCCAATCAGGCTAACCAGCGTAATGGTTAAGCCGCGCAGCAGACCAGCGCTGGCTTCCGGCAGCAGCACGGTGCAGATAATGCGCAGCGGGCTGGCACCAAACGCTTCCGCCGCCTCAATAATTCCCTTGTCCACCTCACGCAGCGCGCTGTCCACCAGCCGCGCATAAAAGGCGATAGCCGCCACCGATAACGGCACCGACGCCGCGATAGGCCCAATCGTGTTACCGAGCAGCCACTGCGTCAGCGGCAGGAGCAGCACCAGCAGGATGACAAACGGCACCGAGCGGATAATGTTCACCAGAATGGAACTCAACAGGTAGACGGCACGGTTTTGCCAGAACAGATGCCTGTCGGTAACGAAAATCAGGAAACCGAGCGGCAGGCCGCCGACAATCGCCAGCACCGTTGAGATGCTGAGCATCTGGAATGTTTCGCCAAACGCGAGGCTCAAATCAGCCAGTAAATCATCCACGGATCACCTCCACCTGCGCCGTCCGGCTGTGAATGTACGCCACGGCATCGCTGACTGCCTGCGGGTTCTCCGCCGTCAGTTGTACCACTAAAATGCCCAACGCGCGCTCGCCGATATACTCGATTTTGCCGTGCAGAATATTGACCGCCACGCCGAATTTTACCGCCGCGTCCGAAAGCACCGGCTGCTCGGCAGAGTCGCCGATAAACAGCACCTTCAGCAGCTGGCCTGGCAAATGTTCATGCAGACGCGCGGGCAGTGTCAGGTTGAGAGTGTGCGACACCAGTTGCTGCGTAAACGCGTGCTGCGGATGGGCAAAAATATCGAACACCTCGCCCTCTTCCACCACTTTGCCCGCCGACATCACCGCCACGCGATCGCAGATGGTTTTGATGACATTCATCTCATGGGTGATCAGCACAATGGTGATCCCCATCTGCGCATTAATCTCTTTTAGCAGCGCCAGAATGGTGGCAGAAGTTTCCAGATCCAGCGCGGAAGTCGGCTCATCGCAGAGCAGCACATCCGGGTGGTTAGCGATAGCGCGCGCAATGCCGACGCGCTGCTTCTGCCCGCCGCTAAGCTGCACCGGGTAGCGGTTCGCTTTATCGCTTAAGCCTACCAGCGCGAGGATCTCCGCCACACGTGGCGCAATTTTACTCCGCTCCCACCCCGCGGCCTTCAGGCTGAAGGCGACGTTTTGCGCCACCGTGCGGGTGTGCATCAGGTTGAAGTGCTGGAAAATCATGCCAATGCGCTGGCGCGCCTGGCGCAGCGTCACGCCCTCTAAATCAGAAATGGTGACGCCGTTAATATTGACTCGCCCTTCGCTTGGGCGTTGCAGAGCATTAAGCGTGCGCAGAAGCGTACTTTTGCCCGCGCCGCTGGTACCGACAATGCCGAAAATCTCTCCGGCAGCAATGCGCAGCGAGACCGCCTCGACGGCGCGCGTCGCGCCGCTGCCACCGCGCCCGGCCGGAAAATCGACGCAAACGTTATCTAGTTCAATCATGCCAACCTCAAACGGCAAAAAACAAAAGGCAGGCCGCAGCCTGCCTGATCATCAATCCGCTGTTATTGTTTATCCGCGCTCTGCATCCAGTCGGGTTTCTGGAAAGCGGCAAAGATATTTTTCGGATCGTCGATCACCGCGCGGTAAGCCGGGGATTTCACCACCGTCACGATATCTTTCGCGAAGGGCTTGTCGGCATCTTCACTGCGCACGGCAATGATGTTTTTCAGGTTCTCGTCGAGCTTCTCCTGCTTGATCGCCGAAGCGAGATCCATCCCGGCGGCGACCGCAAAGTTGCCGTTTACCAGCGAGGCGGTAACACCATCGAGCGTACGCGGCAGCTGCGCGGCTTCCAGCGGTTTAAACACCAGCCCTTTCGGGTTGCTGGCGATATCGCGCTCGGAGGCTTTGGTCGGATCGATAGCGTCTTTGATGGTAATCAGCCCCAGCGATTGCAGGAAGCGCAGCCCGCGCGCCAGGTTAGTGGGATCGTTTGAGAGGGTGATGATGTCGCCCTTCTTCAGCTCATCGAGGCTTTTGATTTTGTGCGAGTAAAAACCCATCCCGGCGGTCGGCACGGCGATCAGCTTGCTGAGCTTGAGACCTTTATCGGCGGTGAATTTGTCGAAATAGAGGCTGTGCTGGAAGAGGTTGGCGTCGATGCTGCCGTTAGCCAGCGCCATGTTTGGCTGCACGTAATCGCTGAACTCGCGCACCACAACTTTGTAGCCCTTCTCTTTCAGCGAAGGGGCAATCGCCTGTTTCACCATATCGCCATACGGACCCGGCGCGACGCCGAAAACGATGGTGTGTGGATCGCTGTTGGCCTGCGCGAAAGGCAGACCGCAAACCAGAAGTAGAGCGCCAAAAAGCGCGCGTAAACCGAGACGAGGTCCCATACATTCTCCCTGATGGTAATGATGTGCTGTGTGACGCGGCGTGCAGTGCGTCGCGTTCAGTGTGCGCCTTGTCGATAAGGCCGGGGAATAAGATGGCACAAAGCCAGCGCAGCGGTAATTGAAAAAAATTCAACTTGTCAGGGAGAGGGAGGAGAAATGCCGGATGGCGGCGATGCCTTATCCGGCCTACGCTGGTACATTTCCGTAGGCCTGATAAGCGAAGCGCCATCAGGCATTTATGGCAACCGAGCACAATGCCAGACCGCTTGCCGGATGGCGGCGGTGCCTTATCCGGCCTACGTTGGAACATTTCCGTAGCCCTGATAAGCGAAGCGCCATCAGGCATTTGCAGCAACCGGGCACAATGCCAGACCGCTTGCCGGATGGCGGCGATGCCTTATCCGGCCTACGTTGGCACAGTTCCGTAGGCCTGATAAGCGAAGCGCCATCAGGCATTTGCAGCGTGCTGTGCGGCCTGCGCATCAGAGGCAGGCCGCACAGGTGTCGATTAGAAATCGTAACGCAGACGGACCAGGTTCATATCGCCCAGGTTGTCGGTGCTGGAGGTGAAGACGTGTTCGTAATCAACACGGAAACCATAATCCAGCTGCACGGTTACACCCACGCCATTATCGATACGCTGATAATTACGGCCGCTGGTGAACTCCAGACGGTCACCCATCACGTACGGCTGAATGTATTTCACCGCGTACTGTGCGATCGGGAATTTATACCCGGCAAAATACTCAACGCCCCACGCATCGCCCGCGAAGTAGTTATGCACATCCTTCTTCTTGGTCAGCATAAAGTTTTGATACCAGCCGCCGCCCAGGGAGAAGGTCCAGTTATCTGGGGTCCAGCTCAGCGCGGTGCCGAGGATGTTCTGATCGTAGGTTTTGCTGTCGCCGGTAGAAGGCTGACGCATATCCGCACGAGTGTAGTTCCACGCCGCGCCCCAGGTCAGATCGTCGGTCAGGTGATAATCGAGACCCAGTGAACCGCCGCTCTTACGTTTGTAACGGTTGCCGTCGGTCGCCAGGTAATCATCGCTGAACAGGTAAGAAGCATAGATATCCGCGTCACCCTCGGTTTTCTTATATTTCAGCATTTTGCGTGAACGATAAGAGCCGTCGTAATCGCCTTTGATGCCGTTACCCGGTGCCTGCGCCAGCATGTCGTAGTCCCAGATATCGGTTTTCGCGCCAACCACGTCGTAATAAACGCTGTTCTGCTGACCGAATGTCAGCGTGCCCCAGGTCTGGCTTTTCAGACCGGTGTAGAGCATACGGCGCGTGGTGTTGTGCGCGGTTTCCGCGTAGTGGTTATCCCAGTCGAACAGTTTCGGGATATCAACGCCCAGCTCGTAGTAGCTGACCCAGCTGATGTCATCGAACAGGTAGTAATCCGCTGCGAAACGGAAGCGGGAGCCGCCGTCAAAACCGTTACGTTTAAAGGCGTTTTTGCCATCGTTACCGGTCATATTCTGGAACTGCGGGCGAATCGAGCCGCCGACAGTGAAGTTCAGGCGGCTAAGGGGATCACCCGCCTGCGGGTTTTGTTTCAGAACAGTAATTTCTGCTTGTGCTGTGAAAGACGCCAACGCCACTGCTGCGCCAATGGCTGTCGCCAGGGCGCTTGTTTTTATTTTCATTGTTTTTCCTTGGGAATAGATACAACTAACTGTTAATTAGCGCGGGCATCATAGCTTTTATAAGATTCTGGTGGGCGAAGTTTTTTTAATGTTTTGTGCTACTAAACAACTATCGATTACTTGTTTACACGTTGAAACAGCGCGACACCGATTGAATTATCGGTGCCGCTTTTTCAGGCAGGATTAACCACTAAATTGACGAAACAGCGCTTTGCCTTTTAATAACCGGCTGCCTAACCACCCGCCGCACAGGGAGAGCAGCAGTGCGCCGCAGAGCGGCAGCGTGATCCACAGCCGCCAGTCGGGCTGCCACGGGAAGTCAAACACACGGGTTTGCAGCAGCGCCAGCGCCGTTTCCGCGCCGATAGCGGCAACCAGCCCGGAGACCAGCCCCAGCAGCGCAAACTCACACCACAAGGTGGTGCGCAGCAGCCGTTTGCCCGCCCCCAGCGTGCGGTAGACCACCAGCTCCTGGTGACGCTGACGCATACCGACCTGCACCTGCGCCAGCAGCAGTAGCACGCCGCAGGCGGTAACCAGCACCACCATCACTTCCAGCGCCCGGCTCACCTGCTCCAGCACCTGGCCGACCTGTTTTAAAATCGCGCCAATATCGAGCAGGCTGATGGTCGGAAAGGCGCGGTTAAGCTGCGTTAACATGCCGTTGTTCCCCTCCAGCCGGAAGCTGGTCAGCCAGCTCTGCGGCTGCCCGTCGAGCGCACCCGGCGGGAAGATAAAGAAGAAGTTGGGCCGCAGGCTCTCCCAGTCCACCTTGCGCAGGCTGGAGATCTTTGCGCTGAACGCCTGCGTATCGCCGGTAAAGGTGACCGTATCGCCCAGCTTCAGACCAAGCCGCTCAGCAAGCCCCTCCTCCACCGACACTTCACCCGCTTTTGGCGGCCAGTTGCCTGCGGTAAGCGGGTTGTGATCCGGCCGCTGCTGCTGCCAGGTGAGGTTAAGTTCGCGGTTCAGCGCCTCGTCGGCGTTACCCTCCGTCGACTGGTCGTTAATTTGCGTCATCCTCGCCCGCACAATCGGGTAGAACGCCGCCGGGATCACCTGATGCTCAGCAAGGAAGGTTTTCAGCGGCGCAATCTGCTCCGGGGCGATGTTAATCAGAAAGTAGTTCGGGCTTTCGGCCGGCAACTGCTGCTGCCAGCGATCGAGCAGATCGCCACGCAGCACCAGCAGCATCGCCAGTAACATAAACGAGAGGGAGAAGGCCGATAGCTGGCTCAGCGTCGCCCACGGCTGGCGCAGCAGGCGATTCACCGCCAGACGCAGCGGTAGCGCTTTCAGGGTCAGGCGCTTCAGCACATTGAGCAGCAGCCAGCCGACCACTCCACAGAGCATTGCCAGCACCACCGCCCCCGCCAGCACCGCCCACAGCAGCATGCTGCCGCCCATCAGCCAGGCGAGCAGCAGCACGGTGATAATCGCTACCGCCGGAAGATAGATCTTAAGCGGCCAGACATTCGCCACCGCATCGCGGCGCAGCACCCGCAGCGGCTGCGTCGCCAGCAGCAGACGATAGGGACGCAGCCCCACCAGCAGCGAGATCACCACGATCGCGCCGATGGCCCACAGCCACGGCCAGTAGCTTGCGGGCGGCAGCGCAGCGGGCAACACCGGTTTGAGAAGGAGCATCAGCACCTTTTCAAACAGCAGCCCCAGCGCGCCGCCGGTGATCACCGTCAGCCCAAGCAGCAGCGCCCACTGGCCGACAATCAGCTTTTGCAGCTGTGCGCGACCGGCACCGAGGGTTTTCAGAATCGCCACCAGATCGTAGCGGCTGCGGCAGTAGTGGCTCATCGCCACCGCAACGGCGGCGACTGCCAGCAGCAGCGTCAGCAGCGCCGATAGCAGCAAGAACTGCTGCGAACGCTGTAAGGATTTCCCCAGCGCGCCGTCATCCTGCTCCAGCCCGTACCAGCGCTGATCCGCGCCAAGCTGCGGCAGCAGCCACGTTTCATACTTCTCTAACTGTGCGGGCGTACCCGCAAACTTCACCCGCCAGCTGACGCGGCTGCCCGGCAAGACAGCGCCGGTTTTTGCTACATCAGCGCTGTTCATTAACAGCCGCGGTGCCATCTGAAAGGGGTTAAAGCCGGAATCGGGCTCCTGCGTCACTTCGCCAGCGATGCGCAGCGTGGCGTCGCCCACCTCAATCGTGTCGCCCGGTTTAACACTCAGTAAAGCCATCAGGCGCGGAGCGAGCAGCGCCGTGCCCGGCTGCGGCTTCAGCCCGGCGGGCTGCGTTTCCAGCTCACCATAGAGCGGGTAGCGATTATCCACCGCTTTAACACTCGCCAACTGCGGTGTGTCGCCGGCAAACGTCATGGTGCTGAAGCTCACCTGCTCACTCACTTGCAGGCCGCTTTTACGCGCCTCCTCCAGCCAGCCAGGCGGAATTTCACGCGAGCTGCGCAGGGCGCGGTCGCCGGCCATAAAATCGCGGCTCTGCTGGCTTAAGCCCTTCTCCATGCGATCGCCGATGGTGCCGAGCGCCAGCACGCAGGCCACCGCGAGGCTCAGCGCCATCCAGACAATCAGCAGGGACGGCGAGCGCCATTCGCGCCAGAACCAGCGGGCAATCATGCTTCCTCCCGCAGTTCGCCGTTGACCAGCCGCAGACGCCTGTCACAGCGCGCCGCCAGCTGCGCATCATGGGTCACCAGCAGCAGCGTGGTGCCGTAGTGTTGATTCATGGAGAAGAGCAGGTCAGCGATTTTGTCGCCCGTTTGCCGATCGAGATTGCCGGTCGGCTCATCGGCGAAGAGCACTGCCGGGCGACCGTTGAAAGCGCGGGCCAGCGCCACGCGCTGCTGCTCGCCGCCGGAAAGTTGTGCCGGGAGATGATCGAGGCGTTTGCCCAGCCCCAACTCCTCGAGCAATGCTTTGGCGCTGCTGCGGCTTTCACTGCTCTTCTCGCCACGCAACAGCGCAGGTAGTTCCACGTTTTCCAGCGCGTTAAGGGTCGGGATTAGCATGAAGGATTGAAAAACAAACCCGACATTTTGCGCGCGTAATTGTGCGCGCGCCTCTTCGTCCATTTTGTGTAACGGTTTACCGAGCAGATGCACTTCGCCGCTGCTGCCATCATCCAGCCCGGCGAGGATGGCGAGCAGCGTCGACTTCCCGGAACCGGACTCGCCAATCAGCGCGATGGTTTCAGCTGGTTTGACAACCAGCTCAACTCCGGTAAGGATTGAAAGCTCCTGCTCCCCCTGACCGACGGACTTCTTAAGATGATGAACTTCAACAATGTTTTCCGCTGGCATTTGCCCTTCCTGTTTTTGCTTTTGTTAACCTTTCGCGCCGCGGCGGCGGACACGCTATTGATTCTTGGCGACAGCCTGAGTGCGGGCTATCGGATGGCGGCAACGGCGGCCTGGCCTGCGCTGCTCAATAACAAGTGGCAGCAACAGCCTGTGGTGGTGAACGCCAGTATCAGCGGCGACACCTCGCAGCAGGGCCTGGCGCGCCTGCCCGCGCTGTTAAAAGAGCATAAACCGCGCTGGGTGCTGGTCGAACTCGGCGGCAATGACGGCCTGCGCGGTTTTCCGCCGCAGCAAACGGAACAGACGCTGCGCCAGATTATCCAGACGGTAAAGAGCGCCGATGCGAAGCCGCTGCTGATGCAAATACGGCTGCCCGCCAACTACGGTCGTCGTTATACTGAGGCCTTTGGTGCCATTTACCCGAAGCTTTCCAGCGAGCTGGATGTTCCTCTGCTGCCCTTTTTTATGGAAGAAGTCTATCTGAAACCGCAGTGGATGCAGGATGATGGTATTCACCCCAATCGCGATGCCCAGCCGTTTATTGCCGACTGGATGGCCACGCGACTGGCTCCTTTAGTTAATCACGCCTCCTGAATATTCAGGCGCGTCCCCAGGTAAAGTTATGCAAAAAACGGTCTTAATAACAGGATGTTCCAGCGGTATAGGTCTGGAGAGCGCCCGCGAGCTAAAGCGCCAGGGGTTTCGCGTGCTGGCGGCCTGCCGTAAAGCCGACGATGTGGCGCGGATGGATCAAGAGGGATTCACCGGCGTTTTGCTCGATCTTGATGACGCGGCGAGCGTGGATCGCGCAGCAGATGAAGTGATCGCCCTGACCGGCAATCGCCTCTACGGCCTCTTCAATAACGCCGGTTACGGCGTGTATGGGTCTCTTGACTCCATCAGCCGTGAACAGCTGGAGCAGCAGTTTTCCAGCAACTTTTTCGGCACTCACCAGCTTACGCTGCGTCTGCTCCCGGCTATGTTGCCGCACGGCGAAGGGCGCATTGTGATGACTTCATCGGTGATGGGCCTGATCTCCACGCCCGGTCGCGGTGCCTATGCCGCAAGTAAATATGCGCTGGAAGCCTGGTCCGATGCGCTGCGCATGGAGCTGCGCCACACCGGCATTAAAGTGAGCCTGATTGAGCCTGGCCCCATCCGCACCCGTTTTACCGATAATGTCAACCAGACACAGCGCGATAAACCGGTAGAAAATCCCGGCATCGCCGCGCGCTTTACCCTCGGCCCGGAGGCGGTGGTCGCCAAAGTGCGCCATGCTTTTGAGAGTAAACATCCGAAATTACGCTACCCCGTCACGCTGGTGACCTGGGCGGTCAGCCTGCTGAAACGGCTGCTGCCCGCGCGCATGATGGATAAAATTTTGCACGGATGAGTTGAAGGCGCGTGTCGCGTCCCCATCTCATTCTTACTTGTTTAAACAGAGAAATTGCCATGTCCGTACAGAATATCGTCAATATTACCGAAGCGAACCTGCAACAGGTGCTGGAACAGTCCGTTGCGACCCCGGTGCTGTTCTATTTCTGGTCCGAGCGCAGCCAACACTGTCTGCAATTGACGCCGGTCCTGGAAACGCTGGCCGCGCAGTACAACGGGCAGTTTATTCTGGCGAAAGTGGATTGCGATGCCGAGCAGATGGTCGCTTCGCAGTTTGGCCTGCGCGCCATTCCAACGGTCTATCTCTTCCAGAACGGTCAGCCGGTCGATGGTTTCCAGGGCCCGCAGCCGGAAGAGGCGATCCGCGCCCTGCTCGACAAAGTGCTGCCGCGCGAAGAAGAACTAAAAGCGCAGCAGGCGATGGAGCTGATGCAGGCAGGCAACCACGCGGAGGCGCTGCCGCTGCTGAAAGAGGCGTGGCAGCTCTCTAACCAGCAGAGCGAAATCGGCTTCCTGCTGGCGGAAACGCTGATTGTGTTAAACCGTGCCGACGAAGCGGAAGCGGTGCTGAAAGTGGTGCCATTGCAGGATCAGGACACCCGCTATCAGGGGCTGATCGCGCAGATCGATCTGTTGCGCAAAGCGGCCGATACGCCGGAAATCCAGCAACTGCAACAGCAGGTTGCTGATAACCCGGAGGATGCGGCGCTGGCAACCCAACTGGCGCTGCAACTGCACCAGGTCGGACGCAACGAAGAGGCGCTGGAGCTGCTGTTTAACCACCTGCGTAAAGATCTGGGTGCGGCTAACGGCGACGCGCGCAAAACTCTGCAAGAGATCCTCGCCGCGCTCGGCACCGGTGATGCGCTGGCATCAAAATACCGTCGTCAGCTCTACTCGCTGCTTTACTGATCACCCTGCTAAATTTGGCGATCGGGCTGCTTTCGTCGCCAATTCGGGCTAAGATGGCATCAAATTAAACAGGAGGTTTTTTTTGATGCCAATCGTCATTATCGTTCTTATCGTCGTCGCGCTGGTTATTGTCTTTTCCGGTGTAAAAATTGTCCCCCAGGGCTTCCAGTGGACCGTGGAACGCTTTGGCCGCTTTACCCGCACACTGCAACCGGGTCTTAGCCTTGTCGTGCCGTTTATGGATCGCATTGGTCGCAAGATCAATATGATGGAGCAGGTGCTCGACATCCCTTCCCAGGAGATCATCTCCAAAGATAACGCCAACGTCACCATTGACGCCGTCTGCTTTATTCAGGTTATCGACGCGCCGCGCGCCGCCTATGAGGTGAGCAATCTGGAGCTGGCGATCGTCAACCTGACCATGACCAACATCCGTACCGTGCTCGGCTCAATGGAGCTGGACGAGATGCTCTCCCAGCGTGACAGCATCAACACCCGCCTGCTGCACATTGTCGATGAAGCTACCAACCCGTGGGGCATCAAGGTAACGCGTATTGAGATACGCGATGTGCGCCCGCCGGCGGAGCTGGTCTCCTCAATGAATGCGCAGATGAAAGCGGAGCGTACTAAACGTGCCTACATCCTAGAAGCCGAAGGGATCCGCCAGGCGGAGATCCTGAAAGCCGAAGGGGATAAACAGTCGCAGATCCTGAAAGCTGAAGGTGAACGTCAGTCTGCCTTCCTGCAGGCAGAAGCGCGTGAGCGTTCGGCGGAAGCGGAAGCCCGCGCCACGCAGATGGTTTCTGAAGCGATCGCCTCCGGCGATATCCAGGCGGTGAACTACTTTGTGGCGCAGAAATATACCGAAGCGCTGCAGCAGATCGGCTCCGCCAACAACAGCAAAGTGGTGATGATGCCGCTGGATGCCAGCAGCCTGCTGGGTGCCATCGGCGGTATTGCAGAGCTGGTGAAAGATAGCGCCAACGAGCGTAAAAAATGATCGCCGAACTGCTGCTTGAACATACCTACCTCGCCTGGCTGACGCTGGGTGGGCTGCTGCTCGCCGCCGAAATGCTCGGCGGCAACGGCTATCTGTTATGGAGCGGCATTGCGGCCGTCGCCACCGGTTTGCTGGCGTGGGTCATCCCGTTTAGCTGGGAGTGGCAGGGGGTGCTGTTTGCCCTGCTGACGCTGCTGGCCGCCTGGCTCTGGTGGCTGTGGTTGTCAAAACGCGTAAAACAGCAAAACCCCGCCGACGCCTCGCTTAACCTGCGCGGGCAACAGCTGCTCGGTCGCCGTTTCACGCTCGATAATGCGCTGGTCAACAGTCGCGGACATATGCGCGTGGGCGACAGCTCATGGCCGGTCTGCGCCGATGCCGATCTCGCCGCCGGTACGCGCGTCGAGGTCATCGCCATTGAAGGTATTACGCTGCGTATCACTCCCGTAAGCGACTAACTTAACCCAAGGATCCCGGCTATGGGCCCGCAAAAACAGCTCGCGCTGGGCATCCTGCTCGCGCTTGGCGCCAGCGCATCCGCGCTGGCCTCTTCCGATATTGATGATTGCACATGGGGCAGCCCCGGCTGCTACCTCTCCACGCCGCCGGTTATCGCCATCCATACCGATACCCGCGACAACCTGCTGCGCCTGCTGGGCGACAGCAAAGGGCTCTATCCGCTGCGCCAGCCGATGCCGGCAGATGTTACCCGCAGCCGCAACGTGTACTTCGGCGTGCATCATGATGACGCGCCGCCTGCCGCTGCGACAGAAGCCTCAACGCTTGCCGCCACGCTGCGCCAGCAGATGAATGCGCTGGGCGTCGCGAGCGACAACACGCTGCCGCCCGCCCTGCTGCGCCTGCTTGCCGACGGCAATGACGCGCAAACCGCAACAGCGGTTGATGACGTGGGCAACGACGGTGAAACCCGCTTTGTCTCACAAAACAACGCGACGCTTTCAGCCTTCTTCGCCGCCCTGCTTGAGGATAAATCCCTGACCGCGCCGCAGCGCCAGGCGCTGGCGACCGCGCGTATCGCGGCTAATGAATCTTCGCAGAGTATAGAGGCGATCAGCGCCCTCTCCTTCCCGGAGAATTCAGCGGCGGCGGGTTTTCGTACCTATCTTCAGGCCGCCAATAGCTTCTATGCCGGTGATTATGCCGCCGCCGAGCCGCTTTTCACTTCGCTGACAAAGAGCGCGCAGCCGTGGCTTGCCGAGACGGCGAGTTACATGCTGATGCGTAATGCGCTCAACGCCAGCAGCGAAAACGCCAACGGCGAATATGGCGATTTTGACGTTACGAAAATTGATAAGCCCCACGCTGAGCAGGCGCGAAGCGCGGCGGAAAGTTACCTCAAGCAGTGGCCGCAGGGGCGCTATGCCGCCTCGACCCAGGGGATGCTGCGCCGTATTGACTGGTATCTTCAGCAGTGGGACAGCCTCGCGGTGCGCTATGAAAACGCGCTCTCTGCCTCCACCAGCGGCGATGCGCTGGTGACGCTGATCAATGAGAGCGACAACAAGCTGCTGAGTAAGGATGTTAGCTGGGGAGGCGATGCGTTTGTCAGCGCGCCGAATGCTTCGCTGATGACCTTTATTGCCGCCCTGCGCTGGATGCGCGAATCGCCCTGCCGGGAAAATATGCCCTGTATCGATAACGCCTGGCTTGAGAGCCATAAAGCGGAGTTCGACAAAAACCAGCGCAGCGCGCTGTGGAACTATCTTCAGCTACAACTGGCTTACAGCTCGCAGGATTACGCTGCGGTGGTCAGCGGTATCACCCCGGCAAACG
This sequence comes from Kosakonia sp. CFBP8986, assembly GCF_034044935.1. Taxonomy (NCBI): domain Bacteria; kingdom Pseudomonadati; phylum Pseudomonadota; class Gammaproteobacteria; order Enterobacterales; family Enterobacteriaceae; genus Kosakonia; species Kosakonia sp. CFBP8986. The sequence goes on along the minus strand of NZ_JAXCXB010000006.1, from coordinate 308,432 downwards.
CGCTGGCGGAGCATGACGTTCTCGCTTTTAGCGAACAGGTGCTGTATGGCGATGCGCTGATGGCGCAAAAAGCCTGGCCCGAGGCGCAAAGCCACTGGCTGCGCCTGCTCGATTTAAGCCGTGACGTCGAACAACAGCAGTTGTTACAGGCCAAACTGGCGGCCACGCTGGTGTCGAGTGAGAAGGTTGACGAGATCTTCGCAGCGAAGAGCCGGGTCACTAACCTGCGCTTTCGCTCGCTGGTGCTGAAAACCAAAGCCTCGCGCCCGCTGCTGCTTGCGCAGGCACAAAACGGGCCGAACAGCGAAGAGCGCACGATCGCCCTGCACACCCTGCTGATGCGCGATTTGACCGCCGGAAACTACGCCGACTGGTTACAGGATAAAAAGCTGATTGCCGCCATTACGCCGCCGGTAAAAGATGAGGCATTCTCGGATGTCGATCTGAACGTCTTTAACTGGCAAGGCAGCGATGAGGCGAGCCGCTACACCTGTGCCGCGCTGGATAAGACCGTCACTACGCTGAGCAAGACGCCAACGGATGGGCATGCGCTGAACTGCCTCGGCGAATTCTTCCGCACCACGCAGGCGAGGGTCTCGCTGGGCGCCGATCGCGGCGGCAATGATGCCCTTGACGATGCCACCACAATGAAAGCGCTGCCCGGCGTGCCGCAGCGGCTGGCCGCCTATCAGCAGGTAATTAACGACCCGAAAGCGGAGCCGGAAGATAAGAGCTATGCCCTCTACCGTGCAGTGATGTGTTATGCCCCCTCAGGCTATAACGATTGCGGCGGCGAGGACGTGGAGAAATCGGTGCGCAAAGCCTGGTTCCAGCAACTGAAGAGCCGTTACCCCGGAAGCGTATGGGCCAACGAACTCCGTTACTACTGGTAATTGCGCTTGCTGCCCTGCTCGCTTCATTAAGCCCGGCGAAGGGGCAGGAGCAGGCGTTCTGGCTCTGGTCCGGCGTGCACCCGGGTGAGGCGTTGCGCCAGGCCGACGTGGTCTATCTCCATCAGGGCGAGGTGGTGATCCACGGCGGTAAAGCGGTGTTTGAGCGCAAAGGGCTGCCCGTTAACCGGCTGGTCTTTCCGCGCATCTGGTTGACGGTGCGCTTTGCCACTCTCGACGTGCCGGATACGCTGCTGCTGCGCCTGAACAGCCTGCTGGCGCGCTGGCAGGCGGCGGGAAACGAGGTGGTGGGCTTGCAGATTGATTTCGATGCCGCCACCTGGCGGCTCGATGAGTACGCCCGCTTTCTGCAACGGCTGCGGCACACGCTGCCCGCGCACTATGCGCTGGGGGTAACCGGCCTGCTGGACTGGGCGAAAACCGGCAGCGTGGCCACGCTGAATGCCTTACCGGTGGATGAACTGGTGGTACAGAGCTATCAGGGACGCCGTACGGTGGCGAATTTTACCGATTATCTGCCGGCGCTCGCAGGCCTGCGCATTCCGTTTAAACTGGGCGTCGTGGCGGGCGGGATTTGCGATGAGCAAGAGATTGCGAAGCTTGCCGCCTCGCGCTGGTATCGCGGCACAGTGACCTTTCTGCTTAACCCTTCGCGCGGTGATGACAGCAGCCGGAGAGGTTGTCCATAATCGGGCAGTCCGCACCCTCGTCGCCGGGGCAGGCTTCCGCCAGCGTCAACAACTGGGTGCGCATCGCCTGCAATTCGCTGATATGGCGCTCGATCTCGGCCACTTTCTGTAACGTACGGGCTTTCACATCGGCGCTGTGGCGGGCGGGATCGTTAAACAGATTAACCAGTTCGCCGCACTCCTCAAGGTTAAATCCCACCTGGCGCGCCTGGCGCAGCAGCGTCAGCTCATTGAGATGCTGCTGGTTGTAGCTGCGATAGCCGTTTTCCCCGCGCAAAGGCGGCGTCACCAGCCCCTTCTGCTCATAAAAACGGATCGCTTTACTGGTTAAACCGGTCTTTTTTGCCACATCGCTGATATTCATCATCTTCCCCATCATTTACACAGACTCAGAGGGCGGCAAATAGTGCGACGCCTGTTATGAGGCCGGGAAATAATATTAATCCTTACGATATCGCAAAACAAATATATGCATGTGGTAAATATTTCTATTTGCTCATCTGCCGCTTCGCTATACCATAGCGCGGGATTTTCAAATAATGATAAAAGTTCGACACACAGGAGTTGTTTATGAGTGATATGGCTTTTTGCCGCGGTTGCGGAAAGGAGATACATAAAGAAGCGGTGGCATGCCCGAGCTGCGGTGCGCCACAGAGCACCGCTGGCAAGAAAAGCCGCATCTCCGCTGCGCTGTTCGCCTTCTTCCTTGGCGGCTTCGGCGCGCACAAATTCTATTTAGGTAAACCGGGACAGGGCATTCTTTATCTGCTGTTCTTCTGGACCTGTATTCCGGCAATCATCTCCTTTATCGAATTTATTATTTACCTGTGTAATTCCGACGAAGAATTCGCGCGTAAATATGGCTGAGTATTAACCGCCAAATGATGCCAGACCCCGCTCAATGCGGGGTTTTTTATTTCTGGCGGCGTTTTTTGCCGTGTGAGCTATTTTGTGTAGCCCTGAACTTGACCTTCCCCTCGCGGGAAGGTTTAAGCTTATTGCGTGTTATCAAACGTCTCATCCCTGAGGAGAACGCGTATGTCTCAAACCATAGAGCTAAACCTGGATGGCCTCACCTGCGGCCATTGCGTTAAACGTGTAAAAGAGAGCCTGGAAAAGCGCCCCGACGTTGAGGCGGCCGATGTCACCATCGAGCATGCCCATGTAACGGGCAGCGCCAGCGCCGAAGCGCTTATCGCGACTGTCGAAGAGGCCGGATACGGCGCGAGCGTCAGCCACCCAAAGGCTAAACCGCTGGCAGAGTCATCACTCCCGTCGGAAGCACTGACAGCGGCCACTCCAGAGCTTCCGGCAGCACACGATCTTGATGACAGCCAGCAGCTGTTGATCAACGGCATGAGCTGCGCCAGCTGTGTCTCCCGGGTACAAAAAGCCTTACAGGCGGTTCCGGGCGTCACGCAGGCACGGGTAAACCTGGCGGAGCGTACTGCGCTGGTGATGGGCAGCGCGCCCGCCGCAGAATTGGTCAGCGCCGTTGAGCAGGCGGGCTACGGCGCGGAAGCGATTGAAGATGATATTAAGCGTCGCGAGCGCCAGCAGGAGACGGCGCTCGCTACCCTGAAGCGCTTTCGCTGGCAGGCGATTGTCGCCCTGCTGGTCGGCGTGCCGATCATGCTGTGGGGGATGATCGGCGACAATATGATGGTTACCGAGGTTAACCGCTCGCTGTGGCTCGGCATTGGCGTGCTCACGCTGGCAGTGATGGTGTTTGCCGGTGGGCACTTCTACACCAGCGCGTGGAAAAGCCTGCGTAACGGCACCGCGACGATGGACACGCTGGTTGCCCTTGGTACCGGCGCGGCCTGGCTCTACTCGATGAGCGTCAATATCTGGCCGCAGTGGTTTCCGATGGAAGCCCGTCACCTCTATTACGAAGCCAGTGCGATGATTATCGGTCTGATTAACCTCGGTCATATGCTGGAAGCGCGCGCTCGCCAGCGCTCGTCAAAAGCGCTGGAGCGGCTGCTCGATTTAACCCCGCCAACGGCGCGGGTGGTCACCCCTGAGGGCGAAAAAAACCTCCCGCTGGCCGAAGTGCAGCCGGGCATGACGCTGCGCCTGACCACCGGCGATCGCGTACCGGTGGATGGCGAGATCCGCGACGGCGAGGGGTGGTTTGATGAAGCAATGCTGACCGGCGAGCCGGTGCCGCAGCAAAAAGGTGCGGGCGAGACGATCCACGCTGGCACCGTGGTGCAGGATGGCAGCGTCCTGTTTATCGCCAGCGCCGTGGGCAGCCACACCACGCTGTCGCGCATTATCCGCATGGTGCGCCAGGCACAGAGCAGTAAACCGGAGATTGGCCAGCTTGCCGATCGTATTTCAGCGGTGTTCGTTCCGGTGGTTGTCGCCATCGCCCTGCTGAGCGGTGCCATCTGGTACCTCTTCGGCCCGGCCCCGCAGATTGTCTATACGCTGGTGATCGCTACCACGGTGCTGATTATCGCCTGCCCCTGCGCCCTTGGGCTGGCGACGCCGATGTCGATTATCTCCGGCGTCGGGCGTGCGGCGGAGTTTGGCGTGCTGGTGCGCGATGCCGATGCGCTGCAACGCGCCAGCACCCTCGATACGCTGGTGTTTGATAAAACCGGCACCCTGACGCGCGGCAAACCGGAAGTAGTGAGCATCACCGCGCTGGAGGGGGATGAAACGAGCGCCCTGCGCCTGGCAGCAGCGCTTGAGCAGGGCTCCAGCCACCCGCTGGCGCACGCGATTGTGGAAAAAGCCGCAAGTGATGCGCTGCCGGAAGTGAAGCAGTTCCGCACCCTGCGTGGGCTGGGGGTCAGCGGCGAGATTGACGGGCAGCGCGTGCTGCTCGGCAACCAGGCGCTGCTGGCGGAACAGCAGATCGATACGCGCGCGCTGGATGAGGAGATTGCCGCCCAGGCCAGCCGTGGCGCGACGCCAGTGCTGCTGGCAGTAGAGGGCAAAGCGCGGGCGCTGTTCGCCATTCGCGATCCGCTGCGTGACGACAGCGTGCAGGCACTACAACGCCTGCACCGCGCCGGTTACCGGCTGGTGATGCTGACCGGCGATAACCCGTCGACGGCAAATGCGATTGCCAAAGAGGCGGGCATCGATGAGGTGATTGCCGGCGTATTGCCGGATGGCAAAGCCGAGGCGATCAAACAGCTCCAGCAGCAGGGTCGCCAGGTGGCGATGATTGGTGATGGCATCAACGATGCTCCGGCGCTGGCGCAGGCCGATGTCGGTATTGCGATGGGCGGCGGCAGCGATGTGGCGATTGAAACAGCGGCGATCACGCTGATGCGCCATAGCCTGATGGGTGTGGCCGATGCGCTGGCAATTGCCAACGCCACACTGCGCAATATGAAGCAGAACCTGCTCGGCGCGTTTATCTATAACTCGCTTGGCATCCCGATTGCCGCCGGGATTCTCTGGCCGCTGACCGGCACACTGCTCAACCCGGTGGTAGCCGGAGCAGCAATGGCGCTCTCCTCAATTACCGTGGTGAGTAACGCCAACCGGCTGCTGCGCTTTACCCCGCGCGACTAAGCCCCCGCCCCGCCGCTACCTGTGGCGGGGTTTACACCCTCCCGCTTCGCGCGTTAGCATGCCTTTTTACTCTCAGGAAGCGCGTATGAGCCTGTTTCAACGATTGAAAGCTTTTCTTCTCGCGCTTCGTCAGCGCCGCTACCCCTGGCCTGCATTAGACGTTGAGTTGCCCGGTGACCGGCACCTTCACCTGGTCGGAAGCATTCATATGGGCACCCACGGCATGGCGCCGCTGCCCGCCGCGCTGCTGCAAAAGGTGCGCGAGGCCGATGCACTGATTGTCGAGGCGGATATCGCCGGTTCCGACTCGCCGTTTGCTAACCTTCCTGACGCCGACCCGCTCGACACCCGCCTCAGCCCGGCGCTGCTCGATTCGTTAGAGAGCACGCTGGAGAGCCTGTCGTTAAGCCGTGCGGCATTTGAGACGCGCCCGGCCTGGCACATCGCGCTGGTGCTACAGGCAACGCAGGCGCAGCGGCTCGGGCTGCGTTCCGACTACGGCATTGACTACCAGCTGCTACAAGCCGCACAGCGTTTTAACGTGGCGATCATGGAACTGGAGGGCACCACCAGCCAGCTCGATATTTTGCGCCAGCTGCCGGACGACGGTAGCGAACTGTTGCAGGACACCCTCACCCACTGGCATGAGAATGCGCGCCTGTTACAGGTGATGATGAGCTGGTGGCTGGAGAGCCCGCCGCGTGATGAAAACCTGAGTCTTCCCTCAACCTTCAGCCAGCCGCTGCACGATGTGCTGATGCATCAGCGTAACCGCGCATGGTGCGACTATCTGTTCCGCCTGCCGCCGGGGCGCTATGTGGTGGCCGCAGGCGCGCTGCATCTCTATGGCGACGGCAATCTTCCCTCACTGTTAGCGGAAAAAATGGCCCATTAGCGCAAGATGCTACTATTTTCCCGGGGGGAAGCAGGCGTATGCTTACGGCGTGAAAACGCTTGATAAGAAGGATTATTATGACGCCCGCCGTAAAGTTACTGGAAAAAAATGGCATCGCTTTTCAACTCCACAGCTACGATCACGACCCTAACGAGACCAACTTCGGCGATGAAGTGGTGCGTAAGCTGGGGCTGGATGCCGACAGGGTTTATAAAACGTTGCTGGTGGCGGTCAACGGCGATATGAAGCAGCTGGCCGTGGCGGTGACGCCGGTGGCCGGGATGCTCGATTTGAAAAAGGTCGCCAAAGCGCTGGGCGCGAAAAAAGTCGATATGGCAGATCCAATGGTGGCGCAGCGCACCACCGGCTATCTGGTGGGCGGCATCAGCCCGCTCGGGCAGAAAAAACGCCTGCCGACGCTGATCGATGCGCCCGCACAAACCTTCGACACTATCTATATCTCTGGCGGTAAGCGCGGGCTGGATATTGAACTGGCGGCGAGCGATCTGGCGAAACTGCTGGGTGCGCAATTTGCCGATATCGCCCGCCGTGAGTGAGGCGTTACTGCCAGCTCACTTCGCCTTTCGGTTCGTAAGCATTCACATCCAGCGGTGAGTTGTTCTGGATGAACTCTTTCAGCACTTCAGCGTCGATAAAGCCGGTGTTCACGTACCCGGCTTTATCATCCAGCCGCGGATAACCATCACCGCCGGTGGCGTTGAAGCTCAGGGTCGCCAGACGGTAGCTTTTCGCCTCATCCAGCGGTTCGCCTTTGATCTTCACGTCGCTCAGCTGGCCGCCTTTCGCTACAAAACTGACGTTGGCAAACTGCGGATAGGCGCCGGAATCGGGCTTCATCTGCGCTACTGCTGTCAGGTAATCCAGCAGCTCTTTACCCGTAAGATTGACGTAGGCGACGGTGTTACCAAACGGCTGCACTTTCAGCACATCTTTATAGGTGATATCGCCCGCTTCAATGCTGTCGCGAACGCCGCCGCCGCTCATCACCGCCAGATCCGCGCCGGTGCGCGCCATCTGCGCCGCAAGTAGTACCCGCGCCAGGTTGGTCTGCACAAAGCGCACTTTGCTGCGATCCCCCTCAAGGCGGCCCGTCGTACTACCAATCTTCACTCCCAACTGCGCTTTGCCTTTGTTCTGGAACGGCGTCAGCAGCGAGAGCATCTGCGCGTTTTCGGCAATTTCCGGCGTGTAGAGCACGCGTTCGCTTTTGCCGTTGTCGTAGGTCACTTTCTTCTTCAGGTTGACCGGGATGAGCTGGTAGCGCACCAGTTTCATCTCGCCGTTACGGAACTGGAAATCCGCGCGACCAACGTATTTACCCCACTCATGGGCCTGCACAATCCAGGTGCCGTTTTGCTGATCCGGTGCGCACGGTGTGCCGGGCACATAATCGGCCTGTTTTTTATTCTCCGAGGCCATGCAGACCGGATCCTGTGAGTGACCGCCCACAATCAGCGCCAGCGCCCCTTTCGGCAGGCTGCGCGCCATTTCGACGTCGCCCGGCGCGTTGGAACCATGCTCGCCGTTGTCGTAATGACCCATATGGGTGGTGGCGATAATGACATCCGGTTTTTCATTTTGATTCAGTTCATCAATGACCAGCTTCGCTTCGGCGGCCGGTTGGCGGAACTCGATATCAGTGAAGTACTCCGGGTTGCCGATTTTGGCCGTGTCGTCGGTGGTCAGGCCGATAACGGCAATTTTCAGCCCTTCGCGGTTGAAGATCATCCACGGTTTGAAGAGGCGCTGATTGGTGCTCTTCTGATAGATATTGGCGGAGAGGAAGGGGAACTTCGCCCACTTCTCCTGCTGGCGCAGGACGCTCATCGGGTTATCGAACTCGTGGTTGCCGACCGCCATTGCGTCATAACCAATAAGGTTCATGCCGCGGAAATCGGGCTCGGCATCCTGTAAATCGGACTCCGGTACGCCGGTATTGATGTCACCGCCTGAAAGCAGCAGCACGCTGCCGCCCTGCGCCGCCACCTCTTTGCGAATACCGTCCACCAGCGTCTTCTGCGCCGAGAGGCCATATTCGCCATACTCGCTGCGCCAGAAGTGACCGTGGTGGTCGTTCGTGTGCAGGATGGTGATGTTATAGGTTTTATCCTGCTCGTAAGCCTGCGCCGGCAGGCTTAATGCGCCCAGCGCCGCCAGCAGGCTCACCGTAATACTCTTCTTTAACACGCTCATGCTTCTCTCCCTGACCCCATTGGTGAAAGGAGAAAATACAGCGCTCGTCAATAATAGACAAATAAGTTCTGGTGACTATGACGGGCAGCGTTTATTGCGCGTCACTTTTTATTTCCCGCCTGCCGCTTCATTGTTCATAAAAGAGGCGCAACCGCAATCTTGCAGGCGCGTGAGCGCAACAAGCGTAACGATGCGCGGTTGCATTGCATGAGCAGGCAGAAAGCGCATCTTCCCCTGTTTGCACAGGATGATCACCATATTCGCTCACCATCACGCTGACTTCCCTGCCTTTCTGCTCGGGGAAAGCCCTGGTTTTCTCTGCCATTTATCCTTTAAAACGGCGTTAGCGCACTTAGTTATGTTATGGCAGAGCCGGTTGGCGATTTTTTTCATCCAAATTGCTGTTTTCTTCATAATTCAACAATTATTAACAAACGCGGCCGGCAAAATTGTCATAAACTGTAACTCAGCTATCGGTCGACGACCGTGGGATCCACGCATCAACGAAAGGAGACGGAATGCATCACGCCACACCGCTTATTACCACCATTGTCGGCGGGCTTGTGCTCGCTTTTATCCTCGGCATGATTGCCAACAAACTGCGCATTTCCCCTCTGGTGGGTTACTTATTAGCGGGCGTGTTATCGGGGCCGTTTACGCCAGGTTTTGTGGCGGACACCAAACTGGCACCTGAACTCGCAGAGCTGGGCGTGATACTGCTGATGTTCGGCGTCGGCCTGCACTTCTCCCTGAAGGATTTGATGGCGGTAAAGGCCATCGCCATTCCCGGCGCGATCGCACAGATAGCCGTGGCGACGCTGCTGGGTATGGCGCTCTCTGCCGGGCTTGGCTGGTCGCTGATGACCGGCATCGTCTTTGGTCTCTGTCTCTCGACCGCCAGTACCGTGGTGCTGCTGCGCGCCCTTGAGGAGCGACAACTGGTGGATAGCCAGCGCGGGCAGATAGCTATCGGCTGGCTGATCGTTGAAGACCTGGTGATGGTGTTAACGCTGGTGCTGCTGCCCGCAGTAGCAGGCATGATGGAGAAAGGCGATGTTGGCCTTGCCTCGCTGGCGGTGGATATGGGTATCACCATCGGTAAAGTGGTGGCCTTTATCGCCATTATGATGCTGGTTGGCCGCCGCCTGGTGCCGTGGATCATGGCGCGCAGCGCCGCAACCGGCTCCCGCGAGCTGTTTACCCTTTCGGTGCTGGCGCTGGCGCTCGGCATCGCCTTCGGCGCGGTTGAGCTGTTTGATGTCTCCTTCGCCCTCGGTGCCTTCTTCGCCGGCATGGTGCTTAATGAGTCCGAGCTGAGCCACCGTGCGGCCCACGACACGCTGCCGCTGCGCGATGCCTTTGCGGTGCTCTTCTTCGTCTCCGTCGGCATGCTGTTCGATCCGATGATCCTTGTCGATCAGCCGCTGGCGGTGCTGGCAACGCTGGCAATTATTGTCTTTGGTAAATCGGCGGCGGCTTTTCTGCTGGTGCGCATGTTTGGCCACTCGCCGCGTACCGCATTAACCATCGCCGCCAGCCTCGCGCAGATTGGTGAGTTCGCCTTTATTCTTGCAGGGCTGGGGATGGCGCTGGATCTGCTACCGCAGGAGGGGCAAAACCTGGTGCTGGCAGGGGCGATCCTGTCGATTATGCTCAACCCAATCCTCTTTACGATCCTCGAGAAGTATCTCGATAAGACCGAGACGCTAGAGGAGCAGACGCTGGAAGAGGCGACGGAAGATGAGAAGCAGATCCCGGTTGATATCTGCAACCATGCGCTGCTGGTCGGCTTTGGCCGCGTCGGCAGCCTGCTCGGCGAGAAGCTGATTGCCCAGGGCATTCCGCTGGTGGTGATTGAAACCTCCCGCACGCGGGTGGATGAGCTGCGCGAGCGCGGTGTCCGCGCGGTGCTGGGCAACGCGGCGAATGAAGAGATTATGAATCTGGCGCATCTGGATTGCGCCCGCTGGCTGCTGTTGACCATTCCGAACGGCTATGAAGCGGGTGAGATTGTCGCCACCGCGCGCGAGAAGTGCCCGAACATCGAGATTATCGCCCGCGCCCATTATGACGATGAGGTGGATTACATCAGCGAACGCGGTGCAAACCAGGTGGTGATGGGTGAGCGCGAGATCGCCAACACGATGTTGAATATTTTGGCGAATACGCCAGCGGGAAATGAAGCCGCGGAAACCGCGTAGGCCGGATAAGCGGTTGCGCGCCATCAGGCAATGGGTGCGGCACCCTTGCCGGATGGCGGCTTCGCCTTATCCGGCCTACCAAAACGAGCCTACAGCCACACCGATATTGCTTTTACCAGCGGTCTCGCAGCGAGGGGGTTGTGTCCCCGCTGAAATCGGCGAACCGAAGCGTGAATGACAAGGTCTGGACGCCATGGATGGCGGACAGAGGCGAACCGAGACAGGATGTCGAGTCGAGCCGGCCGCAGTCAGGCACGCGGGAGGTGAGCGCAGTGCGCAGCACCGATTTCCTCGCGGGGCCGCGGGGATTGACAAGGGGGGAGCGGTCCCCCCCTTGTCCCGTTCACCGCATAAGAGGTCAATGAAACCCCACCACGTATGGTGAACGGAACCCTTCCACCGAGGCAACATGCCGCACCCATTGCCGGATGGCGCTAGCGCTTATCCGGCCTACGCCGTTTCAGCGGGCTCCGTTTTTGTAGGCCGGATAAGGCGAAGCCGCCATCCGGCAATCGGTGCCGCGGTGATAATGCCGGATGGCGCGTAACCGCTTATCCGGCCTACGCCGTTTCAGCAGATTCGTTACTGGCCTTATCCTTACCGCTCCCAGTACGCCTCTTCGAGGCTATCTTCCCGCTCCGGCAGGCCGCGGGTTAAGCGCGGGGAGTGCTGGTTCAGCACCTGGTAACTGACGCGGTTCGCGTATTTGCATACCTGCGCCAGCGACGAGTAGGTCAGCCAGCTGAAGTTATGCTTACTGGAGTTTGGCACGTTGTTACGGTGATAGTTATTAGCGGTAATATCATGCAGCAGCGCCGCCAGCGCGCCATCGCCTGCGCCGTTAGTGTTCATGATCTTCTCCGGCCCGCCCATATAGGGGGCGATATGGGAGTAGATGCGCAGCGGATGCTCGCAATCCTTATGGCGGATCGCACGGCTAAACTCATACTGGTTAAATTCGGCAATCGCGCCCGGCAGCAGCGGGTGCTGGGTTTTGCGCTTCGCCTCATCTTCGGTAAAGCCCGCCATATATAAGCCGACCGGCCCGGCGGTGCAGAGCACCAGATCGACCCAGTCCAGCGCTTTATCCGCCGCCATCAGCGGATCGCTCTCACCGGTCAGGGCGTGCCCCTCCTCTTCATTCATCGCCAGAATCGAGACGTTCTCTTTAAGGAAGTCGCGCCACCACGGCACATTGTCGGCGATAACGTATTTGGTACCCAGCGTCAGCACCACCGGCACATTGTGCTTTTTGGCATAGGCCACCGCCTGCATGGTCGCCTCCGGCATCGGCTCGCCGGGCTTACAGCGCACTAAATAGGAGGAGAGCACCAGCGCGGAGGCACCAGCAATCACCTCTTCAGGAATACTTTCCGGGCGCAGCTGGTTCATATGACCGGGGCTGATGGCGAAGGTGCGCTCACCGCTGTCGCTGACCAGCGTAAAGCAGCGGCCAATTGCCCCCTCAACGCCCTGCAGGTAGTTAAGATCGGTACGGCTGGAGGTGTTGCAGAGGTAACGGTAAGCGTAACCGCCGATTTGCACGTTGTCACACATCACGCCCAGCAGCACCGAGCGGTCATCGGCCAACACCGAGTAGTTGTGCAGGGTGTTGCCAATGGTGCCGCCGGCAAACTGGTGGGTAATCAGGTTATTGCTCACCAGCTCCTGATAGAGCGCTTCGGCGACATCATCGGCGATCACCAGCGAATGGCCCGCACTGAGGCCGAAACGTGCGATAAACGCATCATCCACTTTCGCTTCGATATCCACCAGCGTCTGGTCGATGCCGACCACCCAGCTGGTGCCGGTTTCGCTCTCAGGCTGGATTTGCTGCAATAAGGGGTCGCGGGCGTTGACGGGGAAATAGTGTTTGGACTTACGTTTACCGGGAAATTTCATCTTTGTGCTACGTGCAATACATTCGGGCCGTGCATGGTATCACACTCGGCCCGCGCAGCGATCAGCGATATTTGGCCGTTAAGTTGACCATCATCTCAATATGTTCCGGTGAATCATTCAACGCAGGAATGTATTCATACTTTTCACCCCCGGCTTCGAGGAAGAACTCGCGGTTCTGCACAGCGATCTCCTCCAGCGTCTCCAGGCAGTCGGCGGCAAAGCCCGGTGACATCACCTGAATATGCTTCACGCCCTTCTCACCGAGCATTTTCAGCGTCTCATCGGTGTAAGGCGTCAGCCACGGCTCGCGGCCAAAGCGCGACTGGAAGGTCATCATCACCTTTTCCGGCGGCAGGTCGAGAGCGGAAACCAGCTCACGGGTGGTATCGCGGCAGCGCTGCGGGTAGTCATCCCCCTGCGAGGCGTAACGCTGTGGAATACCGTGGTAGGAGAGCAGGAGCAGATCCGGTTCGCCATGCTGCGCAAATGAGGCGCGCACGCTGTTCGCTAACGCCGCGATGTAGTCTGCGTTATCAGCGTAGTCGCGAATAAAGGAGATGCCGGGGATAAAACGTTTTTTGCCGAGAATACGCGCCAGCTCATCCCAGACGGCGGCAACCGTCGAGCAGGAGTATTGCGGGTAGAGCGTGAGCACAACGATATGTTCCACACCCTGCGCCATCAGCGCCTCGACGGCGCTCTCCAGCGACGGTGAACCGTAGCTCATGCCGAGCGCAACAGGCACATCCGGCAAGCGAGCGGCTAACGCCTTTTCCTGCCTGCGGCTGTAGACCATTAATGGTGAGCCCTCTTCCATCCAGACGGATTTATAGAGTTTCGCCACGCGGGGAGAACGAATAGGCAGGATCACGCCGCGTAACAGCGGCCACCACAGCAAGCGGGGCGTATCGACCACGCGTCTGTCGCTTAAGAACTGCCGCAGATACCGTTTAACGGCCTGGGGGGTGGGTGCATCGGGGGTGCCGAGATTGGCCAACAAAATGCCCGTTTTTGCCTGACTCATTCGCGCCTCTTAACCATTTAACTGGTTGATTATTGTAGCCGAAAAGCGGGTAAACGGAACCAATTGCTGTGATTGATAGTTTCCCCCGACACATAGCCGGGGGAAATGGAAATTACCCGAGGATTTTTTCCAGTTCAGCGCGTACGTCGCTAACCGCTTTGGTGCCGTCAACTTTAACGTACTGGGTGTTACCCGCTTCCGCTTCTTTCTGATAGTAACCAATCAGCGGAGCCGTCAGCTGATGGTATTCGACCAGGCGCTTACGCACGGTCTCTTCCTGATCGTCTTTACGGGTGGTCAGCTCGTCGCCGGTCACATCATCTTTCCCTTCCTCTTTCGGCGGGTTGTATTTGATGTGGTAAACGCGGCCAGAGGCGGCGTGAACGCGACGACCGACGATGCGATCGACAATCAGCTCGTCCGGTACGGCGAATTCCAGCACGAAATCGACGTTGATGCCGGCTTCTTTCATCGCATCCGCCTGCGGAATGGTGCGCGGGAAACCGTCCAGCAGGAAGCCGTTGCGGCAATCTTCCTGGGCGATACGCTCTTTCACCAGCGCAATAACCAGTTCGTCGGTGACCAGCTTGCCGGCGTCCATGATATCTTTCGCCTGTTTACCCAGCTCGCTGCCGGATTTTACTGCGGCACGCAGCATGTCACCCGTAGAGATTTGCGGAATACCGTATTTCTCCATGATGAACTGCGCCTGAGTTCCTTTACCTGCGCCCGGAGCGCCCAGCAGAATAATACGCATTGCGAAAATCCCCTCAAATGTTGGTTCAATTTTTCAAAAGCGCTAAAAGATACCATCAAGAGGAGGCAGGCTCAAGAAAGGCGCGGACGCTGAAACGGTAATGCTACCTTTTTCTTAAACGGCAAAAGCGGGAATAAAAAAGGGAGGCGCGGTGGCCTCCCTGGTGCAGCTTACGAAACCAGCAGCTGGTTCATACGGCGAATAAACTGGTTTGGATCTTCCAGCGTACCGCGTTCGGCGAACAGCGCCTGGTCCAGCAGCAGCTCAACCCACTGGTTAAACTGCCCTTCGTCCTGGGTATCCGCCGCGCGTTTCACCAGCGCGTGATCCGGGTTCAGTTCGAAGATGTATTTCACTTCCGGTGCGCTCTGGCCAGCCGCGGCAAACAGCTTCGCCATCTGCGTGCTCATCTCATCAGCATCGGTCACCACAACGGCCGGAGTATCGGTCAGACGGTGAGTCAGACGCACCTCTTTCACGCGCTCACCAAGCAGGGTTTTCACGCGCTCAACAAACGGCTCCAGCGCTTTTTCCGCTTCTTTGGTGGACTCATCCACTTCGTCAGCCAGCTTGTCCAGCGAGGCATCGGCTTTCGCTACAGACTGGAACGGCTTACCGTCGAACTCGGTCAGGTAGCTCATCATCCACTCATCAATGCGGTCGGAAAGCAGCAGCACTTCGATGCCTTTCTTACGCAGCAGCTCAAGGTGCGGGCTGCTCTTCGCCGCGGCGTAGCTGTCGGCGGTGATGAAGTAGATCTTCTCCTGACCCTCTTTCATGCGCGAGACGTACTCTTCCAGCGACACGGTCTGTGCGGAGGAGTCGTTGTGCGTGGAGGCGAAACGCAGCAGTTTGGCGATGGTTTCCAGGTTGCCGCTGTCTTCGCCGGTCCCCTCTTTCAGCACCAGGCCGAACTGCTGCCAGAAGGTCTGGTATTTTTCCGCGTCATCCTTCGCCAGTTTTTCCAGCATCTGCAGCACGCGTTTGGTCAGCGCAGTGCGCAGGCTGCGGGTAACGCTGCTGTCCTGCAGAATTTCACGGGAGACGTTGAGCGGCAGATCGTTGGAGTCGACCAGCCCGCGCACGAAACGCAGGTAGTTCGGCATAAACTGCTCAGCTTCATCCATGATAAAGACGCGCTGAACGTAGAGTTTCAGGCCGTGCTTGTGATCGCGGTTCCACATATCCCACGGTGCCTGCGACGGGATATAGAGCAGGCTGGTGTACTCCTGCTTCCCTTCAACGCGGTTATGGCTCCAGATCAGCGGATCGCTGTAATCATGGGAGATATGTTTGTAGAACTCGTTGTACTCGTCATCTTTGATTTCAGACTTGTTACGCGTCCACAGCGCCTGTGCCTTGTTGATCTTCTCCCAGGTGACAACGGTTTCGCCGTCTTTCTCTTCCTGTTTTTCGATCTCAACCGGCAGCGCGATATGGTCGGAGTATTTGCTGATGATGGAGCGTACGCGCCAGTCGTTGAGGAAATCATCTTCCCCTTCGCGCAGATGCAGGGTGATCTCGGTACCGCGATCGGCTTTGGTGATATCAGCAACGGTGTATTCGCCCGCGCCTTCCGATTCCCAGAAGACACCGTTTTCCGCGCTTTCGCCCGCCGCGCGGGTGCGCACGGTCACTTTGTCGGCAACGATAAATGCCGAGTAGAAACCAACGCCAAACTGGCCAATCAGCTGGCTATCTTTCGCCTGATCGGAACCCATCGATTCGAGGAAGGCTTTGGTGCCGGATTTGGCAATCGTCCCCAGATGGTCGATCACTTCATCGCGGTTCATACCGATACCGTTATCGGCGATGGTCAGGGTACGTTTCTCTTTGTCGAAGGAGACGCGCACGCGCAGGTCGCCGTCGCCTTCATAGAGATCGGGTTTAGAGAGCGCGCGGAAACGCAGTTTATCCGCCGCATCCGAGGCGTTGGAGATAAGCTCACGCAGGAAGATTTCTTTGTTGGAATAAAGAGAGTGAATCATCAAATGCAGAAGCTGTTTTACTTCTGACTGGAAGCCACGTGTTTCTTGTCCTTTCATTGGGAAAACCTCAACAATGCCATTTACAAGGTGGAAAAAGCGTTGAGGGAGAAGTGGGGATAACGGCGGGGAATTTCAAGCGGAGGCAAAAATTTCTGCCCCCGTCTGGTTAAAAACGAATCTTGTGACGCCCGGCGAGAGAGTGGGAAAGCGTGGTGCCATCCACCATCTCCAGCTCGCCGCCCACCGGCACGCCGTGGGCGATACGGCTGGCTTCCACGCCATATTGCCCGCACAACTCGGCAATATAGTTAGCGGTCGCCTCCCCTTCCACCGTCGGGTTGGTGGCGAGGATCACCTCCTGAATCTTTTCGGACTCAAGGCGCTGCTCCAGCCGGTCGAGACCGATATCATCCGGCCCGATACCGTCCAGCGGCGACAGGTGCCCCATCAGCACAAAGTAGCGACCGGAAAACTGACCGGTTTGCTCAATGGCGTAGATGTCCGCCGGGCTTTCCACCACGCAGATTTGACCGTTTTCCTGACGTCGCGGGTTGGTGCAGATGTTACACACCTCCTGCTCGGTAAAGGTGCGGCAATCCGCGCAGTGACCAATCTCCGACATCGCCCGGGTAAGCGCCTGCGCGAGGCGCATGCCGCCGCTGCGATCCCGCTGCAGCAGCGTAAATGCCATGCGCTGCGCCGACTTCGGGCCAACACCCGGCAGGCAGCGCAACGCTTCCATAAGCTGCGTTAACAGCGGACTGGTCTGCATCAGAACGGCATCTTAAAGCCTGGCGGCAGGGACATACCGGAAGAGACAGAGGCCATCTTATCTTTCTGCGTCTCTTCAATGCGGCGTGCAGCATCGTTGAATGCAGCGGCGACCAGATCTTCCAGCATCTCTTTGTCGTCTTCGAGCAGGCTCGGATCGATCTCCACGCGACGGCAGTTATGCGCGCCGTTGATGGTCACTTTCACCAGACCCGCGCCTGATTCGCCGGTCACTTCCAGCTGCGCGATCTCTTCCTGCACTTTCTGCATCTTTTCTTGCATCTGCTGGGCCTGTTTCATCAGGTTACCCAGACCGCCTTTTCCAAACATAGGCTTCTCTCTTTAGCTGTGGTGACTCACCAGGGTGATAAGTCACATTCAGGGTTGAAAACGGGAAGTATCGCTCTTCCTGTCAAAGGGGGCGGATACTCTCTTCATCCAGATCCGCATCGAAAAAGCGCTGCAGGGTCTGGATATTGCTATCCGCAATAATCGACTCGCGCGCCTGCGCGAGCTTCTCTTCATAGATGGCCTGACGCCACTCCAGCGGCGTACGCACCGCCGGATTATCATCTTCAATAATAGTCAGTTCAACCGTCGAACCGTGCAATTCGCTAAGCGCCTCGCCGAGCGTCTTCACCGCGCCGGGCGAATGGAGATGGCGCTGGGCGCTGCGAAGGTGCAGACAGATGCGCGCGCCATCCTGCTCTTTCCAGGCATTCAGCGCCACCTGCTCGACCAGTTTAGGCAATTTCAGCAGACTCACCTCTTTTGCCCACGCGTCGCGCTCGATCGCCTCTTCTGCCAGCTTCTTCGCCAGCTCCGGCGTTTTCTCGTGCTCAAGCGCCTTTTTCAGCGCTTTTGGCGTGGCGATGACCTCTTTTACCGTCTCAACGACGGTGGTCGCTTTCCAGCGATAGGCCTCTTTTTTCACCGGCTTGTTGTCGGCCGTTGCCGCCGCCGGGCGGGACTGTACGCGCTCGGTGACAGAGGCGAGCCTCTCCAGCGCGGCGTTACTCACCGGCCGCGCGCGGGTTGCGGCTGCCGGTTCACTCTTTTTTGCTTTGTCTGCTCCCTGCGCCTGCTGCAGCTGTCTGCGCGCCGCCAGCACCTGGCTGGTAGAGGGCGGCAGCGAAACATCTTGCTGGGGCGCGGACTGCGCCTGCGGTGCAGGAGCGACCTGCTGCGGCGACATCACCGCCGTCGGCGCGACCGGCGCAAACGAGGCCTGCTGCACCTCTGGCGCAGGCAACGGCGCGCGCGGATGGAACGCCAGCGCGCGCAGTAGGGTCATCTCAACGCCCATCCGTCTGTCGGGCGCGAAGGGTAACTCTTTGCGGCCAATCAGCAGCGTCTGGTAGTAGAGCTGAATATCGGCAGGCGGTACGGTGCGCGCGAGTTCACGCAGACGGTGCTCCACCGACGCCATATCGCTGCCGAGTGCCGCCGGGGTGAGCTGAACCATGGCGATGCGGTGCAGCAGGCTCTGCATCTCCAGCAGCAGCGCGTCCCACTCGACGCCACGCGAGGCGGCATCATGAACCAGCGCCATTGCCCGCTCGCCGTTGGCAGCAATCACCGCTTCCACCAGGGAGAGCGCCTGATCGTCATTCAGCGTGCCGAGCATGGCGCTGACTACCGCAGCGGAAAGCTGGCCGTTGCCGCTGGCGATCGCCTGATCGGTCAGGCTCAGGGCATCACGCAGGCTGCCGTCGGCGGCGCGCGCCAGCAGTTGCAGCGCGCGCGGCTCAGATTCGATCTTCTCGTCAGCGAGAATATGTTCAAGCTGGGTGCGGATCTGATCGACATCCAGCGCTTTAAGATGGAACTGCAGGCAGCGGGACAGGATCGTCACCGGCAGTTTTTGCGGATCGGTGGTCGCCAGCAGGAATTTAACGTGCGCGGGCGGCTCTTCAAGGGTTTTCAACAACGCGTTGAAGCTGTGACGCGAGAGCATGTGCACTTCGTCAATCAGATAGACTTTGAAGCGGCCACGCGCCGGCGCGTACTGGACGTTGTCCAGCAGATCGCGGGTATCTTCCACTTTGGTACGCGACGCGGCGTCGATCTCAATCAGATCGACAAAGCGGCCCTGCTCGATTTCACGGCAGTTATCGCAGACACCGCACGGTGTCGCCGTAATGCCGGTTTCGCAGTTAAGCCCCTTCGCCAGCAAACGGGCAATAGAGGTTTTTCCGACGCCGCGGGTGCCGGAGAACAGATACGCATGATGAATGCGTCCTGATGTTAAGCCGTTCGCCAGTGCGGTCAGCACATGCTCCTGGCCGACGACGTCAGCAAAAGTTTGCGGTCGCCATTTTCGGGCTAAGACCTGATAACTCATTGGCAGGCTCTGAAACGCTGGAAGGTGGATTCACGAGGGGTAATGCTAACACAGCATCGGCTGAGAATGCACTTCATCCCTCAGGTGTGAGGGATGAAGGTACGCGGGATCAATGCCCCGGGAACGAGACCAGGCTGTAGCTAGTAACACCCTGTTTTTTCAGGCGCTCTTCGCCGCCCAGGTCGAACAGATTAATAATGAACGCCGCGTCGGTAACCTCGCCACCCAGACGGCGGATCAGTTTCACCGTCGCTTCGATGGTACCGCCGGTTGCCAGCAGATCGTCGACCACCAGTACGGTGTCGCCAGCCTGGATCGCATCAACATGGATCTCTAACTGATCGGTGCCATACTCCAGCTCATAACTCTCGCTGATAGTTTCACGTGGCAATTTACGCGGCTTACGTACCGGCACAAAGCCAACGCCGAGGCCTAACGCCACCGGCGCGCCGAACAGGAAGCCACGCGCTTCGGTACCAACAACTTTAGTGATCCCGGCGTTTTTGTAACGCTCAACCAGCAGTTCAATGCTGAGGGCGTACGCCTTCGGGTCTTCCAGCAAACTGGTGACATCACGGAACAGGATGCCCGGCTTCGGGTAATCCTGAATGCTTTTGATGCTGTTTTTGAGAAATTCAAGCTGCTGCGCAGTCGCTGTCATGGATATTTGCCTGATAGAAACGGTATTACTCACGGGACGTATGATAACGGCTCAATTGGCCCCTGGTTAAGCTTTAACCAGTCGACCCCGTGCTCGAAAACGCTCGAATTTACTGGCAGTGAGCGAGAATTGCAACTGCCATCGCAGCGCATTAGGTTTTTTGTTGCTTTGCATCAACCACCGGTATCCGCCACAGGAAAATCAGCAGACACGCGAGGATGATCAGCAGCAAAACGCGCACCCACATCATCTTCACAAAATAGAGCGAAACCGCGAAGGTCAGAAGCGTAATAACTATCGCACGCGGCTTTGCGCCGGGCGGCATGGCGCGATACTGCTGCCAGTGCCGCAGATAGCCGCCAAACCAGGAGCGGTAGAGCAGCCAGTGATGAAAACGCGGCGACGAGCGGGCAAAACACCAGGCGGCCAGCAGAATAAAAGGTGTGGTCGGTAAAACGGGCAGAACGACACCCAACGTGCCAAGCACTACCGCCAGCCAGCCAATGATGATTAAAATAGTGCGTTGCATAGTGCTAATCGTTGCCGGAATAAGCGGCTAATGTACCATAATCGCCGTGAAAAAGAGGGAATGAGAGATGAAAAGCGACGCGCTTTTAGAGAGGCTGGAGCAGCAACTCGCCCGGTTACGCCAGCAGGCCGCGCCGCTGGCGGATCACTTCACCGTCAGCGCCCGTTTTGATCGCCATCTTTTTCAGACAAAAGATACGCGCATGCGTGCTTATCTTAATGAGACCGATAAAAACCTGGCGGCGCTGCGCGAGACCGTGGCGCGCAACCATCTGCCGCAGGCGCTCTGGCTTGCGGAGCATTTAACCGCGCAAATCGCCGCGCTGACGCGGGAGAGCGCCGTCTGGCCGCTGCGCCAGTGGGATCACGCCTCGCCCGGCATTACGCGCTGGCAGCGGCGGCGCTTGCAGCATCAGGAGTATGAGCGCCGCCTGCAGGCGATGAAAAATGAGCGTAACGTATGTTTAGCGTCGGTCACCACTCTCGCCGAGCAGCAGAAACTGCATAAAGAGGTGGAAGCATTGGATGTCCGGCTCGGCCGCTGTCGCAAAGCGCTGGAGAACATTGAGCGCGTGCTGGCGCGTTTAACCCGTTAACCAAGGAGAGAAGATGTCGCTGGAAAATGCCCCGGATGAGGTCAAGCTGGCGGTCGATCTGATCATGCTGCTTGAACAGCATGAGATCGCACCCGATCTGGTGTTAAAAGCGCTGGAGATTGTCAAACGGGATTTTGAACAGAAGCAGTTACAGCCGGCAGCCCCCCTTCCCTGAGGAAGAGGGGCTAACCATTACGGAGCTTCAGGAGTCGGATCGTCGCCCTTTATCTCGCGCTTCACTTCCGTTAACGCATCACCCTTCTCATTGCGCAGGTGCACTTCGAGCTGGTTAAAGGCGATATTGATGTCGTTTTCCCGGCACATGCGATCGATGGTGCGGTTAAGCTCATCCACCGTATAGCTGCGATCGCGCAGTTCACGCACATAGAGACGCAGCTCGTGATCCAGCGTGCTCGGCCCGAAGGTGGTAAAGAAGACCGCCGGTTCCGGGTCGTGCATCACTTTCGGGTGATCCATCGCCGCTTTCAGCAGCACCTTCTTCACTTTCTCCAGATCGGAGCCATAGGCCACGCCGATACGGATCACCACGCGGGTGATGGTATCGGAGAGCGACCAGTTGATCAGCCGCTCGGTCACAAAGGCCTTGTTCGGGATAATCACCTCTTTGCGATCGAAGTCGGTGATGGTCGTCGCACGAATACGGATCTTGCTTACCGTACCGGAGAAGGTACCGATGGTGACGGTATCGCCGATACGCACCGGGCGCTCAAACAGGATAATCAGACCGGAGACAAAGTTACCGAAGATCTCCTGCAACCCGAAGCCGAGACCGACCGACAACGCCGCCGCCAGCCACTGCAACTTATCCCACGAGACGCCAAGGGATCCGAAGACCGTTAGCGCTCCAACCGCGATAATGACGTAGTTCAGAATAGTGGTGACGGCGTAGGAGGAGCCCTGGCGCATATTGAGCCGCGACAGGACTAACACTTCCAGCAGACCCGGCAAGTTGCGGATCAGCGCCCAGGCCACCACAAAGGCGATAATCGCAAACAGCAGGCTGCCGAGGGTGACGCTCTTGGTCACCGCCGCCCCCGCTTCGGTGCTGTTGTAGTGCCACAGCGTAATGCTGTCGAGGTAGGCAAACACAGTGATCAAGTCTGACCAAATCGCCCAGAAGACCACGCCAAACAGCGCCACCATCACCAGCATGGTGATGCGCAGTGTCTGCTGGTTAACCTGCTCCAGCGCAATGGTCGGCTCTTCCGGCGGCTCGGCGCCTTCCGCGCCCTCTTTCACCATATTCTGACGACGTGCCAGCGCACGGCGATAGGCAATACGCCGCGCCGCCACGCTCAAACCGCGCAGCACCGTCTGGTAGAGCAGGTTCCAGATAATCACCAGATAGACGGTTTCAATCCAGCGTCCGGCAAGGCGCAGCGTGGTATAGAAGTAGCCGGTAGCGGTCAGCACCATTAAGGCAATCGGCACGATCGCCAGCACCGTGACGGTGACCAGGCGCAGCGCATGCGACTCTTTATCGTGCCAGCTTTCGCGGAACATCGGCCACACCAGCGCGGTGATCACCAGCAGGTTCAGCAGAATGACAAACTGCCCGAGCACGTCATCCATCAGATGCAGCGGCGACAGCTCCGCAACCACTGACCAGAAGTGGAGCGGCAGCAGCGCGAGGCTGATGCGTACAATCTGCCGCCGCCAGTGGCTGGTCAGTTGCGCCGGCATGCCAAAGTGATTAACGGCGACGCCCTCTTTTTCCAGCACTTTCCAGCACAGGCCAAAGACCAGCCAGAAGAGCGCCAGCTTCTTACTGAACGCCCACAGCAGCTCGCTGATATTAAGCTGCATGGTCAGCAGAATCAGCCCCGCCGCCAGAATAAGCAGGCAGATCGGCAAGGCGCGGATCAGATCGATGAGGATCGCTTTTGGCGTATGCAACTGGCTGTCGCTGCGTAGCTGTCCGACCTGCTCTGCCAGCTTGACCTGGTAGTTTTTCAACCAGCGCAGACGCCAGCGGATCAGCCCGGCAATCAGCAGCAGCGGCAGCCCGGCGAGAAACGCGATCGCCACCGCCGGCAATGCTTTTTCCCAGTTGACGGTGATGTGGGTGCCTTTGACCTCATCGCGCAGCGTTTGCGGGAAGGCTTTGAACCACTCCCAGTCCATCGGCTTGTTGCTGTTCACCCAGAAAATTTGCTGGGTCAGGATCTCTTGCAGGCTTTTCGACACGCTCATCAACTGCTGCTGATTGACCTGCAGGTTAATGGCCATCATTAGCTGGTTACCGAGCTGCTTGTTCAACTGATCGAGCAACTCACGGCGCATATCGACCACCTGCAGCAGCGCGTCGTGTACTTCGTCGTTGACTTCGCTCTGGTGGCCCTCTTCCAGTTTGGCGACGAAGTTCTCGTTCTGGAACAGCGCGTCACGCTTCTGGTTGATGTCGAACTGCTCCAGACGCAGATCCGCAATGCGGTTGGTCATATCCTCAAGCTCATCGGCTGAGGGCAGCGTTTGTTGTTGCTGATAGAGGATGCGCGACAGCAGCAGGCTCCCCTTCAGCACCGAAATTTGTTCTTTAATATTGCGCTCGGATTGCAGCGCACGGTCGAGCCAGTTCTTCACTTTGATATTCTGCTGCACCAGCGCGTTGCCGCTTTCGGTGGCTTCAATCAGCTTCTGGCTCAGCTGGTGGTTAATCTCCAGCTCCTGGCTTACCAGCGGGTTCGCCTGAATGCGCGCGGTATCATCCGGCGTTACCGCTTCCTGCGCCGTTTTTTCTGTCAGCGTCAGGCGTTTGCTGTTAACCGCTTCCTGCAATAACTGAAGCTGGTGTTCGAGGCGGTTACTGTTTGCGGTGACGTAATCCCGCTGCTTTTGCAGCGTATCCTGCAAGGTGGTATTGCCTTCAAGACTTTTGCGCAGCTGTTCAATCTGCGCATTGAGCAGGGTTTGCTGAGCCTGTAACAGCGTTTGCTGCGTCGGGCGCAACGCCCCTTCGCCGGCGAGCGTGCCGTTCAGACGGTTGCGGATCTGCTGCAACTGCTGCGAGGCGCTGTACATCGCATTCTGTACGCGCTCTGGCTGCGTCTGCAGCGACACCAGCTGGCTGTTGTAGTTGGAGAGATCGTTCTGCGCGGTTTGCAGATCTTCAAGCAGTTGCGAAACGCGGGACTCCAGTTGACGAAGCGAGAGCGTGGCAAGGGTTTTGCGCGTCTCCTCATCGCTGTCTTTATCATTAAGCGCGTTGAGAGCATCGGTAGCCTGACGCAGCTGTTCCGGCGCCTGCGCCACTTTCTGCTTCAGCAGCGCGGTCTCCTGCTTGACGCGGTCGATTTTATCCAGCGTATCAAGAGTCTCATTGAGATCCTGAATAACCAGCTTCTCCTGCGCGGAGTGATCTTTTTGTTTATTGAGTGCGTCGAGCTGATTCTGCACTTCGCTGCGCGAAGGCAAATCACTTCCGCTCTGTGCGGACGCCGCCAGGCTTGAGAAGCTGATAAAAATAAGAAACAGTGCGGCGGCAAATGCTGCGAACGGGTTAGGTGTGCGATTGGTGTGCAACATAATTTGAGCGATCGTTGTCTGTTCGGGAAAGCGGCCGGAGTGGCCACGCGCGAAGAATATCACGCGTGCAGACAACTACCTAGAAGAGTGAGCGGCCTCCAGGAGAAATCCTGGCGGCCTGCTTATGCCTTGAGAGCCGGCGTGTCGTCGCGCAGCGTCGGGCAGAACTGGCACATCTCCAGCAGGATGGCGACGTAAGCGCGCGCCTCTTTTTTCAGATCGAAAGATTGCGGCGCAAAGAGCCAGTTTTCCATAATTCCGGAGACATAGGCGCGCATCAGCACCGCAACACGGCGGGTTAAAAGATTGGCGGGCAATAATTTCGCCTGAATGCATTCGGTGAGCGTCGTTTCGATGCGGTCATAACTTTCCAGGCATAAATCGCGCTGCGCCTCCTGCACCACCGCCATCTCGCCGACAAACTCGCATTTATGGAAGATGATCTCCATCATCAGCCGACGCCGCTCTTCAACAACCGTGGCTTCAAGAATATAAACCAATATTTCTCTTAATACTGAGAGTGGATCGCCAGGGAATTTTGCCCGATACTCAGTTTCAAGATCTCCAATACTGGATTCCGACAGTTCCCAAATTTCACTAAACAAATCTGACTTGTTTTTGAAATGCCAGTAAATCGCGCCGCGAGTTACTCCTGCCGCCTGCGCAATTTCAGCCAGCGAAGTTGATGAAACGCCCTGCCGGGAAAACAGCCGCATGGCGACATCAAGAATGTGTTGTCGCGTCTCAAGCGCCTGTTGTTTGGTTTTTCGTGCCATATGTCGGTGAATTTACAGGAGTCAGATTTACATACATTTGTGAATGTTTGTACCATAGCACGACCATAATATAAACGCAGCAATGGGTTTTTGGGCCTTTGATCCATTGATCAATTTGAAATCGGACACTCGAGGTTTACTTATGAACATAAACAGAGGGCTAACGCCTCTGGCGGTCGTTCTGATGCTTTCGGGCAGCTTAGCGCTTACAGGATGTGACGATAAACCTGCACAGCAGCAGCAGGGAGCCGGCCAGGCGCCGGAAGTCGGCGTGGTAACAGTGAAAGCGGCACCTCTGCAGATCACCACCGAGCTGCCGGGTCGCACCACTGCATATCGCATTGCTGAAGTCCGTCCGCAGGTTAGCGGCATTATTTTGAAGCGCAACTTTACCGAAGGCAGTGACGTCGAAGCGGGTGTCTCGCTCTATCAAATTGATCCGGCGACCTATCAGGCCGCCTACGACAGTGCGAAAGGTGATTTAGCCAAAGCGCAGGCAGCGGCGAATATCGCGCAGATGACCCTGAACCGTTATAAGAAACTGTTGGGCACCAAGTACATCAGCCAACAGGATTATGATACGGCGCAGGCAGACGCGCAGCAGGCAAACGCCTCGGTTATCGCCGCGAAAGCTGCGGTCGAGAACGCGCGCATCAACCTGGCTTACACCAAAGTCACCTCCCCAATTAGCGGCCGCACCGGTACCTCTACCGTTACCGAAGGTGCGCTGGTGCAGAGCGGGCAGACCACTGCGCTGACCACCGTGCAGCAGCTTGACCCGATCTACGTCGATGTCACCCAGTCCAGCAATGATTTCCTGCGCCTCAAGCAGGAGATGGCTAACGGCTCGCTGAAGCAGGATAACGGCAAAGCGAAAGTGGAGCTGGTGACCAACGACGGCATGAAGTATGACCAGTCCGGTACCCTTGAGTTCTCTGGCGTAACCGTCGATCAGACCACCGGTTCAATCACCCTGCGCGCCGTGTTCCCGAACCCGGACCACACGCTGCTGCCGGGCATGTTCGTGCGCGCCAAGCTGGAAGAAGGGGTTAACCCGAACGCCCTGCTGGTTCCGCAACAGGGTGTGACCCGTACGCCGCGCGGTGACGCAACGGCGATGGTGGTAGGTGAAGGCGACAAAGTTGAAATCCGCAATATCACCGCGACCCAGGCCATTGGCGACAAGTGGCTGGTTACCGATGGCCTGAAAAGCGGCGATCGCGTGATCATCGAAGGGTTACAAAAAGTCAAACCTGGCGTGCAGGTCAAGGCCCAGGAAGTGACATCTGACAAGAAAGAGCAAGCCCAGGCCAACGGCCAGTCAGAGCAACCGAAGTCTTAACTTAAACAGGAGCCGTTAAGACATGGCTAAGTTTTTTATCGATCGCCCCATATTTGCGTGGGTTATCGCGATTATCATCATGCTGGCGGGGGCGCTATCGATCCTCAAATTGCCGGTGGCGCAGTATCCAACGATTGCGCCACCTGCGGTTCAGATCACCGCTTCTTATCCAGGTGCTGATGCGAAAACGGTGCAGGACACCGTAACGCAGGTTATCGAACAGAACATGAACGGTATCGATAACCTCCTTTATATGTCCTCCACCAGTGACTCCTCTGGTACGGTCCAGATCACCATCACCTTTGATTCCGGTACTGATGCGGATATCGCGCAG
Organism: Kosakonia sp. CFBP8986; assembly: GCF_034044935.1. Taxonomy (NCBI): domain Bacteria; kingdom Pseudomonadati; phylum Pseudomonadota; class Gammaproteobacteria; order Enterobacterales; family Enterobacteriaceae; genus Kosakonia; species Kosakonia sp. CFBP8986. The sequence goes on along the minus strand of NZ_JAXCXB010000006.1, from coordinate 281,416 downwards.
GTTCAGGTGCAGAACAAACTGCAGCTGGCGATGCCGCTTCTGCCGCAGGAAGTGCAGCAACAGGGCGTGAGCGTTGAGAAATCTTCCAGTAGCTTCCTGATGGTGCTCGGTATGATCAGTACCGACGGCTCAATGAAGCAGGAAGATATTGCCGACTATGTGGGCGCGACCATTAAAGATCCGGTCAGCCGTACTACCGGCGTGGGTGACGTTCAGCTGTTCGGCGCGCAGTATGCGATGCGTATCTGGATGGACCCGAACAAGCTCAATAACTTCCAGCTGACGCCAGTCGACGTGATCACGGCTATTAAAGCGCAGAACGCCCAGGTCGCGGCCGGGCAGTTGGGCGGTACGCCGCCGGTGAAAGGGCAGCAGCTGAACGCCTCGATCATCGCGCAGACCCGTCTCACCTCGACCGACGAGTTTGGCAAAATTCTGCTGAAAGTGAACAGCGATGGTTCGCAGGTTCGCCTGCGCGACGTGGCGAAGATTGAACTGGGCGGCGAAAGCTACGACGTTGTCGCACGCTACAACGGTCAACCGGCGGCAGGTCTGGGTATCAAACTGGCGACCGGTGCTAACGCACTGGATACCGCAGAAGCGGTACGCGCGACCATTGCCGGTCTCGAACCTTTCTTCCCGCACGGCCTGAAAGTGGTTTACCCGTACGACACCACCCCGTTCGTTAAGATCTCCATTAACGAAGTGGTTAAAACGCTGGTTGAAGCGATCGTACTGGTCTTCCTGGTCATGTATCTGTTCCTACAGAACTTCCGCGCGACGCTGATCCCGACCATTGCGGTGCCGGTGGTGCTGCTGGGTACCTTCGCCATTCTTAACGCCTTTGGCTACTCGATAAACACCCTCACCATGTTTGGTATGGTGCTGGCGATAGGCCTGTTGGTGGATGATGCCATCGTGGTGGTGGAGAACGTCGAACGTGTGATGATGGAAGAGGGTCTGCCGCCAAAAGAGGCAACCCGGCGTTCGATGGATCAGATTCAGGGCGCGCTGGTCGGTATTGCGCTGGTGCTGTCGGCGGTATTTATTCCGATGGCCTTCTTCGGCGGCTCTACCGGCGCAATCTATCGTCAGTTCTCCATTACCATTGTTTCCGCGATGGTGCTGTCGGTGATTGTAGCGTTGATCCTGACGCCGGCACTCTGTGCCACCATGCTGAAACCGGTCGCCAAAGGCGATCACGGCGAGCATAAAAAAGGCTTCTTCGGCTGGTTTAACCGCATGTTCGATAAGAGCACGCATCACTACACCGACAGCGTGGGCAATATCCTGCGCAGCACCGGTCGTTATCTGCTGCTCTATATTGTTATCGTTGCGGGCATGGCGGTGCTGTTTGTCCGTCTGCCGAGTTCGTTCCTGCCTGATGAAGACCAGGGCGTGTTTCTGACCATGGCCCAGTTGCCTGCCGGCGCGACGCAAGAGCGTACGCAGAAGGTGCTGGACGAAGTGACGAAATACTACCTGGAGAATGAGAAAGCCAACGTTAACTCGGTCTTTACCGTTAACGGCTTCGGCTTCTCGGGCCGCGGGCAGAACACCGGTCTGGCGTTCGTCTCCCTGAAAAACTGGGATGAGCGTGCGGGTGAGGAGAACAAAGTGCCGGCGATTGCAGGTCGTGCCAGCGCGCACTTCTCGCAGATTAAAGATGCGATGGTCTTCGCCTTTAACCTGCCGGCAATTGTTGAACTGGGTACCGCGACCGGCTTCGACTTCCAGCTGATTGACCAGGCTAACCTCGGTCACGATAAGTTAACGCAGGCGCGTAACCAGCTGTTTGGCGAGATTGCGCAGCATCCGGATCTGCTGGTGGGTGTGCGTCCGAACGGTCTGGAAGATACGCCGCAGTTCAAGATCGATATCGATCAGGAGAAAGCGCAGGCGCTGGGCGTGTCGATTAGCGACATCAACACCACGCTGGGCGCAGCCTGGGGCGGCAGCTACGTGAACGACTTTATCGACCGCGGTCGTGTGAAGAAGGTTTACGTTATGTCGCAGGCGCAATACCGCATGCTGCCAAACGATATTGGCAACTGGTATGTGCGCGCAACGGATGGTCAGATGGTGCCCTTCTCCGCGTTCTCCACTACTCACTGGGAGTATGGCTCACCGCGTCTGGAGCGTTACAACGGTCTGCCGTCAATGGAACTGCTGGGCCAGGCTGCACCGGGCCGCAGTACCGGTGAAGCGATGGATCTGATGGAGCAGCTGGCAAGTAAATTGCCAACCGGTATCGGGTTTGACTGGACCGGCATGTCCTATCAGGAACGCCTCTCCGGCAACCAGGCACCGGCGCTGTACGCCATTTCGCTGATCGTCGTCTTCCTCTGTCTGGCGGCGCTCTATGAGAGCTGGTCGATTCCGTTCTCGGTGATGCTGGTGGTTCCGCTTGGCGTTATCGGTGCCCTGCTCGCGGCGACGTTCCGCGGTCTTGGCAACGACGTTTACTTCCAGGTGGGCCTGCTGACAACCATTGGCTTGTCGGCGAAGAACGCGATACTTATCGTCGAATTCGCCAAAGATCTGATGGATAAAGAGGGCAAAGGGCTGATTGAAGCGACGCTTGAGGCGGTCCGTATGCGTCTGCGTCCGATTCTGATGACCTCGCTGGCGTTTATCCTTGGGGTACTGCCGCTGGTTATCAGTACCGGTGCGGGCTCCGGCGCGCAGAACGCCGTCGGTACTGGCGTAATGGGCGGGATGATCACCGCGACCGTGCTGGCCATCTTCTTTGTTCCGGTATTCTTTGTGGTGGTTCGCCGCCGCTTCAGCCGCCGCAACGACGATGTTGAACACAGCCACAAGGTTGAACAGCACTGATCCTCTCTGCTGATATAAGAAAAGGCCGCGCATAGCGGCCTTTTTCTTTTTTACATCGTTGTGCTTTCCAACTCATCGGATCATTAAATACGTTATTGTTTAACTGATTAATTTATGCGTTAGCATTAAGGCATATAATCACTGTGTATTTGCGAATGTGCTATATTTTCCAGTAATAATCTTAATTTCTCTTAATATTACTTTAAGTCAGAAAAATCCTGGCAGAAAAATATTCTTATAAGCGGAATAATCGGACTCATGCTAACTTAATGAATTGTAAGGCAGTCCGCTGACTTACTTAGCCTGATGAGACGATTCGCATCGCTACTTTTCTCTGTGCCGCGCCGCTTTTTCCGCAGGAAAAGATATTATTTGTAATTTTTCGTGATAGCTCAATGAAATCCTATTCATAGTGGCTTATAGTTATATCAACGAACATAAATCAGCATATGTCTCTGGTCAGAGCAGAAGTTCCCATCCTGAATCAGCCTTTGGTTAGTAAAAAAATTACCACTCAGAAGGGGATGCGTTATGGACGAATACTCGCCGAAAAGGCATGATATTGCGCAGCTTAAATTTCTCTGCGAATCGTTGCACCAGGAGTGCCTCGCCAATCTGGAAGAGAGCCATCATGGATGGGTTAACGATCCCACATCAGCCATCAACCTGCAGTTAAATGAGCTGATTGAGCATATTGCAACCTTCGCGCTGAATTATAAAATTAAGCACGACAAAGATAATAAACTGATTGAATTGATCGACGAATACCTTGATGACACGTTTATGTTGTTCAGCAGTTACGGTATTAATACACACGACTTACAGAAATGGCGTAAAACAGGCGGTAAGCTGTTTCGCAGTTTCGACAATGTAAGCAAGGCTAATCCAGTAAGTCACTCTTGTTAATTTTTCAACACTAAGGTGAAGACATGTCCGAAAAACCATTAACAAAAATTGATTATTTGATGCGTTTAAGGCGCTGCCAATCAATTGATACGCTCGAACGCGTTATTGAAAAAAATAAATACGAACTGACCGACGATGAGCTTACGGTGTTTTATTCAGCGGCCGATCATCGTCTGGCTGAACTGACCATGAATAAGCTTTATGACAAAATCCCCTCGTCGGTGTGGAAATTTGTTCGCTAATTCTTCTCAATGTTAAGAGATGTTATTTCTGCCACAGTCAATCGTTCAACCTCCGTACCAGGTACACTCTAAAAAATGAATGATGAAAAACAGAAAATGATCGCCGGTCTTCCCTACCGGGCGGGCGACGACACTCTGCGCGCCGATCGGCTGCGCGCGCGGCAGCTGCTGCACCGTTACAATCACTCCAGCCCCGATGAAAAAGCAGAACGTAAAGCGATTCTTGCCGATCTGCTCGGGCAGAGCGAAGGGGCTTATATCGAGCCCACTTTCCGCTGCGACTACGGTTACAATATTTTTCTTGGCGAAAGCTTTTACGCTAATTTCGATTGCGTAATGCTGGATGTCTGCCCGATTCATATTGGCGATAACTGCATGCTGGCCCCGGGCGTTCATATCTATACGGCGACGCACCCGCTTGATGCTGTCGAGCGAAACAGTGGCGTGGAATATGGTAAGCCGGTCACGATTGGTCACAATGTGTGGATTGGCGGACGCGCGGTGATTAATCCGGGCGTTACCATCGGCGATAATGCAGTGATTGCCTCCGGCGCGGTGGTGGTGAAAGATGTACCTGCCAATGTGGTCGTCGGCGGCAACCCGGCACGTATTATCAAACATCTGACCGAAGCAACCGTTTAGTAACTGTTATCTTTTTTTGTGGCAAAACTGTTACTTTTTTCACACTGGACGGCAACTTAAAATAGCGTGTCCACCTGCAAATCAGTATCAATAAAGGCCCAAGATGACAGAAATACAGCGGCTGCTCACCGAAACGATTGAAGAGATCAACCAGCGCGAGAAACGGGACAACCGACCGCGCTTCAGCATCAGTTTTATTCGCAACCATCCGGGTCTGTTTATCGGCATGTATCTCGCCTTCTTTGCGACCCTGGCGGTGATGCTGCTGTCCGACACCCTTATCGGCTCCGTCTGGCTGCTGGTGGTGCTTTTCATCGTCCTGAACGGTTTCTTCTTCTTTGATGTTTACCCGCGTTATCGCTTTGAAGATATCGACGTGCTCGACTTCCGCGTCTGCTACAACGGCGAGTGGTATAACACCCGCTTTGTGCCGCAAAGCCTGATCGACGCCATTATGCAGTCGCCGAAAGTCAGCGCTGAAGAGAAATCTCAGCTGGAAAAGATGATCACGCGTAAGGGCGATCTGTCGTTTTATGACATTTACACCCTCACCCGCCCGGCCTCTGCGCAACCCACTGCGTCTGTGGCTCAGCACTCTGCCGGTTAAGCAGGCATGCTGCCGCGCGTAGCAGCGCGGCACGCTCCTTTCCTCCCTCTTTTTCAGGAATATCTCTCCTTTGCGATTTGTGGTCTGATAAAAACCGACCGCCACCCGCCTTCTCAAGGAGAAACGATGACTCAGCTGAATCAATATCAACAACCTGTCGGCGAAGCCCTGCCCGACTGGCAGCCCCGCCCTTTTCCGCAACGTCTCACTTTTGAAGGCCGTTTCTGCCGCCTTGAACCGCTTAACGTCGATCATGCTGCCGCGCTGTTTCAGGCGCACCAGCAGGCGCCGGATAACCGAAGCTGGACCTGGCTCACCCGCGAGCCGGAACAAAACGAAGCGGAGTATCTGCACTGGGTTGAGAGCAACTGTGCGCTGCGCGATCCCATCCATTTTGCGGTGATCGATCTGCGCACCGGCAAACCGGTCGGCAGCCTGGCGCTGATGCGTATTGATACGGAGAATGGGGTGATGGAGGTAGGACACGTGCATTTTTCGCCGCTGCTCAGCCGCACGCCTGCGTCGACGGAAGCGCACTGGCTGTTAATGCGTTATGCCTTTAGCACGCTCGGCTATCGCCGCTATGAGTGGAAGTGCCACAGCCTGAATGAACCGTCGCGCCAGGCGGCACTGCGGTTAGGTTTTCAGTTTGAGGGGCGCTTTCGCCAGGCGATGGTGCGTAAAGGGCATAACCGCGATACGGACTGGTTTTCGATTATTGATGGCGAGTGGCCCGCCGTTGACCAGGCGCTGCAACGCTGGCTTGCCGCCGATAACTTTACCCCCGACGGCAAGCAGCGCGCTTCGCTGGCATCGCTTCGCGCTTAACGTCTCTTCTTCTTACCCTGCACCGCTTTAAAGCGCGGGTTCGATTTGCAAATCACATAGATACGCCCCTTGCGCCGGACAATCTGGCAGTCAGGGTGGCGTTGCTTTGCGCTGCGCAATGAATTGAGTACCTGCATGGTTTACGCCTTCTTATCGTTAAAGAACCGGCCATAGCGCTGCTGGAACCGCGCCGCGCTGCCTTCACTGGAGATCACTTTCTGCTTATCGGTGTAGTAAGGGTGCGACGCAGACGAGACCTCAATGGTGATATAGGGATATTTCACCCCTTCAAGCTCAATTTCCCGATCCGTTCGGATGGTCGAACCCACTTTGAAGTATTCGTTGGCGCTGGTGTCGTGAAACACCACGGTGCGGTAATGGGGATGGATATCAGGTCGCATAATTTACTCATCTGTTTTGTTATAACATAACAAAAGTCTATCGGAGATGTGTCGCCATTTCAAGCAGCGCGCGTTATGCGTTTTTCGCAAAAGCACATGATCCTGCGCGGTCATAAATTAGAAAAGAAGGTTATTGGTTCAATTTTCTCGCCTGAGGCAAGCTGAGTTAAACCCGCTAACAGGAGACGATCATGCGTTGTTGTTGCCGCCCAACCCCGAACCTGACACATCCCCCTTTATCGACTATTTGCGGAGAAAACAGTGAACGCAGCCACCTTACCGGTTCTCGATCTCGCCCGTTATACCAGCAGCGCTGAACGCGATGCCTTCCTCGCCGACCTGCGCCACGCCGCGCGCGACATCGGCTTTTTCTACCTGATTAACCACGGCGTCGATGACGCTTTACAGAATGCCGTGCAGCGTGAAGCGCGCCGCTTTTTCGCCCTCACCGAGGCGCAAAAAGAGCAGGTAGCGATGATCCACTCGCCCCACTTTCGCGGCTACAACCGCGCCGCATCGGAGATCACCCGCGGCCAGCCAGACTGGCGTGAACAGTTCGATATCGGCGCCGAGCGCCCGGCGCTGTTACTGAGCGACAGCGATCCGCGCTGGCGGCGGTTACAGGGGCCGAATTTATGGCCAGACGCCTTACCGACGCTGAAGCCGGCCCTGCTCAACTGGCAGCGTGCCATGACATCGATGGCGCTGCGCCTGCTGCGCGCCTTTGCCGAAGCGCTACAACTTCCCGCCGATGCGTTCGACACGCTGTATGGCAGCAAGCCTAACGAGCACATCAAACTGATCCGCTATCCCGGCCAGCACGCCACGCAGAGCGCGCAGGGCGTCGGGGCGCATAAAGATTCCGGTTTCCTCAGTTTCCTGCTGCAGGATGAGCAAAAAGGGTTACAGGTCGAGGTCGCACCCGATCGCTGGATCGACGCCGCGCCGCGGGCTGGCAGCTTCGTGGTCAATATCGGCGAACTGCTTGAGCTGGCGACCAACGGCTATCTGCGCGCCACGGTGCACCGGGTGGTTTCCCCGCCAGCGGATCGCGAGCGCCTCTCCATCGCCTTTTTCCTCGGCGCGCAGCTGGAAGCCAATGTGCCGCTCTATACCCTTCCCCCTCATCTGGCAGAGGAGGCGCGCGGGCCGGAGAGCGATCCGCTCAACCCGCTTCTGCGTGATGTGGGCTGGAACTACCTGAAAGGCCGCCTGCGATCCCACCCGGACGTGGCGGAACGCTACTACCGCGATGTGCTGCGCAGCCGCACAGAACAGCTGATCGCCTGACGCTAACTACAAGGAAAAGACCATGAAATATGTCGCATTGACGCTGGCAGGTGCCGCACTGTCTCTCTCGCTGGCGGGCTTCGCCGCCCAGGCTGCTCCCTTACGTGTCGCCGCCGATCCGGTGCCGCACGCCGAGATCCTTAACTACATTAAAACCCTCGATCCGAAACTCGATCTGCAAGTTGTCGAACTGAGCAACGGCGCGAATGCCAACGAACTGCTGGCAAATGGCGACGTCGACGCCAACTACTTCCAGCACCTGCCCTACCTGAAAGATCAGGAGAAGGTACTTGGCAAGCCGTTTGCCGTGGCGGCAACGGTGCATATTGAGCCGCTGGGCATCTACTCGCGCAAATACAAAAACTTTACCTCGCTGCCGGATAACGCCACCATTGCCGTGCCCAATAACCCCACCAACCTCAGCCGTGCGCTGTTTCTGCTGCAAAGCCAGGGGTTGATAAAACTCGACGCTAAATTTACCGATCCGGCCACCACCCAGGCGACGCCGAAAAACATCGCTGAAAATCCTAAGCACCTGAAGATCCTTGAGATCGAATCACCGCAGATCCCGCGCTCGCTGGATGATGTCGATTTGGCAGTGATCAACGGCAACTATGCGCTGGAAGCGGGGCTAACGCCGGCAAAAGATGCGCTGGGGCTGGAGAGTGCGGATCATAACCCCTACGCCAATATTCTGGTCACCACGCCACAGCTTGCCAACGATCCGCGCATCAACGCGCTGGCGAAAGATCTCACCTCACCGCAGGTGGCCGAGTTTATTCGCAAGCGTTATCACGGTTCGGTGATCCCGGTCGCGCCGCAGTCATGATTGCCATCGAAGGGCTGAGTAAAATCTATGCCGGAACAGGCCGACCGGCATTAAAGGATCTCTCGCTGCACGTACCGAAGGGGGCGATCTACGGCATCCTTGGGCGCAGCGGTGCGGGAAAAAGCACGCTGATCCGCTGCCTTAATCTGCTGGAGCGGCCCACGGCGGGCCGCATTATCGTAGACGGCTGCGACATCACCCGGCTTGATAACGCCGGGCTGCGCGCGCACCGCCTGCGTACCGGCATGATTTTCCAGCACTTCAACCTTCTTCATGCCCGCACGGTGGCGCAAAACATCGCCGTGCCGCTGGAGATTGCCGACGTGCCGAAAGCGCAGCGCCAGTCACGCATCGAAGAGTTGCTGTGGCTGGTGGGGTTGAGCGATAAAGCGCACGCTTACCCCTCGCAGCTTTCCGGCGGGCAGAAACAGCGCGTCGGCATCGCCCGCGCGCTGGCTACCCGACCGCAGGTGCTGCTGTGCGATGAAGCGACCAGCGCCCTCGATCCGCAAACCACCGCCTCGGTGCTGTCGCTGCTGGCGGATATCAACCAGAAGCTCAATCTGACGATTGTGCTGATCACCCATGAGCTGGAGGTGGTGAAAACCCTCTGCGATCACGCGGCGCTGCTGGAGGATGGCGAGCTGATTGAGGATGGAAAAATCGCCGATCTGCTGATGACACCACGGTCGAAGCTGCGCCAGTCGCTGTTACACGATCCGCAAAGCGAGCAGGCGTTTCTTGCCCGCCACGGTTTTAACGGGAGGCCATTATGCGTGGTGGCATGAGCTGGGACGAACTCTGGCCGCTGCTGGTGAACGGCACGCTGGAGACGCTCTATATGGTCGGGCTGGCGGCGCTCTTTACGGTGCTGATTGGCCTGCCGCTTGGCGTGCTGTTATTTATCTCGCGCCGCAATGGCCTGGCACCGATGCCGACGCTGAATGCCGTACTCGGCAGCATCGTCAATGTCGGCCGCTCGCTGCCCTTTATTGTGCTGCTGATTGCGCTGATCCCCTTCACCCGCCTGTTGATTGGCACCACGCTGGGCAGCACGGCGGCGATTGTGCCAATCACCATTGGTGCTTTTCCCTTCTTTGCGCGCTTAACGGAAAACGCCCTTGATGAGGTGGAGTATGGCCGTATCGAAGCGATCCTCTCGATGGGCGGCAATCTGTGGCATGTGATTGGCAAAGCGCTGCTGCCCGAAGCGCTCCCCTCGCTGCTGGCGGGTATTACGCTGACGGTGGTGATGCTGATTGGTTTCTCATCGATGGCAGGAGTTATTGGCGGCGGCGGGTTGGGCGATCTTGCCATCCGTTATGGTTATCAACGCTTTAACGACCAGGTGATGGTCGGGACGGTGGTGATTCTGGTGGTGCTGGTGCAGGGCGTGCAGATGGCAGGAGAGAGGCTGGTGCGCCGCCTGGCGCACCGCCGTTAAGCTTATTGTTTCGCCTCTTTCGCCAGCAGCAGCGTGGTGAGCGCAAAGGAGAGCACCAGCGCAATCGCCACGCCGGAGAGCGCAAAGATAAAGTAGGGGCCAATGTAGGCCGGCAGGCTGAAGATGCTCGACAAAATATAGCCGTAGAGCCGCACGCCGAAGAAGGCGATAAACGCCGAGGCCAGCGAGCTGGCAACGGTGGCGGCAATAAAGGCTTTTTTGTAGCGCGTTAAGACACCAAACAAGGCCGGTTCGGTAATGCCGAGCAGCGCTGAAATGGCTGCCGACAAGCTGACGCTCTTCTCCTGGCGATCTTTACTCAAGCGCCAGATGGCAAAGGTTGAACCGGCAATTGCCATATTGGCCATAAACATCATCGGCATCAGCATGTCATACCCGCGATCGCTGAAGTTTTGCAGCGCAATCGGCGTCATGGCGTGGTGCATGCCGGTGAGGATCGCCACCGGGCGAATCGCCCCCACCACCAGCCCGGCGAAACTTGCCGAAATACTGAACAGCCCTTCAATAAACAGCGCCAGCCCTTTGCCGAGCCAGATGCCGATGGGGCCAATCACCACCAGCGCCGCCAGCGCACCGAGGAACAGCGTCAATGTTGGCGTAAAGACGGTCTTCAGCACCTCCGGCATAATGCTGTCCACCCAGCGATGGATATAGCTGAGCGCCAGCACCGAGAAGATCACCGGGATCACGCTTGCCGAGTAGTTAAAGACGGAAACCGGGATGGCGTTAAGCAGCCAGAAGGCGCTGACTGCCCCCTCCTGATGCGCTGCCAGCGCTTTCGCCGCCTCGATAAGCGAGGGGTACATCAGACAGGCCGCGACCGCTGCCGCCAAATATTCATTGGTCTTGAATATTTTTGCCGCCGAGACCGCAAGGAAAAAGGGCAGGAAGTAGAAGACGCCGCTGGCAATCAGATCGATGACGATCACCGTATCGCTTTTCGCCGAGATGACGTTGAGGGCAATCAACCCGGCCAGCAGCCCCTTGATCATCCCCGCCCCGGCAATGGCGGGCACAATCGGCCCAAAGACGCCGGAGACCGTATCCATAAACAGCGACACCAGACTTTTGCGCCCCTTCTCTTTCGCAGCCGGTGCTGCCGGCGCGTTGCCGAGGGCGGCGAGAAGTTGCTCGTACCAACTGTTGACCTGCGGGCCAATCACGATCTGGAACTGATCGCTTTGCAGCTGCGCGCCCAGCACGCCGGGCACTTTTTTAATCTCCGCCTGCTCCACTTTATTGTCATCCACCAGCGAGAAGCGCAGGCGCGTCATACAGTGCCAGACGTTATGAATATTATCCCGCCCGCCCACCAGGCGAATAATATTGGTGATGGCTTCTTGCGTGCCCATAAAAACTCCTGCCGGATGCGTTGTTGTTTTGATCATTGCTATCAAGGGTAGAGAAATGCAGGAAGCAAAACAAACCAATAAAATATGAAATCCGTCACACTTTGCTGCTATCAAGCATTCATTAACGCAACAAAGCGCAAATTGGTCTGGTTTTTAATTACATTAAGAGGGGAAAGCTGACCAAAATATTTATTCGAAAAAAGCGTTTACCTCGCGGCGAAATTAGGGTGAAGATAGTGGCCATTCCCCGCTTATATTTCGCTGTAAAGGAGTTCCCGTGACGCCAACGCTTATCCAGAATATCGACTGTTTTATTACCCGCCCCGACAGGCATAACCTGGTCGTCGTGCGGGTAACAACCGATAAAGGTGTCATCGGCCATGGCTGTGCGACCTTTCAGCAGCGCCCGCTGGCGGTCAAAACGGTGGTGGATGAGTACCTGAAGCCGCTGCTGATTGGTCGTGATGCCAATAACATTGAAGATCTGTGGCAGATGATGAGCGTCAACGCCTACTGGCGTAACGGCCCGATCCTTAATAACGCCATCTCCGGTGTTGATATGGCACTGTGGGATATCAAAGGCCAGCTCGCCGGAATGCCGCTCTATCAGCTATTGGGCGGGAAGTCCCGCGATGCCATCGCCGCCTACAGCCACGCCAGCGGTGAAACCCTCGACGAACTCTTCGTCTCGGTCGATAAGCTTGTGGCGCAGGGGTATCGCCATGTGCGATGTCAGCTCGGTTTTTACGGCGGTACGCCTTCGCAGCTGCAAACGCCGGACAACCCGACGCCGGGCGCCTATTTTGACCAGCAGGAGTATATGCGCAACACCGTCGCCATGTTTAAAGCGCTGCGCGAGAAGTATGGCGACAGCCTGCATATTCTGCATGACGTGCATGAGCGCCTCTTCCCGCAGCAGGCGGTGCAACTGGCGAAGCAGCTGGAACCCTGGCAGCCCTACTTTATTGAAGATATTCTGCCGCCCGCGCAGAGCGGCTGGCTCGATCAGGTGCGCCAGCACAGCAGCGCGCCGCTGGCGATGGGCGAGCTGTTTAACAACCCGGCGGAGTGGCACGATCTGATTGTGAACCGCCGCATCGACTTTATCCGCTGCCATATCTCGCAGCTTGGCGGCATCACCCCGGCGCTGAAGCTGGCGGTGCTCTGTCAGGCCTTCGGCGTGCGCCTGGCCTGGCATGGCCCGGGCGATATGACGCCCATCGCGGTGGCGGTCAATACCCATCTCAATATCCATCTGCATAACGCCGCGATTCAGGAGTATATCCCGCGCTCCGCCACCACGGATGCGGTCTTCCCTGGCGCGCCGCAGGTGAAAGCAGGCTTTGTCTATGCGCCGGAAAAACCGGGCATCGGCGTTGGGTTTAATGAAGAGGAGGCGCGCGCCTGGCCCGTCACTTACCGCCCCCATGAGTGGACGCAGAGCCGCCTCACCGACGGCACCATGCACACGCCGTAATTCAGCCGCCGCCCTGGCGGAAGGTCAGGTTTTCGCGGTTATGCGGGATGACATAGGTACAGCTGTAGTTGATATCGATAATGTCGCTGATCTCGTAGACCTGGCCGCCTTCGAGAATGCCGCGGTTGCTGATGTGCATCGCCGGGCTGCCCTTTTTACAGCCGAGCAGCGCGGCCTGCTCGCGGCTGACGTTCACCGCGCGGTAGGTGGTGAGCAGATGGGAAATTTGATACCCCTTGCTTAATACATATTGTTGAAGTGAGCGCTCAATCACCTGCTGATTGAGATCGGCAAACCCCTCCACCGGCATACGGGAAATCTCAATCTGCACCGCCTGCTCATCGACAAAGCGCAGGCGGCAAAACTGCCAGATAAAGCTCTCATCGCTCAGGCCAAAGATCTGCTGCTCGTCGCGGTTCGGCCGCTTCTTATGCAGGCTTACCATGCGAAAGCGGATCTGATCGAAACGCTTCTCGGTGATCGAGTTGTAGACCAGCGGGTTGTTGCGCGCCTGCTCATTAATCCAGATGCCGGAGCCCTGCACAATGCGCACCACGCCGATGCTGGCAAGCTTCTCCAGCGCCTGGCGGATGGTGAAGCGCGACACGCCATACTCCTGCGCCAGCTGCCGCTCCGGGGGGAGTTTGCGCGGGCCTGGCGCACTGTTCTGGTAAATTTTGCTGAGCAGATCCTGCGTGACGAACTCTTTTTTCTTCATCCACCCCTTCCCCACGCGAACCGCCACCGGCGCATGTTATAGCCACAGACCGGTAAAGATACCCGATGTCGTGCGGGAACAACATGCCCGGCGCGGAACCGGCGTCTACGCCTGCTGCCAGCGCAAGCGGTAACGCACCCGCTCCTGCTGCAAAATAAACTCCGGCGAGACGCTCGGGCTCCAGGAGTCATCCCCGCCGACGCCCATATGGAAGGCGTCGAGATGCAGCCAGCAGCCCGCCTCTTCGCGCAGCAGATGGTGGTGCGTCGTCTCCCGCAGTTGGATGTCGCTGTAGCAGCCGAGGGAGAAGTGGAACTGCCCCTCCAGCTGATGCGCGCCACACTGCAACAGCCGGGTGTCGCAGCGCAGGCCATTTTCGCCGGGGAAGATATAGGGCGTATGCAGCGCCGCCAGCGGCTGTGTCCAGCGCCCCTGGCAGGCCGAGAGTTTACGGTCAGGGTAGTTTTCATGGGGGCCAAGACCGAGCCAGCTCACCTCTGCCGGGCGCTCAGCCAACTGGCACACCAGCCCGATGCGCGCAGGCGGCGGAATATCATTTGCCACCACCACCTCAATATCGGCCTGTAACCCGTCGGTCCTATCAATCCGCCACGTTTTCTCGCTGATAAAGGCGCTTTTCCCGGCACCGATCCAGCGGTGAATCGTGCGCAGCGTCACCTGTTGTGCGCTCTCCTGCACCTCAAAGCTCAACAGCTCGGCGTGAAGATCGTACATTCCCGCCGCTTTCCAGCGCTCCACCCAGGCATTGGGATCGATGCGCGTCACTTCACTGACGCCGATATCGTTATCGAGCGGTGCGCGGGTAAAACAGTCGGTCACCGGTGTCAGCAGCGTCTCCTGCCCGTCGCGCCACCACTGCACCAGATCTCCGCGTTGGCGGCAGAAGGCCCAGCGCTGGTTGCCCTGCGTAACGGTGTAGGTTTCATTACTGACCTCGAGCGTCGGTCGCTCGCCCTGTTCACCAGGCGCCGCAAAATAGAGTGGTGCAGGTAAGCGCCACTGATCCCAGGCACAGCGATGCCAGGCCGCAGACCAGGCCGTCGCCTCGCGCTGATAAACCTCAACGTTAAGCCACACTTCGCCCGGCGCAGCGGTCAGCTCCGGCAAATCCAGCGCAATCTGCACCTTGCCCTGCGGGGCAATGACTAGCGCGGTTTCGCCCTGCGCCAGCACCTCGCCGTCGCGCTCGACGCGCCAGCGCAGCACTTCGTTATCGCTGGTGCGGAACAGGTATTCGCTGGTCACTTCCATAGTTAGCGGTGAAGAGCTAAGCAGAGAGAACTGGAAGAACTGCTGCGCGCGCTGCGCTTCGAACAGCGCCGGGTGCGGGGTGCGATCCGGGAAAACCAGCCCGTTCATGCAGAACTGTCGGTCATTCGGCGTATCGCCAAAATCACCGCCGTAGGCCCAGAAGGGCTGCCCGTCTTCGCCAATTTTTGTCAGTGCCTGGTCAACCCAGTCCCAGACAAAGCCGCCCTGCAAACGCGGCGCGGCGCGAAACGCCTGCCAGTATTTGGCGAAACCGCCAAAGCTGTTGCCCATCGCATGGGCATATTCACAGAGGATCAGCGGCCGGGTCTCCTCCGGCAGGCCAATCCACTTTTTGATCGACCACTTCGGTACCTGCGGAAAAGGTTGATCCTGGTCGACGCGGGCATACATCGGGCAGATGATATCCGTCGCTGCGGTGTTCGCCCCGCCCCCTTCGTACTGTACCGGGCGCGTTGGATCGGTGCTCTTCAGCCAGCGGTAAAGCGCATCGTGATTCGCGCCATGCCCGGACTCATTGCCCAGCGACCAGATGATGATCGACGGATGGTTGCGGTCGCGCTGCACCATGCGCGTCACGCGCTCGCTCATCGCTGGCAGCCAGCGCGGATCATCCGCCAGGCGGCTCATCGGCACCATGCCATGCGTTTCAATGTTGGCCTCATCCACCACATAGAGACCGTAGCGATCGCAGAGGCGATACCAGAGCGGGTGGTTAGGATAGTGGGAGCAGCGCACGGTGTTGAAGTTGTGCTGCTTCATCAGCTCAATATCGCGCCGCATGGTCGCTTCATCGACCGCCTGGCCGTGCTCCGGGTGGTGCTCGTGGCGGTTAACGCCGCGGATCAGCAGCGGCTGGCCGTTCAGTTTCAATAAGCCCTGATGGATCTCAACGTGGCGGAAGCCGACATCGCAGGCTTCAACTTCCACGCAGTTGCCCTCTTCATCGCAAAGCGTCAGCGTCAGGCGATAGAGGTTCGGCGTCTCCGCGCTCCAGAGCAGCGGCGACTCAACTGGCAACGTCAGGCTCAGGCGCTCCGCCCAGCTGCCGCGCTCATCGACCACCGCGCTGCCGGGCGTCTGTTCGCCAGAGGCAATCTTTTCGCCATTGTGCCACAGCACCGCCGTCACGCGCGATCCGGCAAACTCGCCTGCCAGTTCCACCGCCACCTGCACGCTTGCGCGGGTAAACTCCGCGTTGAGCGCAGTGGTGTAGTGGTAATCGGCAATGTGCAGCGCCGGTTTATGTTGCAGCGAGACGTCGCGGAAGATGCCGCTCATGCGCCACATATCCTGATCTTCGAGATAACTGCCGTCGCACCAGCGCAGCACCATCACCGCCAGACGGTTTTCGCCTGCACGCAGCACCGCGCTGAGATCGAACTCCGCTGGCAGGCGGCTATCCTGCGAATAACCGACCCACTGCCCGTTGCACCAGAGATGGAAAGCAGAGTTAACGCCGTCGAACACAATCCGCGTCTGCCCCTCGGCGATCGCCTCAGCGTCTACCTCAAATGTGAGCGAGTAACAACCGGTTGGGTTCTGCTGCGGAACAAACGGCGGGTTAACGGGGATCGGATAGGTCACATTGGTATAGATCGGCGTATCGAAGCCCTGCATCTGCCAGTTGGAGGGCACCGGCATTGCCACAGCATCGGCGCAATCGTGCGCCAGCCACTGCTCAGGCACCGCTTCCGGCGAGGCGAAAAAACTAAATTGCCACAGGCCGTTCAACGAGCGATGCGAGGGTGATTCCGCTTCATCCCGCGCGGCGGTTTCATCGCGCCAGCTGCGCATTGGGGCATGTGCCGCCAGGCGATGCCACTGGGTGACAACCGGATTTTCCCAGTCGCGACGGGAGAGTAATGAAGCAAGGGTAGATGGCATAACAACCTCTTTTGCGAAGCGCTCACAATTTTTAGCACAATGGCGCAAACCGGGCCGCAGGTAAAGGCGCAGAGCGGCTGAAAGCGAAGAGGATCACAAAAGCTTAGCGGCGATTGAGTAAAGCCACCTGCTCCGCCAGCTGTTGCAGACGCCGGGCCAGCGCTTCACCGCTCTCTTTTTGCTGCGACAGCGGTGCGCTGGAGTAGCGCCCGACCAGAGTGACCGGCAGGCGTATCTGGCAAAAGCCGTCGCCCTGCGCCTGGTTATCCAGCAGCCAGTCAACGCTACGCGTGCCCGCCTCTTTGAACGCCTGTCGCACGGTGGTGAGCGGTGGCGAAAACCAGGCACTGTCGTCGGTATCGTCATAACCAACCACCGAGATCTGCTCCGGGACGGCAATGCCTTTTGCCGCGCAGGCGCGCAGTACGCCAAGCGCCATCTGATCGTTTGCCACCAGCACCGCCTGCGGTAGTTGCGGCCCGGCGAGTAAGCGCTGCGCTTTTTCAAACCCGGAGGCCGCGCTCCAGTCGCCGTGCGCGCAGGCGAAGGGAGACAGCTTTGCTTCCTCCAGCGCCGCCAGCCAGCCGCTAAAGCGTGCGCGTGCCGAAACCGAGCTCTCCGGCCCGCCGAGCAGCGCAATGCGCTGGTGCCCCAACGCCCGCAGGTGCTCAACCCCAAGGCGCGCGCCCTGAGCGGCATCAAACACCAGGCTGTTGACCGACGCCGTGTCGCTGACATCGAGAAACAGCACCGGCACCGGTGCAGCCTGCGCCGCCAGCTGCTGCGCCAGCGCATCGTCGAGCGGGACGTTAATCAGCACCCCCTCCACCCTCTGCGCCAGCAATTCCTGCAGCGCCGCCGCGCAGCTCTGCTCATCGTGCTGTTCAACCATCGAAATCATCACGCTGGCTCCCGCCTGCCCGGCGCGGCTCTTGACCGCCGAGGCAATTTGCGACGGTGCATGCAGCGCCAGATCGGTGGTCACTAAGCCAAGGGTTTTGCTGCGTTTGCCCGCCAGCTGCTGCGCGCCGCGGTTGGGCACATAGTGGAGCGCCGCCATCGCCGCCTGCACCTTTTCACGGGTGCGCGCAGAGACATGGGCCGCATCGTTGATCACGCGGGAGACGGTCTGGTAAGAGACGCCGGCATGGCGGGCGACATCATAGAGAGTGATGGTTTTCATAAGCTTCCGGGCCACTGCGAATTTTAGGCAGTATACCCGCTTCATCGCCCGTTGCCTGCGCGCGGTTACGGGAAGCAAAAAGAAATAACGACGAGCCACAAACGGCTCGCCGTAAACATCATCCTTAATGCTTATTGAGATGGTTGCTGTTATTATTTTAACCATCATCACACTTTTATTTGCAATTAAAATGATGGTTTCATGACAAGTGTGTTACTGCTGGCGGGGAATAGGGAATCCTTTCAGTGAAATAATAAAGCTGTTCCCTTCTTTTTTTATTTTCGCACCAGCGTCACACCAGTCCGATGCAATGCGAAAGAACTCATCTGTGCCAATATTCCAGTCCAGACGAACTTGTTTGACGAACCCTGAGCGCAGCAGCTCGCACGCTTCACGGTAACTGTGGGCGATGGAAAGCAGTTGTTGGTTCATTTTCTCTTCTTCAGAAGTTTGCGTAGTGCTTTGATTTCTTTGGTTGTAAGTGGCGTTGCGCTCTCTTCTTCCGTGTGCTGGCTGTCGACCTCTTCCTCTGATACGCTCTCCTCTTCCACCGCCTCAAACGCCAGCAGCAGAAGCTTTTGCGTTGCCGAGCCTAAATTCTCATTGTTGACTTCAGCATAATGGCGAAGTTTCTCTTTTAACGCTTCATCAATTCTTACGTTTAATACAGCGCTGGTCATGATTATCCCTTCTGGTGTGAATAAACACGCTAATTAATACACGAACTTAGGTAGCCGATCCACAAATATATTTCAGAAATATAACAAGCCGAAATACCCCATAAATAATTTGCACGAGAAAGATGACATAAATATTAAATTAATATTTCATTATTATGACAATTTTAATATATGGGTGAGAAATTACTTAGAAGAGATAAATAATTGACAGCCCGGGTGGGCTGTCGGCGCGGGGCTCAGCCGTACAGGCGGTTCCAGTCGTCGCGGGTGATCTCCCACAACTCGGTCTCTAACTCGCCCGCCACATAGTGGCCTGGCTGGCGGCGAACCAGCCGCATACCGCTGCTGTGCGAAATCTTTCTCGACCGCTCGTTAGCCACCGCTTTTGGCGCGCGCAGCACCTCGCGCTTCAGGCCATTGAACCAGTAATCGGTCACTGCGTGGCACGCTTCGCGCATATAGCCCTGCCCCTGCCACTCCGGTGCCAGCCAGAAACCACGGTTGTTATCAGGCGTGTTCATCAGGCAGATAACGCCCATTAACTCGCGCTCATCCTCTTTACGACGCAGCGTCCAGAACCAGCCTTCACCGGCGCGGCTCGCCGCCAGCGCGACGTTATCAACATAGTGCTGCGCGGCACCTTCCGGGTAGGGCCACGGCACGCTGGCAATCAGGTAACGCACGATCTCCCAGCGCGGAAAAATGCGCTGGATCTGCTCAGCATCGGCAGATACCAGCGGTAGCAGGCGTAATCTTTCGGTCTCCAGAATGGGTGTGGTCATAGGCTCTCTCCCTTCAGGCCGAAAGCGTCGGCCTGTGATAACTCAGCATCCCTTAACTTCATCTGCCTGTAAACCTGACAAAAATGGCTAAGCGGCAGGTTTTACTTCTGCGACGGGAACGGGGCGCGGTGCGAAGCGAAACCACGGCAGGCAGAGCTGGATCAGCGGGCCGATGGTCAGCGCATAGAGCACCGTGCCGACGCCGAGCGTGCCGCCCAGCAGCCAGCCAATCAGCAGCACCGACAGCTCAATCACGGTACGGATGCTGCGCACCGACCAGCCCGTGCGCGCATGTACCCCGGTCATCAACCCGTCGCGCGGGCCGGAGCCAAACCCGGCACCGATATACATCGCCGTGGCAATCGCATTAACCACGATGGCGCCCGCCAGCAGCCCGCTGCGCGGCAGTATGTCACTCAGCGTCGGGATGACGGAGAGCGCGGCATCGGCTGCCAGGCCTAACACCACCACATTACTGATGGTGCCAAGCCCGGGGCGCTGGCGCAGCGGGATCCACAGCAGCAGCACCAGCGCGCCGGTGGCGATCATCACCGTGCCGATATCCAGCGCCAGCAGTTTCGCCACGCCAAGGTGAAAGACATTCCACGGATCGGCACCGAGATCGGCGCGCACAAACATGGCGGTAGAGAGGCCGTAAAGGGATAACCCGAAATAGAGTTGCAGTAATCGACGCAGCATAGATCTTCTCCGTTTGGACAGGCTTCCATCTTCCCCGTAAATGGACTTATGATTAATGTCCAGTTTTCAGATAGTGGACTGCTTATGTCATCCCGTCGTTTTGGTAGCCAGTCGTTGCTGCGCCTGTTAGGCCACTGGCAACAATCGTCTTCCCGCACACCGCTCTGGCGTCAGCTTGCCGATGCGCTGCGCTTGTTGATCCTCGACGGTAGGCTGGCGCTGGATACCCGTCTGCCCGGCGAGCGGGAGCTGGCGACCACGCTCTCGGTGAGCCGCACGACGATTGCCAGCGCGCTGGCGCACCTGCGCGAGGAGGGCTATCTGGAGAGCCGTCACGGCAGCGGCTCGCGGGTGATCCTGCCCGATAACCGCGCCATACCGACGCGCAGCACTGCTGGCGCGGCGCTCGATCTCTCCACCGCCGCGCTCAGCGCCGGGCCGGAGATTCACCAGGCCTATAGCCACGCCTTAACGGCAATCGCTCCCTATCTTACGCGTACCGGGTATGGTCAGCTCGGCGTGCTGGCGCTGCGCGAAGCGATTGCCGCACGCTATACCGCGCGCGGTTTACCGACCCATGTCGATGAAGTGATGGTGGTGAATGGCGCGCTGAGCGGGCTGGCGCTGGTGTTGCGTATGCTGACCGGGCCTGGCGATCGCGTGGTGGTCGATCACCCCACCTACCCGCTGGCGATTGCGGCGATTCAGGGGGCGTCGTGCAGGCCGGTTGGCGTCTCGCTGCCACAGCGCGGCTGGGACACCGACGGTTTTGCCGCCACGCTGGCGCAGACCGCGCCACGCCTTGCCTACCTGATGCCCGATTATCACAATCCGACCGGGCGCTGCATGGACAGCGCAACGCGGGAAGCGATCGCCGCCATTGCGGCCCGCACACGTACTACGCTGGTGGTGGATGAGACGATGGTTGATCTCTGGTACGAAAACGCGCCCCCGCCGCCGCTTGCCGCATTTGATAAAAGCGATACGGTTATTACACTCGGCTCGGCGGGGAAAACCTTCTGGGGCGGTTTACGGCTGGGGTGGGTTCGCGCCTCGGCGCGCACCATCGCCCACCTGGCGCAGACGCGCGACTCGCTGGAGCTGGGAACACCGCTGCTGGAACAGCTGGCAACGCAGTGGCTGATGGCGAATGAAAACGACTTTCTGCCAGCGCGCAGGGCGATGCTGCAAGCGCGCCGCGACCGCTGCGGCGAACTCATGGCGGATCTCTTCCCCGCGTGGCATTTTCAGCCGCCGGAGGGCGGGTTGTCTTACTGGGTCGAGCTGCCCGACCGGCTGGCGACGGCTTTTGCCGCGCGCGCGGAAACCGAGGGCATTCATCTCGGTGCCGGCACGCGTTTCGGCCTCGACGGCGCGTTCGAGCGCAATCTGCGCATCCCCTTCGCGCTGGAGTCAACGGTGCTTGAGGATGCGCTGCTGCGCATAAAACCGCTGTGGCACGCGCTCAATCCGGCGGCCCCGTCGTTTAAGCGCAGCGTAGTGTAAGCATCAGGAAGCGGGCGGCGTCAGCGGGGCGAGCGCCTCGCTTTTCACCCAACCAGTGGTGCTTTTACCCTCGTCACTCACATACTCGACTTGCGTCCATTCGCCCTGAGCTTGCAGCACGCCGACCACATCATCCTGCACGACAAACGCTTTTCGCCTCGTCTTCTCTTCAGGTTGACGATAGAAGTAGAGCCGCTCGGCGCGCACCTGCGCCATCGACTGCCAGTCGGTATCGCGGGTTTTACTCAATCCCAGACCATCATTGATCAGCGGCAGCATAGCGTTAACGCAGCCGTCATGGGACTGCCCGCCGGGCACGGTGAGCGTCACGCCGTCGGCTGTTGCCGCAAGGTGCCCCGGCAGCACGGCAGTGGACCAGGAGGTGATTTTCGCCTCGCCCTTTGCCGACACCTCTCCCGCCAGCGCAAAGGCGCAGGTGCGCGTCACGCCAACACCGAGGGTTTCGCTGTAGTAACCGCTGATCTTGCCCTGCGGCGAGACCGCAAGCTGCAGCGCTTCATAAATCCCGGAGTGCAGCGTGGCAGCCATACCGGATGTGGAAACAAGGAGTGTTAGTAAAATTAACGATTTACGCATAGTACTGAGCCTCAGGGCGATAAGTGCAGCGATTTTACACGCTTGCGCGCCCCTCCCGGTATCACCAAAAAAGGCTATGGTTGAGAGTATCGTTCCAGGCTGGAGAAGTGAGATGAGTGAGAAAAAACGGGCGCAGTGCCACTGCGGTGCGGTGGTGTTTAACGTGACGCTGCTCGACGGCTTTAACAACGCGCGGCGCTGCAACTGCTCCTACTGCCGGATGCGCGGCGCGGTGGCGGTCACCGCGCCGCTGTCAGGCATTGATATTCTTCAGGGCAGAGAGAAGCTGACCGAGTACCGCTTTAACACAGGGGTCGCCGTCCACTTCTTCTGCTCGGTGTGCGGCATCTACACCTTCCATCAGCGCCGCTCTAACCCCGATCAATATGGCGTTAACGCGGCCTGCATTGAAGGCGTATCGCCTTTCGATTTCGCCGAAATCCCGGTCTCCGAAGGGGTGAATCACCCTTCAGATGGGGGCGCTCACAGCGGCGTTGCCGGGTATCTGCGCTATACCCCCGCCGGGAAGTGAAGCGGCTTACCTACTCCCGCAGCCACCAGCCGCACTCATAAGGTCTGAGTGTGCCGGTGGTGAGCAGCTGCGCGCCATCCGCGTAGTTGCCATAGAGCAGACGCCAGCCCGCCTCACGGGGCAGACACGCCTCATTCAGCGCCAGCGGCTCGCCGCTGAGGTTGGCAATCACCCGCAGGGTTTGCGCCTCATCGTCCCGCTGGTAGCACCAGCATGCGGGCGAATCGGGGTCGAGATCCTGATAGTCGCCAAAGGTGAGCACCGGCAGGTTTTTGCGCAGCGCGATCAGTTCCCGGTAGGTGTGCAGCACAGAATCGCTATCCGCCATCTCACTGACCACGTTGATCTGCCGGTAGTTATCCGCCACGTCAATCCAGCTTTCGCCGTCGGTAAAACCGGCGTTCTCGCTGTCATCCCACTGCACCGGCGTTCTGCCGTTATCGCGGGATTTGTGCGCCAGCACCGCCAGCACATCCTTTTCATCCTGATGCAGGCGCAGGATTTTGAACATATTCAGGCTTTCGACATCGCGGTATTGATCGATGCGGCTGAAGTGCGGATTGGTCATGCCAATCTCTTCACCCTGGTAGATATAGGGCGTGCCCTGCATGCCGTGCAGCACCATCGCCAGCATTTTCGCCGAGACGGTGCGCAGCGCCCCATCATCCCCCAGCCGGGAAACGATGCGCGGCTGATCGTGGTTACACCAGAAGAGCGCGTTCCACGCCAGGTTGTGCATCCCGCGCTGCCATTCGGCGAAGATCCGCTTTAGTGCCACCCGATCCGGCGGCGCAAGCCGCCACTTCTCACCCTGCGGATAGTCGATTTTCAGGTGGTGGAAGTTAAAGGTCATCGACAGCTCTTTGCCATCCAGCCGCGCATAGCGCTGGCAGTGCTCAAGCCGGGTGGATGACATTTCGCCCACCGTCATCAACCCGCGCGGCTGAAAGACATCGCGGCTCATCTCTTCGAGGAAGTCGTGAATCGCCGGGCCATCGGTGTAGAAGCGGCGACCATCACCCTCATCGTCATCCGGCAAATCGGGGTGTTTGGAGACCAGGTTGATGACATCCAGACGCAGCCCGTCCACGCCTTTATCCGCCCAGAAGTGGCAGACCGCTTTCAGGGCATTGCGCACTTCCGGGTTCTCCCAGTTGAGATCCGCCTGCTGGGCTGAGAAGGAGTGCAGATAGTACTGCTGCGTCTCCTCATGCCAGCACCAGGCGCTGCCGCCAAACTTGGAGTGCCAGTTATTGGGCAGCCGCCCCTCTTTGCCGTCACGCCAGATATAGAAGTTGCGCCACGGGCTGTTACGGTCGCTGGCAGCGGCTTTGAACCACGCATGCTCCGTGGAGGTATGGTTAAACACCATATCCATCACCACCTTGATGCCGCGCTGATGGGCGGCGTCAACCAGCGCCTCAAAATCCGCCATGGTGCCAAACAGCGGATCGATGGCGTAGTAATCCGCCACGTCATAGCCGTTATCCACCTGCGGCGAGAGGTAAACCGGCGTCAGCCAGATGGCGCTTACGCCGAGCCACTGGAGGTAATCAAGGCGACGCACAATGCCCTGAAGATCGCCGAGGCCATTGCCGGTACTGTCCTGAAAACTGCGCGGGTAGATCTGGTAAATCACGCCGTTTTGCCACCACGGAACATTACGTTTGCTCATTGCGTCGATCCCTTTTTCACACCACCAGCAGCTTGCCCGCCGCCTGCTTACGTTTATAGATAACCGTGGTCAGCACGAGCGGGATCACAATCGCCACCAGCATCGCCAGACCATAAATCGACCAGTACTGGGTTTTCACCGAGAGGATCGCCGGTAAGCCGCCGACGCCAATACCGTTCGCCATCACGCCGGTTAGCCCGCAAATCAGCCCGGCGCAGGCACCGCCGACCATGCCGCAGAGCATCGGGAAGCGATACTTCATATTGATGCCGTACATCGCCGGTTCCGTCACGCCGAGATAAGCCGAGATGGCGGCAGGCACTGAGATCTCCCGTTCATTAACCTTCTTGCTCACGAGGATAATGCCGACGACTGCGGAACCCTGTGCAATGTTGGAGAGGGCGATAATCGGCCAGACCGGCGTGCCGCCGAGGTTCTGGATCAGCTGCAGGTCGACCGCCAGCGTAGTCTGGTGCACACCGGTGATCACCAGCGGCGCATAGAGGAAGCCAAACAGCGCGGAGCCAATCGGCGCAAACGGCCCGGTCATCAGATGGCTGACGCCCCAGGCGATGCCGTTACCGACCACACGGCCGAACGGCCCGATGATGGTATGCGCGAGGAACACCGCAATCAGCAGCGAGAGCACCGGCACCACCACCAGCGTCAGGTAATCCGGCACGATGCGTTTAAGCTTCAGCTCAATCCACGCCAGCGTCAGGCCAGCCAGAATCGACGGAATAACCTGCGACTGGTAGCCCACTTTATCGATGGAGAACCAGCCAAAGTTCCACACTCCCGGCGTCTGCTGCCCGAGCAGATAGGCGTTCATCAGCTGCGGAGAGACCAGCGTAATCCCCAGCAC
Source organism: Kosakonia sp. CFBP8986 (assembly GCF_034044935.1). NCBI lineage: Bacteria > Pseudomonadati > Pseudomonadota > Gammaproteobacteria > Enterobacterales > Enterobacteriaceae > Kosakonia > Kosakonia sp. CFBP8986. The sequence continues at coordinate 256,125 of NZ_JAXCXB010000006.1, read as the reverse complement.
GATGCCGAGGATCGGCGTGCCGCCCATCTTCTTCACCACCGACCAGCAGATACCGACCGGAATGTAGAAGAAGATCGCCTCGCCAATCAGCCATAAGAAGTCGTAGATGCTTTTCCACACCGGCGACGCTTCGGTGAGCGGCGCGTCGTTGAACAGTGGCAAATCGCCAATCAGGTTGCGGAAACCGAGGATCAGACCGCCGCTGATCAGCGCCGGCAGCAGCGGAAAGAAGATCTCCGCAAAGTGCGAGATGAGACTCTCATGCCACTTCATATTCTGCCGCGCCACGCGCTTGGCGCTCTCTTTGTCGGTGCCGCTCACCTGCGTATGTTGCAACAGCAGTTGATACCAGTCGCCGACATCGGTGCCAATCACCACCTGAAACTGCCCGGCGTTGGTAAAGCAGCCCTTCACCATCGGCAGTTTTTCAATCTCGGCGGGTTTGGCTTTTTTCGGATCGTTAAGCACAAAACGTAAACGGGTAATACAGTGACTGACGGTAGCAACGTTCTCTTTGCCGCCGACCAATTCAATAAGTTTATCAATATCCTGGGGGTTACTTTTTATCGCCATCTTTTCTCTTCCAGCAGGTTTTGATGAGTGAGCTGTTGTTATTACAGCTTTTCGTAAAAACTCTTACTCTGAACCGAGCGATAGAGACCATAGCGGCAACCTATACATCCTCCTAGTTGGAACGTTCCAATTTTAGCAGGCGATCACAAAATAAACGGTGCAGCGCAGCGGCACAGAGAGGTGCCTTAGGGGATTCATTAATGCTAGTATCGCCGGGTCCGATCTTCAGGAGGCCCGTGCGGGAATGAGTGATAAAAAGCTAACGTTAAACGACATCGCCAAACTGTGCGGCGTCGGAAAGTCCACGGTCTCGCTGGTAATTAACAACAGCGATAAAGTGAAGAAAGCGACCCGTGAACGCGTTGAAGCGATTATCAAAGAGCAGGGTTACACGCCATCGAAAACCGCCCAGGCGCTGCGCTCGCAGCGGGAAAAGATCATCGGTGTGATCGTCACACGTCTTGATTCCGCCTCGGAAAATCAGGCCATTCGCGCCATCCTTCCACAGATATACCAGCATGAGTACGATGCGATTTTAATGGAGAGCCTGCTCGATCCCACCCTGCTTGCCGCGCACCTTAACGTGCTGGCGCAGCGCAATGTCGAAGGGGTGATTCTGTTCGGTTTTTCCGGCGTCGATAAGAGCCTGGTAAAAGGGTGGAAAGATAAGCTGGTGCTCATCTCCAGCGCCCTGCCGGAGGTGGCGTCGGTAGTCTACGATAACGTCGGCGCGGTCAATGTGCTGATGGAGAAGATGCGCGACGCGGGCCATCGCAGCGTCTCCTATATCGGTGTCACCACTAACGATCCGACCACCGGGAATATCCGTTACCAAACCTACCTTGAGCGATGTGCAGCGTTTGGCATGACGCCGCACGCGGCGCTCGGCGATCTGAGCTATCAGAGCGGTTACGACCTGGCGAAAGGGTTGCTTACCGCCGAGAGCGGCGCGCTGATTTGCGCCTCTGACACCATCGCCATGGGCGCGATTAAATACATTCAGCAGCAGGGGTGGAAGATTAAAGTCGGCAGCATTGGCAGCACGCCGCTGATGACCTTCCTGCAACCCGATGTGCTGAGCGTCAAAATGGGCTATCAGCAGGCGGGGCTGAAAGCCTCGCAGCTGCTGCTGGAGATGCTGCACGGAACGCGTACGCAAGAGCATATTGTTATCCCCTGCACCTTCCAGTAACGCCCAACGGAAAATGACGCCTTCGTCAGACGAAAGCGTCACTCGCCTGGCCTTAACGGTAGACCAGCCCGCCATCAATCAGGATCGCCTGACCGGTTACGTAGTCGGAATCCGGCCCGGCGAGGTAGGCCACCAGCCCGGCCACATCTTCCGGCGTCTCCGCGCGGCCCAGCGCAATACCCTCAACATATTTCTTGTAGGTTTCACCCAGCGGCGCGCCGGTGATATCGGAGAAACGGCGGTCAATCTCCTCCCACATGCCGGTGCCGACAATGCCCGGGCAGTAAGCGTTAACGGTGATGCCGCGGCTGGCATACTCTTTTGCCGCCGTCTGGGTTAAGGCGCGAACGGCGAATTTGGTCGCCGAGTAGACGCCCAGCAGCGCGAAGCCATCATGTCCGGCAATCGAGCAGGCGTTAATGATCTTCCCCTTCTGCTGACGGTCGATAAATTTCTTCGCCGCCGCCTGGATGCCCCACAATGTCCCCTGTACGTTGATGCGCATAATGCGATCCACCTCTTCCGGGGTGACATCGGCAAGCGGCTGCACCTGCGCGATACCGGCGTTATTGACGATAATGTCAAAGCCGCCCAGCGCCTCTTCCGCGTGATCGATCGCCGCATAAACCTGGTCGCGCTGCGAAATATCAGCAACAAAAGTCGCCACTTTACGACCCAGCGCCTGCACCTCTTTCGCCACGGCTTCAAGGTTGGCGGCGTTCATATCCACCAGCATCAGCGACGCCCCCTCTTTCGCAAGGCGAAGCGCAATCCCACGTCCAATTCCCTGGCCTGCGCCGGTTACCAGCGCCACTTTATTATCAATTGTCATGCTTTCTCTCTTATGGTTTGAGTTACAACTGCGCCGCAACAGGCTGTCGCGGCAAACTTCACTACCTATTCATTGGTGCAGCGCGCGCCTGTCGGCGGCGAGGATCGCTTCATGCATCGCTTCAGAAAGGGTTGGATGGGCAAAGATCACCTCGTGCAGGCTCTCCTCCGTTGCCTCCAGCGTATGGGCAATGCCAAACCCCTGAATCTGCTCCGTCACGTCGCTGCCCACCATATGCGCACCCAGCAGCTCGCCGCTCTGCGCATCAAACAGGGTTTTGACAAAGCCCTGCGGTTCGCCAAGCGCCAGCGCTTTACCGTTGGCCTGATAGGGGAAAACGCCGACGCGGATTTCCCGCCCGCTGGCACGCGCGCGCGCTTCGGTTAAACCGAGGCTGGCCACCTGCGGCCGGGTGTAGGTGCAGCGGGGAATAAAATCAGGGCTGACGGGTGCCGCGACGGGCAGCCCGGCGAGCGCCTCGATGCAGCGCACGCCCTCATAGCTCGCTTTGTGCGCAAGGCACGGTGCGCCCGCGACATCGCCGATGGCGTAGAGGCCGAAGACGTTGGTGCGACCGCGATCGTCGACCTGAATAAAGCCGCGCGCCATCTCAACGCCGAGCGCCTCAAGACCAAGGTTTTCAATATTCGGCTGAATACCGGCGGCGCAGAGCACACGATCGACCTCCAGCGTCTGCTCGCCGTCGGCAGTTTTCAGCAGGCAACTGACGCGATCGCCATTGACCGTCGCCGAGCGGATCTGCGCCCCGGTGAAGATCTGCATTCCGCGCTTCGCAAACTGCTGCTGCACCTGTGCCGAGACATCACGATCCTCCAGCGGCAGGATCTGATCCGCCAGCTCCACCAGCGTCACGTCACAGCCGAGATCGTTATAGAGACTGGCGAACTCCGCGCCGATGGCACCGGAGCCGATCACCAGCAGCGAGCGCGGCAGCGCGGCGGGGTTGAGCGCCTCGAAGTAGGTCCAGATATGGCTTTTATCCGGTTCAATACCCGCTAGCGCGCGCGGACGCGCCCCGGTCGCCAGAATGATGTGATCGGCGCGGAACTCCTGCTCGCCGCCGTCAATACCGCGCACCGCCACCCGCCCCTTCTCCAGCAGGCGGCCTTCGCCGTTGATCACCGTGACGTTGTGCTTTTTCAGCAGGAAGGCGACGCCGTCGGTCAGCCGCTGCGACACCGAGCGGCTGTACTCCACCAGACGGCGGATCTCAAAAGCGATCTCGCCGACGCTAAACCCCAGTTGATCGGCATGGCGCATGGCATGCCCGACCTCAGCGCCGTGCAGCATCGCTTTGGTCGGGATGCAGCCCCAGTTAAGGCAGATGCCGCCAAGGTGTGTCTTCTCCACCAGCGCGGTGCGCAAGCCTAACTGCCCGGCGCGGATGGCGGCGACGTAGCCGCCCGGCCCGCCGCCGATAATCAGCACATCAAAGCTGTTATTCACCGCGCGCCTCCTCAACCAGCATCAAAGAAGGCGTTTCGATAGCGCGTTGCAGATGCTGCATAAAGGTCGCGCCGACCGCGCCATCAATCACCCGGTGATCGCACGACAGCGAGAGCGTCAGCCGCTCGCGCGCCACGATCTGCCCTTCATGCACCACCGCACGGGATTCCGCCGCCCCCACCGCCAGAATCGCGCACTGGGGCGGGTTGATAATGGCGTCGAACTGGCGGATGCCGAACATGCCGAGATTGGAGATGCAGAAGGTGCCGCCCTGAAAATCCTCGGCTTTCAGCGTGCCCGCTTTGGTGCGCGTCACCAGCTCATGCAGTTGCCGGGAGATGGCACCGACTGTTTTACGGTTCGCTTCGCGCAAAATTGGCGTATAGAGCCCACCGGGCAGCGCCACAGCGATGGCAATATCGGCGGTGTGAAAACGGCGAATGGTCTGCGATGCCTCGTCATACTGCACGTTCATCTCCGGCACGCTCATCAGCGCCTGGGCGCAGGCTTTCACCAGCAGATCGTTGAGCGTCACTTTGAGCGACGGCAGCGCGCTGTTCACTTCCCGGCGCAGCGCCTGAATACGCGTCAGATCGACCTCGCTGACGAGGCGAAAGTGGGGCGCGTTGCGTTTGGACTCCTGCAAACGGCTGGCGATAGTGCGCCGCATCGCCGAGAGCGGCTGGCTGTCGTAGGTCGCGCGCTCCTCAACCGCTTCTGCTGTTCGTGCAACGCTCTTCTCACCGCTGCCGCGCAGCGCGGCTAACGCTTCCACATCGACGCGGCTGACGCGCCCGGCGGATCCTGAGCGGCGGCAGTCATGAAGGTTAATCCCCAGCTGGCTTGCCAGACGGCGCGCGATGGGTGTTGCCGGGATCTGGCTATCATCCTGGGTGGTGTGGCGCGGCTTTGCTTTTACCGCCGCGCGCGGCTGCAACTCGGCGCTGCTGCCGCCTGCGGTAATGGCTGCCTGCAGATCGCCGACGGAGATACGCCCGTCGCGACCAGAGCCGCTCACCTTACTCAGGTCGATGCCCTGCTTTTTCGCCAGACGCAGGGCATGCGATGTGGCATTCACCTGCGTCTCATCAGTTTCACCGCGCAGCGCCGCCGGGATCGCATCCTGCGCGGCGGGTTTTGCCGGTGCAGGGGCTGAAGGTTCAGATGAGGTTGTCGCTGCTGGCGCGGGTGTCGATGGCGCGGTTTCTGCCGCAGGTTGCGGCGCACCGCTGTTAAGGGTGGCGGCAAAAGCGTCGAGTTCGCTGTCGCTTACCTGCTCATCGGCCACCAGCGCCAGCACCGCGCCAACCGGCAGCGTATCGCCCGGCTGAGCCAGCACCCGGCGCAGTACGCCGTCCCACGGCGCTTCCAGCACGTTGGTTATCTTGCTGGTTTCAATTTCACAAATATCCTGCCCCTGGCTGAAGGCGCTCCCCTCTTTAATCAGCCACTGAGCCAGCGTCCCCTCTTCCATCGAGAGCCCCCATTTGGGGATCTCCAGCGTGCGGATTGTGCTCATGGTTACGCCTCCATCAGTTGTCGAACGGCGGCCTCAATGCGATCCACATCAGGGATCCAGAGTTTTTCCAGCGCGGGCGAGAAGGGAACCGGGGTGTGCGGCGGGGTAATTAACACGATCGGCGCTTTCAGGAAGTGGAACGCCTGCGAGGCGATCAGCGCCGCCACATCATGGGCGAAGCCGAAGCGCGCGGCGGACTCATCGACAATCACCACCCGTCCAGTAGAAGCAACGGATTCGAGAATGCCCTCCTCGTCCAGCGGCGACACGGTACGCGGATCGACCACCTCAACGGAGATACCCTCTTTCAGCAGTTTGTCCGCCACCTGGTTGGCTTTATGCACCATCGCCGAGAGGGCAATAATGGTGACATCCTCCCCTTCGCGGGTGTAGTTGGCCTGGCCCAGCGGTACGGTATAGCTCTCGTCCGGCACCTCGCCTTTCATGTCGTAGAGCATCTTGTGTTCGCAGAAGACCACCGGATCGTCGTCGCGAATCGACTGGATCAGCAGCCCTTTGGCGTCATAGGGCGATGAGGGCACTACCACTTTCAGCCCCGGCGTGGTGGCGAAAATGTTGTAGGGGGACTGGGAATGCTGGGCGGCCGCCGAAAAACCAGCACCGATCATGCCGCGCACCACCAGCGGCGCTTTCGCCTTGCCGCCGAACATATAGCGGAATTTCGCCGCCTGGTTGTAGAGCGCATCGTGGCTGACGCCGAAGAAATCCATAAACATCAGCTCCGCCACCGGGCGTAAGCCGGTGACCGCCGCGCCAGCAGCCATGCCGATAATCGCTGATTCAGTGATTGGCGTATCGATCACCCGTTCCGAGCCAAACTGGGTCCACAGCCCTTTAGTAACGCCGAGCACGCCGCCGAAGGCCTCCACTTTCGCCTCTTCCGGCGCGTTGCCGCCGTGGCCGCCGCGCAGATCTTCACCGATCAGCACCACGCTTTCGTCGCGCGCCATCTCTTGCGCCAGCGCGTCGCGGATCGCTTCGCGGTAAGTTTTGATTGTCATGACGGGCTCCTCAGTAAGAGACGTAAACGTCGGTCAGCAGGCTTTCCGCCACCGGGTAGCCGGCGGCGCGGGCTTTGATCACCGCATCGTCGACCTGGGCTTTCACTTCGGCGTCAATCGCCTCCAGCGCCTCGCGCGTGAGCTTTTCTGCCGTTTTGCTGGTGAAGATTTTCAGCGGATCGTGATCGGCGCGCAGGCGCTCAATCTCCCCTTCCCCACGATAAAGCCCCGGATCGCCCTCAAAGTGGCCGTGCCAGCGGAACGCTTTCGCCTCAATCACGCTCGGCCCGCCGCCTTCACGGGCGCGCTTCACGGCTTCAGCCGTCGCTTCATAAACAGCAAAGAAATCGGTGCCATCTACAGTGACGGCAGGCAGGCCAAACCCGGCGGTGCGCCCGGCGATATCGCGGCCGCCAACGGCGTAGTTATGGCCGGTCGCTTCACCGTAACCGTTGTTTTCAAAGACGAAGATGGCGGGCAGTTGCAGCACCACCGCCATGTTGATGGCTTCAAACACCAGCCCCTGGTTGGAGCCGCCGTCACCGGTAAATGAGACGGCAACGCCGCCGTTATTACGGGTTTTCGCGGTCAGCGCCGCGCCAATCACCAGCGGCGGCGCGCCGCCGACAATGGCGTTCGCGCCGAGCATCCCTTTCGAGAGATCGGCAATGTGCATCGAGCCGCCCTTGCCACGGCACAGACCGGCATCTTTGCCGAAAATCTCCGCCATCATCGCGTGGATGTCGCACCCTTTGGCGATGCAGTGGCCGTGCCCGCGGTGGGTGGAACCGATGTAATCCGTCTGCTGTAAGTTCTCGCAGACACCGACGGCGATAGCCTCCTCGCCGGTATACAGGTGGATGAATCCGGGAATGTCACCGCTGGTGTTTTCAGTGTGCAGGCGCTCCTCGAATTCACGTATTTCACGCATTTTGCGATAAGCCTTTAACAGCTGTTGTGTGTTCAGCTCCATAGCTCCGTCCTCAGGTTGTATACCCGCGAGCGCCAGCACGGCGACCGGCAGGGGTTGCGGAAGTGGGGTTACTCTATAAGCGGGTCTTAAGGGGGGATAACCCCCCAATTGGGGGGGAGAGCGGGACTAAAAGAGATAAATGCGATAAGGGTCAAGTTCTGGCAGGTTACAGGCGGGTGTCAGTTACTTACACTTAGCAGCGACTTTTGTGAACAGGGGCAGGCTCGTATGAAATCGTTGACCTCAACAGACTCTCTGCTTGCGGCCAGCTATCGCGAGGAACCTTTCCGCTTCACGCGCCGGCTGCCGCTGATCCTCACCAAATTAACCCCGCCCCGCTCGCCGGGCGTGCTGCTTGAGCGTGACCGCCTGCTGGCCAGGCTGGATGAAGCCGCCGATGGTGCGCTGACGCTTATCTGCGCCGCGGCCGGTTCCGGGAAAACAACGTTGCTGGCGCAGTGGTATCGCCGTCGCCGGGAGCAAGGTGACGCCATCGGCTGGCTGAGCCTTGAAGAGGATGAGAACGATCCGGCGCAGTTTGCGCGCTACCTGGTCACCGCCCTGAAGCCGCTCTACAGCGGCTGGGGCGAGGCGCTCGAACCCTTTTTGCAGGGCGATATGACGCCGGATCTCTCGGTGCTGCTGGCGGAGCTGACCAACCAGCTGCACTGCTGCCCGCACCCGGTGTGGCTGATCCTTGATGATTACCACGCCCTGACCCACCCCGCGCTGCACGAGGGCATAAGCTGGCTTATCAATCACGCGCCCGATTCGCTACACCTGATCATTGGCAGCCGTTTTCGCCCGCCGCTGGCGCTGAGCCGCCTGGCGCTACAGGATGCGCTCAAGGAACTGCACGACGAGGATCTGCGTTTCACTCTCGCCGAAGCGCAGGACTACCTCAGCGACGCCGCGCGTACGGCGATCCCCGTCGCGCAGGATGTTCAGCGGCTGATGCTGGCCACAGAGGGCTGGGTGGCCGGGATCAAGATCGCCGCGCTGGCACCGGACTGGCACCACGATCCGCAGCGCTTTCTGGCGCGTATTCCTTCCGGTTCACGCACCCTGGCGCGCTATCTCGATGAGGTGATCTTTACCCCGCTGCCGGAGGCGGTGGTCGATTTTCTGCTGCAAACCGCGATTCTCAACCGCCTCACCCCGGCGCTGTGCGATGCGCTGACCGGACGCGAGGACGGCGAAGCGATGCTCGGCTGGATCCAGCAGCATAATCTCTTTATCACCGCGCTGGATGAGCACGGCGGCTGGTTTCGCTACCACCACCTGATGCGCGACGCGCTGCTGGCCCGCTTGCAGCAGAGCGAACCGGCGCGCATGCGGCAGCTGCATGAGCGCGCCAGCAACTGGTTTGCCGGGCAGCAACTCTGGGCCGAGGCGGTGCGCCACGCGCTGGCGGCAGGGAAAAGCGGCGCACGGCATGCCGAAGCCAGCGCGCAGTCCCTCGCCGAAGAGGGGGATATCGACACGCTGGTGCGCTGGATGCACTTTCTGCCGCTGACGCCCGATCCGTCGCGCATTGATTTGCAGCTCAATCTCGCCTGGGCGCTGGCGCACCACTTCCGCTTCCAGGCTTCGCGCGAACTCCTCGACGGCATTGATGCGATGACGCATGACGCCGCGCTGACGCACAGTGTGCGGGTCAAGCTGCGGGTGGTGCGGGCGATTTGTGAAGCCTTCGCCGAGAACATTGAACTCAGCGTGGCGCTGGTGGAGCCGCTGCTGGCGGAGATCCCCTGCGGTGATCGCTGGGTGGATGGGCTGGTGTGCAACATTCTCAGCTACTGCCACCTCGTTAATGCCCGGCCGGGGCAGGCGCTGGCGGTGCAGAGCCGGTTGCCAGAACTGAAGGTGGCAAACCGCAATCTGTTTGTTGATGTCTGGCGCGCTTTTGTCATCGCCCAGGCCCATTTACGCCAGGGCAATCTGGCTGATGCAAAACGGGTGGCGGCGCAGACGCTACAGGCCGCCGAGGCGCAAACCGGCAGCAACTCCAGCAGCGGCGCAACGCTGGCACCGATTCTGGCGGAGGTCGCCTGGGAGCGCAACGAGCGGCAGGATATTGACGCGCTGCTGGCGCTGCGCCTTGAGATGATCGAGACCTTTTGCCCGCCGGAGGGGCTGAGCCGCTGCTTTATCGTGCTCTCACGCCAGGCGGCGCTCAACGGCCAGCTTGCGGAGGCGAAACGGCTTCTCACCTATGGCGGCGAGCTGACGCGCCAGCGCCAGTGGCTGCGCGCGCAGGCGGCGCTGCTGGCGGAAACGGTTGAACTGCATCTGCGTGATGAGGCGCTCTCCCCTGCCCTGGAGACGCTGGACACGCTCCGGCAGTTGCACAGTGAAGATGCTGAAAACGGAGCGATCGGCTTTTATCGGCGGGTCAGCGAAAGCCGCATCGCCCTTGCCGAGGGCCATGCCCATCAGGCCGCCGCTGCCTTTGCAGTGCTGGCCGACGAGCAGCAGCAGCGCGGCGAAGCGCGCTCTGCCCTGCGCTTACGTCTGGCGCAGGCCGCCGCCCTCTGGCATGCCGGGGCGTATCAACAGGCGGGTATGGTCTTCACCTCGCCGCTGCAACAGGCGCTTGAGCAAGGTTTACTGCGCAGCCTGCTCGATCTCGGTGCGGTGCTGGTGGGGCTGCTCGACGAGCTGCTTGCCCGCCAGACAACGCCGGAGGCGCTCCGGCAACAGGCTGCAACTCTGCGACAGCAGGCGGTGGAACGGTTTGGTTTACCGCCGAAACGGCACGATGAGGCGGAAGAGACGCGCTATCTCACCGAGCGTGAGCAGCAGACGCTTGAGCTTATCGCCAGCGGTCACTCGAACAAGGAGATTGCCCGCGTGCTGGGGATTTCGGCGGAGACGGTCAAATGGCACTTAAAACAGATGTATGAGAAGTTGCAGGTCAGCAGCCGGATGCAGGCGGTAAACCAGGCGCGGGAGTGGAAGTTACTGAAAGTGGAGTAGTGCGGCGCGCTGCGTAACAGCGGCTGAAATGGGTGGGGGCCCTGCCAGCTACATCCCGGCACACACGTCCTTTGCCCTGGCTGCTTCCTTCCGGACCTGACCTGGTGAACAAAGTAGCATTGCGGGAGAACCAACAGGGCCCCCATTGAGAGCGAAGGTTGATAACCAACGCGCTGGCGCATTATCCCCATCCGGCAGGGCAATTGCAACCCATAGGCTGACGGATGCTGGTTTCTTGCGCAATCGCCCCTTCACAGGGGGTAAATCGCTGTTTATTCTGCCCCCTTCTCTGCTCAGGAGCATGTGATGGATACGCAAGACTCTTTTCCCCGCCGGGTTTGGCAAATCGTCGCCGCCATTCCGGAGGGTTATGTCACTACCTATGGCGAGGTGGCGAAACTGGCCGGTTCGCCGCGCGCAGCACGCCAGGTCGGCGGCGTGTTAAAGCGCTTACCGGAGGGCAGCACGTTGCCGTGGCATCGGGTGGTGAATCGCTATGGGGCTATTTCGCTGAGCGGGCCGGATCTACAAAGGCAGCGTCAGGCACTGCTGGCAGAGGGCGTGGTGGTGTCGGGAAGTGGCGAGATTGATTTGAACAAGTATCGCTGGCGCTATGCGTAGCTCCTCCCCCGCAGGAGAGGAGCAAAACGCACACAGATTAGTACTGGGTCGGCGCCGGAGTGGCGTTAGACGGGGTGACCTGCGTTGGTGAGGTCGACGGTACGGTGTTCGGCGTACCACCGCTCTGCTGCAGCGGAACCGCGGTCTGCTGGACCGGAACCAGTGTCAGGTCGACTTTGGTGCCGCCCTGGTTGATAACCGGCTTAACCGAGTCGGTGATAAACACCATCTTGTTGTCGACGGTGATCGCTGCACTCAGCAGGATACGCGCGTTCGGCTGGATGTCGGCCGGGTTAAACGGCAGGACATAGCTGTATGGCGGCTGTTTACCATCGGTGCGCACTGCTTTCTGCGCCAGCACTTTCGACGGCGCGTTGGCCTGGGTGGCATCAGAAACGGTAACGGTTAACACCGCATCCGGCGGCAGCGCCACTTTCTGACGGATCCAGACCGTACCGGTCACGCTTGGCTGAGCAATCGCCGCTTTATTCGTGGCGGACGGCGCATTGGGATTAGGTGCCGGCGTTGGAATATCGCCGCCTTTTTGGGCGCACGCCGATAACGCGACTGCGACTGCTAAACCACTTAACATGGGCACGAGTTTCATTGATCTCTCCTTATCTTCAATGCACCTGCAGGCGCAGCGCCTGCCAGATGTGTGTGGCTAAACCTTCGTAACCTGAACAAGTGTGGCACATATACCCGATATATTCCTGTAAACACCTATTCATTCAGATTATTGCACCCATCGGACCACTCCATTTTCCAGGTTATACTCAGGCAATATATGCTACGTCAGCCGCTATTTATTTGAGGAATTGTATGAGTCAGGCGCTATCTAATCTGCTGGCATTATTGAATCTGGAAAAAATTGAAGAGGGGCTGTTCCGTGGGCAGAGCGAAGATTTAGGTCTGCGCCAGGTCTTTGGCGGCCAGGTGGTTGGGCAGGCGCTCTATGCGGCGAAAGAGACCGTTCCGGCAGACCGCCTGGTGCACTCTTTCCACAGCTACTTTTTGCGCCCCGGCGATAGCCAAAAACCGATTGTTTATGACGTGGAAGTGCTGCGCGACGGCAACAGCTTCAGCGCTCGCCGCGTGGCAGCGGTGCAGAACGGCAAACCGATTTTCTATATGACCGCCTCCTTCCAGGCACCGGAGCCGGGCTATGAGCATCAAAAAACGATGCCCGCCGCGCCCGCGCCGGACTCGCTCAAATCGGAAACGGAGATCGCCCGCGATCTCTCGCACCTGCTGCCGCCCGGCGTGAAAGAGAAGTTTCTCAGCGACAAGCCGCTGGAGATCCGCCCGGTCGAGTTCCATAACCCGCTGAAGGGCCATGTGGCCGATCCGGTGCGTCAGGTGTGGATCCGCGCCAACGGCGTGCTGGATGAAGATTTCCGCATCCACCAATATCTGCTTGGCTACGCCTCGGACTTTAACTTCCTGCCGGTGGCGCTGCAGCCGCACGGTGTTGGCTTCCTGGAGCGCGGCATGCAGGTGGCGACTATCGACCACTCAATGTGGTTCCACCGCCCGTTCAATATGAATGACTGGCTGCTCTACAGCGTGGAGAGCACCTCCGCCTCCAGCGCCCGCGGCTTTGTGCGCGGCGAATTCTATACCCAGGATGGCGTGCTGGTGGCCTCCAGCGTGCAGGAAGGGGTAATGCGTAACCGCAACTAAGCCGGTTGTGTTACCGCCAAAAGAAAAGCCTCCGTACGCGGAGGCTTTTTTATGCTCAGGAGATACTCAACTTATCAGGCGTTGTAGGCGTTTTCGCCGTGGCTGTTGACGTCCAGCCCTTCGCGCTCTTGCTCTTCCGGTACGCGCAGGCCAACCGTCATATCCGCCAGTTTGTAGCCGATAAAGGCGACTACCGCAGACCAGACAATGGTGATGCCCACGCTCTCCAGCTGCACCAGCACCTGATGGCCCATGGTGACGCCGGAGGCGAAGCCTACGCCGCCGAGGGAGGTGGAGGCGAAGATGCCCGTCAGGATACAGCCGATAATGCCGCACACGCCGTGAACGCCGAAGACATCGCACGGATCATCGACGCGCAGCATACGTTTCAGCGCCGTCACGCCCCACAGACCCGCCAGACCGCACACCAGACCGACAATCAGCGCGCCGCCGACACCGACATAACCACACGCCGGGGTGATACCCACCAGGCCAGCAATCGCACCGGAGCAGGCACCGAGCAGCGAAGGCTTACCGCGCATTGCCCACTCGCCAAACACCCAGGAGAGGATCGCGGCGGCAGTGGCGACCACGGTGTTCACAAAGGCCAGCGCGGCGATTTCGTTGGCGCTGCTCGCCGAACCGGCGTTGAAGCCAAACCAGCCAACATAGAGGATCGCAGTACCGATAAAGACCATCGGCAGGTTGTGCGGTTTAAACGCCTCTTTGCCAAAGCCGACGCGTTTGCCAATTAAGTACGCACCCACCAGGCCTGCAATCGCGGCGTTAATGTGCACCACCGTACCGCCGGCAAAGTCGAGCGCGCCGTGGGTTACCAGCAGACCGCCACCCCATACCATGTGCGCAATCGGCACATAGGAGAGCGTCATCCACACCACCACAAAGATCAGCACCGCAGAGAAGCGAATACGCTCGGCGAGCGCGCCGACGATAAGCCCCACGGTGATGCAGGCGAAGGAGCCCTGGAAGGCGACATGGATGTATTGATAGATGCTGCCCATTACATCAGTGAGGGCGATATTTTTCAGCATCACCCAGTTGAAGCTGCCGAAGAAGCTGTTGCCTTCGCTGAAGGCGAGCGAGTAGCCGTAGACCACCCAGAGAATGCAGACCAGCGCGAAGGTAACCGCCACCTGGGTCAGCATTGAGAGCACGTTTTTGCCACGGATCAGGCCGCCGTAAAAGAGCGCGATGCCCGGAATGGACATAAACAGCACCAGCGCGGTGCAAATCATCATAAAACCGTTATCAGCTTTATCCGCAACGGCCGGCGCGGCAAGCGCCAGGCCCGGCAGCAAAGCCAGCGAGGCAAGGGTAGCTTTTACTGTTTTCATTCTCATTTTTCCGATCCCTATCACTGTGTGTCAGCTATTACAGCGCCGCTTCGTCGGCTTCGCCGGTACGAATACGGATCACGCGTTCGAGTTCGGCAACGAAAATTTTGCCGTCGCCAATTTTTCCGGTGTAGGCCGCTTTACTGATGATATCGATCACCTCATCAAGCTGATCGTCGGCGATCGCCACGTCGATTTTTACTTTTGGCAGGAAGTTGACGCTGTATTCCGCACCGCGGTAAAGCTCGGCATGCCCCTTCTGACGGCCAAAACCTTTTACTTCCGTCACGGTCAGCCCCTGAATACCAATCGAAGAGAGCGCTTCACGCACATCTTCAAGTTTGAATGGCTTAATCACCACGGTTACCAGCTTCATAGATTCCCCTCACTCGACATTCGCAAATGGACGCAGCCAACATGAGGGAGGTATTGCAAGGGGTGTGCCAGAAATGTGAAGGCGCGCGTTTTCGCGCAATAAAGAGACAAAGCCAGAAGCGGTGATGGGCGGCGCAAGCGCACTGATGATGCAGAAGCGGCGGGAAAAAGAAAAACGCACCATGACAGTGCATGGTGCGTTACATTTTTGCACCACCAGGCGCAGGTGCGCGCAGGGTGCTTAATTTTGGTGCATCAGGCGCTGAGCGACTCTTCCCGCGTGCTGGCCGCCAGCTCTTCACCCGCTAACTGCAGCTGGTACATCTGGTAGTAGCGCCCTTTCGCCGCCAGCAGCTGCTGATGGGTACCGCGCTCAACCGCCTGTCCGCGGTGCAGCACCAGGATGGTTTCCGCTTCGACAATGGTTGATAAGCGGTGGGCAATCACCACCAGCGTGGTCTTCTCGCGGATCGCCGCCAGCGCCTGCTGGATCGCCTGCTCGGTGCCGGAGTCAATATTCGCCGTCGCTTCATCCAGGATCAGGATCTGCGGGGCATCAACCAGCACGCGCGCCAGCGCCAGCAGCTGTTTCTGCCCGACGGAGAGATTATTCCCCTGCTCGCCAAGGCGGGTGTAGATGCCTTCACTCAGGGTGCGCGCCAGGTCGGCAAGCTGGACGATCTCAAGCGCTTTCCAGACGCGCTCTTCGCTGATATCCCGCCCAAGCGTGACGTTGGCGAAGAAGCTGTCGGCCAGCACCACCGGATCCTGCTGCACCATCGCGACGCCTTTGCGCAGCGCGCTGTGGCCTAGCGTGGCAAGCGGGCGACCGTCGAGGCGGATCTCCCCTTTGGTTAACGGGTAGTAGCCCATCAGCAGGCTGGCGAGGGTACTTTTACCGCTGCCGGTATGGCCGACCAGCGCGACAAAGCTGCGCGGCTCAACATGCAGGGAGATATCCTGCAACACCAGTTGATCTTCGCGGTAGGCGAAGGAGAGGTTTTCAATGTCGATCGCCCCGCTGTGTAGCGGCGTCTCGTCATCGCCGTAGTTCTGGCGCGGTCGATCCATCAGTTCGAAGACGCGCTCACCGGCGACCACCGCCTGTTGCAGCATCGACTGCTGGGTCGTCAGCTCAATCAGCGGCTCGTTAAGGCGGCCAAGGTAGCTGATAAAGGCGTAAAGCACCCCAACCTCCACCGTGCCGACGGTTGAGAAGCCAAACAGCATCAGCAGGCCGCAGAGCACCAGCGCCGAAAAGAGGCTCAGCAGTGGGCGCAGCAGGAAGCCATCGAGGCGCAGGGTTTGCATCCGAGCGAAGTAGTGCGAGCGGCTCGCTTCGCTCATGCGCTCGCCGAAGCGCGCCTGCTGGCGGAACTGCTGGATCACGCTCATGCCGTTGATGATTTCGTTAAAGCCGTCGTTGATATCGGCAAGGTAGGCGCGCATGCGCCGCACAATCGGCGTGCTGAAACGCTGATAGATCAGCATCACGATAATCACCGCCGGGAAGATGCCCATCGCTACCAGCGCCATACGCCAGTCGAGGCTGAACATCGCCACCAGCATCGCACCAATCAGCGCCGCGCTGCGCAACACGGTGGCGACCACCGTTACGTAGAGATCGCGGATCACTTCGGTGTCATTGGTCACGCGCGAGATAATCTGCCCTACCGGCTGGGTGTCGAAGGCGCTGAGCGGCTGGCGCAGCGCGGCATCCATTACATCGGTACGCAGCTGTTGCACCACGCCGACCGCCGCCTGGTTAAAGAGCAGCGCCTGGGCGTAGTGCAGCCCCGCCGCCAGCAGTTGCAGGCCAACATAAGCCGCCGCCAGCCCGGCGATTAGCGCAAGCGGCAGGTAGCTCTTCGCCACCATATTATCGATAAAGTAGCTGATCAGCGCTGGGCCGGAGACTTCGGCAATTGCCGCCACCCACAGCATCAGCACTGCTTTACTGAGCGGCTTGCGCCACGGTTTACCGTAGACCAGCAGACGTTTCAGCGTTGGCCACTGACGAGAGAAGTTACGCATCCCCGGCCTCCTGCGGATGGTCGTCCAGCGCCGCTTCCAGCTGCTGATACCGGTACATGTCGCGATACCAGCCTGGCTGGCGCGCGAGCTGCTCATGTTGGCCGCGCTGGGCGATATGGCCATGTTGCATAACGATAATCTCACTGGCTTCCGTCAGCGCCGACAGGCGATGCGCGCTGATAATTACGGTGCGCCCTTCGCCCCACTGGCGCAGGTTGTGCAAAATCTGGTGTTCGGTGCGCCCATCCACCGCGGAGAGGGCGTCATCAAGAATAAGGATTTCGGCATTCAGCAGCAGCGCACGAGCGATGGAGATACGCTGTTTCTGCCCGCCGGAGAGCATCACGCCGCGCTCGCCCACTTCGGTGTCGTAGCCCTGCGGAAGCCGCAGAATGTCGTCATGGACGCTGGCAAGCTTCGCCACATGCTCAATCTCCTCCTGCGTTGCACCGGGCCTGCCAAGGGCAATGTTATGGCCGATGGTGTCGGAGAAGAGAAACGGCGTCTGGTTGACGACAGCAAGGCGGCTGCGCCAGCTATCCAGCTTCAGCTGCGTCAGCGGCATATCGTGGAAGCGAATATCGCCCGCGTCGACATCAAAATGGCGCTGAATCAACGCCAGCAGCGTACTTTTCCCCGCGCCGGTCGGGCCGCAGATGCCGAGCATCTGGCCCGGCTCAAGGGTCGCGCTGACGTTGGTCAGCGCCGCGCTGTCGGTTTGCGGATAGTGAAACGCTTTGATGGAGAGCGTTAAGGTGCCGCGCTCGGCGGGCACGGTTTCCGTGCCGTCGTTCACCACCGGCGCTTCCGCCAGCATATCGCGGATGCGGCTATAGGCCGCGCTGCCGCGCTCGACGATGTTAAACATCCACGCCAGCGCCAGCATTGGCCAGATCATCAGCCCAAGATACATGGCAAAACTGGTCAGCTCGCCGAGGGTCAGCGAACCATGCACCACCATCCAGCTGCCGCCGCCAATCGCCAGCATGTTTGCCATGCCGATAGCGATATAGATAGTTGGATCAAAGCGCGCATCGACACGCGCCACGCGCATGTTTTTCGCGCCGGTATCCGCCGCTTCGCTGCCAAAGAGCGCCGACTGGCGATCTTCCAGGCCGAAGGCTTTGATCATGCGGATGCTGGTCATGCTCTCCTGGGTGCGATCGTTTAACGCGGAGAAGGCCGCCTGCGCGGCTTTAAAGCGGCTGTGCAGCTGATCGCCGTAGCGCTTGATCACCAGCGCCATAATCGGCATCGGCAATAACGACAGCAGGGTTAGCTGCCAGCTGATTTGGGTTGCCATCACGATCAGCACTACGCAGCCCATCACCAGCGAGTCGACCAGCGTTAACACCCCTTCCCCGGCGGCGAACACTACGCGATCCACATCATTGGTGGCGCGCGCCATTAAATCGCCGGTGCGGTGGCGCAGATAAAATTCCGGGTGCTGGCGGCTGAGCTGGCGGTAGAAATCCTCGCGCAGTTCGACGGCGAGCTGATAGGAGGCTCCGAAGAGCCAGACGCGCCAGACATAGCGCAGCAGATAGGTGACGACGGCAATCGCCACCAGCGCTGCTACCCACATCCACACCTGCTGATGGGTAAACTGCTTCTGGGTGACGCCATCCACCACAATCCCCACCACTTTTGGCGGGATCAGCTGCAAGATAGCAATAATGATAAGTAAGGCGACGGCGCCGAGGTAGCGCTGCCACTCCCGACGAAAATACCAGCCTAACTGAGCAAATAATCGCACGCGGTTACATCCTGAACGTGAATTGCCGACGGTCGGTTAACCGCCGGAAGGGTTATTCAATGGGCAAAGCCGTGGTGTATTTTATCTGTTCCATGGCGAAGCTGGAGGTGACATCCGAAAGCCCCGGCACGCTGTTGACCAGCTTCTTATAGAAGTCATCGTAGCGTTTCATATCCGCCACCTGGACGCGCAGCAGGTAATCGTACTCGCCAGCCATACGCCAAAAGCCTAGCACTTCCGGGAGCTGTGTCACTTCGCTAACGAAGCGGTTATACCAGTCGCTGCTGTGATGCTGGGTTTTGATCAGCACAAATGCCG
The DNA here is from genome assembly GCF_034044935.1 of Kosakonia sp. CFBP8986. Classification (NCBI taxonomy): domain Bacteria; kingdom Pseudomonadati; phylum Pseudomonadota; class Gammaproteobacteria; order Enterobacterales; family Enterobacteriaceae; genus Kosakonia; species Kosakonia sp. CFBP8986. Next base: position 237,426 of record NZ_JAXCXB010000006.1, on the reverse strand, counting down.
TCAGCCCCAGCCCGAGCTTTTCCGCATCCAGCACCGCCACGCGGCGCAGTAAGATACCGTCATCTTCCAGTTTTTTCAGCCGTTTCCAGCATGGAGTGGTGGTCAGATTAACGGCATCAGCCAGCGCCTGCAAAGAGAGCGAACAATCCTGCTGCAACAGTGCGAGCAGCTTACGGTCAATTTTATCTAACATCCCCTACTCCGCTAGAAAATTTTTCTCCAAATAGTCTATCGCAAAGGCGAAATGGCAACCTTTTTTTCTTCAGCTTTCGCTAGACTGGGCACAAAATGACAAACGGAACAGCATCATGAACAACAGCTGGGTCAAATACGCGATTAATGAAATCAATGCCGACGCGCAGCGCTCTGCGGATACCCACCTTATCCGCCTGACGCTGACGGGTTTTCCGGGTATCAACCTCTATTTAAAAGATGAAAGCACGCATCCCACCGGCAGCCTGAAGCACCGCCTTGCACGCTCGCTGTTTCTCTACGGCTTGTGCAATGGCTGGATCAAGGAAGGCACCACGATTATTGAAGCCTCGTCCGGTTCGACCGCCATCTCAGAGGCGTGGTTTGCGCGCCTGCTCGGGCTGCCCTTTATCGCCGTGATGCCTTACTGCACGGCGAAACGCAAAGTGGAGCAGATCGAGTTTTACGGCGGCCGCTGCCACTTTGTTGATAGCGCCTGCGAGATCTACGCCGAATCCGAGCGGCTGGCGAAAGAGCTGAACGGTCACTATATGGATCAGTTCACCTTCGCCGAGCGCGCAACGGACTGGCGCGGCAATAACAACATTGCCGACAGCATTTTCCGCCAGATGAAAAATGAGCCGCATCCGGTGCCGGAAGCGATTGTGATGAGCGCCGGAACGGGTGGCACCTCGGCAACCATTGGCCGCTATATTCGCTGCCAGGGTTATGACACGCGCCTGGTGGTGGTTGACCCGGAAAACTCCGTCTTCTTTGATTACTGGCAGCAGCGCGACAGCACGCTGCGCAGCCCGATCGGCAGCAAAATCGAAGGCATTGGCCGCCCGCGCGTTGAGCCGTCGTTTATTGCCGATGTGGTCGATGAGATGCTGCGCGTGCCGGATACCGCCAGCGTCGCCACCGCCCAGTGGCTGGAGACACAGCTTGGCCGCAAAGTGGGTGCCTCTACCGGCACCAATATGTGGGGCGCGCTACAACTTGCGGCGCAGATGCGCGACGAAGGGCGCACTGGCTCGATCGTTACCCTGCTGTGCGACAGCGGCGAGCGCTATCTTGAAACCTACTACAACCCGCAATGGGTGGCGGCGAACCTCGGCGATATCGAACCGTGGAAAGCGCAGATCGCCCTGCTTACCTCAGCGCAATAGCGACGGGCAAAAAAAAGCCGGGTTTTATTAATAAAACCCGGCTTGCTGGCAATATCTTTTCATTCGGGGGAATAAGGAAGATGTGGAGTGTCCAGCCAGTGTGTCAAAAAGTGCGACACCGCCTGATTACGGCAGTGCCCGATAACCGGTAAATGCGGCAGCGCCGCGCGCAGTTGCGGCATGGCGTTGCCCATGATCATGCCGTAGCCGACGCTCTCTAACATCTCTCTGTCATTCATCGCATCGCCAAACGCCATACACTCTTGCAGCGTCAATCCTAACGAGGCGCTGAGTACTTCCAGCGCGGCGCCTTTGTTGCAGCCGACCGGCAGAACCTCAAGACAGTCCATCGCCGCAAAGCAGATATGCGCCTGCGCGCCAATCTGCTCATCAAGCTGCTGTTGCAAGCGGCAGAGATCGTCGTGATCGCCGACAAAACTGATCTTGGCAACGTCACAGGCGGGCAGGCGTTTAAGATCGGTGATCTGATAGCTAAAGTCGCTGAAGAGATGCGCCTGCAGCGCCTCCGGCATGGGTTTATCGGTGAGCCAGCCGGAATCATTAAACACATGCAGCGAAGCATCGGTCTCCCAACGACCATGCAGCACGCGCTCGACCACCTGCGGGGAGAGATCCTGGCGATGGAGTAGCTCGCCCTCTATGGAGTGGATGCGCGTGCCGTTGCCGGTGATGAGAAAAGCATCCAGCCCGATATGCTGCACAACGCGCTGCATCTCCAGCGCGTGCCGACCGGTGGCGAAGGCCAGCGTAATTTCCCGTTCATGTAAACGTCGTAGCGCCGCCAGCGTTTGATCGCCCAAACGATGGTCGGGCATAAGCAGGGTGCCGTCCATATCAAAAGCGGCCAGACGCGCCATGATCTACTCTCCAGTTCTGATGCCGTTAGGTTGTGTTTCAGTATTGCGTGAGATATACGGAAGTAATAGTGAATAGATAGAAATTATTGTTCCGGGTTATGAGATTACTTAACCGCCTTAACCAATTTCAGCGCCTCTGGTCACCCTCTGCCGGTGAGGATCAGGCGGTGAGCATTAGCGAGCTGGCTCTGCGCTGCTACTGCAGCGAACGCCATATGCGCACCCTGCTGCGCCAGATGCAGGCCGCCGGTTGGTTAACGTGGCAGGCGCAGTCCGGGCGCGGTAAACGCGGCGCGCTGCATTTCTGCGTCACGCCGGAGCGGCTGCGGCGCGAGATGCTGGAGCAGGCACTGACGGCCGGGCAGCAGCACAATGCGCTGGCGCTCGCTGAACTTGATCCTGCGGATCTGCGCGCGCTGCTCAACCCCTATCTCGGCGGGCTGTGGCAGAACGAGACGCCGACGCTGCGCATTCCTTACTACCGCCCGCTGGAGCCGCTGGCACCAGGCTTTCTCGCTGGCCGCGCGGAGCAGCACCTTGCCGGACAGATCTTTAGCGGGCTGACACGCTTTATCAGCCGCAGCGCGTTGCCGCAGAGCGACCTGGCGCACCACTGGGAGAGCAGCGAGGATGGCCTGTGCTGGCGTTTTCACCTTCACGCTACCCTGCACTGGCACAATGGCGATACGGTCACCGCCACGCAGTTGCATCAGCAGCTTGTCGCCCTGCTTGAGTTGCCGGCGCTACGGACGCTTTTCGCCAGCGTTGAGCGCATTACGCTCACCCATCCGTGGTGCATTACCTTTCAGTTGCATCGTCCCGATTACTGGCTGGCGCACCGGCTGGCGAGCTACGGCAGCCGCCTCGCGCACCCCGCTCATCCGCAGATTGGCACCGGGCCGTTTCGCCTTGTCGCCTTCAGCGATGAACTGGTGCGCCTTGAGAGCCACGACCACTACCATCTAGGCCACCCGCTGCTGAAAGCGGTTGAGTACTGGATTGCGCCGCAGCTTTTTGATGAGGATTTAGGCACCAGCTGCCGCCATCCGGTGCAGATTGCCATCGGCGAGCCGGAGGAGTTGCGCCACTTGCAACCGGTGAGTAACAGCATCAGCCTCGGTTTTTGCTATCTCGCCCTGCGCCCCGGCGCGCGGCTAAGCCCGGCGCAGGCGCGCCGTCTGGTGCAGATTATTCATCACACCTCGCTTTTACAGACGCTGCCGCTGGATGAGGGGCTGATTACCCCGAGCCGGGAGTTACTGCCCGGCTGGCATATTCCCGGCTGGCCTGAAGAAAACGTCGCCTTGCCGGCGAAACTAACGCTTATCTACCACCTGCCGGTGGAGTTGCACACCATGGCGCAGCAGCTGAAAGCCTCTCTGGGCATGCTCGGCTGCGAGCTGACGGTGATTTTTCACGACGGTAAACGCTGGGAAGGGTGTCGCGAACTGGCGGCGGCAGATCTGGTGATGGGGGACAGGCTGATTGGCGAAGCGCCGGAGTACACCCTTGAGCAGTGGCTGCGCTGCGATCCGCTGTGGCCGAACCTGCTCGGCAGTGCGCAGTTCGCGCATCTGCAGACAACGCTGGATGCGGTGCAGCGCCAGGCCGACGAGCGGGCGCGTATTGCGGCGTTAAAAGCGCTCTTTGACAGGTTGATGGACGAGGCGCTGCTGACGCCGCTCTTTAATTACCACTACCGCATTAGCGCGCCGCCGGGCGTTGAGGGGATCGAGGTCAATCGCCGCGGCTGGTTTGAGTTTACCGAGGCGTGGCTTCCGGCCCCGTCGCCGTGAAGAAGCTGGTCGCTGCCTGACTCACGCGCTACCATACCTTTTTTGTGTAAATGTCAGGAATAATTATGAAACGTGCCGTTGTCGTCTTCAGTGGCGGACAAGACTCCACGACCTGCCTGGTGCAGGCGTTACAGCAGTATGATGAAGTCCATTGCGTGACGTTTGATTATGGGCAGCGCCATCGCGCTGAGATCGACGTCGCACGCGAACTGGCGCAAAAGCTGGGCGCACGGGCGCATAAAGTGCTGGATGTGACGCTGCTTAACGAACTGGCCGTGAGCAGCCTGACGCGCGACAGCATTCCGGTGCCGGATTATGAAGAGAGCGCGGACGGTATTCCGAACACCTTTGTTCCCGGGCGCAATATTCTCTTTCTGACGCTGGCGGCGGTATACGCTTACCAGGTGCAGGCAGAAGCGGTGATCACTGGCGTGTGTGAGACCGATTTTTCCGGCTACCCGGACTGCCGCGACGAATTTGTGAAGGCGCTTAACCACGCGGTTAGCCTCGGTCTGGCGAAGGATATCCGTTTTGAAACACCGCTAATGTGGATCGATAAAGCCCAAACCTGGGCGCTGGCGGATTACTGGGGCGCGCTCGATATGGTGCGCAGCGAAACCCTGACCTGCTACAACGGCATCAAAGGGGATGGTTGCGGCCACTGCGCGGCGTGTCATTTGCGCGCCAACGGGTTGCAGCAGTACCTTGCCGATAAAGCCTCAGTATTGAGCTCAATGAAAGCAAAAACCGGATTGAAATAAGCCCGGCCAATAAACCCGCACCAATCCAGTAGGCCGGATAAGCGGTACGCGTCATCCGGCATTATCTCCGCGGTACATTTGCCGGATGGCGGCTTCGCCTTATCCGGCCTACAAAAGCGAGCCCACAGCGAAACCGTCTTTGCTTTTATCTGCAATATGAAAGCGAGGGTGTTGTGTCCCCGCTGAAATCGGCGAACCGAAGCGGGAATGACAAGGTCTGGACGCCATGGATGGCGGACAGAGGCGAACCGAGACATGGACGAGTTCCAGAATGGAACGAGTAAGTCGAGTCGAGCCGGCCGCCGTCAGGCTCGCGGGAGGTGAGCGCAGTGCGAAGCACCGATTTCCTCGCGGGGCCGCGGGGATTGACAAGGGGAGCGCGGCCGCTCCCCTTGTCCCGTTCACCGCACCAGTGAGAAAAATATTCCGCCGCACGCATGGTGAACGGAACAATACCACCAAAGCCATATGCCAGGCCGTTTGCCGGATGGCGCGTTCCGCTTATCCGGCCTACAGAGTTTCTTAATCCCGCTCCCCAATCATTATCTCCAGCTTCTCCCGCAACTCCCCCTCCAGCGCCAGCGCTTTCTGGGTTTTCAGATCGATGCAGACAAAAGTCACCAGCGCATCGGCAACCACCTGCCCTTCCGGCTCTAATGTCACCACCTGGCTTAACACGCCGCTTTTGCCGTTAATCTGCTGGACATGGCTGGTGACCGTAAGCAGGTCGCCGAGCACCGCCGGACGGCGATAATTGATATTGATGTTAACCACCACAAAAGCGATGTTGTGGGCGGTCATCCATTGAAAACTCTCGTGATGCTCCAGCCCATCCCAGCGCGCTTCCTCAAGAAATTCGAGATAGCGGGCGTTGTTTACATGCTGGTAGACATCAAGGTGGAATCCACGAACTTTTATTTGGGTCTGCATAGCGCGTTAACCTTTACTGTTTATAGTTATAGAGACAGAGGCCATACTGGTATGACCTCCTAATTCTGGCAAAAATTAGCGACTACGCAAGCAGCTTACAGTTTCAGGTTTACCAGATTGCGCTCCACCAGCTTGCCGCCCATGCCCGGCACCTGTTTTAAATCCTCAACGCTCTTAAACGGCCCATACTCTTCGCGATAGCTGACGATCGCCTGCGCCTTCTTAAGGCCAACGCCCTTCAGCGCCTTTGATAACTCTTCCGCCGTCGCGCTGTTGATGCTGACTTTAACGCCCTCTTCTTCTTCCTGCGCGGGCTTTGCCGCCTCCTGCCCTTTGGTGTGAGAAGCCGGTGCCGCGGCGTGTGCCGCCGGTGGTTTTGCACCGCTTGCGGGCGCGGCAAGCGTGGCAGAACTGAATGCCGCACACGTAAACGCCAGGGGCAGTAAAAGGGATTTGACTCCATGTTTCATGCTGTTATCTCCGTTGTGTTAACTCGCAGCGGAGCATAACCAGGGCAGAAAATGTCTACAAAGGGCAAACAGCAGAAATGGAAAAGGCCGCGAAAGCGGCCTTTGTGTATTGCAGAGCGTTACCTTTTTTTGGGAGAAGCTTCCCGTTACTGCTGCTGTTCTGAGGTATCGCCCAGTTTGATTTTGGCTTCTTTGCGCAGGTTGCTCATCAGCGCTTCAAAGGCGATTTGCGCGTTATTCTGCGTCACGCCCTGCATCATCGCTTTCTTCTGCGCCTCCGGCATTTCGCCTGCTTTCACTTCGTCCAGCGCTATGATCACAACATTACGCTGCTGATCGGTGGTGCTGCCGTAGGAGGGTTTATCCTTCGCCGGCAGTGGCAGGTTAAAGGCGGCTGTTGCAACCGGATCCTGTCCGAGGCGCGCGAGGGTTTTCGCTTCGCCGAAGCTCAGACCAGCGGCTTTCATCGCGTCGTCGCCTTTGCCCGCTTTCAGCGCTTCAACCAGTTTGTCAGCATCCAGCTTCGCCTGCTGCTCAGCTTTATCATGCTTAACGATATCCGTGACCTGCGCTTTCACTTCCGCCAGCGGCTTAATCGCTTCCGCTTTATGGTCGGTAACACGCAATACGAACGCGCGATCGCCATCAACGGTGATGATATCGGAGTTGTTGCCAGGCGAGCCGTTCTGACCTACCAGACCGCCGTTGAAAATCGCATCGCTCACCGGTTTGAAGTTCAGCTCTTCCGGCAGGTTGTCGCGGGTAAACCACTCGGTCTGCACCGCTTTGGTACCTGAAACCTGTTCAGCACCGGCCAGAGATTCGTTATCGTTGGTTGCCGCTTCGCTCACTTTACGCTGCAGCGCGAACCAGGCATCCAGCGCATTTTCATGCTTCACTTTCGCCGCCAGTTCATCGCGTACTTCGTTCAGTGGTTTGACAACGGCAGGCTGAATATCATCCAGACGCGCCACCAGGTAGCCAACGGAGGATTTAATCGGGCCTGAGAGCTGGCCTTTCTCTTTCAGACCGGCGTTTTTCAGTTCGTCCGGGGTGGTGGACTCTTCCAGCCAGCCCATGTCACCGCCGTTACGGGCAGAGATGATGTCGGCGGATTTCGCCTTCGCCAGGGCAGCAAAGTCAGCGCCTTTTTTCAGCTCGTCGATCACCGCTTTCGCTTCATCTTCCGTTTTGGTCTGGATGACGCTGTAACGATTACGCTGCGGCTGAGTGAACTGATCCTTGTGCTCGTCGTAGTAAGCCTGAATCTGTGCGTCGGTGGCGTTTTCCTGCATCGCTGCCGCATCAAGCTTGATGTAGCTTACGCGGAACTGCTCCGGCGCAATAAAACGGCTCTTGTTCTGGTCGTAATAGCTGGCGATCTCGTCATCGCTGACCGTCTGTTTTGCTGCCAGCGCGTTCACATCAATCACCGCCTGGCGCACGACGCGCTGCTGGGATACCAGCGCCGCCAGCTCGTCGGTCTCGCCTTTGAGCATAAAATCGGTGCCGGCAACGGCGTTGATCAGTTGCTGAGAGATAAGCTGGTTGCGCAGCGCCTGCGCATATTGATCGGCGCTCATGCCCATACGGTTAACGAGGGCGTTGAAGCGGTTATTATCGAACTTGCCGTCAGACTTGAAAGCATCGGTAGAGAAGATAGCGTTTTTGACCTGCTCATCGCTGATATCGAGGCCAAGCTTCTTCGCGTATTGATCCAGCAGAGCTTCATCAATCATGCGATTGAGCACCTGCTGGCGTACGGATTTCATATAGTTTTCATTTGCGGCCAGCTCCGAGAACTGGTCACCCAGCTTCTCCGCCATACGGTTGCGTTCGCTGGTTACCGCATTTTCAAACTGCGCACGGCCAATTTCCTGGCCATTAACTTTTGCGGCGTAATTATTGTTACCGCCAATCAGGTAGTTACCCACGCCAGTCAAAATGAATGACACGATAATCAAACCCAGAATGATCTTGAGCACGACGTGATTCGCCGCCGCGCGTAAATTGTCCATCATGGTGTAACAACACTCCGCTGTAGGTGACTGTAGATCTCAGGCAGCGCACGAGGCCCGCTGCATGTAAGCGCGTATTTTGACAAGAAAACGGTGCAATTGTTAGCCCGCATCGCGCATAAACTCGCAGAAATTGATTTTGCGAAAATAAAAAAGGCACACCTCGCGATGTGCCCTTGTATGTTGCCACCCTCCCCGCGTGGGGAAAGTCCTTAGTTCACGGCGTCTTTCAGCGCTTTACCTGCGCGGAAGCCAGGGACTTTGGCAGCAGCAATAGTAATCTCTTTGCCGGTTTGCGGGTTGCGGCCAGTACGGGCAGCGCGCTCTTTAACCGCAAAAGTACCGAAACCAACCAGTGCTACGTCGTCCCCGGATTGCAAAGATTCAGTAACAGAAGCAATTAACGCATCTAACGCGCGTCCGGCGGCAGCTTTAGAAATGTCAGCGCCAGCGGCAATCTTGTCTATCAGTTGAGATTTATTCACTCTTCTCTTCCTCTCTTTATATTTTATATCGCACCACATCCTTCGCAGTGCGACCGCGCAGCAGTTATAACAGGCCTGTCATGCCCTTACAACATCAGTTGATGATGACATAGCCGACCAGCAATCTAAATTAGCTATACAAAAAAAGACTGGCAAGTGCGAAATCACTCACCAGCCTTATATTTCTCTACGCACTTTGCGCGAGGTCACTATTTTGCAGTGGCGACCTGTATGCCAAACGGCGCATTCTGCAAGGCAAGCGTCAGCACTTCTTCAATACGTTTCACCGGATGGATATCCAGATCGGCAATGACGTTTTCCGGAATTTCTTCCAAATCGCGTTTATTTTCGTAAGGAATCAGCACGGTTTTGATGCCGCCGCGATGCGCTGCCAGCAGTTTCTCTTTCAGACCACCAATCGGCAGCACCTGGCCGCGCAGGGTGATCTCACCCGTCATCGCAACGTCGGCGCGAACCGGGTTACCGGTCAGGCAGGAGACCAGCGCGGTGCACATGGCGATACCGGCACTCGGACCATCTTTCGGCGTCGCACCTTCCGGCACGTGCACGTGGATGTCGCGTTTTTCATAGAAGTCGCCGTTGATACCCAGCTTCTCTGCGCGCGCGCGCACCACGGTTAATGCAGCCTGGATAGACTCCTGCATCACTTCACCCAGCGAACCGGTGTAAGTGAGCTTGCCTTTACCCGGCACGCAGGCGGTTTCGATGGTCAGCAGATCGCCGCCCACTTCAGTCCACGCCAGACCGGTCACCTGGCCTACACGGTTTTCATCATCCGCACGACCGTAGTCGTAGCGCTGAACGCCGAGATAGTCATTCAGGTTGTCGCCATTGATCTCGATATGCTTCAGGGACGGATCCAGCAGCAGCTGTTTCACCGCCTTGCGGCACAGTTTCGAGATTTCACGCTCCAGGCCACGCACGCCCGCTTCGCGAGTGTAGTAGCGAATAATACCGACGATCGCACTGTCATCAACCGTCAGTTCGTTCGGTTTCAGCGCGTTACGCTCAATCTGCTTGGTCAGCAGGTGGCGTTTGGCAATGTTCAGCTTCTCATCTTCGGTGTAACCGGAGAGGCGAATCACTTCCATACGGTCCAGCAGCGGTGCCGGAATGTTCATGGAGTTAGACGTGGCAACAAACATCACGTCGCTCAGATCGTAATCCACTTCCAGGTAGTGATCGCTGAACGCCACGTTCTGCTCAGGATCGAGCACTTCCAGCAGCGCAGAAGCGGGATCGCCACGCATGTCGGAGGACATTTTGTCGATCTCATCCAGCAGGAAAAGCGGGTTTTTAACGCCAACTTTTGCCATTTTCTGGATCAGTTTACCCGGCATAGAACCGATGTAAGTGCGGCGGTGACCGCGGATTTCTGCTTCATCACGCACGCCGCCCAGCGCCATACGGATATATTTACGACCCGTCGCTTTCGCGATGGATTGACCGAGCGAGGTTTTACCTACCCCCGGCGGCCCAACCAGGCAGAGAATCGGCCCTTTGAGTTTGTTCATACGGCTTTGAACCGCAAGATACTCAAGGATGCGGTCTTTGACGCGCTCTAAGCCGTAGTGGTCTGTATCCAGCACTTCCTGCGCCTGGCGAAGATCTTTTTTGACCTTGCTGCGCGCATTCCACGGAACCTGCACCATCCACTCGATATAGCCGCGTACCACGGTTGCTTCCGCAGACATCGGCGACATCATTTTCAGCTTCTGCAGCTCGGACTCGGCCTTCTCTTTGGCCTCTTTCGGCATTTTCGCCGCGTCGATTTTACGCTTCAGCGCTTCGTTTTCGTCCGGCGCGTCATCCATCTCGCCGAGCTCTTTCTGGATGGCCTTCATCTGCTCATTCAGATAGTACTCGCGCTGGGATTTCTCCATCTGCTTTTTCACGCGGTTGCGAATGCGTTTCTCAACCTGCAGCAGATCGATTTCCGACTCCATCATCGCCATCAGATACTCAAGACGTTCGTTGATGTCGGACATCTCCAGCACCGACTGCTTGTCAGCCAGCTTCAGCGGCATATGCGCAGCAATGGTGTCAGCCAGACGTGCAGGATCGTCGATGCTATTCAGCGACGTCAGCACTTCCGGCGGAATTTTTTTGTTGAGCTTGATATAGCCTTCGAACTGGCTGATCGCGGTACGTACCAGCACTTCCTGCTCGCGCTCATCAATGGCCGGCGAGTCCAGGTACTCCGCTTTCGCAGAGAAGTGCTCGCCGTTATCGGCAAGCGAAGTAATGCGCGCGCGCTGAAGCCCCTCGACCAGCACTTTTACAGTGCCATCAGGCAGTTTCAACATTTGCAGAATAGACGCCACGGTCCCGACGGTGAAAAGATCGTTTACACCCGGCTCATCCGTTGACGCTTCTTTCTGCGCAACCAGCATGATTTTTTTATCATGATCCATGGCTGCTTCAAGACAACGGATTGATTTTTCCCGCCCCACAAATAACGGGATGACCATGTGCGGATAAACCACCACATCGCGCAACGGCAATACGGGGATTTCAATGCGTTCAGAACGCTCAGGATTCATAGAGCTCTCTCTTAGTTTAAAGTCCGCCAGGTAATCAAGGTGACGTGACTGTGCCACACGCACCATTAACATGTAATGGAGTATATGGGGATGTTTCCCACACATTCAACGCCGGGAAGTCGGAAAAATAAAAGGGGAGATAAAATCCCCCCTTTTTGATTAACTGACTGTATGAATTGACGAATTATTCGCCAGATGCCTGCTGCGCTTCCGGCTTGCCGTAAATCAGCAGCGGCTTGGTTTGCCCTTCGATTACCGACTCATCAATCACCACTTTTTCGACGTCTTCCAGAGACGGCAGATCGTACATGGTGTCGAGCAGCGCGGCTTCGACGATAGAGCGCAGACCACGGGCGCCGGTTTTGCGGCTCATCGCTTTCTTGGCGATAGCGTTCAGCGCTTCGTCGCGGAACTCAAGATCGACGCCTTCCAGGTTAAACAGCGCCTGATACTGCTTAGTCAGGGCGTTTTTCGGCTCTTTCAGGATCTGGATCAGCGCTTCTTCACTCAGCTCGTTCAGCGTAGCGACAACCGGCAGACGACCGATGAACTCCGGGATCAGACCAAACTTGATCAAATCTTCCGGTTCAACCTGCGCCAGCAGCTCGCCCTCTTTCGCTTTTTCGGATTTTCCTTTCACCGTTGCGCCAAAACCGATGCCGGAGCCGGTTTCCACACGGTGAGAGATCACCTTATCGAGGCCTGCGAAAGCACCACCACAGATAAAGAGGATTTTGGAGGTATCAACCTGCAAAAACTCCTGCTGCGGATGCTTACGACCGCCCTGCGGCGGAACCGCAGCAACGGTACCTTCGATCAGCTTCAGCAGCGCCTGCTGTACGCCTTCGCCCGATACGTCACGGGTGATGGAAGGGTTGTCTGACTTACGGGAGATCTTATCGATCTCATCAATGTAGACGATGCCGCGCTGGGCTTTCTGCACATCGTAGTCACACTTCTGCAGCAGCTTCTGAATGATGTTTTCCACATCTTCACCAACGTAGCCCGCTTCAGTAAGCGTGGTGGCGTCCGCCATGGTGAACGGTACATCAAGCAGGCGCGCCAGCGTTTCCGCCAGCAGCGTTTTACCGGAACCGGTCGGCCCGATCAGCAGAATGTTACTTTTGCCCAGTTCAACACCGTTGCTGGTGTCGCCGTTGCGCAGGCGTTTGTAGTGGTTGTAAACCGCCACCGCCAGCACCTTTTTCGCCTGCTCCTGACCGATAACATAGTCATCGAGATGGTGGCGTATTTCATGCGGCGTCGGCAGCGCGCTGCGCTCGCGGTGCGGCGCAACTTCTTTAATCTCTTCGCGAATAATGTCGTTACACAGATCCACACATTCGTCGCAGATATACACGGACGGTCCGGCGATCAGTTTACGCACTTCATGCTGGCTTTTGCCGCAAAAAGAGCAGTACAACAGTTTGCCCGAACCATCTTTGCGTTTATCTGTCATGAGTAAAACCTCTTTTCTGTTCTTTGCGCCACACGACGACGCAAATGCCATTCCAGGCGCAAAACGTTACTCAGGCATTACGCCGCTTGCACTGGAAAGTATAGCGGCCAATGCGGACTGAGCATTAGTTACGATGGGTCAAAATTGAGTCAACCAGCCCGTAATCAACTGCTTCTTGCGCGGCAAGGAAGCGGTCACGCTCGGTATCACGCTCAATTTGTTCTAAGGATTGACCCGTGTGATGCGCCATAAGTTCATTCATGCGCCCTTTCACTTTCAGGATCTCACGCGCGTGGATTTCGATATCCGTCGCCTGACCCTGATAGCCGCCCAGCGGCTGGTGGATCATCACGCGTGAATTCGGCAGGCAGAAGCGCTTGCCTTTTGCGCCAGCCGTCAGCAGGAATGCGCCCATTGACGCGGCCTGGCCCATACAGATGGTGCTGACGTCCGGTTTAATAAATTGCATGGTGTCATAAATAGACATACCTGCCGTGATCACGCCGCCCGGAGAGTTAATGTAGAGATAGATATCTTTTTCCGGGTTCTCTGCTTCGAGAAACAGCATTTGCGCCACGATCAGGTTGGCCATATGGTCTTCGACCTGACCGGTCAGGAAAATTACGCGTTCCTTGAGAAGACGGGAGTAAATATCGAAAGAGCGCTCACCGCGGGAGGTCTGTTCAATAACCATTGGCACCAGGGCCATATGGGGTGCAAAGTTGTCTCGTTCGCCGCTGTATGACATTTCCGTCTCCTGGATAAAAAATTAACAAACTTGCTGCACTGATTGTACTTGAGTGAAAGAGGTCTGACTACGACCCCTCACGGACGGATTATCAGCCAGAGTCTTTCCTGCCACCCTCTTTAGTGGGGATGACCACGCATGTTTTCAAGCATAACAATCTTTTGCTGTTACGCTAACCCTGAAACACGCTTTTAGCACAGTTCTGATAAAGCCAATACGATAAAAAAAGCCCGCCACCAGCAAGCAGGTGACGGGCTTATTACTTTTAGCTATCGCAGAAAACGATTAAGCCTGTTGGTTCATCAGCTCGCTGAAGGAGGTTGCTTTCTCCGTCACTTTCGCTTTTTCCAGAACCGCTTCAACCGCTTGTTCTTCCAGCGCGACGTTACGCATGTTGTCCATCAGCTCTTTGTTTTTGCTGTAGAACTCGATCACTTCTTTCGGATCTTCATACGCAGAAGCCATCTCTTCGATCAGGCCTTTAACGCGCTCTTCGTCAGCTTTCAGCTCGTGGGTACGAATCACTTCGCCCAGCAGCAGACCAACGACAACGCGGCGTTTAGCCTGCTCTTCGAACAGCTCACGCGGCAGTTCCAGAGCCTGTTTCTCGTTGCCACCGAAACGCTGAGCAGCCTGGCGACGCAGAACGTCGATTTCGCTGTCGATCAGTGCAGCCGGTACGTCGATGTTGTTGGCGTTAACCAGACCGTCGATCGCCTGAGATTTAACACGGTTACGCACGGCGCCTTTCAGCTCGCGTTCCATGTTTTTACGTACTTCTGCGCGCAGACCGTCCATAGAACCATCTTCAACGCCGAAACGTTTGATGAACTCTTCGGTCAGTTCCGGCAGCTCACGCTCTTCAACTTTCTTCAGGTTAATGACGAATTTCGCCGCTTTACCTTTCAGATTTTCCGCGTGGTACTCTTCCGGGAAGGTCACGTCGATGGTGAACTCTTCGCCCGCTTTGTGGCCTTTGATGCCCTCTTCAAAGCCCGGGATCATACGACCCTGACCCATCGCCAGTACGAAATCGGTCGCTTTGCCGCCTTCGAACTCTTCACCGTCAACAGAACCGGTGAAATCGACAGTTACACGGTCTTCTGCATCTGCAGCGCCATCTTTCTCTTTCCAGTCTGCCTGCTGCTTACGCAGGGTATCCAGCATGGTGTCAACGTCGGCATCGGTCACTTCAACGAGCGGTTTTTCAACTTCGATGGTGTCCAGCGCTTTCAGTTCAACTTCCGGATAGACTTCGAATTCAACAGAGTAGGTGAAGTCTTCGCCCAGTTTGTATTCGCCCGGAACATAGTTCGGTGCGCCAGCCGGGTTGATTTTTTCCTGGATGATCGCGTCGATGAAGTTGCGGCTCATCAGGTCGCCCAGCACGTCCTGGCGAACAGAGGCGCCGTAACGCTGAGCAACAACGGTCATCGGGACTTTACCCTTACGGAAACCGTCAATACGTACTTTCTTCGCTACGTTGACCAGCTCGCTCTTCACAGCGGTCTCGATGCTGTCAGCAGCGATTGTAATCGTTACACGGCGCCCAAGGCCCTGAGTGGTCTCAACTGAAACTTGCATCTTGTTACCTCAAAAAATCACAGTGCTCGGTCAACTCTACCCTGCGCAGCAAACCTCTCGCTTTGCAGAACCGGGATGCTCTCTCAAATCAGATATACATTCCCTGTCGTCAGAATCACCCCGAAGACATTCCGAAAAATAAGACGCCGCATTATAGCGGCATCGCAGATATGAGTCGAGAACGGTAATAGCGCAACGGTGCGTCATTTTTCACACTTCTGAAGCAATTTTGCTCACAAAGGGGCGCTTCTCGCTCAAATTTCAGACAAAACAAAACGGCCCGCAGGCCGTTTTCACATTAACTGCATGCAACATACTGGAAAAGTTCAGCGCGTTGCAACCCGGTTTTCTAGGCGAGAGTCCCTGCGCCGCGGCAGGCTGGCGAGGTCAACAGGGTATCCTGTAGCCCTTCCCACTCTTTCAGGGTGTAGGTATGCAGCGCGAGCGCATGAATTTTCGTCGCCAGCTCATCTGCCAGGGTACCGTAAATCATGCGGTGGCGGTTGAGGAAACGTTCACCGGTGAAGCAGTCGCTCACCAGCACCACTTTGAAATGGCTTTCCGAACCCGCGGGAACGTTGTGACGGTAACTTTCATCCACAACGTCGAGGAAAACAGGCTCAAATGCCGCCTTCAGTTTTGATTCTATTTGATCACGCATCATCATGGTACGCCTCCGACAACGCTGAGATACCAGCTATCCCTTTAAATGTTAGCCGCTTTTACCGTCTCCGTTACAATAAGACAACAAAAATTTAGCCTTTGTCGCGCTTTTGCGTCCAACGGCATAATCTTCAGGGAAAACCTGGGCATTTGGGGCCGGGATCGCGTTTGAAGATGTTACGGGCGCTGAAAAAAAACACAACACGATGAATTTACATGCGTTGAAGACTTCCTCTTAACAACGGCAATGTTATGATGGCGACAATTTTTCCCAGAAGCTTAGAGCCTTGAGAGCCTGAACATGATTAAGAAACTCCTCTTCCCGTTGGTTGCTTTATTTATGCTGGCTGGCTGCGCAACTCCGCCGACCACCCTTGACGTCACACCGAAAATTACCCTTCCGCAACAAGATCCGAGCCTGATGGGCGTAACGGTCAGCATTAACGGTGCCGATCAGCGTCCGGATCAGGCGCTGGCGAAAGTCACCCGTGATAACCAACTGGTTACCCTGACAGCATCGCGCGATCTGCGCTTCCTGCTGCAGGAAGTGCTGGAGAAGCAGATGACCGCACGCGGTTATATGATTGGGCCGAACGGCGCGGTTAACCTGCAGATCATCGTTAACCAGCTCTATGCTGACGTCTCTCAGGGCAACGTGCGTTACAACATCGCCACCAAAGCAGATATCGCGATCATTGCCACCGCTGCCAATGGCAACAAGCTGACGAAAAACTACCGCGCCAGCTATAACGTAGAAGGCGCTTTCCAGGCGACCAACGAGAAGATCACCAATGCGGTTAACAGCGTGTTGACCGACACCATCGCGGATATGTCTCAGGACACCACCATCCACGATTTCATCAAGCAGAACGCCCGTTAATCTCTCTGCACTGGCCCGGTTCCGCCGGGCCAGCTGAGCTGCCATGTCCAGTCACTACTTACGCATTTTCACGCAGCCTAAATCAGCGATTTTGCTGATGCTCGGCTTTGCCTCCGGTTTACCTCTCGCCCTCACCAGCGGCACGTTACAGGCGTGGATAACCGTCGCAGGCGTTGATGTCAAAACCATTGGTTTCTTCTCGCTGGTCGGCCAGGCCTACGTCTTTAAGTTTCTCTGGTCACCGGCGATGGATCGCTATACCCCCTCCTTTTTAGGACGCCGCCGCGGTTGGCTGCTGCTGACGCAGGTTGCGCTCCTGATCGCCATTGCCGCGATGGGCTTTTTACAGCCTGCCAGCGATCTGCGCTGGATGGCGGCGCTGGCGGTGGTTATCGCCTTCTGCTCGGCGTCGCAGGACATTGTTTTTGATGCCTGGAAAACGGATGTGCTCTCAGCCGAAGAGCGCGGCGCGGGCGCGGCGATAAGCGTGCTCGGTTACCGCCTGGCGATGCTGATTTCCGGCGGTCTGGCGCTATGGCTGGCGGATCGCTGGCTGGGCTGGCAAGGGATGTACTGGCTGATGGCGGCACTGATGATCCCCTGCATTATCGCCACGCTGCGCGCGCCGGAGCCGGTGGGCACCATTCCTGCGCCGCGATCTCTTGAAGAAGCGGTGGTTGCGCCCCTGCGCGATTTCTTCGGGCGCAACAACGCCTGGCTGATCCTGCTGCTGATTGTCCTTTATAAGCTCGGTGACGCGTTTGCCATGAGCCTGACCACTCTCTTCCTTATACGTGGTGTCGGTTTCGACCCCGGCGATGTCGGGATGGTGAATAAAAGCTTAGGGCTGGTGGCGACGATTATCGGCGCGCTGTGGGGCGGCGTATTAATGCAGCGTTTAACGCTTTTTCGCGCCCTGCTGATTTTCGGGGTGTTGCAGGCGATCTCCAACGCAGGTTACTGGCTGCTTTCCATCACCGATAAAGACATTGTGACGATGGGCGCGGCGGTCTTCTTCGAAAACCTCTGCGGCGGCATGGGGACGGCGGCGTTTGTCGCTCTGCTGATGACGCTCTGTAACAGCGCCTTTTCCGCCACACAGTTCGCGCTGCTCTCGGCGCTCTCGGCGGTTGGCCGGGTCTATGTCGGGCCGCTGGCGGGCTGGTTTGTTGCCAGCTATGACTGGCCGACCTTTTATCTCTTTTCGATCTTTGCGGCGATCCCGGGGCTGGCACTGCTGCTGCTGTGTAAACGCACGCTGGAGTACACGCAGCGCACGGAAGCCTTTATGCCGCGCACCGAGTTCACGGCGCTGTACCGGCTGGCGCTGCGCATCCTTGGTGCGGGCGCGCTGCTGCTTGCGGCTGGCCTGCTGGTGCTTGCCAGCAATGCGCTGGGTCTGACGCAGTGGTCTGTTGATAGCCTCCTGCTGGAGGGCGGCGCGCTGCTGGCGTTGGTGGGCATCCTGTTCGGTGGCGGGCTGGATCTGCTGGCCCTGCGCAGAACCGCACTGCTCTAGCGAGGGCAAAACGGACGTCTGCGGGTGGCGATATATTTTACATAGTGCAATTTAGGGTTATTTTTAAAGGAATAACTCTTTTAAAATCAGCTATTAAAAATAAAAAAAGCAGAAAAATAAATTTAGCGCCGTTATTATTTCGTTCATTAAACAGGCGTATTTTTTGTTTTTTGCCCAATCGCCCTGAGCGGGCAAAAAATAAAAATCTTATTTAATTTGTGCCTTATAAAATAAGGTCTATCCTATAACGATTCAGCACGGTTATTAATTGTTGGGTTTCATATTCGTTCCAATGATGTTTAATAGTTGCTGGATAATTGTTAATTATTTGTTTATTTGAACGATTGGTTATACCAATTTACCCTCAACGCAGATTGTAATGTCAGGTTTTCGTTATAATCGCTCTCTCTGGCTGTGCGAACGCCCGGTTTTACAGATTGTTGCATTCTGTGTGACATATGCGGCAGAACCCAGTAACACCTTACTGACACAAAGCCAATCATGTTTACAGTAACGTAACCTTTCCGTAAAATGCCCGCACACTTTAAGCGCCACCAGATCCCGTGGAATTGAGGTCGTTAAATGAGACTCAGGAAATACAATAAAAGTTTGGGATGGATGTCCTTAATCGCCAGCACTGTATTACTCAGTGGCTGCGATTCTGCGCTTCTTGACCCCAAAGGACAGATTGGTATGGAGCAACGTTCACTCATCCTGACGGCTTTTGGCCTGATGATGATTGTCGTGGTGCCTGCCATCTTAATGGCCGTAGGTTTTGCCTGGAAGTATCGTGCGAGCAATAAAGATGCGAAGTATAGCCCGAACTGGTCACACTCCAATAAAGTGGAAGCTGTGGTCTGGACGGTGCCGATTCTGATCATCCTGTTCCTTGCCGTGCTGACGTGGAAAACCACCCACTCGCTCGAGCCGAGCAGACCACTGGTACATGACGAACGCCCGATTACTATCGAAGTGGTTGCCATGGACTGGAAATGGTTCTTTATCTATCCGGAACAGGGCATCGCTACCGTGAATGAAATCGCCTTCCCGGCGAACACTCCGGTGGAATTCAAAGTGACTTCCAACTCCGTGATGAACTCGTTCTTTATTCCGCGTCTGGGCAGCCAGATTTACGCGATGGCCGGTATGCAGACCAAACTGCATCTGATTGCCAACGAAGCAGGTACGTATGATGGCATCTCTGCCAGCTACAGCGGCCCGGGCTTCTCAGGCATGAAGTTTAAAGCCATTGCAACGCCGGACCGCGCCGCATTTGACCAGTGGGTCGCCAAAGCGAAACAGTCTTCTACTACGGTGTCTGATATGGCCACGTACGAGAAAATTGCCGCACCAAGCGAATACAACAAGGTTGAATACTTCTCCAGCGTGAAACCCGATTTGTTTAAAGATGTTATTAACAAATTTATGGGCCACGGCAAGAGCATGGACATGACCCAACCGGAAGGTGAGCACAAGTCACACGAAGGTATGGAAGGCATGGACATGAGCCACGCGGAAACCTCTCACTAAGGGGCCGAGGAAAACGATGTTCGGAAAACTTACACTGGATGCAGTGCCGTATCATGAACCGATTATCATGATTACGATCGCTGCGATTGCCGTCGGTGGTCTGGCGGTAGTCGGCCTGCTCTCTTACTTCGGTAAGTGGAAATGGCTATGGAATGAGTGGTTGACCTCGGTTGACCATAAACGTCTTGGCATCATGTATGTCCTCGTAGCGGTCGTTATGCTGCTGCGTGGCTTTGCTGACGCCGTAATGATGCGTAGTCAACAAGCGATTTCGTCGATGGGCGAAGCGGGCTTCCTGCCGCCTCACCACTACGATCAGATCTTCACTGCCCACGGCGTGATTATGATCTTCTTCGTGGCGATGCCGTTTGTTATCGGTCTGATGAACCTGGTGGTTCCGCTGCAGATCGGCGCGCGCGACGTTGCCTTCCCGTTCCTTAACAACCTGAGCTTCTGGTTCACGGTTGTGGGCGTGATTCTGGTTAACATCTCTCTGGGCGTCGGTGAGTTCGCGCAGACAGGTTGGCTGGCTTATCCGCCGCTCTCGGGAATAGAGTACAGCCCTGGTGTCGGGGTCGATTACTGGATCTGGAGTCTCCAGCTCTCTGGTATCGGTACGACGCTGACCGGTATTAACTTCTTCGTGACCATCCTGCGCATGCGTGCGCCAGGCATGACCATGTTCAAAATGCCGGTCTTCACCTGGGCCTCGCTGTGCGCGAACGTGCTGATCATCGCTTCGTTCCCAATTCTGACGGTTACCATTGCGTTGCTTACCCTGGATCGTTATCTGGGCACCCATTTCTTTACCAACGATATGGGCGGCAACATGATGATGTACATCAACCTGATTTGGGCGTGGGGTCACCCGGAAGTGTACATTCTGGTGCTGCCGGTGTTCGGGGTCTTCTCCGAAATTACCGCCACCTTCTCGCGTAAACGCCTGTTTGGCTACACCTCGCTGGTGTGGGCGACCGTGTGTATTACCATCCTGTCGTTCATCGTTTGGCTGCACCACTTCTTTACTATGGGTGCCGGCGCGAACGTAAACGCCTTCTTCGGTATTACCACGATGATTATCGCCATCCCGACCGGGGTGAAGATCTTCAACTGGCTGTTCACCATGTACCAGGGTCGTATCGTATTCCACTCCTCTATGCTGTGGACTATCGGCTTTATCGTCACCTTCTCCGTAGGTGGGATGACCGGCGTGCTGCTGGCGGTTCCGGGCGCAGACTTCGTACTGCACAACAGCCTGTTCCTGATTGCGCACTTCCATAACGTCATCATCGGCGGCGTGGTATTTGGTTGCTTCGCAGGTATGACCTACTGGTGGCCGAAAGCGTTTGGTTACACCCTGAACGAAACCTGGGGTAAACGCGCATTCTGGTTCTGGATTATCGGCTTCTTCGTTGCGTTTATGCCGCTGTACGTACTGGGCTTCATGGGTATGACCCGTCGTCTCAGCCAGCATATTGACCCGCAGTTCCACAGCATGCTGATTGTTGCAGCTTGTGGTGCCGCGCTGATCGCACTGGGTATCCTGTGTCTGCTGATTCAGATCTACGTCTCTATTCGTGACCGCGATCAGAACCGTGACCTGACCGGTGACCCGTGGGGTGGCCGTACGCTGGAGTGGGCAACCTCCTCTCCTCCGCCGTTCTATAACTTTGCCGTTGTTCCGGAAATTCACGAACGTGATGCTTTCTGGGAAATGAAAGAGAAAGGCGAAGCGTACAAGCAACCTGCCCACTATGAAGAGATTCATATGCCGAAAAACAGCGGCGCCGGGATTGTTATTGCCGCGTTCGCAACGGTATTCGGTTTTGCCATGATCTGGCACATCTGGTGGATGGCGATTGCCAGCTTCGCAGGCATCATCATCAGCTGGATTGTGAAAAGCTTCGACGAAGACGTGGACTACTACGTACCGGTTGCAGAAATCGAGAAACTGGAAAAACAGCATTTCGATGAGATCAACAAAGCAGGGCTGACAAATGGCAACTGATACTTTGACCAACGCGCACGCCCATGCGCACGAACACGGGCACCACGATGCAGGGCCGAATAAAGTATTCGGTTTCTGGATCTACCTGATGAGCGACTGCATTCTGTTCAGCTGTCTGTTCGCGACCTATGCCGTTCTGGTGAACGGCACAGCGGGCGGCCCGACCGGCAAGGACATTTTTGAACTGCCGTTCGTTCTGGTAGAGACATTCCTGCTGCTGTTCAGCTCCATCACCTACGGCATGGCGGCGATCGCCATGCACAAGGGCAACAAGAGCCAGGTTATTTCCTGGCTTGCGCTGACCTTCCTGTTTGGTGCGGGCTTTATCGGCATAGAGATCTATGAGTTCCATCATCTGATTGCAGAAGGTATGGGTCCGGATCGTAGCGGCTTCCTGTCAGCGTTCTTTGCGCTGGTTGGTACCCACGGTCTGCACGTAACCTCTGGCCTGATCTGGATGGCGGTTCTGATGTTCCAGGTTTCCCGTCGCGGCCTGACCAGCACAAACCGTACCCGCATCATGTGCCTGAGCCTCTTCTGGCACTTCCTTGATGTGGTATGGATCTGTGTGTTCTCTGTTGTTTATCTGATGGGGGCGATGTAATGAGTCATTCAACCGATCACAGCGGCGCATCCCACGGTAGCGTAAAAACCTACATGACAGGCTTTATCCTGTCAGTCATCCTGACGGTCATTCCGTTCTGGATGGTGATGAGCGGTACCGCGTCACACGCCGCAATTCTGGGGACCGTACTGGTCACCGCAGTGGTACAGATTTTGGTTCATCTGGTCTGCTTCCTGCACATGAACACCTCTTCTGAGGAGCGCTGGAACCTGACCGCCTTTGTCTTTACCGTGATTATCATCGCTATCCTGGTAGTGGGCTCCATCTGGATTATGTGGAACCTGAACTACAACATGATGGTTCACTAAGAGCGGCGAGTATGTTCAAGCAATACCTGCAAGTAACGAAACCGGGCATTATTTTTGGCAATTTGATCTCCGTGATTGGGGGGTTCCTGCTGGCCTCTAAAGGCCAGATTGATTACCCCCTGTTCCTCTACACGCTGGTTGGCGTGTCGTTGGTGGTCGCCTCTGGTTGTGTTTTTAACAACTACATCGACCGTGACATCGATAAAAAGATGGAGCGGACGAAAAACAGGGTGCTGGTCAGAGGGCTGATCTCGCCAAAAGTCTCGCTGGTGTACGCCGCCTTGTTGGGTATTGCTGGCTTTATGCTGCTGTGGTTCGGCGCAAATCCGCTGGCCTGCTGGCTCGGGGTGATGGGGTTTGTGGTTTATGTCGGGGTGTATAGCCTCTATATGAAACGCCACTCCGTCTACGGTACGCTGATTGGCTCTCTCTCCGGCGCAGCGCCGCCGGTGATTGGCTACTGCGCCGTGACCAACGAGTTTGACAGCGGCGCGGCGATCCTGCTGGCGATTTTCAGCCTGTGGCAGATGCCCCACTCGTATGCCATCGCGATTTTCCGCTTTAAGGATTATCAGGCAGCGAACATCCCGGTTCTGCCGGTGGTGAAAGGCATCTCCGTGGCGAAAAACCACATCACGCTCTATATCGTGGCGTTTGCTGTCGCCACCCTGATGCTCTCGCTGGGCGGCTATGCAGGTTATAAATACCTGGTGGTTGCTGCCGCGGTGAGCCTCTGGTGGCTGGGCATGGCGCTGCGCGGGTATAAAGTGGCGGATGACAAAGTGTGGGCGCGCAAACTGTTCGTCTTCTCGATTGTCGCCATCACTTCGCTCAGCGTGATGATGTCCGTGGACTTTATGGTGCCGGATTCACATAGCCTGCTGACTTACGTCTGGTGATCCAGACCGTCAT
Source organism: Kosakonia sp. CFBP8986 (assembly GCF_034044935.1). NCBI lineage: Bacteria > Pseudomonadati > Pseudomonadota > Gammaproteobacteria > Enterobacterales > Enterobacteriaceae > Kosakonia > Kosakonia sp. CFBP8986. The sequence goes on along the minus strand of NZ_JAXCXB010000006.1, from coordinate 213,927 downwards.
ATAAAGGGTGCCTCGGCACCCTTTTTTTATGCCCGCCATCCCATCCACGCAGGTAATATTTGTTAATTAAGCTGGTGTTTACCCCGCCCTGCCCCCGCACTACACTATGTCCGGTTTTCAACATGAGGTGGTAATGAACGATTACAAGATGACGCCAGGCGAGTTGCGCGCCACCTGGGGTTTAGGGACTGTATTCTCCCTGCGCATGCTCGGCATGTTTATGGTCCTGCCCGTTCTGACCACGTACGGTATGGCGCTGCAGGGCGCCAGCGAAGCATTAATCGGTCTGGCAATTGGTATTTACGGCCTCGCTCAGGCCATCTTTCAAATTCCCTTCGGCCTGCTCTCGGATCGCATCGGCCGCAAGCCGCTGATCGTCGGCGGGCTGGTGATTTTTGTCGCCGGCAGCGTGATTGCCGCCCTCTCCCACTCTATCTGGGGCATTATTCTCGGCCGTGCGCTGCAAGGCTCCGGCGCGATTGCCGCTGCTGTCATGGCGCTGCTCTCCGATTTAACCCGCGAGCAGAACCGCACCAAAGCGATGGCTTTTATCGGCGTCAGTTTTGGCGTCACCTTCGCCATTGCCATGGTGCTCGGCCCAATCATCACCCATAAACTGGGTCTGCATGCACTCTTCTGGATGATTGCCGGTCTTGCCACGCTTGGCATTGCGCTGACGCTGTGGGTGGTACCAAACAGCACCCAGCACGTGCGCAACCGTGAATCGGGGATGGTGAAAGGCTGTTTTAGCCTGGTAATGGCGAACCCGAAGCTGCTTAAACTCAACTTCGGCATTATGTGCCTGCATATACTGCTGATGTCGACCTTTGTCGCCCTGCCGGGCCAGCTGGAAGCTGCCGGGTTTGCTGCGGCGCAGCACTGGAAAATCTATCTCGTCACCATGCTGGTGTCGTTTGTCTCCGTTGTGCCGTTCATTATCTATGCCGAAGTGAAGCGCAAAATGAAGCGGGTCTTCCTGCTCTGCGTCGCCCTGCTGGTGATCGCGGAAATTGTGCTGTGGGGCGCGGGCCCGCACTTCTGGGAGATTGTGATCGGCGTACAGATCTTCTTCCTTGCCTTTAACTTGATGGAAGCACTGCTACCGTCGCTTATCAGTAAAGAAGCGCCCGCGGGCTATAAAGGTACAGCGATGGGCATCTACTCCACCAGCCAGTTCCTTGGCGTTGCCATTGGCGGCTCGCTCGGCGGTTGGGTCGATGGCTTTTTCGACTCCCAGACGGTCTTCCTCGCCGGCGCGCTGCTGGCGGTAGTCTGGCTGTTAGTCGCCAGCACCATGCAGGAGCCGCCTTATGTCAGCAGTTTGCGTATCGCGATCCCTGAGGATGTTGCGGTGGATGCGGCGTTGCAGCAGCGCCTGCTGGCAATGGATGGGGTGAGCGAAGCGATGGTGGTGCCGGAAGAGCGCAGCGTCTATGTGAAGATAGACAGCAAGGTGACCAACCGTTTTGAAGTGGAACAGGTGGTTGCGGGTTAAACATGAAGCGCCCTCCCCCGCACGGGAGAGGGCAAGCGATTAATCGCGGAAGTTCTTAAACTGGAACGGCTGGCCTAAGTTACCGCCGCGTACCAGCGCCATGGCGGCCTGCAGGTCGTCACGGGCTTTACCGGTCACGCGGATCTCTTCACCCTGAATCTGCGCCTGCACCTTCAGTTTGCTCTCTTTAATCAGCTTGATGATCTTCTTCGCCGTGGCGGCGTCAATCCCCTGCTTGAGCTTGGCTTCAACAAACCAGGTTTTACCGCTATGGATAAACTCTTCCGGCACTTCCAGCGAAGTGCCTTCAATGCCGCGCTTTAACAGCTTAGCGCGCAGGATATCGAGCAGCTGGTTGACCTGGAAGTCAGACTCGCTCAGCACCTTGATGGTTTTGTTGGTTTCGTTTAATTCAAACGTCGCTTCAATGTTGCGAAAGTCGAAACGCGTGGCCAGTTCACGGGTCGCATTCTCAACGCCGTTTTGCACTTCGCGCAGATCAATTTCGGAAACAATATCGAAAGATGGCATCTTTTCTCTCCCTCTGTAATTTCAGCGATGCATAATACCCGCACTGTGTATTAACACAATCTTGAATACTGGAAGCTTAGCTGACAGCGCTATACTTATCGCTGTAACACCTGGCGCAGTTGCAGGTGAGGAGGAATAATGAGAATTACCGTACTGGGATGCGGCGCCTTAGGGCAACTGTGGTTAACGGCACTGTGCAAGCAGGGACATGAGGTACAGGGCTGGTTACGTATCCCGCAACCTTATTGCAGTGTGAACCTGGTTGAAGAAGACGGCACGATTTTTAACGAGTCCCTGACGGCTAACGATCCCGATTTCCTGGCCCGCAGCGATCTGCTGCTGGTCACGCTTAAAGCCTGGCAGGTTTCCGATGCGGTAAAAGGGCTGGTTGCCTCGCTCTCGCCCACCACGCCGGTGCTGCTGCTGCATAACGGCATGGGCACCGTAGAAGAGCTGAAATCCCTGCCCAATCCGCTGCTGATGGGTACCACCACCCATGCTGCGCGCCGCGATGGTAATGTGATTATTCACGTCGCCAGCGGCATCACCCATATTGGCCCGGCGCGCGCGCAGGATGGCGAGTTCAGCTATCTGGCCGACACGCTGCAAATGGCGCTGCCGGATGTCGCCTGGCACAACACCATTCGCCCCGCACTGTGGCGCAAGCTGGCGGTGAACTGCGTCATCAACCCGCTGACGGCGCTACGCGACTGCAAGAATGGCGATCTGCGCGATGTGCCGGAAGAAATAGAGAAAATCGCCCGCGAAGTGGCGGCGGTGATCGAGCGCGAAGGCCACCATATCTCTGCCGACGAGCTGATCGCCTATGTTCACCAGGTAATTGAGAGCACGGCGGAGAATATCTCATCGATGCTGCAGGATGTGCGCGCGATGCGCCATACCGAGTGCGATTACATTACCGGCTATCTGCTAAGACGCGCCCGCGCGCACGGCATCGCGGTGCCTGAGAATGCCCGGCTGTTTGACCTGATTAAACGTAAGGAGAGTGAATATGAGCGCATCAGCTCTGATATGTCTCGCCCCTGGTAGTGAAGAGATGGAGGCGGTCACCACTATCGATCTGCTGGTGCGCGGCGGGATCGCAGTGACCACCGCCAGCGTGGCCAGCGACGGCGAACTCGCGATCGTCTGCTCGCGTGGCGTAAAGCTGTTAGCGGACGCCCCGCTGGTTGAGGTAGCGGATGGCGATTACGACGTGATCGTGCTGCCTGGCGGGCTTAAGGGCGCGGAGTGCATGCGCGATAACCCGCTGCTGGTAGAGACCGTGCGCCAGTTTCACCTCTCCGGGCGCATCGTTGCGGCGATTTGTGCCGCCGCCGGCACCGTGCTGGTGCCCCATGAGATCTTCCCGATCGGCAATATGACCGGTTTTCCAGGGCTTAAGGAGACGATCCCGGAGGAGCAGTGGCAGGATAAGCGCGTGGTGTGGGATCCGCGCGTCAACCTGTTGACCAGCCAGGGACCGGGTACGGCGATTGATTTTGGTCTGAAGATTATCGATCTGCTGGTCGGGCGCGAAAAAGCCCACGACGTGGCGTCACAGCTGGTGATGGCGGCGGGAATTTATAACTACTACGAAGCGTAAGCTTTGGCACTGAATGCCGGATGGCGCTTATCCGGCCTACAGGTAGGTGCAGTTTATTTGAATGCTGTGCGGCAAACGTATTTATGGCATGTTGCACCGCGTAGGCCGGATAAGGCGAAGCCGCCATCCGGCACGATCCACGGTGCTATCCATGGCACAACGTAAAACTACGGGCGATAAACCTTCACATTGGTAAAGCCCTGCTCACGCAGATAGAGCGCCTGCAGGCGGCTCATCACGCCGCGCTCACACCACAGCAGCCAGGTTTTGCTCTGATCGAGATCGCCAAACTTGGTGCTCAGCTTGTAGAACGGCAGCGACACCACATCTACGCCTTCAAGCTGCAACGGCTTGTCATCCTGCTCATCGATGGAGCGGATATCGAGGATCGCGTCATTCTCACCGAAGCCGGTTACCGTTTCGACTTCCACCACCTCTTCCGAGGTCTGCTGCGCGATTTCACGAATATCGATATTGCTCGCTTCCGCGACCACTTTCTCAAGGATCGCGAAATCGAAGTTCGCCTCTTCCGCTTCAATCTTCCCTTTAACCGCTTTTACCGTCGGTTTTTTGGAGATCACACCGCAATACTCCGGCATGGTGCGGGCAAAATCTTCGGTGCCGATTTTGCGCGCCAGATCGATGATGTGCTCTTTATCGTGAGAGATAAGCGGGCGCAGGATCAGCGTATCGGAGACGTTATCAATCAAACGCAGGTTGGTCAGCGTCTGGCTGGAGACCTGGCCCAGCGCTTCGCCGGTCACCAGTGCCTGCACGCCGTAGCGCTCGGCTACCTGAGAGGCTGCACGGACCATCATGCGTTTCAGCACCACGCCCATCTGGCCGTCGTCGACTTTCTCGAGGATCTCGCCCACTACCGGCTCAAAGTTGATCGCCACAAAGCGCACACGATGGGAACTGCCAAAGCGGTTCCACAAATAGTGCGCCACCTGACGAACGCCGATTTCATGCGCCGCGCCGCCAAGGTTAAAGAAGCAGTAGTGTACGCGGCAGCCGCGACGCATCAGCATATAGCTGGAGACGCCAGAGTCGAACCCGCCGGAGATGAGCGACAGCACATCTTCCTGCGTGCCGATCGGGAAGCCGCCAATACCTTCATAACGGCCCTTCACCAGCAGCAGGCGATCGTCTTCAATCTCCAGATGCACGGTCACATCCGGATGGGTCAATTTAACCTTTGCCGACGCAACGTGTTGATTAAGGCCGCCGCCGATGTAGCGTTCTGCTTCGATCGAGCTAAACTCATGTTGCCCGCGGCGTTTTACCCGCACGCAGAAAGTTTTGCCTTCGATTGCATCGCGATACTGCGCCAGCGCTTTCTCAAAAATGTCGTGCAGAGAGGTAAACGGAACATCTTCCACCTCCAGCACATGGTGAATGCCCGGCACGCGGGTCAGCGCATCGCGGATGGCCAGACGCTGAGTCTCGTCTTTGGCGCGCACTTCAATATGGTCCCAGTGGCGCACAACGGCGAGCGCCTCATCGTAGTGCTTCAGAACGTTACGAATGTTCCCGGTGAGAATTTTAATAAAGCGCAAACGCACAGATTGGCTTTTGATGGTGATTTCCGGGAACAATTTAATGATAAACTTCATGGCGGCAATGGTTCGTTGGCAAGCCTGCAAAGGCCTGTAGAGGAAAATTTACAGCAGCCCTTACCCGCGGCTGCATCCAGGCGCGGAAGTATACCACCATCGCGAAGATCATGTGCAACGCATTACCACTGAGCGTTATTTGCTATGTGCCCCGACTTCGCTACCATAACGTAGTCGGAATAATAGAAGAGTCAGACATTCACTATGCCAAAGAAAAACGACGCACCCGCCAGTTTCGAAACCGCACTGAGCGAACTGGAACAGATTGTCACTCGTCTTGAAAGCGGCGAACTTCCGCTTGAAGATGCCCTGAACGAATTCGAGCGCGGCGTCCAGCTGGCCCGCCAGGGACAGGTTAAGCTTCAGCAGGCAGAGCAGCGCGTACAGATCCTGCTCTCCGATACCGAAGAGGCGCCGTTAACCCCTTTCGCTCCGGATGCTGAATAGATGGATTTCAATCAACAACTGCAGGCCTGCGTTGAACAGGCCAACGACGCGCTGCGCCGTTTCATCGATCCCCTGCCCTTTCAGAACACTCCGCTGGTTGAGGCGATGCAGTATGGCGCACTCTTAGGCGGTAAACGCCTGCGCCCCTTTTTGGTTTATGCCACCGGCCGCATGTTCGGCGTCAGCCAGCAAACGCTGGACGCGCCCGCCGCGGCGGTGGAGTGCATTCATGCTTACTCATTAATGCATGACGATCTGCCGGCAATGGACGATGACGATCTGCGTCGCGGTCTGCCCACCTGCCATATTAAATTTGGCGAAGCCAATGCCATTCTTGCGGGCGATGCCTTGCAGACGCTGGCCTTCTCGATCCTGACGGAAGCGCCAATGGCGGATGTCGCCGCAGAAGATCGCCTGGCGATGGTCGCCACGCTCGCAAACGCCAGCGGCGTTGCCGGGATGTGCGGCGGGCAGGCACTGGATCTGGCAGCGGAGAACGAGCAGGTTTCTCTGGAAGGGCTGGAGCAGATCCACCGTCATAAAACCGGGGCGCTGATCTGCGCGGCGGTAAAAATGGGCGCCCTGAGCGCCGGGCAACGCGGTCGCGACGCGCTGCCGCTGCTCGAACGCTACGCGCAGTGTGTCGGCCTGGCGTTTCAGGTTCAGGATGACATCCTCGATGTGGTCGGCGATACTGCGACCCTTGGCAAACGCCAGGGTGCTGACCAGCAACTGGGTAAAAGCACCTACCCCGCACTACTGGGCCTTGAGCAAGCCCGCACGAAAGCCCGCGATCTGATTGACGATGCCCGCCAGGCGCTGAGCCTGCTGTCGGCGCAATCGCTGGATACGACGGCACTGGAAGCACTGGCGAATTACATAATCCAGCGTGATAAATAACGATATAACACGATGAGTCCGAGTCTCTGATGAGTTTTGATACAGCCAAATACCCGACGCTGGCGCTGGTTGATACCACGCAAGAGTTGCGCCTGCTGCCGAAAGAGAGTTTACCGAAACTGTGCGACGAACTGCGTCGCTACCTTCTCGACAGCGTAAGCCGCTCCAGTGGACACTTCGCCTCCGGGCTTGGCACGGTTGAGCTGACCGTGGCGCTGCATTACGTCTATAACACGCCCTTCGATCAGTTAATCTGGGACGTCGGCCACCAGGCCTATCCGCACAAAATCCTCACCGGTCGCCGCGACAAAATCGGCACCATCCGGCAGAAAAACGGCCTGCACCCCTTCCCGTGGCGCGGCGAGAGTGAATATGACGTGCTGAGCGTCGGTCACTCCTCCACCTCCATCAGCGCCGGGATCGGCGTGGCCGTGGCGGCAGCGAAAGAGAATAAGCAGCGTCGTACCGTCTGCGTGATTGGCGATGGCGCCATCACCGCAGGCATGGCGTTTGAAGCGATGAACCACGCCGGGGATATTCGTCCGGATATGCTGGTGGTTCTTAACGACAACGAGATGTCGATCTCCGAGAATGTTGGCGCGCTGAATAATCATCTGGCGAAGCTGCTCTCCGGCAAGCTCTACTCCACCCTGCGCGAAGGCGGGAAAAAAGTGCTCTCCGGCGTGCCGCCGATCAAAGAGCTGCTAAAACGCACCGAAGAACACATCAAAGGCATGGTCGTGCCGGGCACGCTGTTTGAAGAGCTGGGCTTTAACTATATCGGCCCGGTGGACGGTCACGATGTGCTGGGTCTGGTGCAGACGCTGCGTAATATGCGCGACCTGAAAGGCCCGCAGTTCCTGCATATCATGACCAAAAAAGGGCGCGGCTATGAGCCGGCCGAGAAAGATCCTATCACTTTCCACGCGGTGCCGAAGTTCGATCCGACCAGCGGCACCCTGCCGAAAAGCAGCGGCGGTATGCCGAGCTATTCGAAAATCTTCGGCGACTGGCTGTGTGAAACCGCGGCGAAAGATAACAAGTTAATGGCCGTTACCCCGGCGATGCGTGAAGGCTCCGGCATGGTTGAGTTCTCGCGCAAATACCCAGGGCAATATTTTGATGTCGCCATTGCCGAGCAGCACGCGGTCACTTTTGCCGCCGGGCTGGCGATTGGCGGTTATAAACCGGTAGTGGCGATCTACTCCACCTTCCTGCAGCGCGCCTACGATCAGGTGATCCACGACGTGGCGATCCAGAAGCTGCCGGTGCTGTTTGCTATCGATCGCGCCGGGATTGTTGGCGCAGACGGCCAGACTCACCAAGGGGCGTTTGATATCTCCTATCTGCGCTGCATCCCGGAGATGGTGGTGATGACGCCAAGCGATGAGAATGAGTGCCGCCAGATGCTCTTTACTGGCTACCACTACACGGATGGCCCGAGCGCCGTGCGCTACCCGCGCGGTAACGCGGTCGGCGTGACGCTGGAGCCGCTAGCGAAACTGCCTATCGGTAAAGGCGTGATGAAACGTAAAGGCGAGAAGGTGGCGATCCTCAACTTCGGTACTTTGCTGCCGGAAGCAGCTAAAGCCGCCGAAGCGCTGAATGCGACGCTTATCGATATGCGCTTTGCCAAACCGCTTGATGAAGCGCTGATCCTGCAGGCGGCTTCGCAGCATGAGGTGCTGGTAACGCTGGAAGAGAACGCCATTGCGGGCGGTGCCGGCAGCGGCGTTAACGAAGTGCTGATGGCGAAGCGTAAGCCGGTGCCGGTGCTCAACCTCGGCCTGCCGGACTTCTTTATTCCGCAGGGTACGCAGGATGAAGCGCGCGCTGAGATTGGCCTTGACGCCGCCGGTATCGAATCGCGCATCAAAAACTGGCTCACCTGATTCCGCCCTTTTCCGCTCCTGCTATGCTTAAGCCTAATTCGTGACCAGCAGGAGTGGAACCATGCAATACAACACATTAGGGAAAACAGACCTCAAAGTCTCCCGCCTTTGCCTTGGCTGTATGACCTTTGGCGAGCCGGACCGGGGTAAACATGCCTGGACGCTGCCGGAAGAGAGCAGCCGCCCGATTATTCAACGCGCGCTGGAAGGCGGGATTAACTTCTTTGATACCGCTAACAGCTACTCCGACGGCAGCAGTGAAGAGATCGTCGGCCGTGCGCTGCGCGATTTCGCCCGCCGCGACGAGGTGGTTGTTGCTACTAAGGTTTACCATCAGGTCGGCGATCTGGCGGAGGGCCTCTCCCGCGCGCAGATCCTGCGCTCCATTGATGACAGCCTGCAACGCCTCGGCATGGAGTATGTCGATCTGCTGCAAATCCACCGCTGGGACTACAACACACCGATTGAAGAGACGCTGGAAGCGCTGAACGATGTGGTGAAAGCGGGTAAAGCGCGCTATATCGGTGCTTCTTCCATGCACGCCAGCCAGTTTGCTCAGGCGCTGGCTTTGCAGGAGCAGCACGGCTGGGCGCGCTTTGTCACCATGCAGAATCACTACAACCTTATCTATCGTGAAGAAGAGCGCGAGATGCTGCCGCTCTGCTACAAAGAGGGCGTGGCGATTATTCCGTGGAGCCCGCTGGCGCGCGGACGTTTGACCCGACCGTGGGGGGAAACCACCGCCCGCCTGGTCTCTGATGAGTTTGGCAAAACGTTGTATAGCGAAACGGATGCTAACGATGCGCAGATCGCCGAACGTCTGGCGAGCGTGGCAGAGGAGTTGGGCGCGTCGCGTGCGCAGGTGGCGCTGGCATGGTTGTTGAGTAAGCCAGGCGTTGCCGCACCGATTATTGGCGCGTCCCGTGAGGATCAGCTCGAAGAGTTGTTAGGCGCGGTAGAGTTAACGCTGAAGCCGGAACAAATTGCCGAGCTGGAGATGCCCTACAAACAGCACCCGGTGGTGGGGTTTAAGTAACGCGCGGATAAGTTGCCGGATGGCGGCTTACGCCTTATCCGGCCTACGCCCAAATGCCAATTCGGAACCGCAGGCCTGATAAGCGCAGCGCCATCAGGCAATTGCCACCGCATTCACATGCAAGCCCGGAACCGTAGGCCTGATAAGCGCAGCACCATCAGGCATTTGCCACCGCATCCACATGCCAGCCCGGAATCGTAGGCCTGATAAGCGAAGCGCCATCAGGCAATTTCCACCGCATCCACATGCAAACCTGGTACCGTAGGCCTGATAAGCGCAGCGCCATCAGGCAGTTCGCCGCAGCTAAATCAGCCCAATCGGCCAATGATGGCCAATCACATAGAGCAACCCGGCGGCGACAATCCCGGCGACGATATCGTCGACCATAATCCCCATGCCGCCATGCACGTTGCGATCGAACCAGCGGATCGGCCACGGCTTCCAGATATCAAAAATGCGAAACAGAACAAACCCAACGGCGACCCACTGCCAGTCGTTAGTGGGCAGCGCCATCAGGGTGATCCACATCCCGATAAACTCATCCCAGACGATACTGCCGTGATCGTGCACGCCCATATCTTTTGCCGTCTGATGGCAGAGATAAACGCCCAGCGAAATTCCCAGCATCACCAGCAGCGAATAGAGCTGCCAGGGCAGGAAGGTCATCAGCCACCAAAAAGGGATCGCCGCAATCGAGCCCATGGTGCCGGGCATAAACGGGATTAAACCGCTGCCAAACCCGGTCGCCAGCAGGTGCCAGGGGTTACGCATAGTGAGACGGCTTTTAGCGATATCTTTATCTTTAGTGCGCTGCAAAATGGTCATATCCTTTCCAGTCGAGGGTGACGGCTTTTCCCTCGCGAGTGAAGTAGAGCCCCTCCCCGTCCGCACCCATCTGCCCGATGCAGGTAAACGGTGCGCCCAGCTGTCCAATCGCCACATCCAGTGCGCCGCGATTCAGCTCAGGTACGGTAAAGCAGAGTTCATAATCCTCTCCGCCGGACAACGCCCAGCGCAGCGCCTGATCCGGCTCAACGTGCCGACGCATGGCATCCGATAACGGGATCGCATCAAGATCGATCCGCGCGCCAAACCCGCTCGCTTTCAGGATATGCCCGAGATCGGAGATAAGACCGTCAGAGAGATCGATGGCCGAGCTTGCGAGGTTACGCAGCGCCTGGCCCTGCAACACGCGCGCCGTCGGGCGCAGATGGCGCTTTTTCAGGTAAGCCGCATCATCGCTGTCGCTGACGGTTAAACGGTTTTGCAAAATCGCCAGCCCGGCAGCGCTGTCGCCCGGCGTACCGGTGACATAGATCCAGTCGCCCGGCTTCGCGCCGGAGCGCTTCATCGCGCGGCCTGCCGGCACGTAACCATGAATACCAATGGTCATCGACAGCGGCCCGCGGGTGGTATCACCGCCGATAAGCTGCATATCGTAATAGCTGATTTGCTCAAACAGGCTGTCGCTGAAAGCCTGCAACCACGCTTCGTCCGCTTCCGGGAGCGTTAACGCCAGCGTCAACCAGGCAGGATCGGCACCCATCGCCGCCAAATCGCTGAGATTGGAGGCCATTGCTTTCCAGGCCAGATCGGCAGGATCGATATCGGGGAGAAAATGGTTACCCGCCACCAGCGTGTCGACGCTGATCGCCAGGGTCTGTTTTTCGGGGACATTGAGCAGCGCACAATCGTCACCGATACCGGTTTCGACGTCGCGACGTGAAGTTCGTACGCGGTCAAAATAACGGGCAATCAGGGAGAATTCACCGCATGCCATACGTTATTCCTCTGTAGAAAAAAGAAAAAGCCGGGACCGGCGCGCTGAAAGCGTCGCCCGTCACCGGCTTGCGGATCACTTCTTGTGGGGACGGATCGCAGGTGCGGCTTTATCCAGCACGCCGTTCACAAACTTATGGCTGTCTTCAGCGCCAAAGGTTTTAGCCAGTTCGATAGCTTCGTTGATCGCCACTTTATAGGGCACATCATCACGTTTTGAGAGTTCGAACAGCGCGATACGCAATACCGCTTTCTCAACCTGACCCAGCTCTTCGAGCAGACGGGAGAGGTATGGCTTCATCAGGCCATCGAGATATGCGCTATTAGTCGCCACCCCGTTCAACAGTTCACGGAAGTACACGACGTCAACATCTTTCACGTCCTGTTCCGCCAGGAACTGGTATTCAACATCAGTGATGTCGTTCTGGGACAACTGCCAGGAGTAAAGCGCCTGAACGGCACACTCACGGGCGCGGCGACGAGCAGCAGGTTTCACGTAATTCCCCTTACAAAATTCAAGCCTTGATGGCTTTCAATACATTAATCATTTCAAGCGCGGTCAGTGCGGCTTCCGCACCTTTATTACCGGCTTTGGTGCCAGCGCGTTCGATGGCCTGTTCAATACTTTCTGTGGTGAGCACGCCGAATGCGACCGGAATGGCGCTCTCCTGCGCGACATGCGCCAGGCCGTTGCTTGCGCCGCCTGCCACATACTCAAAGTGCGCAGTACCGCCGCGAATCACGGTGCCGAGCGCAATCACGGCGTCATATTTGCCGGTTTTCGCCAGCTCGCCTGCGGCCAGCGGCAGCTCGTAAGCGCCCGGAACCCACACGACGGTGATGTTATCGTCCTGCACCTGACCAATACGTTTCAGGGCATCGATCGCGCCTTCCAGCAGACTGTCATTGATAAAGTTGTTGAAACGCGCAATGGTGATGGCGACGCGAGCGTCCGGAGCAGCAACGTTGGCTTCAATAATGTTCATACACTTCCTTCACAGGTTCAGTTCGGACCCCGCAGGGGGGCGGATTTTAGCATACTATTTAACGCGCTGCTTCCCTTTTACAGCAGGCTTCACGCGTTGGTGAGGTGCAGGCAAACATCAGGACCAACCTGCCGTATCTCACTGAAATTAAAGCGCGGCGCATCGGCAAGCGCCGTCAATCCTGGTAACTGGCAGAGCCCGCGCGCATCGCTGCCTAACAGTTTAGGCGCAAGATAGACCACCAGCTCATCAACCAGCCCCGCGTTCAGCAGCGCGCCAGCAAGCTCTGCGCCCGCCTCAACCCAGACGCTGTTAATCTGCTGTTTACCGAGCATCATCATCAGCATCACCAGATCGGCATGGCCGTTATGTTCCGGCACGATGATTTCGCGCACACTCTCAGGCCACGCGCGCACATCAGTTTTGGTGCGCGCAAACCAGGTCTCCCCCGGCTGGCTGACGACGTTATGCTGCGGCGTCACGCGGTTCTGGCTATCAATAATAATGCGCAGCGGCTGGCGCAGATCCGCTTCGGGATAGCACGCCTGGGTATCGTTGTTTAATTCGTTCCAGCGCACGGTCAGCGACGGATCGTCTGCCAGCACCGTGGCGCTGCTGCTGAGAATGGCATGGCTCTGCGCGCGCAGCTGCTGCACGTCGCGGCGCGCCTGCACAGAGGTTATCCACTGGCTTTCGCCGCTCGCCATTGCCGTGCGCCCGTCGAGCGACGCGCCGAGCTTAAGCTGAAGATAGGGAAAACCGGTGCGCATACGTTTGAGAAAGCCTTTATTCAGCGCTTCTGCCTCGCTCATCATCAGGCCGTGGCTCACCTCAATCCCGGCCTGCTGGAGACGATAAAGTCCACGCCCGGCAACCTGCGGATTGGGATCCTGCATGGCAGCAACGACCCGCGCTACTCCGGCGGCAATCAGCGCATCGCAGCAGGGCGGCGTGCGCCCGTGGTGGCTGCAGGGTTCCAGCGTCACATATGCGATACCGCCGCGCGCGCGATCGCCCGCCATGCGCAGGGCATGCACTTCCGCGTGCGGCTCGCCGGCGCGGTAGTGAAACCCTTCACCGACAATCTCGCCATCGTTAACAATCACGCAGCCGACGCGCGGATTCGGATGGGTGGTAAAGCGGCCGCGCTGCGCCAGTTTCAGCGCGCGCGCCATATAGATTTCATCCTGCATGATCAATCCTGTAGACGGGCGATCTCTTCGCCAAATTCGCGGATATCCTCGAAACTGCGGTAAACGGAGGCAAAGCGCACATAGGCCACTTTATCGAGCTTTTTCAGCTGCTCCATCACCAGATTGCCGATCATCTTACTCGGCACTTCGCGTTCGCCGGTTGCGCGAAGTTGCGATTTAATATGGTTTAACGCCATTTCTACGTCATCGGCGCTCACCGGGCGCTTCTCCAGCGCTTTCAACATGCCGCTGCGCAGCTTGTCTTCATTAAAGGGTTCACGCACATCATTGCTTTTTACTACGCGCGGCATCACAAGCTCTGCCACTTCAAAGGTGGTGAAACGCTCATTGCAAACCAGACACTGCCGACGGCGGCGAACGGATGAACCTTCTCCCACCAGGCGGGAATCGATGACTTTGGTGTCCACGGCGAAACAGAATGGGCAATGCATACGGGATCCTGACGTGAGAGTTAACTGAAATCTATTTTAACCTGAAGTGGCATGACAACAAAGGCAGACCCTTTTTGAGACAATGGATCGATGGCAAAGCCGCGGTTGCGATCTACCATTACAGCGATCCTCCCCTTCAAGGAAACAGACGCAATGACAAGACGTTACCTAAGAACACTGTTGCTGGGAAGCCTTTTTACCCTCAGCGCCTGCGCCCCGCAAAGCGAAGTCCGCCAGCTCCACCAAAGCGTCAGTACGCTCAATAAAGAGATGAGCAAGCTGAACCAGGAGACGGTCAAAATCACACAGCAAAACAGCCTTAACGCCAAATCGGGCAGCGGTGCCTACCTGCTGCCCGGCGCCAATACGCCTGCGCTGCTGAAGAGCCAGATCGGCACACTGCGTCTCTCACTGAAAGATATGGCGCCAAACGCCGCCGGAACGCGCGTTGTGCTGCATATTCAGGGTCAGTCCAACGATCCGCTGCCCGCCTTTAGCGGCACCATTGAGTATGGCCAGCTTCAGGGCACCACCGAGAACTATCAGGAAGTAAATGTACAGAATCAGTTGATCAACGCCCCGGCCAGCACGCTGGCACCGAGCGATGTCGACATTCCGCTGCAGCTTAATGGCATCACGCCTGAGCAACTCGGTTTTGTGCGCGTTCACGATATCCAGCCGGCTACCGCTCAGTAACCGCTCTTCTGCGGGCGATCCTCTCGCCCGCCCTTTCGCTGCTCTGTTTTTCAGCCACACCGCAACGTTGATATTCATCAATTGGCATTATCAATAAATGTCAGTACAATCGCCGCCGTTTAATCGACGCAAACGTGAACGCAATCGATTACGTATATGTCAATAATGTGAAACAACACATATTTTTGTGAGCGTGGATACTTATAATAGGCGCGCAGAAATATGAAACATTTAGCAATTTAATGCGTGCTTACTTTCACTCCCGTCTGGGATCATAATCAGTGGCGTAATGATGAAAAAAACTCTCCTCGCAGCCGGTGCCGCACTGGCGCTTACCGCTTCTTTCTCTGCCAGCGCAGCGGAAACCAGCAAACCTGAATTTGTCTCCGACTGGTGGCATCAGAGCGTGAACGTAGTGGGCAGCTATCACACCCGCTTCGGAGCTATTCCGCGTAACGATACCTATCTGGAATATGAAGCGTTCGCCAAGAAAGATTGGTTCGACTTCTACGGCTACCTGGATGCGCCGGTCTTCTTCGGCGGTAACTCCGGCGCGAAAGGGATCTGGAACCACGGTTCTCCGCTGTTTATGGAGATTGAACCGCGCTTCTCTATTGATAAGCTGACCAACACCGATCTGAGCTTCGGCCCGTTCAAAGAGTGGTACTTCGCCAACAACTACATCTACGACATGGGCCGTAACGCCGGTGGTCGCCAGAGCACCTGGTACATGGGTCTGGGCACCGATATCGACACCGGCCTGCCGATGAGCCTCTCCCTGAACGTCTATGCAAAATACCAGTGGCAGAACTATGGCGCAGAGAACGAAAACGAGTGGGACGGCTACCGTTTCAAAGTGAAATACTTTGTGCCGATCACGCCACTGTGGGGCGGCCAGCTGAGCTATATCGGCTTCACCAACTTTGACTGGGGCTCCGATCTCGGCGATCGCCGCTACTACAACAATGGCCAGCAGCAGCGTACCAGCAACTCGATCGCCTCAAGCCACATTCTGGCGCTGAGCTACGATCACTGGCACTACTCCGTCGTTGCCCGTTACTGGCACAACGGCGGCCAGACCAAAGATGATGCGATCCTGAACTACGGCGCGGGCGATTTCAGCGCCCGCACTACCGGCTGGGGTGGCTACCTGGTGGTTGGCTACAACTTCTAATGTAACGCCTGAAAAGCCGACCTCGAGTCGGCTTTTTTATGCCCGAACGCTGCTGAATAAAAATCTGAAAACAGACCTTTCCAGTACACCAGTACCAATCCTCCCCATCCATTGCTCATCGCCATGCTTTAAAATCCGCTCCTGAGAGGAATTTACTCTAAGGAAAAGAGAACCATGTGGGCCGTAGAAATGGAGGGCATCAGTAAGAAATATTTACTGGGCCAGGTGTGGGTAGATGCCCTTAAAGACGTCACGCTCAACATTGCAGCAAACCGCTTTACCGTCCTGTCCGGGCAATCCGGCAGTGGCAAAACAACCCTACTTAATTTAATCGGCGGCATCGATCGGCCCGACAGCGGGTATCTGACGATTGCCGGCCAGCCAATGGCGGAGCTGGATGATGACCAGTGCAGCGACTTTCGCGCCCGCCACCTCGGTTTTATCTTCCAGAACTTCAATCTTATCCCGGTGCTGACCGTGCGCGAGAACATCGAAGTTCCGCTGCTGATACAGCATAAAAACCCGGCGTATCGCCAGCAGCGCATCGATGAGATGCTCGACAATGTTGGCCTGGCACATAAGGCTGACTCGCTGCCTAACCAACTTTCCGGTGGTCAACGCCAGCGCGTTGCCATTGCCCGGGCGCTGATCCACCGCCCCGCGCTGATTGTCGCCGACGAACCCACCGCCAACCTCGACAGCAAAACCGGTGCCGCCATTTTGCAGCTGCTGCGCCATTTACAGCGTGAATACGCCGTGACGGTAGTGTTCTCCTCCCACGATCCGCAGGTGATTGCCGCCGCGGACGATCTCTATGTGGTGCATGACGGCAGCGTCACGCGCCCGGCAATGGTGTAAGGGGGGATAATGCAAACCACAACGCTAATGAAACATGCCCTGCGCAACTTACTGCGCAGCCGCCGACGCACGCTCTCGACCCTCTGCGCCATTATCGTCGGGGCGATAGGCATTCTGCTGTTCGCAGGCTATAACCAGTCGATTGAGTACAGCCTGCAAACCACCTTCGTGCGCGATAAAGGCCATCTGCAGATCCAGCAGCGGGACTATCTTCTGCACGGCACCAGCAACCCTGCGCTTTACAGCATTCATAACTATCAACAGATCGTCGATATCCTCATCCGCGATCCGGTGCTGAAAAAGATGATCGCCGTTACCACGCCGGTCCTCTCCCTGACCGGTCTCGCGGGCCACTATGCGGTTGGCACCTCGCGTCCGGTGTTGATCTATGGCACAGAGGCCGTTGGGCAGGCACAGCTGGATAAGTGGGATGAATATCAGATAGGCGCAGACCTTATCGTCCGCAAACCGCTGACCGGTACCCAGCCGGAAGCGGCTTTGATTGGCCGCGGGCTGGCTCGCCTGCTGCTGCTGTGTGATTTTGTTAAAGATCAGCCCTGCGCGCCGCCGCCGTCGAAAGAGAACAATGCCAGCGCACTGCCTGACGATCTGCTGGCGCTGTCGCAAAGCGCCCGCGATACGCGCCCACCGGCCACGGGATCGCATATTGAGCTGCTGGCCGCTTCCGCTGCCGGTGCGCCGAATATTATCCGCGTCAACGTGCTGGGCACCCAGCCGCAGCAGGCGCGCGAACTGGATGACACCGTGGTCAGCCTGCATCTGCGCCAGGCGCAGCAGCTGCTTTTCGGCCAGGAGACGCCCGGCGTAACGGCAATCCTGCTCCAGTTGCACAGCACCAAAGAGATGGAGGCCGCACGGGCGCGCCTGCGGCAGATCTTCGCTAATAAGCTCTCCGGCGAACCGCTGGCGGTGTTTGACTTCACGCAATTACAGCCGCTCTATAACCAGGTGCTGGCGATGTTCGGCAAGATCTTCTCATTCCTGCTGGCGCTGATCCTCTGCATTGCACTCTTCACCGTCGGCAACACCATGAATATGGCAGTGATGGAGCGCACGGTGGAGATCGGCACCCTACGTGCGGTGGGGCTAAAACGTGGCGATATCCAGCGCCTGTTCCTGAGCGAAGGCGCGCTGCTGGGCGCGATTGGCGCAGTCTTTGGCGTGCTTATCGCGCTGGCGCTGGCCTGGCTTATTAACCGCTCCGGGATGACATGGCAGCCGCCGGGCGTCACCTCGCCGCTGCCGATCCGCATCAGTATCTGGGGAGAGTGGCGCATGCTGGCCAGCGTTACGGGCACCCTGCTGTTGGTGACCGTGCTCTCTTCCTGGTGGCCCGCACGACGCGCCTCGCGGGTGTCGATTGTTGAAGCGCTGCGCCATATCTGATGCAACACCCTGAATAAAAAAGGAGGAATTCATGTCATTACGGAAAAAGAGCCTGGCATCAGCGTGGCTGACCATCCTGTTAATAAGCGCCGCACCGGCGTATGCGGCGCTTAGCGCCCAGCAGATCCTGAAAAAAAGCGATGAGGTACGTAACCCGGATCGCTCCTTCAGCCTGGTGACCACGCTTATCAGTTACAAAAATGGCAAACAGCACGAAACCAGTGAACTGATGCTCTACTCCCGGGTTGCGCCGGACGGCGGCCAGTTTCGCAGCCTGCTGCGCTTTATCAGCCCGCAGCGCGATGCCGGTAAACTGACGCTGAAAAGCGGTCGCGATTTGTGGCTGTACGATCCCACAAGCCAGGCCAGCGTGCCAATTTCGCCGCAGCAGCGGCTGATGGGGCAAGCCTCCAACGGCGATGTCGTTA
This sequence comes from Kosakonia sp. CFBP8986, assembly GCF_034044935.1. Taxonomy (NCBI): domain Bacteria; kingdom Pseudomonadati; phylum Pseudomonadota; class Gammaproteobacteria; order Enterobacterales; family Enterobacteriaceae; genus Kosakonia; species Kosakonia sp. CFBP8986. Next base: position 195,431 of record NZ_JAXCXB010000006.1, on the reverse strand, counting down.
CCGCAAACTGGGCGGCGGATTACCAGGCAAAGCTGGTGGGAGAGGAGCGCATTCAGGATGGCGAGCGGCAGATGCGCGACTGCTACCACCTGCATCTGGAGGCGCAAAACAGAGATGCGGCCTATCCATCGATGGATCTATGGGTCGATAAAACCGACTTTAAGAGCCGTAAAGCGGAGTTCTATGCCGTTAACGGCAACCTGCTGAAAACCACCTTCTATCGCCGCTATGCACCCGTGCTGGGCGGCATCCGCTCGACGGAAGCGGTGATTATTGATGGGGTTAATGCGCACTGGGTTACCGTGCTGCGCCAGAAGGATTTCCAGTGGCGCGACGTGCCGGAGTCCTGGCTGCAGCGTGATTTCCTCGCCCATTTCCGGGATGCGAATTCATGACACGATCGCCCCTTTCCCTTCTCTGCCTAATGCTGCTGAGCGCGCTGCCAGCCGCGCCCGCGCTGTCGCAGGAGGATGAGACCCTGGCAGCCCTCGATCTGGCCGACAGCGCCGAGTTTAGCCCCGACGCCTACCAGGCGCTGAATATGATGTTTGAAGCGGCCAGCAGCATCAATCAGCAGCAGGAGAAAGAGCAGCGGCTGTCGCTGGATATGCGTCTGGATGCGCCGCTGGGTGAGAAGTGGCGGCTGGTGCTCTCCAACCGCCTGGATAGCCGGTTTACCCACAGGCTCAGCGAAACCCGCTATACCAACACCCTGCGCGAAGCGTGGCTCAGCTACCACCTGACGCCGCAAACGATGCTGGATATGGGCCGTATCAACACCCGCTACGGCGTCGCGCTGGGCTATAACCCGACGGACTTTCTTGGCCGGGGCACCGTGCGATCCATGACCTCTGCCGACCCGGAAACCCTGCGTAACAACCGGATGGGCAATGGGATGGTGCGTCTGCAACACTTTTGGGACAACGCCGCCGTTAGCGCGCTCTGGGCACCGAAAATCCGCAGGGGCAGCGCCGATCGCAGCGCCAGCCTCGACTGGCAGGCCAGCAATCCGCGCGACCGCCTGCTGCTCAGCGCCAGCTACCGCTTTGCGGAGAATTTCAACCCGCAGCTGCTGCTGTTTAAAGAGCAGCAGCGCGAGCCGCAGTTTGGCCTCAATCTTTCGCGGGTGCTCTCCCGCTCAACGCTGATTTATGGCGAATGGGCCGGCGGGCGTCAGCCCTACAGCTGGCAGGAGACGCTGCTGCCGGAGAGCCAGTGGGATATCGCCTGGCGCAACCGCGTGGCGGCGGGTCTCACCTGGACCGGCGAGAGCGATCTGACGCTGCGGCTCGAAGGGCACTACAACGGCAGCGCCCAGCCGACCGTGGCCGGGCAGGATCCCCGCCGCAGCGTGCTGTTGCAGGCTTACTGGAAAGACCTTTTCGAACAGTACGATCTCAACCTGATTGCGCAGCGGGATCTGCAGCGGCATACCAATATGGGCTTTGCCGAACTGCGCCGCCATCTTGGCTCGCTGGATGTGGCATTGCAGTGGCAAAAGGTCTACCTGCTGAATCTGAGTGAGCGCCGCTGGCAGATCTCACTGGATTACTGGCTGTAAACCATCGCCCAGCCGATGCAGGCTAGAATAATGGCGGGGCCAAATGGAAAGGGCTGCTGGCGCGAGGCGCGAAAGAGCAGCAGCCCGCTCGCCAGCCCGATAAGTGCGGCGATCAGCATAATATCAAACAGTGCCGGTAAGCCGTGCCATGCGCCGATGCCAGCAAAGAGTTTCATATCCCCTCCCCCGATGCCCTCGCACCCGCGCCAGCGCGCAAACCCATAGTTGAGCAACCACAGAATAGAGAAGCCGACCGCCGCGGCCAGGAGATGTTCCTGTAGCGTCGCAAGAAGTGGCTGGCGGCACCAGGCGCAGAGCAGCGCCAGCAGTAAAAAGGGATACGTCAGCACATCAGGCAGCAGCATATGGTCGATATCGATAAAAAACATCGCTACCAGCAGACTCAGCAGCGCCAGCGTCAGCAGCACCGCCAGGTTGACGCCATCATGGGCTATCACCGCCGAGAACAGCAGCGCCATCAACGCTTCAATGGCCGGGTAGCGAACGCTTATCCGCTTGTGGCAACAGCGGCTGCGCCCGCCTAGCCACAACCAGCCGAGTAGCGGAACATTGTCATGCGAGTTTATCCGTGTCCGGCAGTGGGGGCAGAACGACGGTGGCCAGCTCAGGCTTATCGCTTCCCCCTGCATTTTTCGCGGTAAACGGTAGATAACCACATTAATAAAACTGCCGAAAATCGCGCCGATCAGCGCAAAAAAGAGGCTTTCCACAGGGTTATCGCTCCGTTTTATTAAGCAGCGAGCGGCAGGCAGAAGGGAGCGGTGCGGAGAGCACTTCCGGGGTGTTGAACAGCCACTGTTCGTAGCGCTCCGCCTGTTTGAAGTTCTTTATTTCAGGCGGGAAGAGCGTGTGGCGCAGCGGCGTACCGTGGCCTTTGCTGTAGACGCCAACCCAGCGCCCCTGCTTGTCATAGCTCATCCCCCAGTCGCGCGAGCCGGTGAGCGGGTCGGCAAACCACTGGCGCAGATGGGCGACGGGCTTTTTATCGCGGCTGTCCTGTAACAGATCTTCAAAGCCCAGCGGAAAGCAGCCGCTGCCCTTTTTCTGATAACTGTGGATCGCATTGCGGATCTGCACGCCGCGAAAAAAGAGCTCCTCCTCCTGCTGCTGGCGAAACTGCACCTCGCGCGAGCGGGTCTCTTTCAGCAAGGAGAGCGACAGCATGGTGAGCATCAGCAGCACCCACAGGTAGGTGAAACCGCCCTGCGCTGCGGGCTTACTCCTGTGCATTTTCCTGCTCCGGCAGGGAGGGCGAAGTAACATCGATAATCTGATCGTTCTCATCACGCTTCACTTGCCAGTTGTCGCGTCGCTGGGTGACGGGATCTAAGGGAATATCAAACAGGTACCCCTGCTCAACCAACTCCTCCAGTTGCTCCGGCCCGCTCAGACGATCGTGACGCCAGGCGGCAATCGCCGCGCGCAGAGCGTTGCGGTTATGCTGCAACACCACAATTTTTGCGCGCTCGGTTTGATTAAAAAAGCGCGGCGCGACCAGCGTCATCAGCGTGGCGATAATCGCCATCACCACCAGTAACTCGATCAGCGTAAAACCCTTTTCACCACTGCGCATACGGCACTCCATTCAGTCCGGGCTGCATGCTGGTGGAGCTGACATCCCAGATATCCTTCCCACCGGTGCTTTCACCGGGTGCCTGCGTCGAAGCGCGCAGCCGCCAGGTTTCGCTGTTCGGCTTGCCTTCACAGTCGCAGAAGGGATCGCGCGGGATGGCGCGCAGCAGGTAGATCTTCTCCCGGTTGGCCGACTTTTTATTGATCACGCCATCCACCAGCTGATTCAGCGACACCGGCCAGTTCGACATATCCGCCTCTTTTTCGATAATCCCCTCTTCACTCAGTTGCGCATAGCGATCGAGGGCGGTGCGGATCGCGCGCAGTGCCACGCGCAACGCCTCTTCGTTGCGCTGCTGGATCTGACGCTGGTAAATCGGGATAGCGGCGCTGGCAAGCGTGGCGAGCAGCGCCAGCGATACCAGCATCTCAATCAGCGTGAAGCCGTTGCGCCGCGCCATTACGGCTTGCCTTTGGCAAGGGTTGGTGCCGGTACTTTTTTCAGCGCCGGGAAGGTGGCGGGCGGCGTCAGCGGCGGCGGAGCAAAGTGCGGGGCTTCAGGCGTCTCCTCTGCGGCAGGCGGCAGGTAGGCGCTCTCACCCGGCGCATCTTCGCTGCCCATCTCAATGGTGTTGATATGGGTGCCCGGCAGATCGATGCTGCGCTCAATGGTCGGCGTGATCAGCAGCACCACTTCGGTCCGCTCATGGTTACTTTCGTGGCTGCCGAAGAATTTGCCGAGCAGCGGCAGATCCGCCAGCCCCGGCAGGCCGTTCAGCCCTGCACTGTCGCTCTCTTTGATCAGCCCCGCCAGCATCTGCGTCTCGCCATTCTGGCTGCTGAGGACGGTGGCCGCGTCGCGGTTGTTGGTACGATAGTAAGCGACGCCATCTTTTGAGTGTTCGGCGCTGCCGATGGTGCTGAGGTTAAACTTCACATCCATCGAGATGGTGTTATCGACGCTGATATCCGGCGTGACTTCCAGCTTCAGGCCAACATCCTGATACTCCACCTGCTCTTGTGAAAAGCTCTCAGAGATACTGCTGGTCAGCACCGGGATGCGCTCGCCAATCTCCACCACCGCCTTTTTATTGTTTTTCACGCGGATGCGCGGGTTCGCCAGCACGCGCCCATGGGAGCGGATCTTCTGCATATTGGCGCTCAGCCCCTGGCCGGAGCCGAGATTGACGAACATATTATTTTTATTCAGGGCGTTAATGGCGATGTTGCTGTTGCCGGACTCGATAGCGTTAAAGCCGATGCCAATCTGCCCTGGGAAGTTGATGCCCAGGGTTTCAACATCTTTGGCGTCCACTTCCAGCACCTCTACCGCCAGCGTCACCTCCGCTTCCGGACGGTCGAGGGTCAGCAACAGCTGCTCGGCTTTTTCCACGCTTTCACGCGGGCCGCGAAAGGTCACTGAGTTGGTGCGCTCATCGACATGGACATCGCGCAGCTTGATCAAATTACGCAGCGCCACATTCAGCTCTTTCGCTTTGGCGTAGCCGAGAAAAACCGTTTTCACTACCGTATCGCGGTAGAGCTTCTCTTTCTGCATCGTGGCGGGATAGATCAACAGCGTGTTGCCATTGAGGATCTTTTTACGCAGCTGGTTGGAGAGCAGCAGCAGATTGAGGGCGTTCTCCGCGCTGGTGTCGTGGGCGATGAGGCTGGCGGTAGCCGCATCGGAGACATCCTTATCGTAGATGATATTGATGCCGGTAATCTGGCTGATGGCAGCGAAGATCTCCTTCAGATTATGTTTGTTGAAAGTAAAGCTGACGGGCTTGCGCAGCTCGCGCTTGATCTTCTTCTCCGGCTGATTCTGCACGGCGATTTCACGCATCAGACGGTCGCGCATCTCCGCCGCCTGCGGCCAGCCGGGCGACTCTTCAAGGATCTGCTGGATTTTGGCTAACGCCTGCTCCGGGTCGGTTTGATACTGCGCTCGCGCCTGTTGATAGAGCTTATCCAGCACGCGCAGCCGGTCGATTTTTTGTAACCCCTGCTGCGCGACAAAGTGGCCCGGCTGATAGCGCAGCACCGCTTCCCATGCGCGGCTCGCCGCGACATAGTTATTTTTCGCCGCCGCCTGGCGGGCGGTGGTGATATAGCCCTCCACTAACTGCGTCACCAGCAGTTGCCGCTGCGTTCGCAGCTTAACATCTTGCGGGTGGCTCTTAAGCTGGCTATCGATACGCTGCAACGCATCGCGCAGCGACGCCGTATTGACGGGGGCGGCATCTTCCGGTGCGACGGATTTGCTGCTTGCGCAGCCCGTCAGCAGCGCAAGCGCACATACCATAGTGAGAATCGGTTTTTTCATTGTGTTGTTACGGCTTGTGTAGTCAAAGTGTTAAGGCTGATGCTGTACGGCTCATGCCCCGGTAATGATTCAAAAAGCAGGCTGCCCTGTGCCATCGCCTGCAGTCGCCAGTCGGGTGTGATCAGGCCACCAGGCCGGATATACCCCGCTTTACGGCAGGCATCACAGAGCAGCCAGTTACGTGCGCCATCCGTCAGAATGACGATGCGCATGCCGTTGCGGATCCACAGCCCCACCGCGCGAAAAGGGAACGTGACGCGCTGCACCTTTGCCACCGGCGCGGGTGCGGCCGCTTTCGTTGCCGGTGCGTTATAGACCGGGAAGAGATTGGCAATCGCGCTGGCATCATCAGTGACGTGCAGTGGACGGTTTGCCTGGCGCGGCGGACGCGTTTCGTCTGGCGCAGCCTGGCTCACCTCAGGGCCGTTTTCGGCGCTTTCATCGGTGACATGCACCCAGAGAAGCAGCCCGGCGGTCAGCAGCAGCAAGATTTTCAGATATCGCGGCAGCTTCATGACGCCTCCAGACCTGATGCCAGGCTGAGCGTCAACTGCAACGTGATCAGCAGATGAGCGCTCTCCGGGCTGGCGCGGCTGATGGCAAGCCTGTCGACATGAAAGATCAGGCTTTTACTCATGGTGATAAGGGATCGCGTCAGGTTGTTCCATTCGCCCTGCAGCGGAATGGTTAGCGCCAGCGCGCGTTGACGCCCTTTGCCGTTTTTGCCGAACTGATAGCGGCTGCCGTCAACCTGCAGGTGGTTCTGCTGAAAAATGTCGAACACCGCTTTCACCTGCTGATACTCGGTGTCATTCAGCGTGCGCTGTAAGAGAGCCGCGCTATTTTTAGGCTGAGGCGAGAGCGCCAGCGGTTTATCTAACTGCAACTCCAGTTGCGCATTCTCACTGAGGAGCTGGCGCTTTTCCGGCGCGAGCGCGCCCTGCCAGTAACCGGCCATCAGCAGTGGAAAGAGCGCGGCCAGCAGCGGCGCCCTGCCCGTTCTCTCCACGAGAGAGGCCAGCGACCAGCGTAGATAAGGTAAAGAGAGGGAAGATCGCATAAGTTCACTCAGAGCCGGGGGTTATTGGGATAGATGACTATCAGCGTGGCGTTGACCGCCCATTTCTGGCTGAGCTCCTTTGACGGCGTGTGGTGTTGCAGCTCAACACGCGCCGGGATCGCCTCCAGTCGGGTGCTGAAATCGAGCAGCGCCTCAAGCGACATCGCTTTGACCTGCAGCCGAACCACTTTTTTCTCAGGCTCAACGCTGACGTTCATGATCGCCACATCGGGCAGGAGTAATTTCGCCAGCGGGTTCAGCATCGCCACCACCTGCATGGCGGCTCGCGCATCCGGCTGATGTTTTTTCATGCGTGCCGACAGGCCACGAACAATTTCATCCCGCTTCGCCACCGTCTCGAGCAGGTGTTGATGCTGGCGCTGTAGCGCGTCGCGCCGTTGATAATCCTTCATACTCGCCAGCAGCAGCCCGCCGGTCAGCAGCAGCACGACACCCATTACCGGCCAGGCGGCGCGGGGACGATAGTGAAAACAGGGAGCGGCCCACTCTTTAAAAGCCGATATGGAAAACATCCTTACTCCCCCGGTGCATCAATGTTGTTGAGAAAGTAGTGCGGAATGCCAGCGTCCAGCCCCATCAGCCGCGCGGTCTGAGCGACCTGCTGCTGCGCGCTCACGCCCGCGTCATTGTGCAGACACCACGCCTGCTGCCACTGCCCGCGCTGGCGCGAGACAAAGATCGTCGACTGCTCATCACGCAGACAGAAGAGCGCATCGGCGGGCAGTGCGCCGCGCCAGGCGCGAAGCTTTTGGTGCAGCGCGACATGAATACCGCCCACACGCAGTTTCCATTTACGGGCGGTGAGCAGTAAGGCCTGCCAGAGTGCTTCATCAATGGCCGCCGCCAGCGCCGTTGCGCCGAACTGCACCGAGATAAAGGCGGTTTTACACGCCAGCACATGGCGCCAGAAGGGTTGCCTGGCGGCCTCGGTGGCGGCGAAGCTGCGTAACTCCTCCGGCGTGCTCAGCCCTGGCTGCCAGGGCACGGTAAAGTAGTGAATCCGGCTGCTGCTCAGGCAGAAGCTGAGCTTTCCCCACCAGGGCAATCCTGAGGTGTGGGCGCTTAACAGCTGGTCGAGTGCCTCATCCAGCGCGGTCTGTGCGGTTAACGCTTGTTCGCCAAGCACCCGGTTGCCCCGGCGCAGCACCAGCCGCTGCGGATGAATGTCGCACTGCAACTCAGGCGGGAGGAGTGATAACACGGTTGATCTCCGAAAAAGTGGTTTTGCCCTCCAGCACCGCGCGAATGGCAACGTTATGCAGCGGGACAAAGCCTTCTGCTAAAGCGATTTCGCGCATCTGGCGCACCGAGGCGCGCATCTGGAGCGCCTCTTTCATCCTGTCGCTGAACGGCAAAACTTCCGCCAGCGCCAGCCGGCCACGAAACCCGCTCTGCCGGCAGGCCGGGCAGCCGCGCCCTTTACGCCACACCGGCGTCAGCGTGTGTAGCGCGCTCTGCTGCCACTGATGAAGATCCTGCTCGCTCGGCTGCGTCTCCTCCAGGCACTGCGGGCAGATGCCGCGCACCAGCCGCTGCGCCAGCACGCCGCGCAGCGCGGAGAGCAGGCTGTTGGCATCGACGTTCATATAGAGAAAACGCTCCAGCACGCTAAAGACATCATTGGCGTGGACGGAGGAGAGCACCAGGTGACCGGTAAGCGCAGCCTGCACGGCGATACCGGCGGTTTCGCTGTCGCGGATCTCACCAACCAGAATGGTGTCAGGATCGTGGCGCAAAATAGCGCGCAGGCCGCGGGCAAAGGTCAGCCCTTTTTTGTCATTGACGGGAATTTGCAGCACATCGTTAAGCTGATACTCAACCGGATCTTCAATGGTGATGATCTTATTGTCGCCGGTGTTCAGCTCGCTCAGCGCCGCGTAAAGGGTGGTCGATTTGCCGCTGCCGGTCGGCCCGGTGACCAGCACCATGCCGTTCGGCTGGTGAGTTAACAGGCGGATTTCGCGCAGCGTATGGTCGTCAAAACCGAGCGTCTCCAGGCTCAGGGTGCTGCTGTGAGACTTGTCGAGTACGCGCAACACGGCATCTTCGCCATGAATACCCGGCACCACCGAGACACGAAAATCGACCGGTCGCTGGTGGATCATTGCCTTAAAGCGGCCATCCTGAGGAATACGCCGCTCCGAAATATCCATGCTGCTCAGCACTTTAATGCGCGAAATAATCTGACCGGACGCCTGGATACCAGGGCAGTGACGAATAGCGTGGATAACGCCATCAACGCGGTATTTGACCGCCAGGCCGTCCGGCGCGGCGCTAAGGTGGATATCGCTGGCGCGGCTCTGGATCGCATCATAGAGCGTGGCGTTAACCAGCTTAATGATCGGGTTGCTTTCACTGGCGATATTGCCGGGGGTGATCTCAAGGATCACCTCATCTTCGCCCTCTTCATTTGCCTGCTGTTCGAGCTGATCGAGCGTGCGCTGCTGGCGGGTCAGCGCCTCAAGCTGCTCGCGTAACCAGCCGGGTGAGGCAATGGCAAGCGTAACCGGCAGCCGCTGCGCCCACTGGCGTAGCGCCAGCGAAAAGGGATCGCTCAGCAGCAACCACTGGCGATCGCGCCAGCACACCGGCAGGACATGCATCGCCAGCGCGTCATTGAGGGGAATATGCTGAAAATCGACGGTAACCTCTTCCTCCGCCTCCGGGGCAAAGAGCGCGATGCCGAGTGCCGCGGCAAGCGCGGGCAGCGCGGTGGGCTCGGCGTCAATCAGCTTCTCAAACGCCTCGCTGCGCTGGGCTTCATCAACCGCCAGCAGGCCATCAATCAGGGTGGAAACTTCCGGCTGCGACATCATCAGGACATACTCCCGGCCATCTCAAAAATGGGCATATAGAGGAGAAACACCACCAAACCAACAATGCCGCCGACGATCATCATCAGTAACGGCTCAAAAATGCGGGTGAAGGTGTCGATGGCGCGCTCCAGCGCCTCGTCATAAAAGCCCGCAATGCGTTCGCACATACCGGCTAACTCCCCGCTGCGCTCGCCTACTTGCAGTAAACGCATCGCCACCGGGGTGGTTAAATGCTGGCTCTCCAGCGACTCCGAAACGCTCTTACCCGCCATCACATGCTCCACCACGGTGTTGAGCTGGGAGTGATGGCTGACCGGGATCACCGATTGCGCAAGGCGTAACGCGTGGGTAACCGGTACACCGCCATCAAGCAGCAGGCCGAGCGTGCGATAGAAACGCACCAGAATGGTGAGAAACTGCTGCTGGCGCAGCTGGGGGATTTTCATCGCGCCTCGCATCAATAGCTGTTTGGTCCAGCTCTGTTTACACACCACGATCAGCGCGCCGATGGTGGCAATAGTGCCCATTAACAGCTCCGGCCCCGACTGCTTAACCAACTGTCCCCACCATAAAATCAGCTCGGCGCTGCGGCTGAGGGTGTTCACCCCTTCAAACACCTGTGAAAAGCTGGGCACGATAAAACCCAGCAGGAAACAGACAATCAGCCCGCCAACCGTCAGCACAATCAGCGGGTAGGTTAAGGTGCCGCGAATGCGCTTACGCAGTTGCTCAAGGCGCTGTTCATAGAAGTGGTAGCGTTTCAGGGCGTTGGCCAACTGGCCAGTTTGTTCAGAAGAGGCGACGGTATTAACTAATAGCGGCGGAAAAATATCGGGCTGGGCGGCCATCGCCTGCGATAACTGGCTTCCGGCGTAGAGCTTCTCCAGCAGCCCCTCCAGCATCTCCAGCGCCTGTTCATCGCTTGAGCAGGCGCAGAGTGTCTCAATCGCTTCGGTTACCACCAGCCCGGCATCCAGCAGCGCCATCAGCTCCTGCGTAAAGAGCGTCAGCGAGACGCGCTTTGCCGGGTGCTGCACCTGTTGCGCCACACGCAGCACCACATAGCCTGCCTGTTGTAACTGGTGTCTGGCTGAAATGGGCGTATCGGCCTGGGTACGGATTTTTTTGCGTTTACCCTTTTCTAAATAGGTCACTTCCCAGGTGCTCATTTTTCCCATGCCGCGAACTCCTTATCGTTACTTTTCAGCCCCTGATAAATACGCGCCACTTTTTGGCTATAGCGCAGGCGTGCTAAATGCGTTTTCCTGTTACGGGCATTCCCGGCGTTATAGGCACCCACCGCTTCCCAGTTATAACCAAACTGGCGAATTTGCCCGGCCAGCACCCAGGCACCCGTTATTACGTTTTGGCAAGGGTTAGTAATAAGCGAGCGTGCGGTGATGTGATATTGCTTGAGCTGCGCAAAATGCTGGCTGTTGATCTGCATTAAGCCGACATCCGTGGAGCCATTACGATTTTTATGCACCACCGTTGCTGATAATCCCGATTCAACCACAGCGATCGCTTTTAATAATGCTGGCTCAATACCGTAACGCGCGCCTGCACGTTGCCAGCAATGGGCTTCAGCGCTATGCCCCGCCAGCAGAATGAGTACCAGCATTAGCCGAATCATTATCAGAAGCCGTAGACAATGGCCTTGCCATTATTATCAGTGGTAGAAATATCCACTTCGTATACGCTTTGCGATTGTCGACTCGGGTTATGCCACTGATACTCTTTGCCCCACGGATCATGAGGAATTTTTTGCGCCAGATAGGGGCCGTTCCAGTTATTGACGTTATCGGGCTTCTCAACCAGCACATTTAACCCTTCTGACTCTGAAGGATAACTGCCGGTATCCAGCCGATATTGCGTTAATGCATCCGCAAAGGCGTGCATCTGGCGTAACGCGGTTTTTTCTTTTGCCTGATCAACATTGGAAAATAATTTCGGGCCAACAAAGCCGGCCAGCAGCGCAATGATCATTAATACCACCAGCAGCTCAAGCAGTGTAAAACCCTGCTGCTGATTAATCCTAAGGCGTTGTTGATAATTCATGATTCACTTGCTCACTCAAAGAATTGCCGTTTACCGTGGCTATTCTCCCCCGATGCAACAGAGACGAAAGCTGATTGCTCCCGCGGCATTAAAGAATGCTCTACCCGCGCGCGGAAATCTCTTTTCCGTAAAAGGCCGCTGATTTTTCTTACTGGTCAGATAGAAATAACGTCAGGAACGCCGTATGGTGCTTTTGTACTCTTCATTCCTACAGGACGTTGGGAGGATAATTAATGCCAATTAATATATTGATTGCCGATGAGCATACGATAATACGCCGGGGGATGACCTCGATGATTAACTCTCTGAAGGCCAGTAATATCAACACAGAGAGATTAGATATAGAGGTTGTCGGCGACACACATGAACAAACAGAACTGCTAAATATTCTCGCAAATAAACAAGTTGATCTTCTTTTCCTCGGCTACGGACTGACCACAATAAAAACCGGAAGCCCCTTATCAGAATTAGATGGCATCGCGCTGGTAAAATGGATTTCAGGCCGCTATCCCAAAACAAAAATCATCTTCTTATCTCCGTATAACAACACCAATCTTATTCGAATTGCCCTCGAAGCCGGCGCCAAAGGGTATATCAGCCGCAATACCAGTGAGCGCACATTATGGCGCGCCATGGCCACTGTCTTAATGGATGAAGTCTATATTGAGCGCGGCTTAATGGACTCCCTTTTCCGCCGCGATGCCATCACGCCGCAGGAGCTTTCAACGCGCGAAAGTGAAGTACTGCGCCTGCTCTGCCGTGGTCTCTCATTAACCACCATCTCCAGGCGTATGAATATCAGCATTAAAACGGTGAGCGCGCATAAGCTGCGGGCGATGGCGAAACTGAACGTGCGAACCGACTGTCAGCTCTACTGCCTGCTGTTCCAGACGAGGATGTTTGATATCGCGATGTAACCGCAAGGCCAGCCATTTCACTTAACACCACCACTGCGCCAGCGTAATAAAACAAGGCCATCCACTTTGCTGTATGACCTTGTTTTTTCTTCCGCGCCTTATTTCACTTCGCTCCAGACTTCATGCTCGCCCGGCTGGTTGCCGCGCGTCCACCAGCGCGCCTGGTACGCTTTCCCGTCCCACGTCACCCGGTCGCCGCTAACGTAGATGGTGTCGTTATGCCACTGTGCCGGGAGATCGCTCTGCGGATCGTCATCCGGCGCAGGGGTGTTATGGCCACCGAAATCAACGTCAATCACGTTGTAAAAGGTCGCGCCCGTGTCGGCAACGTCCCAGGCGGCGAGGATCACATGGTAGCCCTGCCGTTCAGGCACCGTACACTCATGAGGCAAGTCCGGGCCGGTGCTGGGCTGAATGTTTTTCCCTTCAATGTGACAAAAAGGTTCTGTCTCAAAGGAGGCACGCGTCAGCGGCTGCGCGGGATCCCAGTCGCTTTTCGTCAGGTAGTAGTCCCACGATTTGGTTTTATGCGGCGCGGTATAGGTCCATGTGAAGGCATGTTTGCCTGCGCTGATGGGGTGTTTCGCCCAACGCATTTCACTCTGCTCATCCAGCCGGCCCATTGACGCTAACCCCGCGCTGGCGAGATGGCCATCCGCAGGCCCTTGATTCGCTGCGGGAAAGCCATCAGGCCCCTCAACGCTCTGCATCTCATACAGCGGACCGCTGCCGCACTCTTTATTTTGGTAACCCATATTGGCATTGCACATATAGGCGCGTGACGCCGGGAGAGAGACATAGCCATGCGCCAGCGCACCGCCTGCCATGCATAATGTAATAACCGCCAGGCCTAATTTCGAATAATTCATACGTACTCCGTTTATTAGCGAAATAAATCCACAGCGCTAAATTAATGGCTTATCACCCCGGCAGTAATATCAACCTTCTTTTATCCCTTCAGAGGCAGCGTAATAAAGCGAGGAAAATTCCCAGCCGGGATAAATAAAAAAGGCCGCAATGAAAATATTGCGGCCAAAACATCAAAAAGATTAACTCAACTAGAACTTACTCAACTACCTGCCACACTTCATTCGTGCCTGGCTCATTACCACGTGTCCACCAGCGTGCTTTATACTCCAGCCCTTTCCACGAGGCTTTATCGCCGCCGACATAAATCTTATCGCTCTGCCACTCGTCAGCAGCGACGGGATTATCCGGGATAGTGACGCTGCCCTCCTCCGGAACGTGCTTAATGGTCAACGTCAACGGCAGGGAGTCATGCACGCCATCGTTCACCGTCAGATTGAAGACCAGCGTGCTCTCCTGATCCGGCGCATTGAGCGTAAAGCTCGCTTTCTGCTGGTTAGCATTAGTCAGCGTCACATGCGGGCCAGAAACCTGCGTCCAGCTCCAGCTAAGCGCTGCACCCTCTGGATCTGTTGATGCCGAGCCATCAAGCACCACGGTTGCGGCGCCGGTCACCGTTTGCGGATAAACGGCGTTCGCCACGGGGATATGATTCTCCACCTGCGGTACGTCGCCGCCCGCCGCCTGTTTCATCTCATTAAGGTAGCTCACCTGGTCCGGGAAACTGAGCTGAACATTATTGGAGCCAAGCGCCCAAACGAAGACGCCGCCGTAACCCTGCTCTGCCTGCCAGGCCGCACGCGTCAGGTTATTCTCTTTGGATTCAACATAGCGGCCTTCCGGCCCCCACTGGGAGTTGATGGTATTGCCGAGAATAATCTTCTTCTTGTCGCCTACTGCACGCGCGTAGTTGGCCATCGCGACGTCATAGCGGAAACGCGGACCGGCGTCATAGGTCATGACATTAAAGAAGTCGAACACATCGCGCCCGGCGGTGAGCAGCCCCAGCACTTCGCCGTGATGCGCCGAACGGGCATCCTCAATAAACGAGCAGTTTTCCATCACCGATGGGCTGGCGCAGGATTCAGGATCGGCCCCGACGTGATAGGTAGTCAGGCTCAGCACTTTACCGCTGTTCGGCCCGAGCAGTGACTTAACGCGTTTTGCGAGGATCAGCAGGTTTTGGTTCTCCTGCGGCGTCAGGCGGGCCACTTTTTCATAGTCGAAATCGATGCCGTCCAGTTGAACCGTGCCTGCTTTCTGGAAACTCGCCATATTGCAGGTTTTATCCCAGTTGGCGCTTAAACAGCCGCCTACCATCTCTTCCGGCTTCATATCCTTTTTGTAAACCGGGAAGTCGGTTTTCAGCAGTTTAACCAGCCCCTGCGCAATCTTTTCGCGGCTCGCGGCATCGGCAATATAGCCCCACATTCTTTCATAGGTCTCCCCCCCGAAAGCCACCAGCATACGTTTAGAGGGCGCAGCCAGCTTGGTCTGCGTCCAGGAGGTGTAGGAAGGAGAGAGCCAATACGGGTCGTATTCAGCAGGTTTAATGATGTTGTCAGAAGAGGAGATCTCACCATTCTGATTCCAGCCGCCAAAAGAGAGGAAGAAAGTATCAACATTGGACTTCTCTAACTGGGTCGCGGCGTCCTGTGGAAGACCCCAGGATGTCAGGTAACTCATGATGCGGTTATTTTCAGCCGCTAACACAGATTGCGTCAGTAATACCGAGCCAATCAAGGCAGCTAAAGAGAGCTTTTTCAATGTAACCTCCTGTTACAGGTTAAGTAATTATTCTGTCCTCCATCTTAATCCCGGCCATTAATAATCCTATTAGCGCCCTCTTTTCCGGATTGAGAAGCGAGAGGTATTAACAAGGAAAATTCCTGGCAACAATCGATGCTATTTTTCACTCGCCAATAAGCACCGCGTTTATATTATCCATTGTGCAATATCCTGCTGGCTGCAGGGTTTAAATAAACAGCCATCCATTCCTGCGTTCTGGCACTGTTCAATAATTTCTTGCTGGGCAATAGCGGTAAAACCCAACAGCGTCGCACGGGTAATAGCCTGCTGCTGCTCCTGAAGACGAATGGTTTTCGCAAGCGTAAAGCCATCCATCAACGGCATATTGCAATCCATCAGAATGTAATCAAAC
This sequence comes from Kosakonia sp. CFBP8986, assembly GCF_034044935.1. Classification (NCBI taxonomy): domain Bacteria; kingdom Pseudomonadati; phylum Pseudomonadota; class Gammaproteobacteria; order Enterobacterales; family Enterobacteriaceae; genus Kosakonia; species Kosakonia sp. CFBP8986. The sequence goes on along the minus strand of NZ_JAXCXB010000006.1, from coordinate 180,051 downwards.
GGTTTATGGGCATGCCACTTTGCCAGCGCCTCTTCTCCGCTTTGCGCTTCGATTACCTGGTGGCCGAGCAGTTCAAGCTGGTGGCGCAGCAGCAGCAGGTTTGGCCGGTAGTCATCAACAATCATCACCCGCCTGCCCGTGGCGGTCGAAACCGGTATATCGGGCAGGCTTCGCTGCACCGGATAAGGGTCCTGTGACGGCGGTAACGTGAGTTGCAGGGTGACGCAGGTGCCTTTGCCTGGCGTGCTGTTTAGGGTCAGTTTCCCCGCCATTAACTCGCACAACGCCCGGCAGATGGCGAGGCCCAGGCCTGAACCGTTTCGTGCACCATCCTCATCGGGGCCGAACTGTGCAAAAGGGGTAAAAAGCCGCGCCTGGTGCTCTGGCGCAATGCCCGGCCCGGTATCGGTGACGCTCAGCGAAACCGCAACCCGCTGTGCATCCCTTATCTGGTGGGAGAGCGTAATGCGGATCTCCCCTTCACGGGTAAATTTAATGGCGTTACTCACCAGGTTGGAGAGGATCTGCTTGTAGCGCCAGGGGTCAATCAGCACCGGACAACTCTCGCCGCCGACAACCGAAAACCGGAGAGCAAGTTGCTTCTGCTCGCTCGCCTCTTCAAAGAGCAGCACCACGGCGCGGGTCAGGCTAACTAACTCCTGCGCAGAGGGTTGAAGGGGCATATGACCCGACTCGATGCGCGACATATCAAGCACATCACCGACTAACGCCAGTAGATCTTTTGCCGCGCCGTGCGCCACCTCCAGCATCGGCTGGGCATGTTGCGTCTGCGCATTCTGTTTAATTTGTAGCTCAAGAATGCCCAGAATCGCATTGAGCGGCGTGCGGATTTCATGGCTCACCATGGCGAGGAAGTGAGTTTTCGCAAGCGTTGAGGCCACACTCTGGTTACGCCTGCGGATGCGCAGTGCCAGCCCGCAAACCAGCAGCAGCACGCCGATAAAAATGGAGCTCAGTAAACCCGCATAGTGCCCGCGCGCAGAGGTGGCGGCACATGCTGGCAGAGAGAAGCTAAAAAGCCCCGGCATATAAGCAAGCCATAAGAGGCGATAACGAGAAGTGCTGCGCATCATCTGCTCCGCGTTAAACAAGTCACCATTAACAGCAGGGAGAGCTGTTTAACCGTCGGCACCACATTAACGTTGCGCGGGTAACAGCCCCTTACATTGACGAAGCGACGCAAACAGCACGGAAATAAAATTGATGCGCATCTTTTCGCTCTCCTGCGCGCTTATGACCCCGTTATCCAGCAGCGCGGGCAGGCGCTCCATAATGATGCAGCTTCGTCTGGCGTGGCTCATGCCCAGCAGATACCAGGAGGATTTCATTCGGTGGGCGATCTCAGCGATTGCCGTGAACGGTGCCTGCGCAGGCAGGCTGGCGAGGTGCTGGATGTCGTCATTAAGTGTCTGAATAAGTACCGGCATCATCGCGTCAACCACCGCCTGCTGCCCGCCTGCCAGCGCGTTTAACTCGCTGAGGTTCAGCACCTGTGGCGCGCTCATGGGCAAGGTTTCGGTTATCGGTAAAGGAAGAAGCCTGTCAAAACCATTAAGACGCAGCAGAGAGCTATTAAAGGTTTCCGGGGTCGCGCTGCAGGCCAGCAACAGCGGCGGCGGAGCAAAGGTGCCGATCAGCCCGGCCGCCAGCACCCTGTCGATAAGCATCAGGCCCGGAGTGGGTTGACGGGTTAAATCAATGAGTAAGGCGTTCCAGTGTCGGGAGCGCAGCGCGCAAATGGCAGATTCACCCTCAATGACGTCAATCTTATTAAGAACATCTTGCTTGCACTGCTGCGTTAAGTGCCGCTGTTGCGACGGGTCAAAGGTGACGAGCAGGTTTGCTGGCTTCTTCATCTTTCTGTCGGTAATCAGCTGACCAGCCCAAGCTGTTGCAGCTGTTGATAGAGCTCATATTCGGAGGTGACGCCGAGCTTACGCATCGCGCTCTTTTTTTGTGCGCTGACGGTCTGTTTGGTGCGGTTAAGGCGGGTGCTGATATCGCTCACCGTTAAGCCGCGCAGCAGCAGACGCAGCACTTCACTCTCTTTTGGCGTCAGGCTGATGCCGCTCAAGGCCGGTGCGTCGGCGGAGGGTTTGCTGGATGCAAATGCGCCGGTAAGCCCTTTGATAAAATGTACCAGCTCCGTTGAGAGACCCGCTTTGCTGAGCACGCCGTGTACGCCGAGTTGCCGTAACGCGCGCTCAATTCCGGGGTTGTTGATCATTGTCACTACAATAATCACCAGTGCGGGCCAGCGCCGCTTTATTAGCTGCATAAGCGCAAGCCCATCGTTATATTTATCCCCCGGCATACTGAAATCGGTAATCAGAATATCGATATCATCACGTTCGAGTTTGCTTATTACGTCATCAGTGGTGAGCGCTTCGTCAGCAATGTGATATTGCCCGGAAAGCGGTGAGAGTAATGCGCGCAGTCCCATTAAATAGATGGGGTGATCGTCTGCTATCAGGATCTTTTTTTCCATTACCATGCTTACGGATGTTGAGGTGGCATCGTCGTTACGAGAGTGGCGGCTACTCTAGCAAAAACCTCCCGGCGGAGGGTGAATATTTATTAGTAATAACGCAAGAAAAGTGAATAAAATTGCATAAATAATACATATAACAAATAAAAATAATTAACCAATAAACACTACGTATATTTCAGGCAAAAAAAACCGCAACTTTACGCTGCGGTTTTTTATTATTGCTCGTTTGTTACGGCAGAATCGAGGGCTGATCCGCCCCCTCTTTTTCCACTTTCTGCTGCAGGAGATGCTCGCGCTTCATCCCAAGTTTCAGCGCCAGCGCTGAAGCAACATAGATAGAAGAGGCCGTACCGATAGAGACACCGATCAGCATCGTCAGCGAGAAGCCTTTCAGCATCGCGCCACCGAAGAGATAGAGCATCAGGATCACCACCAGCGTTGTGCCGGAGGTGATCAAGGTACGATGCAGCGTCTGCGTCAGCGAGATGTTGAAGATCTCATACGGCGTACCGCGACGGATCTTACGGAAGTTCTCACGGATACGGTCCGATACCACGATACTGTCGTTGAGCGAGTAACCGATCACCGACATCAGCGAGGCCACGATGGTCAGATCAACCTCAATCTGGAACAGCGACAGCACGCCCATGGTAATGATGACGTCGTGCGCCAGCGCAATAACCACGCCCGCCGCCAGACGCCATTCAAAACGGAAACCGACATAGACAAGGATGCTGATCAGCGCTACCAGCAGCGCCATGCCGCCGGTTTGTGCCAGATCCGCGCCCACGCTCGGGCCGACAAACTCAATACGCTTCACGGCGGCATTCTGGCTGGTCGCTTCATTGATCACGCTAACCACTTTGCTGCCCAGCAGCTGCCCGCCGTTATCGCTCTGCGCAGGTGGCATGCGTACCATGATGTCACGGCTGCTACCGAAGTTCTGCAACAGTGGATCCTGGAAGCCCGCTTTCTCCAGCGCTTCGCGCATCACGTCCATATCTGCCGGTTTTTCCAGCGAGATTTCGATGACCGTACCGCCGGTAAAATCCAGGCCCCAGTTAAAGCCGCGAACACCCATCACAACGATGGAGAGGATCAGCAGCGCGCCGGAAATGATAAAAGCCCAGTTGTCCCAGCGCATAAAGTCCCAGACTTTACGGCCATGGTTCAATTGTTCAACAGTATAATCCTGTGCCACAACGCACTCCTCAGATAGACAGCTTGTTAATGCGTTTGCCGCCGTACAACAGGTTGACGATGGCACGGGTACCGACAATAGCGGTGAACATGGACGTCGCCACACCGATACCGGTGGTGATTGCAAAGCCTTTGATTGAGCCAGTACCGACCGCGTAAAGGATAAGCACTTTGATCAACGTGGTGATGTTGGCATCGAAAATGGACGAGAACGCGCCCTGATAACCTTCGTGAATCGCCTGCTGTACGGATCGCCCGTTGCTCAGCTCTTCTTTAATACGTTCGTTTATCAGTACGTTAGCATCCACCGCTACCGCAAGGGTTAGCACGATCCCCGCAATCCCTGGCATGGTCAGCGTTGCACCAGGCAACAGGGACATAATGCCGACAATCAGCACCAGGTTCGCCAGCAGCGCTGAAGTCGCGATCAGGCCAAACTTCTTATAGAAGAAGAGCATGAAGATGATCGACACTGCCAGACCGGCCAGACACGCTTCCAGACCCTGAGTGATGTTCTGCGCCCCAAGGGTTGGACCGATGGTACGCTCTTCCACGATCTGAATCGGCGCAATCAACGCACCTGCGCGCAGCAGCAGTGAAAGCTGACGTGCTTCGTTGGCGTTTTCGATACCGGTAATACGGAAGCTGTTACCAAGGCGAGACTGGATGTTGGCGATGTTGATCACCTCTTCCTGCTTCACCAGTACCGAACGACCGTTGGCATCTTTTTTACCGCTGTCTTTGTACTCCACAAACAGGGTCGCCATCGGTTTATTGATGTTGTCCTTGGTGAAGTTAGACATGATGTTACCGCCCGCGCTGTCCAGTGAAATGTTCACCTGCGGCACGTTGTACTCATCCATACTGGAGGTTGAGTCGGTAATGTGGTCGCCGGTGAGGATCACGCGTTTGTAGAGCACAACTGGCCGCCCATCACGTGTCTCTTTCACTTCGGAATCACCCGGAATACGACCATTTGCCGCAGCGGAAGCATCGACATTGGTGTTAACCAGACGGAACTCAAGCGTTGCGGTCGCGCCAAGGATCTCTTTCGCGCGCGCCGTATCCTGAATACCCGGCAGTTCAACCACGATGCGGTCAGCGCCCTGGCGCTGCACCAGCGGCTCGGCAACGCCAAGCTGGTTGACACGGTTACGCAGGATATTGATGTTCTGCTGAACAGCATATTCACGGGCTTCGCTCAGGCGCGCATCGCTCATCACCACGCGCAGCACGTTATCGCCCTGATTAGAGAAGACGAGATCGCGATGACGGCCGGTCAGGTAGGTATTCGCCTGGTCGCGCGCCGCGCTGTCGCGGAACTGAATGCTAAGACCATAGTTATCTTCCTTACGCACGGTGGAGTAAGGAATGCCTTTTTCCCGCAGATCGCTGCGCAGGCTGTCGATATTCTGTTCCTGCAATTTGCCCAGTGCCGTTTGCATATCCACTTCCATCAGGAAGTGAACCCCGCCACGCAAGTCGAGGCCGAGTTTCATCGGTTCCGCTTTCAGGAGGGAGAGCCAGCGAGGCGTTGCCGGTGCGAGGTTGAGCGCGACAACATACTTGTCGCCTAATGCGCTAAGCAGGACTTCGCGGGCGCGCAGCTGGGTGTCGGTCGATTCAAAGCGAGCAAGTACCGTGCCCTCTTCCATCGCCACAGATTTCCAGCTGATCTTTTCTTTTGTTAGTTCGTTCCGGACCTGGATCAGAGTTTGTTCGCTGGCGGCGACACCGCGCGCGCCAGAGATCTGAACAGCCGGATCCTCACCATAGAGGTTGGGAAGTGCGTAAAGCAGGCCGACGATAAGGACGACGACCAGCATGATGTACTTCCACAAAGGATAACGGTTTAACACGGCAGTTCCCTTTGGGAAAAACGAAAATTACAGCGCCTTCATGGTGCCTTTCGGCAGAACGGCAGCTACGAAGTCACGTTTGATTACCACTTCAGTGGTGTCGTTCAGTGCGATAGCAATGTAGCCGGTTTCCGCTACTTTGGTTACGCGCCCAACCAGGCCACCGTTGGTCAGCACTTCATCGCCTTTCGCGATGGAGTCCATCAGCTTTTTATGCTCTTTGGTACGTTTTTGCTGCGGGCGCAGGATCATGAAATAGAAAATCAGACCAAATACTACCAGCATCAGGATCAGAGACATCGGGCTGCCCTGTGACGGTGCGCCTGCTGCCGCTACCGCGTCAGAAATAAAAAAGCTCATTCAAATTCCCTCATTATTAAATTAATCAACGTTCAAAGGTGGAACCGGTCGACCCTGACGCTGGTAAAAATCTGCTACGAAGCTCTCTAATTTACCCTCTTCAATAGCCTTGCGTAAACCAGCCATTAAGCGCTGATAGTAGCGCAGGTTATGAATGGTATTGAGACGCGCGCCCAGTATTTCGTTGCAACGATCGAGATGATGCAAGTAGGCGAGCGAATAATTGCGACAGGTGTAGCAATCACACTCGGCATCGAGCGGGCTGGTGTCGCTCTTATATTTTGCGTTACGGATTTTCACCACGCCGTTGGTTACGAACAGGTGGCCGTTACGCGCGTTACGCGTCGGCATGACGCAGTCGAACATGTCGATGCCGCGACGCACGCCTTCGACCAGATCTTCCGGTTTACCTACGCCCATCAGGTAACGCGGTTTGTCTGCGGGGATCTGCGGACAGACGTGCTCCAGAATGCGGTGCATATCCTCTTTCGGTTCGCCCACAGCAAGACCGCCGACAGCGTAGCCATCAAAGCCTATCTCTACCAGACCTTTGACGGAGATATCGCGTAAATCTTCGTAAACACTGCCCTGAATAATGCCGAACAGCGCGTTTTTGTTGCCAAGCCCGTCAAAGCGGTCGCGGCTACGTTTTGCCCAGCGCAGAGACATCTCCATTGAGCGTTTGGCGTAATCCCAATCCGCCGGGTACGGCGTACACTCGTCAAAGATCATCACGATATCGGAGCCGAGATCGTACTGAATCTCCATCGACTTTTCCGGATCGAGGAAGATCGGATCGCCATTGATCGGGTTACGGAAGTGAACGCCCGCTTCGGTGATTTTGCGGATATCGCCGAGGCTGAACACCTGGAAGCCGCCGGAATCGGTAAGGATTGGCCCTTTCCACTGCATAAAGTCGTGCAGATCGCCGTGCAGCTTCATGATCTCCTGGCCGGGACGCAGCCAGAGGTGAAAGGTGTTACCCAGAATGATCTGCGCACCGGTGGCTTCGACCTCTTCCGGGGTCATCCCTTTCACGGTGCCGTAGGTGCCAACAGGCATAAACGCCGGCGTTTCAACCACGCCGCGCTCAAACACCAGCCGGCCGCGGCGGGCGCGTCCGTCGGTGGTATCCAGTTCGAATTTCATCTTTTCTCCAACACCAGATAGACAGTCTGATGATTACTCTCTGTTGCGGATTCACTCCACAACCTCGAATTGACCAATCCGCACGCAAGGCGTTATTGGCGCAGCCACTCTGGACGCGGGCACTGCCCGGGTCCAGAAGGGCACGTAAAATAGCCCTGTTAAGGGCGCTCTAAAATCGCCTGCGGATTGTACGTGATAAACATCGCGTCCCCGTAACTAAAAAAGCGATATTTTTCAGCAACTGCGGCGCGGTACGCATTCATGGTGTGTTGATACCCGGCAAACGCAGAGACCAGCATGATCAGCGTCGATTCCGGCAGGTGGAAGTTGGTCACCAGCGCATCAATCACTTTGTATTGATAGCCCGGATAGATAAAGATTTGCGTGTCGCCGAAGAAGGGTTCGATCAGATCCGCTTTTGCCGCCTGTGCGGCGCTCTCAAGCGATCGCACGGAGGTCGTGCCGACTGCCACGACGCGGTTGCCGCGCGCTTTTGCCGCCAGCACCGCATCAACCACCTCTTGCGGCACTTCGGCATATTCGGAGTGCATGATGTGATCTTCGATGCTATCAACGCGCACCGGCTGGAAGGTGCCGGCACCGACGTGCAGCGTGACAAAAGCCATTTCAATGCCTTTCTTGCGCAGGCGCTCAAGCAGCGGCTCATCAAAGTGCAGGCCTGCGGTCGGCGCGGCAACGGCACCAGGCTTCTGGCTATAGACCGTTTGATAGAGTTCGCGGTCGGCGTCTTCATCCGGGCGATCGATATAGGGCGGCAGCGGCATATGGCCGATGGTGTTGAGAATATCGAGCACCGGGCGCTCATCGTGGAATTCCACTTCAAACAGCGCGTCGTGGCGGGCGACCATGGTAGCCTGAATATCTTCCGCGTCGCCCAGCAGCAGCTCGGCACCCGGCTTCGGCGCTTTTGAGGCGCGAATATGTGCCAGAATACGTTTATCGTCGAGCATGCGCTCAACCAGCACTTCAATCTTGCCGCCGCTGGCTTTACGCCCGAACAGACGCGCCGGAATAACGCGGGTGTTGTTGAACACCAGCAGGTCGCCCGGGTTGAGCTTATCGAGCAGATCGGTGAAAGTACCGTGCGTCAGCGCGCCTGTTGGGCCATCCAGCGACAGTAAGCGACAGCTGCTGCGCTCAGGCTGTGGATAGTGGGCAATCAGGGATTCGGGTAACTCAAAGGAGAAATCGGTAACGCGCATGACACTGACTCGAGACATAAAATAAGAGGCGGGTAGTCTAGTGCCCACGCCCCTTCGCTGCAACCGTTAGCCGCTTTTGGATAAATAATAGAGATGAATTTTTTAGCACACCTGCACCTTGCCCACCTGGCGAACAGCTCCCTTGCCGGTAACCTGCTGGCGGATTTTGTTCGCGGCAACCCGGAAAACCTCTATGCACCGGAGGTAGTGGCGGGGATCCATATGCATCGCCGTATTGATGTGCTGACCGACAATCTGCCGGAGGTGAAGGTCGCCCGCGAGTGGTTTCGCCCCGAAACCCGGCGGGTTGCACCGATTACGCTTGATGTGATGTGGGACCACTTCCTCTCGCGCCACTGGGCAAAGGTTTCGCCCGATATCGAACTGGTGGATTTTATCCGCTACGCCCATTCGCAGGTGGCAACTATTCTGCCCGATTCGCCGCCGCGTTTTATCAATCTGAACAATTACTTATGGTCGGAGCGCTGGATGGAGCGCTACGGCGAAATGGCGTTTATCCAGAATGTGCTCAACGGCATGGCGAGCCGCCGTCCGCGGCTGGAGGCGTTGCGTGACTCATGGCTGGATCTTGATGCCAATTATCACGCGCTGGAAACGCAGTTCTGGACGTTTTACCCACGCATGATGGCGCAGGCGCAGGCGGGGACGTTGTAAACATCGTCACGTTTGGCATGGCATTGCCGGATGGCGGCTTACGTCTTATCCGGCCTACGGGTTGGGTGCGATCTGCATCGCCGGATGGCGGCTCGCGCCTTATCCGGCCTACGGGTTAAGTGCGGTCTGCATTGCCGGATGGCGGCTTACGCCTTATCCGGCCTACAAGATGGTGCAACGCAGGTTTTGTAGGCCGGATAAGCGCAGCGCCATCCGGCACTTTATCGGTGTCACACCTTAGCGGCTCTGCGCTTCGCGCCAGATGCGGATCGCCATCCACGCCAGCACCGCGACGCCCAGCACTAAAGCCCCCCACACCAGCAACGTTTTCCACATCCCCTGCTGTTCGGTGACGGAGGTCGCCGTCATGCGCGCCTCTCCACCCAGCTTGACGTTTTCTCCCACAAACGCATCAGGAATCGACGCGGGATCGAGCTGCTTACGCAGATCCGGCGGGATCAGCGTATCCGGCGTGACGGCGGCAGGCTGTGCCGCTTTATTTCCCCACGCCAGCATAAACGGCCCTTTCCCCTGGGCGTTAAACACCAGCGCCAGCCGATCGCGGCTGCCGGAGACCTCAGGAAGCGTATCAGGCAATCGCGCGTCCAGCGTGGTGATGCGCACCGCCTGTACCGTCTCGCCCGCCAGTTCCACCGGTGCGGATCGCTGCCCGTTACGTTGCCAGAGCACGGTTTTGGTCAGCGGCTGCCACGGTGAGGTAGCTGTGCGGCGAATGGCAATCTCTGCCGGCAACACCGCATCGTCGTTAAAGCCAACCGAGAGTGAGCGGAACGGCTGTGGCTGCGGCCATTGATATTGCGCCTCGGTCGGTGAAATCTGCCGCCCGTTGCCGGTCATCTCCATTTTCTCTAGCGGTGCAGGCTGGTGGCCAGGCATGGCTGTCGCCTCGGAGATGGTGACCGGCAGGTTTGGCGTATCAAACACCAGCAGCAGATAATGGCTGCCATCGGGTAACTGCATTTTCGGGAGCTGTATACGATCGAGCCTGAGCTTGTCGTTCCCGCTCGCCAGCGCCATCACCGGAGCATCATCCTGCAACGTATCCCAGCTGCGCATATCGCGGCTCACCAGGACGGAGACTTTGCTGCGCCAGTTCTGGCCGTTTTCCTGCCAGCCGAGTTTGATCTCGCCAAGAGTAAACGTGTTGGGCAGAGTAGAAGGCAGCACCAACAAATAGCTCTTCCCGACCGGTTTTGAGGCGTCACCTTCAATACGGATCTCTACCCCGGACGGCGCCTGGAGGCGCACAACATTCTCCTCCTGTGCCGCGCCGCCTGCGGGCGACGCATCCAGCGGAAAGACGCGCAGCGGCACCGCTTCAGGAGTCGTGGTTTTGGTACTTTGCGTTTCAAGAGCGAACGGTACCCGCTCACCGTCCTGGTTAAACACCCGCACATCGCGCAGATCTGGCCATGCGCTATGGGCATAGACCTCCTGGGGCAGATCGACGCGATACCATGAGGAGGGCTGCGGCACATCCAGCATTACGCCACGGGCATAATCCTGCGGTTTTTCAGGGAGATCTGCAGCGCCCGCCGGGGTGCAAAGCAGCGTACTTAACAGTAATCCGTACAGCCTTTTCATTGTCCTTCTCCCTCGTTCTCTGCCCGCGCCGCTTTGGGCGGCAGGGGTGAAAAATAGCCCACAATCAGCACCAGCACCGCGACGCCGATAAAGGCGATGGCGCGCGCCAGCCCGCCGCCGCCCGCGCTGTCGACCAGCATCAGTTTCAACAGCACAACGCCCAGTAACCCTCCACCAACCAGCCACTGCTGGCGGGCCTGCCGACGCGTCGCGCGGATCATCACCACCAGCGCAATCAGCATCCAGAAGAGAGCAAACGTCGTCTGGATAAGCCGCGACGCCCACAGGCTTTCCGCACTCCACGTCACCTCGCCATAACAGGAGAGCGCGCGCAGCAGGATGCCATTCAGCCACCAGAAAGCCAGCGCAGCGAGCGCCCACGGGCGGGCGCTCCAGAGATCGGGCGCGAAATGGGGATAGTGTTTCCAGGCGAACTGGGTATAGAGCCACACGCCGAGCAGCGCGAACGCCGCGCCCTCTTCCATCGGATTGAGCAGCGGCAGGTACGGCATGCCCATCACCTTGCCGTCGTTCAGGTTGGCAAACAGCAAGGCGATGATGAGCAGCGGCACCAGCGGTGCCAGCGCCTGCGCGCCATAAAGCGCAGGCCAGACGCGGAACGGCCACAGATTACGGCGCACCGCCGCCAGCGTCAGCATAATCACCGCGCCGCCCGCCGCCATCGGCAGCCCCCAGCGCCACGGCGCGTTACCCCACGGCAGCGCGTCTACAAACCACCACAACTCGCTACCAGCCGCGATCAACAGTAGCCAGAAAAGGGAGATGTGCAGCCCTTGCGACAGGCGCGGTAACAGCGCGCTGCCCGCTTTACGCAGCAGTAATAGCGCGGAAGGCAGCGCCACGCACCAGACCAGGTTTTGCCAGCCAGAGGCCAGCAGGTGCCCCTGAGCAACCAGACGCTCGCCGATTAACAGCGCCATCGCTGGCCACAGTAACCACTGGGCAAGCCCAAGCTCCGGCCAGGCAAAACGCAGGCTGCCTGCACGCCATAGCCATACAGAGAGCGCCACCAGTAGCAGCAGACCAAAGCCCACCTGCATCGACTGCGGCAGTATCAGCTCTGCCGCGCCCGCCAGTGCGACAATCCAGAAGAGGATACCGCCCGCCAGCAGCAGCCGGCTCCCCTCGCGGCGAAGAGTGCGCCACAGCCACGCGCCAATCAGCCAGCTTGCGCTGAGTACGGCAAAGATCATCAGCGTCGAGAGCGCATTGATGCCGTCAGCGGCGGCCCACAGCGCACTAAAGAGCGCCAGCAGTAACAATGCAGTGCCGCTGTAGCTCATGCGGCGCTGCTGTTGCTGCACACCGAGCCACAGCACGCCCAGCCCCTCAAGTGACCAGGCCATCGCCGTCCAGCGCGCGGACAATGCCAGCGGAATAGCGAGCGTAGCGAACGCGCCGCCCAGCGCCAGCGCGGCGAGCACCAGCGGTTTACCGGCAGCCGGGAAGCGTTTAAGGGCAACGGCGGCCAGCGTCAGGTAGAAGAGACCAAACCCAAGGGCGCTGAACGCCGGGCCGTAGGTCCAGTGCTGGGTCATGGCGTACTGCATGCCAAAACCCGCCAGCGGCGGTGCAAACAGCAGCACACCGTCAATAATGCGTTCGCCCCGGCGCTGGGCGCGCAGGGAAAGGCCGACGCTGAAGACGCCGAAAATCAGCAGATTAGCGATCAGGAAGAGCTGGCAGCTGAGGTAATCTTCCGGGCGATAGCTGGCAATGCCCCACAGGGCGGCCACGCCAAAAGTGAAGAACATGCCGAGGATATTCAGCTCGCGCCAGTGCTGCCATACGCTGATGGCGAGAATACCGACGGAGAGCAGAAGATAGAACGAGAAGAGCGCGATATGGCTCCCGCCGCCGGTTGAGAGCAGGATCGGCGCGAGATAGCCGCCGAGGCTTGCCAGCAGCGCCAGGCTCAGCGCGCGTTGCAGCACCGCAAGCCCGACGCTCGCGGCGCAGATCACAATCAGCAGCGCAAAGGCGAGCGTCATCGGCAGCATCTGCCAGAGGCGAAACGCGCCAAACACCGTGAGATAGAGTGCGCCGACCGCCCCGCCCTGCAGAATAAGGGCAAAGACCGTCTGTTTATGCCGCAATCGCCAGCCGAGAACCAGCAGCACCAGCGCGACAACCGCCACGGCGACAAGCCGTAACTCCAGCGGGAAGAGCGCATATTCGACGCTGTAACGCAGCAGGAAAGAGAGACCGATAAAGAGCAGCACCACGCCAAGTTTCGCCAACGGGTTGCCTTGCATAAACCAGCGCACCAGCGCGGTAACCACGCCCCAGGATTCGCCATCCGATGCTTTCGCCTCTTCACGTTCGCGCACCACAGGTGCAGGCGTCGGCTCTGCCGTCGCGACTTTGCGTCCCCAGACATTGGGTGCGGGTTGCGGCTGTGCAGGGGTGATTTCGCTTGCCGCAATCGGCTGCGGCTCAGGAGGTGGCGGTGGCGGTGGCACCTCAGGCGCTGCGCTTACCGGCTCGTTTATCGGCTCAACGGCCGGCTCCTCGCTTGCCGCAGGCACAATTGCCCGTTGTTCGAGTATGCTGACGCGCTGGCGCAGCAGTTGCAGTTCGACCTGCGTGGCAAGGCTGCGCCGCCAGGCGACAATCGCCATTATCGGCACCACGACCAGCGCCAGAATCAGCACGATGACACCGAATATCAGAAGACCATCCATGTACTTTCGCCTTCGCTAAAGGGGAGACGTTACGCCCGCCTCCCCGCACGCAGGCTCAGGAGGCAGACCAGACAGAAGCGCTGATAGCTGAAAGCGTCAGCACGCCGTCCTGTAGGTTACCTGTACCTTCCAGAAGCCGCCACTGTTTCGCTTGCAGCAGCGGTGAATCTTCCAGCACTACGTCACACGCCTCGCCACGGTTGATGGCAATCAGCACCCGCTGCTGGCGATAAACGCGCAGAAAAACCAGCACATCCTGCCGGGCATAGACCACCAGACAGCCACCGTGACGCAGCGCCTGGCTGCGGGCGCGCAGCTTCGTCATCCGCTGGTAGAGCGCCAGCAGGTGGCTATCCTGCTGCGTTTTATCCCACGGGAAGGGCTTGCGGCAGAAGGGATCGTTCGCGCCATCCAGCCCCACTTCATCACCGTAGTAGATGCACGGCGTACCGGGCCAGCAGAAGAGCCACACCACCGCCAGCGGCAGGCGGGCGATATCCTTGCCAAGAATGGTTTTGAAGCGCGGCGTATCGTGGCTATCGAGCTGGTTAAACATCCGTAGCTGCTGCTGATGCGAAAGCGCAGCGCGGTAGTTATCCATCCACGCGGCGCAGGTCTGGGCATCGATACTCTGCGGATCGAGGGAGATATCGGTATTGGCGAGAAACGCCCACACCGGCAGCGTAAAGCCGCGGTAGTTCATCGCCGCATCTTCCGCATCCGCCTGCAGCCACTGGCGCGCGTCACCAAAGTGTTCGCCCACTACATAGGCCTGCGGCTGGGTCTCTTTCGCCGCCCGGGTGATGCCGCTTACATGATGCAGGTTATTTCGCGCCCCGCCGTTTTCACCCAGCATATGCACCACGTCAAGCCGCCAGCCGTCCATATTCCACGGCGCTTTCAGCCAGTGGCGCACAATGCTCTCCTCACCCTGATAGATCTCCTCAATCAGCGACGAAGAGCGGTAGTCGAGTTTCGGCAGGCTGGCGTAGCCCAGCCAGTCATGGGCGTAGCCATTCTCATCAAAGTTGTACCAACTGCGCCAGCGCGAATCGGGGTTATGGCAGGCCCCGCCGGTGGCGCGGTTATGGCGGTCAAACCAGGCATGGGAGTCGCCGGTGTGGTTAAAGACGCCGTCGAGGATCAGGCGTATGCCGTTCTCCTGGGTGTTATGGCGCAGACGCAGCAGCGCCTCGTCGCCGCCAAACTGCGGGTCGACGTGGCGGTAATCTTCGGTGTCATATTTATGCACGCTGGGCGCGACAAACACCGGGTTGAGGTAGAGCGCGGTGACGCCGAGCTTTTTCAGGTACGGCAGCTTTTCGCTGATACCGTCCAGATCGCCGCCGTAAAAGGTCGACCCGCCCGCCTCGCCGGTAAGCGGCTCATCCCAGTCACAAAAACGAATTTCGCGCCCTGCGGCATGGTGCCAGTAACGCTGGTCCTGCTGTGCGGTGCGTGCTTCGCTACGGGCAAAGCGATCCGGGAAGATTTGGTAGAAGACCTGATCGGCGACCCACGTCGGGCCTTCATCGGGCGCATCGATGGCAAACTGCTCAAGCCTGGCGGGCGGGAAGCGGCTAAAGCCCTGCGGGGTAAACCAGAGCTGGCGATCGTCCCACAGCAGCTTAAAACTGTAGCGGCGGCGCGGCTGGCCGTTGCTGATATCAATGGCGGCGCGCCAGAGGGTGACGCCATTATTGGCGGTGTTGCGCGCGCGGTGCATTGCAACCGGCGTCTCTTCGTTATCGATCTCAATTCGCAGCGTGACGCGCGACGGTAAATCCGTGCCGCGCAGCCAGAGGTTAATGATTAATTGCTGCTGGTGCGCTTTGACAAACGGCGCGACGGGCAGGTGCCATGCATTCAACATCAACGATCCCCTTTACGTAATCAGGATCACTGTAGCCAACGTTCGGCCCGGCACGCCTCCTTCTTTCAAATTTTTTAAGGGGTTGAGAGACGGGGCGCAGAGATAAGACGGAAAAAATGGGGGAGAAATCGTAGGCCTGATAAGCGCAGCGCCATCAGGCACAGCGCCGGGTGGCGGCTACGCCTTACCCGGCCTACAAGGGCGAAACAATAACGCCAGAGAATTTACGTCAGCGTTTAAATGCGCAGAGATCGTAGGCCTGATAAGCGTAGCGCCATCAGGCACAGCGCCGGGTGGCGGCTGCGCCTTACCCGGCCTACGAAGGAAAACGACGCTACCGGAGATTACGTCCGGCGCTTAAACGCCCAGCCAATCAGCAGCAGTACAATCCATGCAAAGCCGACATAGAGCGAAATGCGGGTTTCCGGGTGCCAGCCAATCAGCGCGATGATAAACACCAGGAAGATCAGCCCGGCAACGGTAGTCGCCACGCCGCCCGGCACTTTAAACTTCAGCGCTTTCACTTCATCCACCGAGAGGCGACGGCGGAAACCAATCTGCGACAGCAGGATCATAATCCACACCCATACCGTCGCGAAGGTCGCCAGCGAGGCAATCACCAGGAAGACATTCTCCGGCATGATGTAGTTGAGATAGACCGCCATCAGCAGCGCCAGCGTCATCACCAGCACCGTTACCCACGGAATGCCGCGGCGGGAGGTTTTGGCGAACATTTTCGGCGCACTGCCCTGCTCCGCCATGCCGTGCAGCATACGCCCGACACCAAACACATCGCTGTTGATCGCCGACAGGGAAGCGGTCAGCACGACAAAGTTCAGGATGCTGGCGGCAAAGGTGATGCCCATATGCTGGAAGGTCAGCACAAACGGGCTACCGTTGGTGCCCACCTGGTTCCACGGGTAGATCGACATAATCACGAACAGCGTGCCGACATAAAACACCAGAATACGCATCGGCACCGAGTTGATGGCGCGCGGAATCGACTTCTCCGGCTCTTCCGCTTCACCGGCGGTGATACCGATGATTTCGATGCCGCCGTAGGCGAACATCACCATTTGCAGCGCCATTACCGTGCCCAGCCAGCCGTTACTGAAGAAGCCACCGTGGCTCCAGAGATTGCTGATGCCGGTCGGCTGCCCGCCGTTGCCGATACCCCAGATGATGATGCCGAAACCGGCGGCGATCATGATGATAATGGTGGCGACTTTAAAGAAGGAGAACCAGAACTCCAGCTCGCCGAAGACTTTTACGCTCATCAGGTTGATAGCGCAGATCAGCAGCACCACGCTCAACACCCAGATCCAGTGCGGCACCGTCGGGAACCAGACGCCCATATAGATGCCGAAGGCGGTGACGTCGGCGATGGCGACAATCAGAATTTCAAAGCAGTAGGTCCAGCCAGTGATATAACCGGCCAGCGGGCCGAGGTTTTCCTGCGCATAGCGTGAGAAGGAGCTGGCGGAGGGGTTGTGCACGGACATCTCGCCCAGCGCACGCATAATGATATACGCCGCGACCCCGCCGATAATGTAGGCCAGCAACACGCTGGGCCCGGCCATTTTGATGGCGTCCGCGGAGCCGTAAAACAGCCCGGTGCCGATCGCTGAACCCAGCGCCATAAAGCGAATGTGGCGGGTGCTTAGCCCACGCTTCAGCTTATTCGTACTTTCCATCGTTTCCACTGCCGTTATTCATCACAAAAAATAAAAAACCACGGAGTGCGCTACCCCGTGGTTCAACAAACCGTGCTTGCTGCTGTTAATGCGCGCTGGAAGTCACCTGACGTCCCGCCGCGCGATCCCAGATAGCGGCCAGAACCACCATCACCAGGCTCGGCAACAGCCAGGCCAGGCCCTGCTCCGCCAGCGGTAAGCGCTGTGTCCAGAGCGGAAGGTGCTCAGCAAACGCGGAGGCTTTCACGCCGTCAAGGATACCAAAAAGCAGGCTGATAAACATGGTCGGCGCAATTACGCGGGTGGAACAATGCCAGAAAGAGCGGGTAAAGCTCAAGACCACCAGCACGATACACGGCGGATAGATCATGGTCAGCACCGGAATCGAAATCTGGATCAGGTGGCTCAGACCGAGGTTTGAGACCGCCATTGAGAAGATGCCGAGGATAAAGACCAGCGCACGATAAGAGAGCGGCAGGTACTGGGCGAAGAACTCTGCGCAGGCGCAGGTCAGGCCAACCGCCGTCACCAGGCAGGCGATGAAGATCAGCGCCGCCAGCAGGAAGCTGCCCGCACCACCAAAGGTGTGCTGGACGTAGGCATGCAGAATCGCCGCGCCGTTAACAGACTGATCGACCAGCGTCGCGCTGTCGGAGCCGAGGCGGAAGAGCGCCAGGTAGAGCAGCGTCAGGCCAACACCGGCCATCAGGCCCGCCCAGACGGTGTAGCGGGTCAACAGACGCGCTTCGGTTACGCCGCGCGAACGGGCGGCATTAACGATAACAATCCCGAAGACCATCGCGCCGAGGGTGTCCATCGTCAGGTAGCCATTGACGAAACCGTTAGAGAACGGCGCGGTCTGGTAGGCTTCCAGCGCGTGGCTGATCGGGCCGGCTGGCCACACAAGCGCGGCGATTGCCAGAATCGTCAGGGCGATGATTTTCAGCGGTGCGAGAAAATTGCCAACGGTATCAAGCAGTTTGCCCGGATAGAGAGAGACCAGGATCACCAGCGCAAAGTAGACCAGGCTGTAGATCAGCAGCGCCATAGAGCCGTCGCCGGTCAGCGGCGCGATGCCCACTTCAAACGAAACGGTTGCGGTACGCGGCGTGGCGAACAGCGGCCCCACGGCCAGATAGCAGACCGTTGCCAGCAGCACGCCGGCGACTTTGCCAATCGGGGTGCTAAGGCTATCAATACCGCCGCCCACTTTCGCCAGCGCAACTACCGTTAGCACCGGCAGGCCTACTGCAGTAATCAGGAAGCCCAGCGCCGCCGTCCAGACGAATTCACCCGCCTGTAAGCCGACCATGGGAGGAAAAATAATGTTACCTGCACCAACAAACAGTGCGAAGGTCATAAAGCCCAGCGCGATGATGTCACGCGGTTTTAAGTGATGGGTCATAATGTTTACTGCCTGTGGATGTGGTGTCGTAAATATGTTGAATAATTAGCCTCTCCGCACCGGACAATAACGCATCATTAACGCGTTAAATCAGCGGGAAATGCTTAATGCACTGCGTGGCGAAGAATAGTTTTTCGGTTTACCACGCAAACACAGTCGGTCTGACAATGCATGGGGCGCAATTTAAACGCTTATAACGTTTGAAGGCAAGTCGGGATCGCAAAACCAGATAGTTATACTAAACAGTAGAATCCAGCCAGTGAAAAACTCTATTTATCAGAAAAACACGTGGCTGATCGTGCGAACAAAAAAGCAACAACCGTACAAACTACGTTGCAGGCGCGGGATGAGGCGAGGCAGAGCGGCTCGCCGTCACGAGCCGCCGGAAAGATAAGCTGACAAGGTGGTTATAGGTGGGCGTTTTTGGCAATCAGGCGTTCCGGCAGGACAAAGCTAAAACGCGTCCCTTTGCCCGGCGTGCTGCTGATATCAAGGCGGCTGTCGTGGTGATTAACCGCATGTTTGACTATCGCCAGCCCAAGCCCGCTACCGCCGGTCTGGCGCGAGCGCGCTTTATCCACGCGGTAGAAACGCTCGGTGAGGCGTGGAATATGCTCGGCGGCGATCCCCGGCCCATTATCCTCAACGCTGAACTCAGCGCCGTGCGCCACCGGCTGCCAGCGCACGATAATGTGCGTCCCGGCGGGGGTGTGATTCACCGCGTTGTAGACCAGGTTTGAGATGGCGCTGCGCAGTTGCTCTTCACTGCCCAGAACTTTCAACTGGCTGTCGATTTCAAAGCTAAAGCTCTGTTTCTGCTGGCTGAGGGTTTGCGCTTCCCGCTCCACCACGCGCAGCATCATCGGCACATCAATCACTTCGTTTGCGCCGTGCGTCGGCGCCGCTTCGATTTTTGACAGGGTCAGAAGCTGGCGCACCAGCCCCTCCATCCGCGAGGTTTGCTCGCGCATGGTGTGTAACGCTTTTTCACGCGGCGCGCCTTCCAGCGTCTGCTCCTGCATCATCTCAAGGTAGCCCTGCAACACCGTCAGCGGTGTGCGCAGCTCATGGCTGACGTTAGCGAAGAAGTTGCGTCTGGCCCCTTCCAGCTGGTGCATCTGCGTGACATCACGCGCCACCATCAGCAGTTGTTGTTCGCTGTAGGGCATTACGCGGATCTCCAGGTGGCGACCGTTGTTAAGCACCAGATTGAGCGGTTTGCTGAAGGACTGGCTTTTCAGGTATTGGGTAAATTCGGGGTAGCGCAGCAGGTTGAGGATGTTCTGCCCGTTATCATCGGGCCAGCGCAGCCCCAGCAGCTGTTGCGCAAGGCCGTTACACCAGAAGATCATCCCCTCTTCCGTGGTCAATACCACCGCATCCGGCAGCGACTCGGCGCCGCTGCGAAAGCGTTTGATCAGGTTGCCCAACTCGCGGCGGCGCTTTTTATTGCGCATCTGCATCTGGTGCAGGCCGTAGAGCAGCGGCTCCCAGCTGCCGGTGCCGGGCGGCGGCGTCATGCTTTTATCGACCCATAGCCACCAGGAGAGACGCAGCAGATTCCAGAAGTGCCAGATCAGAAGCCCGGTCACTGCCGCCAGCAAAAACCACGGCAGATAGCCGAACATCGCGCCCAGAATAAAGGCGGGGATACAACAAAGGAGGAGCTCCAGCACCAGCCTTTTCCATGACAGCCTTTCCAGCACGCGTCACACTCCTGTCAAATTTCAGAAACGGGTCGAAAAACGATATCCCGTGCCGCGTACCGTCTGCACCATCCGGTCGTGTCCACTCCCTTCCAGCGCTTTACGCAGACGACGAATATGCACGTCTACGGTTCTGTCTTCAACATAGACATTGGTGCCCCAGACGTGGTTCAGCAGCTGTTCGCGGCTGTAAACGCGCTCCGGGTGAGTCATAAAGAAGTGTAAGAGTTTAAATTCGGTGGGGCCCATATCGAGGGGGTTTTCGCCGGTCATAACGCGATGGGAGGAGGGATCAAGGCTTAAGCCCTGCATCTCAATCACCTCTTCCACCGCCATTGGCGAAATGCGGCGCATCACGGCTTTAATGCGCGCCACCAGCTCTTTCGGCGAGAAGGGCTTGGTGATGTAGTCATCAGCGCCCGTCTCAAGGCCACGAACGCGATCTTCCTCTTCACCGCGCGCGGTGAGCATCATCACCGGAATATCGCGGGTCATCGCTTCGCGCTTCAGGTGCTTGATAAATTGAATGCCGGACCCGCCGGGTAACATCCAGTCCAGCAGCACCAGATCCGGCCAGGGTTCATTAAGCTGGTTTACCGCGCTGTCAAAATCTTCAGCTTCAACCGGCTGAAAACCATTTTGTTCGAGCACAAAGCACACCATTTCACGGATCGGTGCTTCGTCTTCCACGACCAGAATTCGTCTCGCCATCATTCGCCCTGTATTAATTAGTCTGCAGTATAAATAGCGTCGCCATTATGCGTCAGTTTTATGACAGATTTATGAATAACATGACCGCTATATGACCCAGCCCGCGCGATTGTGACAACGCAAATTTGCGCCAGGCGATGTCCCTGACCCGCTTAATGTTTATAATCGCCGTTATGCTTTTTTGCCACGGGACCACTATGCGCATTCTTCACACATCGGACTGGCATCTCGGCCAAAACTTTTACAGCAAAAGCCGCGCCGCCGAGCACAGCGCTTTTCTGGACTGGCTGTTAACCACGGCCGAGCAGCAGCAGGTCGACGCTATCGTGGTGGCGGGCGACATTTTCGATACCGGATCGCCACCAAGTTACGCCCGCGAACTCTATAACCGCTTTGTGGTCAATTTGCAGCGCACCGGCTGCCAGCTAATCGTGCTGGCAGGCAACCATGACTCTGTGGCGACCCTCAATGAATCAAAAGAGATCCTCGCTTATCTCAACACCACCGTGGTTGCCAGCGCAGGCGTTGCGCCGTTTCTACTCTATCGCCGCGACGGCGAACCCGGCGCGGTCTTCTGCCCGGTGCCCTTTCTGCGCCCGCGCGACATTACCGTCAGCCAGGCGGGGATGTCCGGGCAGCAAAAACAGCAGCACCTGCTGGCAGCCATCACCGACTACTACCAGCAGCAGTATCAGGCCGCCTGCGACCTGCGCGGCGATAAGCCGTTACCGATTATCGCCAGCGGCCATTTGACTACCGTCGGCGCCAGTAAAAGTGACGCGGTGCGTGATATTTATATCGGCACGCTGGATGCTTTCCCTGCACAAAACTTTCCCCCGGCGGATTACATCGCGCTCGGCCATATCCATCGCGCGCAGAAAATCGGCGGCACGGAGCATATTCGCTACTGCGGCTCGCCGATTCCCCTCAGCTTTGATGAGACCGGAAAAAGTAAAGGCGTCAATCTGGTGACATTTGCTGACGGCAAGCTGGCAGAGGTGACCACGCTTGACGTGCCCGCCACTCAGCCGCTGGCGGTGATTAAGGGCGAGTTTGCCGATATCTGCCGTCAGCTTGAGCAGTGGCGCGATGCGCCCAGCACGCCGCCAGTGTGGCTCGATATTGAGATTGTCAGCAGCGATTATCTGGTCGATATGCAGCGCAAAATCCAGCAGGTGACGGAAGATCTGCCGGTCGAAGTGCTGCTGGTGCGCCGCAGCCGCGAACTGCGCGACCGTCTGCTCGCCGGTGAGCTGCGTGAAACATTGAGCGAGTTAAAAGTGGAAGAGGTTTTTGACCGCAGGCTGGCGCAGGAGGAGCTCGACGCGATGCAGAGTGCGCGCTTACATACGCTGTTCAGCGAGACCCGCCAGGCACTGGATGAGGAGAACGACGCATGAAGATCCTCAGTTTACGGCTGAAAAATATCAACTCGTTGAAAGGCGAGTGGAAAATCGACTTTACCGAAGAGCCCTTCGCCAGCAACGGGCTGTTCGCCATTACCGGTGCCACCGGGGCCGGGAAAACCACCCTGCTGGATGCCATCTGCCTCGCTCTCTATCACGAAACGCCGCGCCTCAGCACCCTGTCACAGTCGCAAAACGACCTGATGACCCGCGATACCGCCGAGTGTCTGGCGGAGGTGGAGTTTGAAGTCAAAGGGGTGGCCTATCGCGCCTTCTGGAGCCAGACGCGCGCCCGCGGGCTGGCGGATGGCAATTTGCAGGCCCCGCGCGTCGAGCTGGCGCTCTGCGAAACGGGGAAGATCCTCGCCGATAAGGTCAAAGATAAGCTCGATCTCACCGCCTCCCTCACCGGGCTGGATTATGGTCGTTTCACCCGCTCCATGCTGCTCTCGCAGGGGCAGTTCGCCGCATTCCTCAATGCCAAACCGCGCGAGCGCGCCGAACTGCTCGAGGAGTTGACCGGCACCGAGATCTACGGGCAGATTTCGGCGATGGTGTTTGAGAAGCATAAAAGCGCCAAAGGCGAGCTGGAACAGCTGCGCGCGCAGGCCGAGGGCGTCGTACTGCTGGATACCGAGCAGCGAGCGCAGCTTGAGCAACGTTTGCAAGTACTGACTGACGAAGAGCAGACGCTGCTGAGCGCCCAGCGCAGTGCGCAGGCGCAGGCGCAGTGGCTCAGCCGCGAAGCGGAGCTACAAGCGGCGCGCGGGCGGGCGAAAGCGACGCTGGCGCAGGCGCTGCAGGCGCGTAATGACGCCAGGCCGCAGCTTGCGGCTCTTGAACTGGCGCAACCGGCGCAGCAGCTTCGCCCGCTGTGGGAGCGGCTTGAAGAGCAGCGTAAAACCCTGACGCGTACCCGCACGCAGAGCGAGGAAGTGAATACTCGCTTACAGGCCAGCCTGTTACAGCGCGCGCAGATACGCGCCAGCGCCGCGCAGCAGCAAGCCTCGCTGCTTGCGTCGCGGCAACCCCTGGAGACGTGGTTAAACGAGCATGCCCGCTTCCAGCGCTGGCAGAGTGAATTAACCGGCTGGCGAGCGCTCTTCAGCCAGCTGGCGGAGGAGAAAAAGCAGTGGCTCGCGGCGCAGCAGCGGGTGCAGAGTCAGCAGGAGCGCCTGCGCACGTTGCCACTCTCCACCCTTGAGATGAGCCTTGAGGAGACGGCGGCGGCGATGGCGCTCTGCGCGCAGAACCGCCCGCTGCGCCAGCAGCTTACCGCCCTGCACGCCCGCTACGCGCCGCTGCGCAAGCAGTTGAGCCAGCGCCAGCAGAGCCTGCTGGATCTGAAAGCGGAGCAGGAGAAACTGACCGCCGAGCTGGCGCGCAAACGCGAGCTCTATAAAGAGAAGAATCAGTTACTGAGCGAGGTGCGCACCATTTGCGAGCTGGAGAGCCGGATTAAGGATCTCGAAAGCGAGCGCGCGCGCCTCCAGCCTGGCCACCCCTGCCCGCTGTGTGGCGCAACGGAGCATCCGGCGGTCGCCCACTATCAGGCTATCGAGCCGGGCGTAAACCAGACGCGCTTTAATGCTCTCGATCTGGAAGTGCGCACGATGAAGGAGGCGGGCGTGGCGCTCGGTGAGCGGCTAAAAGGCCTCGCCGAGCGTTACGAGAAAGATGAGCGCGAAGCGAAACTGCTCGAGGAAGAGGAGCGCAGCTGGCTTGAGGCGTGGGCAAAGGCCTGCGCCGCGCTGAACGTTACCCTTGAGCCGCAGCGCGATCTCAACAGCTGGCAAAGCGCGCAGGATGCCTACGAACATCAGCTTTATCTGCTCAATCAGCGCCTCACGCTGCAACAGCAGATCAATGAGCTGCGCCAGCAGAGCGAGCAGTATCAGCAGGCGGTTGAGCGCCGCCGCGAAAGCCTGGCCGCCACCCTTGCAGCACTCGACCTGGCGCTGCCCGCCGAAGATGACGAAGCGTCGTGGCTGGCCGCGCGCGTCGATGAAGCGCAGCAGTGGCAGGCGCATCAGCAGCAGCTGACCGCGTTGCAGGAGCAGCTGGCGCAGTTGGCGCCAATCCTCGACACCCTGCCCGAAGACGATATCGCCGTTGGCGAAGCACGCGTGGCGCTGGAGGGGTGGCGCAAAGTGCACGATGCCTGCCTGGCGCTGCAAAGCCAGTGGCAAACCCTGCATCAGCAACTGGCGCAGGTGGCGGAGAGCGAGCGTCAATCTGAGCAGGCATTTAACGATGCGCTGGCGGCGAGCATTTTTGACGATCGCGACGCCTTCCTCCGCGCCCTGCTTGATGATGGCGAACATCAACGCCTTGCGCAGCTGCGCCAGACGCTGGAGAGTGATTGCCAGCAGAAACAGGCGCTGGCGGCAAGCGCAGAGCAGGCGCTCACTGACCATCAGCAGCAGCGCCCCGCCGGTCTTGCGGCGGATGCCAGCGTGGAGAGCACCGCACCTGCGCTGGAGCAGCTTGCACGACAGCTGCGCGAGAACACCACCGGCCAGGGCGAAGTGCGCCAGCAGCTGAAACAGGATACGGATAACCGCAAACGCCAGCAGACGGTGCTACAGCAGATTGAGCATGCCACCGCCCGCTGCGATGACTGGGGCCATCTCAATGCGCTGATTGGCTCCAAAGAGGGGGATAAGTTCCGTAAGTTCGCCCAGGGACTGACGCTGGATAACCTGGTCTGGCTGGCAAATAACCAGCTGACCCGCCTGCACGGGCGCTATCTGCTCAAACGCAAAGTGAGCGACGCGCTGGAGCTGGAGGTGGTCGATACCTGGCAGGCGGATGCGGTGCGCGATACCCGCACGCTCTCCGGCGGCGAAAGCTTCCTGGTGAGCCTTGCGCTGGCGCTGGCGCTCTCTGACCTGGTGAGCCACAAAACGCGTATTGATTCGCTGTTCCTCGATGAGGGCTTCGGCACGCTGGATAGTGAAACGCTGGATACGGCACTGGATGCGCTCGATGCGTTAAATGCCACCGGCAAAACCATCGGCGTGATAAGCCACGTCGAGGCGATGAAGGAGCGAATTCCGGTGCAGATTAAGGTGAAGAAGATAAACGGGCTTGGCTACAGCAAGCTGGATGGGAAGTATGCGGTGCAGTAGACCGGATAAGGCGTAGCCGCCATCCGGCAATGGGTGCGGCATGTTGCACTGGTGGAATGGTTCCGTTCACCAGGCGTTCGGGAGTTTCATTAATCTCTTATGCGGTGAACGGGACAAGGGAAGCGGCCGCGCTCCCCTTGTCAATCCCCGCGGCCCCGCGAGGAAATCGGTGCTGCGCACTGCGCTCACCTCCCGCGTGCCTGACTGCGGCCGGCTCGACTCGACTTGCTCGCCCGTTTCGGGACTCGCTCCCTGTCTCGGTTCGCCTCTGTCCGCCATCCATGGCGTCCAGACCTTGTCATTCACGCTTCGGTTCGCCGATTTCAGCGGGGACACAACCCCTCGCTGTGAAATTTGAGCTAAAAAAAGCATCGATGCAGCTGTAGGCGCGTTTTTGTAGGCCGGATAAGGCGAAGCCGCCATCCGGCAATCGATGCCGTGGTGATAATGCCGGATGGCGCGTAAACGCTTATCCGGCCTACGCGGTTTCAGCGGCCTGGTTACCGTAGGCCGGATAAGGCGGAGCCGCCATCCGGCAATGGTGCCGCGGTAATAATGCCGGATGGCGCGTAAACGCTTATCCGGCCTACTCCGTTTCAGCGGATCAATGGGCGCATTATTCCCCCTGCGGCCAGAGCCATGCCGCGCCGCGCACGCCGCTGGAATCCCCGTGCAACGCTTTGCGGATTGGCGTTTCACACTCGCCGCCAAAAACCCACTTCTGCATCAAACCCGGTACCGTCTGGTACAGACGATCGACATTACTCATCCCGCCGCCCAGCACGATTACATCGGGATCGAGGATATTCACCACATGCGCCAGCGACTTCGCCAGCCGCATCTCATAACGGCTCAGCGCCAGCTCGGCAACCGCGTCCTGCTCGTTCACCAGGCGAATAATCTCGTTGCCCTTCAACGCCTGGCCGCTCAGTCGCTGGTAATCGGTGCCAAACCCGGTGCCGGAGATAAAGGTCTCAATGCACCCCTGCTTACCGCAATAGCAGGGCACTTCATTACGGTAACGTAGCTCATCCTCATCCATCCACGGCAGCGGATTGTGCCCCCACTCACCCGCCGTACCGTTAGCGCCGATATGCGAATGGCCATTGAGCGCAATGCCGGAGCCGCAGCCGGTGCCGATAATCACCGCAAACACCGTCTGCGCGCCCGCTGCCGCGCCGTCGACCGCTTCCGACACCGCCAGGCAGTTGGCATCGTTCGCAAGGCGCACTTCACGATTAAGGCGCTGGCTTAAATCTTTATCAAAGGGTTTACCGTTGAGCCACGTGGAGTTGGCGTTCTTCACCACCCCGGTATAGGGCGAGATAGAGCCCGGAATACCCATGCCAACCGTGCCGCGCTGGCCGGTCTCTTTTTCCGCTAAGTCGACCAGCGAAGCGATAAGCTCAATGGTCTGCTGATAGTCGCGCGGCGTCGGCTGCCGATGGCGGAACAGCGTCTCGCCGCTCTCGTCCAGCGCAATAATCTCTGTCTTTGTACCACCCAAATCGATACCGATACGCACATCAAACTCCTCGTAGTGGACCACGCATTAGCAATGCAAGCGCGGCGACAATTCGCTATTATGCCCGCTGCATTTAACGACAAGGCCGTGGAAAAAATCATGCTGTGGTTCAAAAATTTAATGGTATACCGTCTCAGCCGCGATGTGGCGCTCCGTGCGGAAGAGATGGAAAAACAGCTCGCCCCGCTCTCGTTTACGCCATGCGGTAGTCAGGATATGGCGAAAACCGGTTGGGTTCCACCGATGGGCTCACACAGCGAAGCGCTGACCCACACCAACAACGGTCAGATTATTATCTGCGCGCGCAAAGAAGAGAAAATCCTGCCGACGCCGGTGGTGAAACAGGCGCTGGAAGCGAAAATCGCCCGCCTTGAAGCCGAGCAGGCGCGCAAACTGAAAAAAACCGAAAAAGATGCGCTGAAAGATGAAGTGCTGCACTCGCTGCTGCCGCGCGCCTTCAGCCGCTACAGCCAGACGATGATGTGGATCGACACCGTCAACGGCCTGATTATGGTCGACTGCGCCAGCGCAAAAAAAGCGGAAGATACGCTGGCGCTGCTGCGTAAAAGCCTCGGCTCTCTCCCGGTCGTACCGCTGACGATGGAAAACCCGATTGAGCTGACGCTGACCGAGTGGGTACGCTCCGGCACCGTCGCGCAAGGGTTCCAGTTGCTGGACGAAGCCGAGCTGAAAGCGATGCTGGAAGATGGCGGCGTGATCCGCGCGAAAAAGCAGGATCTGGTGAGTGACGAAATCGCCGTGCACATTGAAGCCGGCAAAGTGGTGACCAAGCTGGCCCTCGACTGGCAGCAGCGCATCCAGTTTATGATCTGTGATGATGGCTCGGTAAAACGCCTGAAGTTCAGCGATGAGCTGCGCGATCAGAATGAAGATATCGACCGGGAAGATTATGCCCAGCGTTTCGATGCCGATTTTATTCTGATGACCGGCGAGCTGGCAGCACTGATTCAAAATCTGGTGGAAGGCCTGGGCGGCGAAGCCCAGCGCTAACGATTTAGCGACTCACTTTCACAGGCCCGGTCAGCGCAGCGCTACCGGGCTTTTTTGTCGCCGGAAGGCGCAAGCGTTACAGATAGCGGCAGAGATAGGCACTCGGCTCGGCGACCTGCAGATGGAATTCGCTGTGACCCGGGACATTGAACACTTCGCCGGCGGCATGCGTTTTCCATTCGGTTTCGCCTGGCAACAGCACGTTCAGCGCGCCGCTGACCACCGTCATCTCTTCCGGCTGCGCGGTGGAGAAGGTGTACTCCCCTTCCATCATCACGCCGACGCTGGCGCGGCCGGTGCTGCTGCTGGTAAACCCAATGGACTTCACTTTACCGGAAAAGTATTCATTACTTTGAAGCATAAACAGGCCCTTATAGAGAAATGACTGGAAAACCACTATAGAGGCCGGGCTTAAGTGATGTCACGCGAAATTGCGCCGTTCTGCGGCTATACCAGCAGTTCTGAGGCCAGGCGTGCCACCAGCACATTGGAGAGTAAAACAGGGACATCCAGCGCTTTTTGCAGCAGATCGCGATGCAGCTGATGGAAGCCAAGACAGTCGAGCATCAGTACATCGGCACCGCGTTCCAGCAGCGCTCTTCCGGCATCAATCAGCTCTGTCTCGCTCGCCTGGTAGGGGTGACAGAGCTCATACAGCGGCTCTTTTTCCAGCACCTGCCACTTCTTCTTCTGCGGTGCCATCAGTTCAGGTACCGGCACAATCACGCCGACCTGGTGACCATCAACAATCGAGGCAACCAGCGGGGGAATGATGCGCTGCGGTTCAATCAGAATGGCATTTCGCGCGTTTAAGCCGCGGATATCGGCGGTGCTCATCAGCAGAATGACGTCATAGGTCCCCTGGTTATCGAGCACTTCGATCACGCTTTGCAGATCGCGCTCCACCTTCTGGCGCGAAACCATGCCGAGGCTGTCATCGCTCAGACGTGTCGGGATGGCGGTCTCGCCGGGATCAACGCAATAATCGATACGAACTTGTGCCGGGTCCATCTTCCCCAGCAGGCTGACATGGGTGATTTGATCTTCTGAAACATGCTCTGCCAGAAGCGGCAGGATCTCTTTTACCGGCACCACACCTATGGTGAGGATCGCCAACGTCGCACTCATCTTTGCTTACCGCCTTTCAAAACTGCTTTTAGTTATGATTCTCTACACAACAACCGACGGAGGATGGATCACCGCCGCCGTGTAAAGAGAATGTGCCACTCCTGTGTTCTAATAAATTCCAGTAATAATGAATATAAACAGTGACTGGCATTAAGCCAGTCAAAAAATGTGATGCAAGCGACTTTCTGAAAGGTTCAGGAAATCATACTGGCGGGATCGCCGGGTTAGCTTTTATCGGGATCCTCGTAACGCTTTTTCGCATCCAGCGCTTCCTGCTCCGAGGGGTGTTCGCTGATCAATGAGTCCGGCTTCGGATGATCCGCGCGCAGTTCATACCAGGTGACAGTCGCGTCGCTGGGTCCCTTCTCAACAGCTACAACACGGGCTTCACGCGGATAGGGCGGTTTAGTCGGCATAGCTTATTCTCCTTTTGTGGTTAGAGAGATAAGTATAGTCAAACGTTTCGCTAACTGGCGCGCGCCAGCCGTAAAGCCGCCTCAATTTCTGCCACCACCGCCAGCGGCGGCTGCGCGGCATCCACCACAAAGTGTGCCGCATCGCGGTAAAGCGCATCGCGGGTGGCGAGCACTTCGCTCACCTCTTCGCTGATCGGCTTGCCGGTCAGCGTCGGGCGCAGCCCCTCTTGCGGAAAGGCTTCCAGCCGCCCTGCCAGCACATCGACCGGCGCGCAGAGGTAAATCACGCGCCCGTGCTCGCGCATAAAACGGCGGTTATAGTCGCTGAGAATAATGCCGCCGCCGGTGGCGACGACCAGAGCGGGTTCGGTCACGGCTTCAAGCGCTGCCGTTTCGCGGGCACGAAAACCGGCCCACCCCTCCTGCTCTACGATTTGCGCAACGGTCTGTTGCGCCTCTTCCTGCAACCAGCTATCGGTATCGATAAACTGGAAGCCCTGTGACAGCGCCAGCGCCCGGCCAACAGTGGTTTTACCGCAGCCGCGTGCGCCGATGAGAAAGATGGGTAGCGTCATGAGCAGGTTGTTCCTCCAGGCCCCCGGTTGGGGGACAACAATAAGATGGCGATGATAGCACTAAACCAACGGCGCGTGCTGCGTAAGAGTAACGTTACACACTCCCAATTTTGCGCATGAGAACGTTCTGGCGCAGCCATTGAGGCTGTAAAGTTTCTGTGGCATCACCTGTAGCGGCAACCTTACTGGAAGTGATAAAAACTGACAAGCCCGGTTATGGTGTCTGGCGGCGCTGGCGCTCAAGCAGCCACTTATCGAGCTGCGCGGCGAACTGCTGGCGATCGCGCTGCGAAAGGGAGTCCGGGCCGCCGGTCTGGATGCCGCTGGCGCGCAGCGTATCCATAAAATCGCGCATGGTCAGCCGCTCGCGGATGGTCGCTTCCGTGTAGCGCTCACCGCGCGGGTTAAGCGCTGCCGCCCCTTTTGCTATCACTTCCGCCGCCAGCGGAATATCGGCGGTGATCACCAGATCATCCGGCGAGCAGAGGCGTACGATTTCGTTATCGGCAACGTCAAAGCCTGCCGGCACCCTGAGCGCGCGGATCACCTTAGAGGGCGGCACGCGCAGATTCTGGTTAGCGACCAGCGTTAACGGCGTCTGTGTCCGCTCCGCGGCGCGAAATAAAATCTCTTTAATCACATTCGGACAGGCGTCCGCATCAACCCATATCGCCATGGTGACTCCTTTTTGTTTCGGCGCATTGTCCCTTTAATTGCCCGCCGGGGAAAGCAGAGATCCTTTCGCCCTCGCCGGAAAAGCGCGTTAAGCTATGAATCACATGCAATAACAAGCAGAGAGGGACGTGATGGAAAAGAAAATCGGTTTTATCGGCTGCGGTAACATGGGTAAGGCGATCCTCGGCGGGCTGATCGCCAGCGGCGAGGTGAAACCGGGGCAGATTTGGGTTTACACGCCAACGCCTGATAAGGTCGCCGCCCTGCAACAGGAGTATGGCATTAACGCCGCGCAGAGCGCGCAGGAAGTCGCGCAGATCGCCGATATTGTCTTTGGCGCCGTGAAGCCGAACATCATGGTGAAAGTGCTTAGCGATATCGCCTCCAGCCTGAACAAAGAGACGCTGGTGGTCTCCATCGCGGCGGGCGTAACGCTCGATCAGCTGGCGCGCGCGCTGGGCCACGACCGCAAAATTATCCGCGTGATGCCGAACACCCCCGCGCTGGTTAACGCCGGGATGACCTCCATCACGCCGAACGCGCTGGTGACGTCTGAAGATACCGCCGATGTGCTGACCATTTTCCGCTGCTTTGGCGAAGCGGAAGTGATTGCCGAAGGGATGATCCACCCGGTAGTCGGCGTCAGCGGCTCGGCTCCGGCGTATGTGTTTATGTTTATCGAAGCGATGGCCGATGCCGCCGTGCTGGGCGGTATGCCGCGCGCGCAGGCCTATAAATTTGCCGCACAGGCGGTGATGGGCTCGGCGAAGATGGTGCTGGAAACGGGTAAACACCCTGCCGAACTGAAAGATATGGTCTGCTCGCCGGGCGGCACTACCATCGAAGCGGTGAAAGTGCTGGAAGATAAGGGTTTTCGCGCTGCGGTGATGGACGCGATGGCCGCTTGTATGGCGAAGTCGGAAAAACTGAGCGCGTAAATGGCA
Source organism: Kosakonia sp. CFBP8986 (assembly GCF_034044935.1). Lineage (NCBI taxonomy): Bacteria > Pseudomonadati > Pseudomonadota > Gammaproteobacteria > Enterobacterales > Enterobacteriaceae > Kosakonia > Kosakonia sp. CFBP8986. The sequence goes on along the minus strand of NZ_JAXCXB010000006.1, from coordinate 148,563 downwards.
GCGCCACGGCGATAAGACCGTGGCGCGAACGTTACGAGAGGAGTTCGCTGGCCGCACGCATGGTCAGCGGCTCCTGCATTTTCAGCACCAGCTCCGCCGTGGCAGTGTTCTCGCCGCAGCTCAGCACCGCTTTCAGCATCCCTTCCTGGCCGTAGAGCACGGCAAAACGTTTATTCTCAAACGAGCCTAACATCTTCATGCTGTCCCACTCGCGGGCATAGCCGAGGTATTCAAAACGCGTCCCGAAGTGGGTAGTCCAGAAAAAGGGCACCCGATCGAATGGCTGCGACTCCCCGAGCATATTCAGCGCCGCAATGCGCCCCTGCTGCTGCGCAACGCGCCAGTGCTCAATGCGTCGAGGCCCTTCCGGTGCCGGATAGGTGGCGATATCGCCCACCGCCCAGATATCGGGCGCGGCGCGCAGATACTCATCCACCGTCAGGCTGCCATCCTCTTCGTGGGGCAGATCGCCCACCAGATCGGTCGAAGGCTCTACGCCGGTGGCAAACACCACCACATGCGCCGGAATGGTACGACCATCTTTCAATGCCACGCGCTGCACGTGCTTATCACCCTGCAACTCCGCAGGCTCGCCGGTCACAAACTTGACGCCATTCTGCTTATGCAGCTGCATAAAGTGGCGGCCAATCTCTTCGCCAAACTGCGGCACAAACGGCAGCGCGTGGCGTGACAGGACGGTGACATCGACATCCTGGTTACGCAGCGCCGCCGCCAGCTCCATGGCGATAAAGCTGTTACCAACAATCACCAGTTGCTGCTCATCTTCCACTTCACTGAGCAGCGTCTGCGCCTGGTGGATATCACGCAGCACATGCACGCCCGCCAGCTGGTTGCCGCTAATCTCCGGCCAGACGGGGCGTCCACCGGTCGCCAGCAGCAGTTTATCGAAGGTAATTTCGCGCCCGTCGGCGAGCGTTAGCTGATGCGCTTCGGCATCAAGCTTTGTCACCTCTTGATCAATGTTTTCCACCCCCGGCTGGGCATAGAACGCCTTATCCAGCAGTTGCGGCACTTCGCTGATCTTCATCTTGCCTGACGGCACAAACTTGCTTAGCGCCGTGCGGTCGTAGGGCGCTTCGCTCTCTTTATCGATCAGCATCAGATGGCCGTTAAACCCGGCGTCGCGCAGCGTCACTGCCGCCGAGCTACCGGCCGCGCCGGTTCCGAGGATCACCACCGTTTGCGGGCCATCGCCACGAATGGTGTTGTGGGTAGTCGGCGAGAGCGGACGCGGGTTAACCAGTACGCGGTTCTGCTCAATATGCACCGGATACTGCTTCAGGTTTTGCAGCGCCAGCGGCTCGCACCACTCGCCGTTAGTGATATCGAAGTTGGCTTTATGCCACGGGCAGACCAGCCGCCCGTCGCATACCGCGCCCTGCTCAAGCGGCGCACCGGCATGGGGACAGCGGCTCTGGAACGCGCGAACCTGGGTTAAGGTGCGGATGAGGATAAGCGAGGTGCCATCGACATCGAATTTCACCGGCTGGTTTTCCGGCAGATCGTTCAGGTCGGTAACATATTGATAATTCATTACTCTTGCTCCCGTATTGGTGTGGCAAAACGGGCGTAACGTCTGGCGACGTACACTCGCAAAGGAAAAAAAGACAACACAGCTCACAAATTAAGCCTGGCAGAGATTAAGCGGGGAGCAACACAGCGGCAGAAACGCCTTGAGTATGCGGGCGCGATGTACGCCCGCGCGGGGAGGATTACGCCGCTTTTTTCAGGCAGGCGCTCATAAATTTACTGCGGTCATCGCCTTTCAGGGATTGCTGCGTCGCCTGGGCATTGCATTCGCGCATCCGCTGCTGCTGCGGTGTCAGGCTCTTTTGCCCCGGTTCGGTTTTGGTGCTCTTCAGGCAGTCGCTCATGTAGCTCTTGCGCGCATCGCCGCCAAGGTTCTGCGCCTTAGCCTGCTGGTTGCAGAGCGTCATACGTTGTTGTTGCGGGGTCAGTGTTTTCTCGGCGGCGCTTAACGCCGTCATAAACAGCACACCGAAGATAAGAGTAACGAGGAGTGTGATTTTCATAGCGCCATCCTTCTGTCAATGAACCCTTTAAGGATGGTCCTAATTGGCGAAAAAACCACCCGGCAGCAAAGATTTACCGCCGGGCGGCCCTTACTTGAGGCTCAGCGCCGCTTTCATGGTGTAGAAGAGATCGGTCTGATCCGTCAGCCCCACCACGTTCGCCGCATGCGGGCCGTAAGCCGCAATGCGCACCTGCGTGCCGGTATGCTCCATCGACTCCTCTTCCGAGTTGCCGTAGGTCATCGCCATTACCGCGCCATCTTTGGTGGTCAGCGCCTGGCTCAGGCCCGGTGCTTTGGTATCTGCCGGGATGATCTGGCTGGCATGGGCGTGGTCTGCGGTGACGATCACCAGCGTATTGCCATCTTTACGCGCAAATTCCAGCGCTTTCTGTACTGCTTCGTCGAGATCGACGGTTTCACCAATCTGGCCGCACGGGTTCGCCGCGTGATCCTGTTTATCAATCGAAGCCCCTTCCACCTGCAGGAAGAAGCCCTTCTCATTTTTGCTCAGCAGCTCAATCGCTTTTTCCGTCATCGCCGCCAGCGTGGGCACGCTGTCGGTGCGTTTCGGGTTTGGCGTACAGGTCACGGCAGGCTTATCCAGGTTGCCATGCAGGGAGGCTTTCGGTCCCTCCCAGCGCACCGGCATATTACCGTCGGCGAAGAGACCGAGCAGCGGTTTATCCTGATTGGCTGTACTGATTGCCGCAAGCGATGCGGCATCGTTCACCAGTTGGTAGCCGCGCGCCTGCGCCTGCTCGCGCAGGGTTTTGCCCTGCCACTCACCGGCGGTGGCGGTTTCACTGAAGGTTTTTGCCCCGCCGCCGAGCGTCACGTCCGGGCGCGCGTTCAGCAGCTGTTCGGTAATTGAGCCTTTGCCGCCCTTCTCCAGCGCGTTAAGCGCGCACTTCTCGCTGGTCACCGTCGGGCCGTAGCAGCGGCGGGAGATAACATGGGAGACCAGTGCGGCAGGCGTCGCATCCTGCAATTCAGCAGTGGAGACGTCGCCCGTCGCCAGACCGGCGGCTTTTGCCATCTCAAGGATGGTCATATGATCGTTGTCGTGGATATCGACGCCGAGCGCACCGTTATAGGTTTTTACGCCGGCGCTCCACGCTGTCGCCGAGGCGGCAGAGTCGGTGACGTAATCGGGCTTACCGCTTTTTTTGTCCAGCGAGTAGTGGGTGTACTGGCCGGTCAGCGGCAGCGCATCAATACCTTTAAAGAAACCGCCCGCCCCTTCGGCATAATTTCGCGCGGCGGTAATTTCGGAATCGCCCATGCCGTCGCCAATCAGCAGAATAATATTTTTGGCTGGCTTGTCATTCAGGGAATCACGCAGGGCGGCAGTCTGGTCGCCCGTCAAACGGCGTGCGCCACCGGGCGCGGAAATATCGCCGTGAGCTGCGCGGCTTTCAAGAACCGGCGCTACAGATGATTCTGCATAAATAGCAGGCGAGGCAAGCAGGGATAATAGTGCAAGATATAACGCGCTCTGTTTCACTTAATATTCTCCATGTACAAATACTTAAAGAAAATAAAACAGAGCGACTATAGGCAGCCCAGATGACAGTGAGATGACAGATGTTACATGCTAACGCGGGCTCAACTGCGAGGGTGCCTTAAAAGCTTTTTTACGTATTCTTGCAGCAGCTCTGAGTCTCTGGATAAAGGCTGATCGTCCGGCAGAGCCTCTGCCAGCGCGCCTTCAACGCTTAAAATGAGCGACTGTTGTTCGGCGGCCGCCATCTGGCGCAGCAGCGCGGTGACGACAATTTCCAGCGCTTCAACCTGGGCGACCAGCTCCTTCGACTCCTCTTCCTTCTCCGCAAGCTTGACCAATAACTCAGCAATGAGATTTTTCATGGCGCTATTTCCTTTTGAGATGTTGCATGAAGTTAGCACTCGATTTAGTAGTTGCAAAGGAGATGCATCTATTATTTTTGCGCTTTAATTCACACTGTTAGTAAGGTCATTGGGGAAATAACGGCGTCGCGGGTTGGGAAGTATATAAAGAACCAGGAGGCGCAGGCCGGAGATCTATTTCCGGCCTGCGTTTAGCGTGGTTGCCGCACGCGGCGAAATGCCCGTGCCAGCTGTATCAGGTTAATCAGCACCACCACCGCCGTGGCGGCGAAGACCCAGCGAAAGCCAGCCATCGCCGAGACCGAGGCACCCATCAGCGGGCCAGCAACATTGCCAAGATACATAAAGGATTGGTTATAACCAAAGATGCGCCCGGTGACCTGCTCGCTGGAGTACTTCAGCAGCAGCGTCTGCACGGCGGGCAGCATCGCGCCATCGGCAAAGCCGAGCAGAAAGCGCAGAATGCCAAGCTGCAATGGTGAGGTAACAAACGACATGGCGAAGAAGAGCACAATCGCGCAGGCGAGCGTCGCTAACAGAATGCGCGAGGTGCCGATGCGATCGCCCAGTTTGCCAAGCCTGGGTGCCGAGAGCAGCGCCGACACGCCGGGAACCGCGGCGATAAGCCCGCTAAGAAAGGCGATATTGGCGGTATCGGGCGACAGTGACTGGACAAACAGTGCGAGGATCGGGCCAATCGAGCCGTTACAGAGCTGGATCACCATGGTGGTGACAAAGAGGCTGATCACCAGCGCCGGATAGGGCAGCGTCGAGAAGACTGCTTTACCGCTGAGGCGCTCGCCCTTCTTCACCTTCGGCCTGCCCCCCTCTTTAATCAGGAACAGCGTTACCAGGAAGCTCACCATCAGCAGCATCGCGGTGATGATAAAAACCGTGCGCAGGCCTAAGTGGTCAGCGAGAAAACCGCCCATCAGCGGGCCGCCGATCACGCCGCTGATCTGCGCCGTGGAGAGCGTACTGAGCGCCCAGCCGCTGCGCTCGCGCGGCACCTGCGAGGCGACCAGCGCCATCGCGTTAGGAATATAACCGGAGGTCAGCCCCATTACGCCGCGCAGCAGAAGCAACTGCCAGACGTTGGTGGCGAAGGCCTGTAGCAGAATGGCGATCGCCATCCCCAGCGAAGCGCGCAGCAGCATCAGCTTGCGCCCTTTGCGGTCCGCCAGGCTGCCCCACATCGGCGAGACAATCGCCGAGATGAGAAAAGTGATGCTGAAGGTTAGCCCTGACCACATCGACAGCGCCTCGTGCGAGGTCACACCCAGTTGCGCCACGTAGAGCGGCAGAAACGGCAAAATCTGGCTGATGGCAAGCCCGGTAAAAAAGCAGCCGAACCACACCGAGATAAGATTGACCTTCCAGGATTCCATAAATACGCGTAATCACTCAGGTTTAAAAAAACGGCGCATAGGGTAGCAAGAATGCGCCAGCGATAAGTTACCAGATATGCGCTTAGCCGCACTTTGGAGTTTTATCTCTCAACCCACGCCTAATGGCGCAGGCGCGCGGAGAAAAACCGTAAATGCTAAGCGCGATATGCTTAGCGACAGAGGCCGTAGCCGCGCATGCCGAGATGGAAATGATCCGCGTGCGCGGCGTTATACTCCGGCCCGAGGCCATTACCGTAATAACCGCAGCTGGCGCTAAGCATCGCGCGCAGCCAGGGTTGCGTACGCGTCTGCCGCCAGCCGCGCAGGACAGAAACCTGCTCGCCATTCGCCAGCCTGAAAGCGCTGATATCGAGCGCTTCCGCGCTGGCATGTTCGCTGCGCCGCGCATCCGCACGGTTGTAGATATTGCGGCAGGCGTAGCTGCCGACATGATCGATGCGCGTTAAGGCGCTGCCCATCATCGTTTGGCTTAGTGGCCGCGCCTGCTGCTCGACAAACAGCGCCGAGCTGAGCGCCAGCGGGCAACTTGCCAGAAAGCTGCTGCTCAGCTTCACGGCACCGAAATCTTTTACCCGCACTACGTTGGTTAATGGGCAGTCGCCGCCGCTGTCCGCCACCGCGACGGAGGAGATAAGCCGCTGCTGATTCGCCTGCTTCAGCAGCGCGGCGCACGCTTCAGGCGTTAAGCGCCGCAGTTTGAACTGGGTGATGCGCCCCGGCGGATCGCTCAGCTGAAGCGGGGCAAAAGGGTTGTACCACGCTGGCAGCGCGCGGTAGCCCGCATAGGCGCCGCCGATAAGAATAGCGATTACGATCAGGCTCTTCCCGCTCACCTCTCCTCCTCTTTTTTTCTCCAGACATTATGGCAGAAGGCCGCCAATCGTGCGTTTTGACGTGATATCGTATGGGTTTTCTCATCAGTGTGAGTGATTGTTGAAATGGCAAAACTGCGGGTAGGGGTCGTCTTCGGCGGCAAATCGGCGGAGCATGAAGTGTCGTTACAGTCGGCGAAGAATATTGTCGATGCGATGGATACATCGCGCTTTGAAGTGGTGCTGCTGGGTATTGATAAATCAGGGCAGTGGCATATTAGCGATGCGCAGAACTATCTGCAAAACGCCAGCGATCCGGCGCGTATCGCGCTGAATCCGTCGGACAACAGCATCGCGCTGGTGCCGGGCGTCGCCGAACAACAACTGATTGCGGCAGATAACCGCTCGCCGCTGCCGAATGTTGATGTCATTTTCCCGATTGTTCACGGCACGCTCGGCGAAGATGGCTCCCTGCAGGGGATGCTGCGCCTCGCCAACCTGCCCTTTGTCGGCTCCGATGTGCTCGCGTCCGCAGCCTGCATGGATAAAGACATCACCAAGCGCCTGCTGCGCGACGCCGGTCTGGCCATCGCGCCGTTTATCACCCTGACGCGCGCCAACCGCGACAGCTTCAGCTTTAGCGACGTGACCGCGCAACTCGGCCTGCCGCTGTTTGTTAAACCCGCCAACCAGGGCTCATCCGTCGGCGTCAGCAAAGTAACCAATGAAGCGCAGTATGTTGACGCGCTGCGTCTGGCCTTTGCTTTCGACAAAAAAGTGGTAGTAGAGAAAGGGATCGTCGGGCGCGAGATCGAGTGCGCGGTGCTGGGCAATGATGAGCCGCAGGCCAGCACCTGCGGTGAAATTGTGCTGAACAGCGAGTTCTACGCTTACGACACCAAATACATTGACGATCAGGGCGCGCAGGTTGTGGTGCCGGCCGCCATCGATCCCGAGACCAACGAGAAGATCCGCGCGATCGCCATTGAAGCGTATAAAACGCTGGGCTGCGAAGGGATGGCGCGGGTGGATGTGTTCCTGACGCCGGACAACGACGTGGTGATCAATGAGATCAACACTCTGCCCGGTTTTACCAATATCAGCATGTACCCGAAACTGTGGCAGGCGAGCGGCATCAGCTATAGCGCGCTGATCACCCGCCTGATTGAGCTGGCGCTGGAGCGCCACCAGCAAAGCAGCGCGCTGAAGATCTCTATGAACGATTAAGCGTTACTCGGTACTTTCCGTCGCCTCATTTTGCGCGGGGCGGCGGATAATCAGCCCCGACAGCCAGAACCCCACCAGCCAGGTCACCAGCCCGACGGCATAGGTTTGCCACCCTTTTGCTTCAAATCCCAGCAGCCCGACCACGCCATTGAGAATAAAGATCAGGCCGATCGCGAACGCGTAGTAGTGCCAGTCACGGCGAATTTTCTCAGGCAGCTTCATGACAACTCCAGCAGGTAAAGGGCGCATCATCGCACAGCGCGCGGACTGAGAGTGTGTGCTGTGCGGTAATTCCGAAATGTTACTGAAATAATTAATACGTTACAAAAATGTGATGACTCACAAAAAACGCTTCCCTGGGATCCTTCCCGCTCCGAAATTATCACCATTCTGATGTTGACAAAGCGGGACTGGTGCCAAACTAACCAGGAGTTACGGCTCTGAGCCTATCTTCCCTGAGCGTTTAAAAGTAACGAGTACCGGAGGTCTTATGGCTGATTTTACCCTATCCAAACCCTTTACTAAGGGCGCGAAAAAACGAGACACCTCCAGACCGGGTAATATTGCTTACGCCGTCTTCGTACTGCTCTGCTTCTGGGCAGGCGCGCAGTTGCTTAATCTGCTGGTGCACGCGCCTGGCGTGTTTGAACACCTGATGCAGACGCAGGACGTCTCCCGTCCCCACGTTGAGATGGGTATGGGCGTAGGCACGATTTTCGGTCTTGTGCCGTTTATCGCCGGCAGCGTGTTTCTGGGCGTGATCTTCCTCGTCCTGCGCTGGCGTAGCCACAATCTGCGCTAATTGCGCGCCATGCAAGCGGCCCGACGATCGTCAACGCGTTTCGCAAACCACACCGTGGTTAAGTTACGCGTGATTTTCGGGCTCTCTAACTGAATCCCCGGTAGCATCTCGCGCGGCAGCGTTTTTCCGCTGCGCTTGTCCGCCAGGCGATAAATCTCCCGATAGAGCTTCGTCTCTTCAAACTCCTGGCTGTCGCCACGCTCAAGCTGGCGGCGAATATCCCGATCGCTCATCGCAAGCTGCGCGCCCAGCGTCTGTACTGCACGCTCGGTGGTGCCCGCTTCGCGGCTGCCATAAAGGATCAGATCGCCATCCAGCGCCAGTTTAATGCCCGTCACTTTGCTCACTGCGTTCTGGAACGCCGCGTTACGGCTGGCGTAGAAGCCGGCGTTGTAATCGGCGAAGCGGTAGATAGGCGCGCTGTAGCTGGCCGGGTAGTTAAGCAGATGATAGGTGCCGAACCACAATCCGCCGCGGCGGCTGAAGACCTCCTGGCGCACGGTGCCGGACATCTCCCACGGGTAGCCGTCAGTGTGCTGCTCGGCAAAGGAGACGCTCACCTGCATCGGCCCGCCGGTGTGCACCGGGTTATAAGAGCCAAACAGCGTCTGCCCCATCGGCACCATATTGATCATGTCGTCGAAGATCGCGCTCAGCTCGCGTTCGGTGCGTACCTTATCAAGCCGCTCGCTGTAACTTTTGCCGTTGGGCGACGGGATTTTCAGCGCCGTGTGCACCAGCAGCGCTGGGATGTGCAACTGCCCGGCGCGCTTGTCGATCTCTTTCCAGGCAATCTTATTGAGCCCCGGCACCACCGGATCGGACTGGTAGTTGGACTCCTGCTGCGCCACCGCTAATACGGAGCAGATATTCTCCAGCGTCGGCGGCAGTTTCTGGCTTTTAAAGGTAGTCGCCAGATCTTCAGCCCAGCCGTCGCGATCTTTAACGCTCGCGGGAATGGTGTTACGCACCACGCTTGCGACATCCAGCGCCTTCGCCTTTTTAGGCTCCTTCGATGCCTCTTTATCAGAGAGCGAGCCCTGCGAACTACACCCGGCGACAATCAGCGCCGCCAGCAACCAGCTAAAACGGGGTACGTAAGACATAACCTTCCTTTGTTAATGGCCGTGAGAGGCGACAGGAACGAACTCCTGATTATCGACCTCACGCTCAAAACTGCGCAAACGTTTATAGATAGACATCAACTCCACCAGCGTCGTCCATGAGGTGATCAAATACTGGAACGAGCTGCGCACCTGTTCAAAGACGTTCGTGATCTGCTGCATCAACCCGAAGGTAATCGCCCCGGCTGCCAGCGTCGGGAAGAGCATAACCAGGCCAAACACCGCGTCAACCTGGAGATAGAGAATGCGCACGACGTTGAAATAGGTGTAGTGGAAATAGAGCCGAAAGTAGTTGCGGCGCACGGCGCTAAACAACTCCACCACCGTATGCGGCCGCGCACGTTCAGCATCATCTTCACCATAGACCAGCTCTTTGCGGTACGCCGCTTCGACGCGCTGATTTTTAAATTGCAGGCCGGGCAGCTTGATGCCCACCACGCCGAGCACCAGCGTGCCAAACAGCGCCCAGCCGATGGCGGCAAACACCAGCCCGTAAGGAACATGCCCAATAAGCGGCAGCTCCGGCACGTGAGGCGAGAGCGCAATCAGCACCGGCAGAAAGGCAAAGAGAGTCATAATGGCGTTGATAAAGCTGGTGCCCATATCCTCCAGCGTGCTGGCAAAGCGCATGGTGTCTTCCTGCACGCGCTGCGCGGCGCCCTCAATATGGCGCAGCTGCTGCCAGTGCGCCATATAGTATTCGTTCATCGCCGTGCGCCAGCGGAAAACATAGTGGCTGACGAAGAAGTTATTCAGCACCGCCACCGTCACACCAATCAGCGCGATGCCCAAAAAGACGCCGCTGCCGCTGTAAAACTTCTCCAGCGGCACGGTATTGGGCGCGGTAAGCGCCTTTTGGATCAGATCAAAAAAGGGCTGATACCAGGCGTTGATGGCGACGCTCACCTCCACCTGAAACCAGGTGACGAAGATAATCAGCGCGGTGCCGAGAATCGACCACCGCTGCCAGCGATGGGGCGAGTAGATATACCAGAAAGCGGCGAAGAGGCCGACGCAGAGCGCGTAGTAGGCGTAGAAGAGCAGAAAGTTGGGGCTCCAGAAGCGCGCGGCGCTGATTGGCACCTCGCTTGATATGCCGGTCAGGTGTAATAACCAGCGTTCGCCGCCTGCCAGCCAGAAAACGATGGCGAGAAGCGTCCAGATAAACGCCGAGGCAAAAAAGGGTGTCGGCCGGGGGAAAAAGGAACGAAACATAGTGCTCTCCTGGGTCTTTCTTATTCTTTACGACGTGTGCTGTGTCATGCTCGCGGCCAGCGACAAAAAAGCGCCGCGGGTGCGGCGCTGGCTCGTTTAATCAGACCTCAGGTTAACCGTTTAGTGGCTTTGCCAGTCATAAACAATTGTATCGACACTTTTCACCTGCACCGGGTTGTCCGGCACGATGAGCGTGCGCCACACCTCGTTGTAGTGGTCAATAAGCGTTGTCGCCTTCGCCGCCGCGCGGTCAGCAGTGGTGTGAGCATCTTCCGCAACGGTAATCGCGAAGCCTTTGCTGGCACCGTTTTTCAGCGTGGTATCGACACAGTAATCCGTTGCACAGCCGCAGATAACAAAGCTTTCAATCGCCCATTCACGCAGCAGCGCCTCCAGCCCGGTTTTATAGAAGGCGTCGCAGGCGGTTTTGGTGACGTAAAAGGCGCTCGCTGGCTGGGTCAACTCCGGCAGCAGCGCAAAGCCTTCACTCCCCTCCTCCAGCCCGCCCGCTTCGGCATGCTGGATAAAGATCACGGTCTCTGCCACCGCCGTCAGCTGATTGATCCGCGCGACGCACTGCGCGCGCTGATGACGCGGCGTGGCGAACACGCCGTTTTGCATATCGACCACCATCACTACCCGTTGAGCAACCATTGCCTGCCTCCTGTTTGGCGAAAAACGGAGCTTACCACAGCCCGCGGCGGCGGCGGTCGGCAGAAAAAAATGCTCTTATTTACCTGGCGTTACGGATTAGGGCGAAACATTCCGCTTTTCGCCCCTTTGCAACGGCACGCAAGTAGTATAAATACGCTCTATCTTTCCCCGTGATTAATGGATCCTTTCGTTGAAACGTTGTCTGCTTCTCTGTGCGATGTGGTGTGCGCTGGGCCTGACCAGCGTCCGGGCGGCGCAGCAATCCCCCGACCCGGTGTTTGCTTCTGAAATTGTCGATCGTTATGCCAACCATATCTTCTATGGCAGCGGCGCAACCGGCATGGCAATGGTGGTGATTGACGGCAACCAGCGCGTCTTTCGCAGTTTCGGCGAAACCCGTCCCGGCAACAATGTGCGCCCGCAGCTCGACTCGGTGGTGCGCATCGCCTCGCTCTCCAAGCTGATGACCAGTGAGATGCTGGTGAAGCTGCTCGATCAGGGCCGCGTGCGCCTTGACGATCCGTTAAGTAAATATGCCCCGCCCGGCGCGCGCGTACCGACTTACCAGGGCACGCCGATCACGCTGGTTAACCTGGCGACGCACACCAGCGCCCTGCCGCGCGAACAGCCCGGCGGCGCAGCGGTGCGCCCGGTGTTTGTCTGGCCAACGCGCGAGCAGCGCTGGAACTGGCTTGCCACCGCCAAACTGAAAACCGCGCCGGGCACCCAGGCGGCGTATTCCAACCTGGCCTTTGATCTGCTGGCAGATGCGCTGGCGCGCGCGGCGGGAAAACCCTATCCGCAGCTGTTTGAAGAGCAGATCACCCGCCCGCTGGGCATGAAAGACACCACCTTTACCCCGTCGCCGGATCAGTGCAAACGGCTGATGGTGGCGGAAAAAGGGGCCAGCCCGTGTAATAACACGCTGGCGGCGATTGGCAGCGGCGGCGTCTACTCCACGCCCGGCGATATGATGCGCTGGATGCAGCAGTTCCTCTCCTCCGACTTCTACCACCGCGATACGCAGGCCGACCGGATGCAGACGCTGATCTACCCGCGCGAACGCCTGACGAAAGTAGTGGGAATGGATGTACCGGGTAAAGCCGACGCCCTCGGCCTCGGCTGGGTCTATATGGCCCCGAAAGAGGGCCATCCGGGGATTATTCAGAAGACCGGCGGCGGCGGTGGGTTTATCACCTATATGGCGATGGTGCCGCAGCATAACGTTGGCGTGTTCGTGGTGATCACCCGTTCACCGTTGACCAAATTCACCAATATGAGCGACGGCGTGAACGATCTGGTGAGCGAGCTGAGCAACAATAAACCGGTGGCGATCCCCGCCTCCTGATGAAGTAACAGGCAGGCGCATTGCCGCCTGCCTGTGGCTTAACGGCGATTTTGGTAAAACGGGGGATTATATTTTCGGCTACAATGCCGCCATCTGTTCCATAAATCTTAGGCATATCATGACCGATTTAATCACCCGTCCTCGCCGCCTGCGTAAAACCCCTGCGCTGCGCGCCCTGTTTGAAGAGACAACACTGAGCAAAAACGACCTGGTGCTGCCGATCTTTGTTGAAGAAGAGCTGAATGATTACCAGGCGATCTCCGCCATGCCCGGCGTGATGCGCATTCCGGAAAAGTATCTCGCCCGTGAAATTGAACGTATCGCTAAAGCGGGTATCCGCTCGGTGATGACCTTTGGTATTTCACACCATACCGACGACACCGGCAGCGATGCCTGGCAGGAGAACGGCCTGGTGGCGCGCATGTCGCGCATCTGTAAAGAGACGGTACCGGAGATGATCGTGATGTCCGATACCTGTTTTTGTGAATACACCTCCCACGGCCACTGCGGCGTGCTGTGCGAACACGGCGTCGATAACGACGCAACCCTGCTGAACCTCGGTAAGCAGGCGGTGGTTGCTGCGGCAGCCGGGGCGGATTTTATCGCGCCATCGGCGGCGATGGATGGCCAGGTGCAGGCGATTCGCCAGGCGCTGGACGCGGCGGGCTTTAAAGATACCGCCATCATGTCCTACTCCACCAAGTTCGCCTCCTCCTTCTACGGCCCGTTCCGTGAAGCGGCCGGTACCGCGCTGAAAGGCGATCGTAAAACCTATCAGATGAACCCGCTGAACCGCCGCGAAGCGATCCGCGAATCGCTGATCGACGAAGCGCAGGGCGCCGACTGCCTGATGGTGAAACCGGCGGGGGCCTACCTCGATATTCTGCGTGATATTCGTGAGCGCACCGAACTGCCGCTGGGTGCATACCAGGTGAGCGGTGAGTACGCGATGATCAAGTTTGCCGCCCAGGCGGGTGCGATCGATGAAGATAAAGTGGTGATGGAGAGCCTCGGCGCCATCAAACGCGCAGGCGCGGATCTGATCTTCAGCTATTTCGCCCTCGATCTCGCCGAACGCGGCCTGATTTAATTTTCCCGCTCTGCCTTCTGCAATGCCGGATGGCGGCTTGCGCCTTATCCGGCCTACATAATTCGTGGCCCGCTTTACCTTATGTTCGCCTGCCCTGCCTTTGTAGGCCGGATAAGCGCAGCGCCATCCGGCATTTCACAGCGCGCCCCCCTGCCGGATGGCGGCTTGCGCCTTATCCGGCCTACACGATTCGTGGCCCGCTTTACCGTATGTTCGTCTGTCCTGCCTTTGTAGGCCGGATAAGCGCAGCGCCAACCGGCATTTCACCGCACTCCCCCCTGCCGGATGGCGGCTTGCGCCTTATCCGGCCTACACGATCCGTGGCCCGCTTTACCGTATGTTCACCTGCCCTGCCTTTGTAGGCCGGATAAGCGTAGCGCCATCCGGCATTTCACCGCACGCCCCCCTGCCGGATGGCGGCTTGCGCCTTATCCGGCCTACACGATTCGTGGCCCGCTTTACTGTATGTTCGTCTGTCCTGCCTTTGTAGGCCGGATAAGCGCAGCGCCATCCGGCATTTCATCGCACGTACCACTGCCGGATGGCGGCTTGCGCCTTATCCGGCCTACAATAAATGCTCATAACGTCATTGTAATGAAATGTAAGCGTCATCTTCTCCCGCTACTGTCAGCGGCAAGACGGGAGGAGAAATCGCCATGTTTAGTCTCGACAATGTACTTGAGGATCTCTGGCCGCAGGCCAGACCGGCACCCTGGCAAAAGAACCTGCTCAGGCGCCTGCTTTACGAACAGGAGTTCCAGCAATTCGCCGCCCAGCACCGCCACCTGAAAGGGCTGGATATGGTGGAACATGTCCTCGACCATCTGCAAATTCGCTGTACCATCCCCGCTCACTGCCTCGAACAAATCCCCGAACATGGCCCGCTGGTGATTATCGCCAACCACCCGACCGGTACGCTGGATGGGCTGGCGCTGATGTATGCCGTCTCGCGCGTGCGCCGCGATGTCAAAGTGGTCACTAACCGCCTGCTGAGCCATCTCGAACCCTTAAGCTCGCTCTTTATCGCAGTGGACAATATCGGCGGTCGCACCACCAAATCGGCCCTACAACAGATGGAGAGCCAGCTGCAATCCGGCGGCGTGCTGATCTTTTTCCCGGCGGGCGAAGTGTCGCGCCTGACCCGCAAAGGGATTCGCGATAAACGCTGGCACGCCGGGTTTATCAAGCTGGCGAACAAGTTCCGCGCCCCGCTGCTGCCAGCGTGGATCGATGCCCGCAACAGCGCGCTGTTTTACGCCAGCGCCCTGCTCTCAGACACCCTGCCGCTGCTGCTGTTGATGCAGCAGATGTTTCGCCGCCGCAACAGCAGCCTGCCGATCACCCTCGGTCAGCGCATTCCCTGGGAGAACTGGCACACTACCGCCCTCGCGCCGCGCGAGCTGGCCGAGAAGTGTCGCCAGCATCTTCTGCGTCTCGGCAAGGGAGTGCCCGGCACGTTCAAAACCGAATGCGCCATCGCCCGGCCGGAAGACAGAGCCACCCTGCGCCGCGAACTGAGCCGCGCCGAGTGCCTTGGCCGCACGCCGGACGGCAAAACAATCTATCTCTGGCAGCGCAACGGCCAGGAGGATGCACCGCTGCTGCGTGAACTGGGGCGACTGCGTGAGATCGCTTTTCGCGCCGTGGGTGAAGGGAGCGGCAAACGGCGCGATACGGATCGCTACGATGATCACTACCTGCACCTGATCCTCTGGGATGATGCCGATCTGGAGATCGTCGGCGCCTACCGCTTTATGCCGACGGCGCAGCTTATCGCCGAGCAGGGGCCGGAGGGGCTCTATAGCCATAGCCTGTTTCACTACGACGCACGTATGGCGGAGGTGCTGCGCGAAGGGCTTGAACTGGGGCGCAGCTTTATTCAGCCGCGCTACTGGGGACGCCGCGGGCTCGATTATCTCTGGTCGGGCATTGGCGCTTATCTGGCGCGCTACCCGCAGTATCGCTATCTCTTTGGCCCGGTCTCTATCTCCGGCGGCCTGCCGCCTGCGGCGCGCGATCTGCTGATCGCTTTCTATCGCCTCTGGTTCCCCGCCGCATGGCCGCTGGCGTCCTCGCGCCGCCCCTGCCCCGCCACGCTGCCCGAGGTGCTGGCGCAGTTTACCGGCGAGGATTACACCGAAGATCTGACGCGGCTGAAATCGCTGCTTGGTAATCTCGGCTGCGGCATTCCCCCGCTTTATAAACAGTATTCCGAGCTTGGCGAGCCCGGCGGCGTGCAGTTTATCGACTTCGGCAGCGATCCCGATTTCAGTAACTGCGTCGATGGCCTGGTGCTGGTGGATTTGACGCGCCTGAAGGCGAACCGCTACGAACGCTATATTGGTGTGCATCAGGTGCAGCAGAAAGCGGGGTAAGTTCCTCGCAGATTGCCGGATGGCGCTGGCGCTTATCCGGCCTACAAAACCACATCCGCTGAAACCGCGTAGGCCGGATAAGGCGTAGCCGCCATCCGGCAATTGGGCCGCGGTGATATGCCGGATGGCGCGTACGCTTATCCGGCCTACCAAAACGCGCTTTCAGCGACACCGACTTTGTTTTTAGCTCAGATTTCACAGCGAGGGGTTGTGTCCCCGCTGAAATCGGCGAACCGAAGCGGGAATGACAAGGTCTGGACGCCATGGATGGCGGACAGAGGCGAACCGAGACAGGATGTCGAGTCGAGCCGGCCGCAGTCAGGCACGCGGGAGGTGAGTGCAGTGCGCAGCACCGATTTCCTCGCGGGGCCGCGGGGATTGACAAGGGGGGAGCGGTCCCCCCCTTGTCCCGTTCACCGCATAAGAGATTAATGAAACTCCCCAGCGCCTGGTGAACGGAACCATTCCCCCCATCAGGCATGAGTGCCCCCCCATTGCCGGATGGCGCTACGCTTATCCGGCCTACGGGATCGGAGCGGCTTCGTTACCGCATGGCCCCCGCCTCATCTACACTCTCTTTACGTGGTTTCCACCGACACCGTGGAGGAGAGATGGAGAAGAAATCGCACCGCTATCCGGTGGCTGACAGCCCGTTCTGGCTGCATGTTGAAACAAAGGTGCAGCGCATTGGCTCCGTAATATTGTTTGCGGTAGTGATCGCCGGGCTGCTCGGTCTCTTTTCCCAGGGGTGGCTCAGCGCGCGAAGCGCCCATAGCATTGATGGCAAACTGACGGTGCAGTATGACCGCTACGCCCGCCTGCAAAGCGATATCGATATGCAACTCACCGCCCACGCCTCAAACGAACGCCGCACCGTTTTTATCCTCGGCGGCAACTTTATGCAGGATTTTGAGATCCGCACCCTGCAACCGCAGCCGGAAAAAATGACCAGCCAGAACGGCGAGCTGGTGCTGGAGTATGCCCGCCCTCATCCCGACCAGCCCTTTACCGTCTGGCTCGGGCTGACGCCGCAAACCCCTGGCAGCAGCGAATTGCGACTTTCGTTAAATGACACCACCCAGCTGGCGGTGAAACAGTTTATCTGGCCCTGAGGAGACGGCGATGGATATGGTGTTACGCGCGGTAGCGATCTATCTGGTATTAATGGTGGTATTCAAAATCGCCGGTCGGCGAGCCTTGTTGCAGATGACCTCCTTCGATCTCATTTTGTTGCTGATCATCAGTGAAGCGACGCAGCAGGCGCTGCTCGGCAACGATTTTTCCGTCACCGGCGCGGCGCTGACCATCATCACGCTGGTGGTGGTGGATATTCTGTTTGGCAAGCTGAAGAAGTATGTCAAAGGGGCAGAAAACTTTATCGACGGCACACCGGTGGTGCTGGTCGAGAATGGTGAAATGCTGCCGGAGAAGATGCGCGAGGCGGATATCTCCCGCGCCGATATTATGCTCTCGGCGCGCAATAACCAGGGCATTGTTGACCTCGCAGAGATTAAATTCGCCATCCTTGAGCGCAATGGTCATATCTCGATCATTCCGAAAAATTCGCCTTAAAAGTGCGCTGCTATACTTTTGCCAGGCAGAATTTTCTTTCGGATGGAAGGGAGTGATATGAACAGTGAAACCACCACATTACAAAGTGAGCGCGTCGCGCCGCTGTTAAAGCTTGAGATCAGCGACCTGGCCGACCGGCTCGGCACGCTGTTGTGCGATAAGAAACTGCGCGTCACCACCGCCGAGTCCTGCACCGGCGGGCAGATCGCCACCGCCCTCTGCGCCTGCGAAAGCACGCCGGAGTTTTACGGCAGCGGGTTTATCACCTTTACCGATGAAGCGAAACAGACGCTGTTGCAGGTGAAAAAAGAGACGCTGGCGCGCTGGACGGCGGTTAGCCAGCAGACGGCTTTCGAAATGGCGCAAGGTGCCTGCGATGCCAGCCACGAGCCGGTCAGCATTGCCGTGACCGGCTACACCGGCCCCGATGGCGGCGAAGATGGCACTCCCGCTGGCACTGTGTGGTTTGGCTGGGGCCTGCCGGATAGCGAACCAGTCACCGTCAAATGCCTCTTTGAGGGCGATACCAAAGAGGTGATTGAGCAGGCGGTGAAATATGCCCTCGCAGGCGTGATTACGCTATTAAGTGATTGATTGCAATTTGCTTCTTGTGTGCGAATGCCGGACGATAGGGTCCGGCTTTTTTATGGCATCACTTTCATGACCGAATGGGGAAAAGATGAAAATAGTTGTGCTGGATGGCGGTCTGCTTAACCCTGGCGATCTCAGCTGGGAGCCCCTGCATGCGTTGGGCGAAGTAACGGTTTATGACACCACCCCGGCCGATAAAGCCGCGCAGCGCCTGCGCGATGCGGATATCGCCATTACCAACAAAGTGGCGTTTAGCGAAGACCTGCTCGCCTACTGCCCGCGGCTGAAATGTATCGCTGTGACCGCCACCGGCTACAACATTATCGATCTTGAGGCTGTCCGCGCCCGACAAATTGTCGTTACCAATGTGCCAACGTACGGCACCGCCACGGTGGCGCAATTTACCACCGCGCTGCTGCTGGCGCTCTGCAACCGCGTCGGCGAACACGACGCCGATGTGCACGCTGGCGGCTGGAGCAAGTCACAAAGCTGGTGTTACTGGCTGCAACCGATGATCGAGCTGGCGGGGAAACGCGTCGGTATCATCGGCTATGGCCGCATCGGCCAGGCGTTTGGTGCCATCGCCCAGGCGATGGGCATGACGGTGCTCGCCCACTCTACCCGTTCGCGCCCGCTGCCGGAGAGCGCGCAGCTCCGCTATGTGGATCTCGACACCCTTTACGCCGAGGCGGATGTTATCAGCCTGCACTGCCCGCTGACGCCGCAGACCAAGGGGATGATCAACCGCGAGGCGCTGGCGAAGATGAAGCGCAGCGCGCTGCTGCTGAACGCCTCACGCGGGGATCTGATTAACGAGGCGGATCTCGCCGCCGCCCTTAACGAAGGGCGCATTGCCGGGGCCGCGGTGGATGTGCTGAGCAGTGAACCGCCTGGCGCGGACAACCCGCTGCTGAGTGCGAAAAACTGCATTATCACGCCGCATATCGCCTGGGCTTCCGTCGATGCGCGCGGGCGCATTCTCGCCACCACGGTGGAAAACGTACAGTCGTTTATCAACGGCGAACCACAAAATCGTGTCGATTAGTCGCATCAGGATGGCCAGATCGCACGAAAATAAGCGACGTGCGTCACACTTTTACATGATGAGCTACGCTTGATAAATCATTACAAAAATATTGCGCAAGGAGATGCCAATGACAACGCTACAGGCTCTTTTTCCACCTCGCCTGCCACAGCAAACCTCTGATGAAAACGTCGTTGTAAACTGGGCGAAAAACGCCACGCTGGCCCCCGCTCAGGCCGTTGCAACACCGGAAAACGAAGCGCAGTTGCAGCAGATGATTGCTGCTGCAAAGGGGCGCATACGCGTGATGGGCAGCCGCATGTCGCCGGGCAGAATGCTGAAATTAAGCGAGCCGGGCGATACGCTGATTGACCTCTCGCGCCTGCGCGGCGTGCTGGCGGTGAGCGACGAGAGCGTCACCTTTGCCGCCGGAACCGTGCTGCATGAGGTGTTTGAGACCCTCACCAGCATGAACCGCATGCTGCACGCCTCACCGGGCGTGATCGATTCACAAACCCTCGCGGGCGCGGTATCGACCGGCACCCACGGCCAGGGCATGGGGCAGAGCTCGCTGGCTGACGAAGCGCTCAGCATTCGCCTGATTGATGCCCACGGTGAAGCACACGATATTGAGCGGGACGATGCGGCCTTTGACGCCGCACAGCAGGCGCTCGGCACCCTCGGCGTGATCACCGCCGTGACGCTGCGCACCCGCCCTTCCACGCTCTATACCTGCTTTAAGAGCGCGGGCAACGCCGATAACCTGGCGGAGGATCTGATCGCCTGGAACGACGAGTGGACCTTCAGCAAAGCGTGGTGGTTCCCGGATGAGAACAAGGTTCACACCTGGAACGCGCGCGAAGCGACCGCCGAGGAGCAGGCGCTGTGGCGTGATAACCACGGCGAGCTGGTCGAAATGGAGGAGACCGACGAGCAGATGAACGCCACGGTGGATAAAACCCTCGCGCAGATGCGCGATGACACCCGCATTGTCGATGAGAATGGCAAACCGTTTCGCACCGTTACGCGCTTTAAAGATTTCACGGATGTGATCGGCGATATCTACCAGGTCTTCTGTCGCGGCATCGCCACCCCGCAGATCAATATTGAGATCGGCATTCCCATGTCTCGCGTTGCGGCAGTGATTGCGCGCATGAAAGCGTGGCACAGCGAGTCGCAGCCGCATATGCACTACCCGATTATTCTGCGCTGCACCGGTGCCTCCAGCGCCTGGCTTAGCCCGGCCGGCGGGGAACCGACCTGCTTCTTCGGTTTTGTCGTCTACTACGCTGAAGATGGCTCCCTCTCCGCAGAGGGAACGGCTTTTTTACGCGCCGCAGAACAGCTGCTCGCCGAAGAGGGCGGCAGACCGCACTGGGGCAAATATTTTGACCCGTCGCTCTACAACTGGCCCGCGCTCTATCCGCAGTTTGAGGCGTTTAAAGCCGTGCGCCGCCGCTTCGATCCTGACGGTAAGTTTATGAACCGCTTTATGGCGGAGGTGCTGTCATGAGCGCCGCGTTTGCCTGGGTCACGCTGTTAACGCAGCCGGGCTACCTTCCCGGGGTGGAAGCATTGCAGCAGTCGCTGCGCGACTGCGGTTCACCGTGGCCGCTGGTGGTGATGGTGACGGAGACTATCGACGCCGCCACGCGCCAGCAGCTGCAGGCGCAGGGGTGTGAAGTGCGCGAAGTGCCGATCGTCGGCCCGAACCCTGCCCTTGCCCACCGCTACGCCAACGCCCGTTTCGCCGAAGTGTGGAGCAAGCTGGCGGTCTGGACGCTGACGGAGTATCAGCGCGTCGCGTTTCTTGATGCCGATATGCTGGTGGTGCAGAACATGGATGAGGTGTTCGAACTGCCGCTCGCCAAAGGGACGATTGCCGCCTGCCACGCCTGCCGCTGCAATCCGAACCACATTGCTACCTATCCCGATAGCTGGCAGCCGGATAACTGCTACTACAGCTGGGTTGAGGATGTGCAGATGAACGCCGCGCCGCCCGCCTCGGTCGATAACTACCTGAACGGTGGTTTTCTGGTGCTGACGCCGGATCGCGACGTTTATGACGCGATGATGGCGAAGCTGGCGGCGAAAGAGGATATCGCCGAGTGGGTTTTCGCCGAGCAGGATTTCCTCAACGAGGTGTTCCGCGACCGCTGGCTGCCGCTGCATTATGGTTATAACGCCCTGAAAACCCTGCCGAAGCAGCACCCGCAGATGTGGGATCTTTCACGGGTGAAGAATATCCATTACATCATCGACAAACCGTGGGACAAATACCCCGAACCGGGCGATAAATATTACGATCTGCACAAAATGTGGTGGCAACATGCCCACGTTGAAGCGTAATTATTGAGAAATCTCCAGGCTGGATAAGCGTTACGCGCCATCCGGCATTATCGCCGCGGCACCATTGCCGGATGGCGGCTGCGCCTTATCCGGCCTACAAAAACAGAGCCCGCTGAAACGGCCCAGGCCGGATAAGCGCCAGCGCCATCCGGCATTATCACCGCGGCACCGATTGCCGGATGGCGGCTGCGCCTTATCCGGCCTACAAAAACGCGCCTACAGCTACATCGATGCTTTTTTTCGCTCAAATTTCACAGCGAGGGGTTGTGTCCCCGCTGAAATCGGCGAACCGGAGCGTGAATGACAAGGTCTGGACGCCATGGATGGCGGACAGAGGCGAACCGAGACAGGGACTCGTTCCAGAATGGAACGAGTAGTCGAGTCGAGCCGACCGCCGTCAGGCACGCGGGAGGTGAGCGCAGTGCGCAGCACCGATTTCCTCGCGGGGCCGCGGGGATTGACAAGGGGGGAGCGGTCCCCCCCTTGTCCCGTTCACCGCATAAGAGGTCAATGAAACACCACCATGCATGGTGAACGGAACCCTTCCACCCATCAAGCATAAGTGTCAACCCCATCGCCGGATGGCGCGTACCGCTTATCCGGCCTGGGCCGTTTCAGCCCCCCTAAACACAGAGAAACACCTGCGGCGTCTGCCCATCCGGATGCGTCGCCACATGCACCTGCGCGCCATACCACCGGGTGATAACCTCCGGTTGCAGCACCTGCTGCGGCGTCCCCTCCACCACCAATTTCCCCTTATGCAACAGCACAATGCGATCGGCCCACAGCGCCGCGAGGTTCAGATCGTGCAGCACCACGCAGACATGCAGCCTGGCACGCTGCGTCAAGGATTTAAGCAAACGCAGCAACTGCTGCTGATGGTAGAGATCGAGCGCCGAAGTCGGCTCATCCAGAAATAGCCACCCCTCCGGCGCGCCATTGCGCCAGAGCTGCGCCAGGCTACGCGCCAGCTGAACCCGCTGCTGCTCGCCGCCGGAAAGTGTGGCAAAGCGGCGTCCAATCAGCATTTCACAGCCGGTTAAACGCATCACTTTACGCACGATATCGCACGCATGCCTCTCTCCCCACGGCGCACGCCCCATCGCCACTACCGACTCCGCGGCCCACTCCACGCCGAGGGCGTGATGTTGCAGCATCACCGCCCGATAGCGCGACAGCGCCTGCGAAGGCCAGGCGGTAAGGGGTTTTCCCGCCAGGGAACAGACGCCGCGCGACGGCGTAAGAAACCCGGTCAGCAGGCGCAGCAGCGTCGATTTTCCCGCACCGTTCGGGCCAATCAGCGCCACCATTTCGCCAGGCGGCAGCGTGAGGGAGATATCATCCACCAGCCGCCGCTGGCCGACCGTGAACTGCACCTGGTGGGCAATAAAACCGTTATCCATAGAGCGCACTCCGCTGGCGGAAAATAAGCCATAAAAACCACGGCGCGCCGAGCAGGCTGGTCAGTAAGCCGACCGGCATCTCGGCAGGTGCCACCAGCGTGCGGGCGGCGGTATCTGCCAGCAGTAGCAGGCTCGCCCCCGCCAGCAGCGAGCCGGGGATCTGGTGTTGATGATCGGGGCCTAACACCATGCGTATCAGGTGCGGAACCACCAACCCGACAAAACCGATGATGCCGCTGATGGCAACAGAGGCCGCCACCAACAGCGCGCTACAGAGCAGCAGCCGCCGCTGTAAACGCCGCACATCCACGCCCAGATAGTGCGCCTCCTCCTCGCCCAGTTGCAGGAAGTTGAGCTGTTTCGCCACCCGCCAGATCCCGAGCATGGCGGGCAGGATCAGGGTCGCCGTAACGATGAGCGTCGGCCACTGCGCCTGCCCGAGGCTACCCATTCCCCACTGCGAAAGCTGGCGTAGCTGCGCATCGTTGCTGATCCACGCCAGCACGCCAACGCCTGCGCCGCACAGGGCGTTGATGGCGATCCCCACCAGCAGCAGCCGCGACAGCGCGCTCTCACCCGCTTTGCTAAGTAAAAAGATCACCACCATTACCGCCAGGCTACCGATAAAGGCGGCGACCAGCGGGGCATAGAGGGCAACCAGCACCGGCACCGACAGCGGCAGCACCAGCCAGCAGGCGACGACCAGCGCCGCGCCGCTGCTGATGCCAAGTAACCCCGGATCGGCAAGCGGATTGCGAAACAGCCCCTGCATAACGCAGCCGGAGAGCGCCAGCGCCGCGCCAATAAGCAGCGCCAGCAGCACGCGTGGCAGGCGAATGGTGAACCAAATCTGGCGCAGCACCTCATCATCGCCGTACCACAAGCTGGCAAGAGAGAGATCCATCGCCCCCTGCGTGGAGGCGAAGAGCGTGAGTGCCGCCGTCAGCAGCAAGAGTCCCCACAGGAGACGGGAAGCGGCTCGGGTTATCACGGTAGCTGCTCCGCTTTTTTACGCAGTTCCAGCAGCGCCTGCGGGGTGCGCAGACCAAAGCCCAGCAGCGCAGCCTCATCGACAATTAACAGCTGTTTATTGCGCCCGGCGGGGGTTTGTGCGAGGCCCGGCAAGTACCAGATGTTCTCCTCGCCGCCCAGATGCTTCACGCCTTCGGCTGAGATGAGCACCAGATCCGGCTGGCTGGCGATCACCCCCTCCTGCGACATCGCGCGGTAGTGGGAAAAACCCTGCATCGCATTATTAAGCCCCGCCGCCTGAATGGCGCCATCCGCCGCCGTCTCCCTTCCCGCCACCAGCGTGCCCATGCCGCCGTGGCTTAGGATATAGAGCACCTTTTTATCCAGCGGCGAGGTGGGCAGCGCGGCAATCTCCGTCGCCAGCTTTTTACGCAGCGCCAGGCTCTCTTCGTTTTTGCCGAGGGCGCGGGCGATCACCACCACTTTCTTATCGATCTCTGAGAGCGTATAGCCGCCCGGCACCGGCACCATGTAGACATCGTTATCCTGCACGCTTTTCAACACCAGCGAGGGCTGCGCCTGGCTGCCCGCCAGCACGATGGTAGGCCGCAGCGACAGAATGCCCTCCGCATTTAGCTGGCGAACATAGCCGACATTTGGCAGCTGCTTTACCTCGGCAGGCCAGGTGCTGGTGCTGTCGCGCCCCACCAGCTGATTCTGTGCGCCCAGGCCATAGACAATCTCTGTGACATCGCCGCCAAGGGCGACAACTTTTGGCTCGGCGGCCACCGCCAGTAGCGGTAGCGCCAGCAAGAGCATCACCACGCGTTTCATACCTCGTTCCTCCACGGCGTCAGGGCTTTAATCTGCGCGCGCCAGCAGGCCTGTTCGCGATCCCCTTCGCTGCGCTGACCATAAAGCTGAGCGATTTGCGTACCATCTTCGGCAAACAGCTCCAGGCTTGTGACATGCCCGTCCGCGGTCGGCTTGCGCGTCACCCAGCTTTCGTGGATCCCCGCCTCGCGCAGGTGCAGGGTAAAGATCTTATTCATCACCCGCAGCCAGTCGCCCACCGGCGCACACTTCTCCAGCGCACCGGTAAAAATCTGTATGCAGCCACGGTTGCCGACAAAGATCATGATTTCATTCCCCTCCTGCTGCACCTGCTGCAACAGAGCGGGCAGTGCGTCGTTGCTGACCTGGCAGGCGAGATCGTCGCCCACCAGCCGAAACGCCTGCTGACGTGAGACGTTATGCTTACGCAGCAGGTTGAAGAACTGGTGGACATCGGTCATCTCCCGCCAGTCGTGATCGACCGCCTCTGCATCGGGCGCTTCGTCGTAAAATTTGCTTTCGACCGCGTAGATGGAGAGCGGCACCTGACGCCGACTCGCGAAGCGCTCCACGATTTCATCCCACTGGCCGCCGTCGGTGTAGGGCGTGGCGTAGATTTTCAGTAGCCCATCGCCCTGATGATCGAAAAACTGAATACTGCGGCGCTCGCCTCTTGGCCCCTGCTCCCGCAGGTAGTAGGCGCAGGCCCACTGGCTCATAAAGAGGCGCAGATCGAGGCCGCGCGGGTTGAGCACTACCCCGGCGCGATCGCTGATATGTTGATTGGTGAAACGCCCGGTCATCTCATGAACCGCGTATTCATTGCGACAGATACTTTTGGCTTCGCCAACGCTCTCCAGCGCCTTGAAGATATGGCGCACCGCGCCATCCAGCCGCACCGCATCGTAGCCAACGCGCGCCTCGGCCAGCTCCGCTTCGCTTATCGCCAGCTGGAAAGCGATATCTCTGGCGCTTTTTGCCGGTTCAAGCGCTCTGATTAACTGATACTCCTGCCAGATGGCGGCATAATCCTTTGAAGATACAGGCATATTTTTCACGTCCTTTATGTGTCCTAACATCCCCGGCGCGCGCCGGGGGTAAAGAGGCTGCCGGATTAAAAATCAATATTGACGCCCAGCTGCCAGCTGCGTCCTGGCATCACGCTCAGCGCGTTGTCATAGCGATCCTGGAGGGTGCGCGTTTCCTGCGTCCGGCTGCTGAGGTAATCCCAATATTTGCGGTTGGTGAGGTTATAAACGCCGCCGTTCACCTTCACCTGCTTCGCCACCTGCCACCAGGCGCTCAGGTCGACAACCCCGTAACCGGGCACGCGCATATAGCTACTGCTGGCGGTGGCGACCGGTTCGCCGCTGTTCTGATAGGTTTCACGACCGGTCGCGGTGGCGCGCTTACCTTTGACAAAGGTGGCGGTCAGCGCGGTGCCGTAGCGTTTTGCCGGATCGTCCCAGCCGAGGCCGACAATCGCTTTCATCGGCGCGACACTGTCGAGATCGCGGTAGGCATCGCCCATATAGCGCGATTTGGCTTGCCCCTCGGCGTAGCCATAAGCGAGGGTTGCGCGCAGCCCTTCCGCCTGCTCAAACCAGCTACCGACATCGAACGTGGCGCTGATTTCGCCGCCGTAGATAAAGGCCTTATCGCGGTTTTCCGCCTGATAGCTGGTGTAGATATTCGACGGTACGTTGGCAAAGTTGCCGGGGTTGTCGGCGCGGCGATAGCGGGTGTAGGCGATAAAATTTTTGTAGCTGTTGTAGAACACCGCACTGCGCAGCGTGACGCCCTGCGCCACCTCGCCTTTCAATCCCCATTCGAGGTTATCGCTGGTTTCGGTTTTTATCGCCGCGTTGCCGATCAGCGCATACTGCGCGCGCCCGGCATAGTTAGAGCCAAGATTCCAGGAGCCGTAGCGCTGGCTGGCACTGGGGAACTGCGCCCCGCGGCGGTATTGCAGATAGCTCATCAGACGCGGCGTGATGTCGTACTGGAAAGTGAGCGATGGCAGCCACTCGGTATCGCTGTTTTTGTGGTACAGCGCGTTAACATCCGTGGTGTTCAGCACGTTGCTGGTGGTAGTCAGGCTGCCGAGGTTCTCCGGCTTCATTGACTGGTGCACCACGCGTAGGCCGGGAATGAGGGCAAAATCGTGCTCTCCGGCGGAGAAATTGATCTGATCCTGCACAAAAGCGCTGAGGATCTCGCGTTTGCTGTCCGCTTCAGGCTGCATGATCGCGCTACGTGCGTTCGGCATTGGCTGCTGGTGGAACGGGCGCTGCGTTTTGCTGGCGCTGGCATTGAAGCCAGCGCGCAGATCGTGGCGGCCGAAGCTCGTCGCCAGCGCATGCTGAATGCCTATCGTGTCGGTATCGTAACTGGAGTAGACGGTACCCGGAATGCCGGTGGTGCTGTCCGGCATCCACGTGGCATCGTGCGCCTGGGTGCGCTGTAAATAGATCTTTGTCGAAGCGCTATCGACCCACGCATCGACCGGTGTCCAGTCATCTTTCAGGCTGATGGCCCAGCGCCGGGAGTAGCTGCTCTGCTGGGCGTTGCCAATGATGTTACTGCCGTCACGGTTCCAGGCGTCAAAGTGGGTATGCGTCGTTTTGTTATAGTACTCCGCCGTATAGGTCCGTTTGTGCGCCTCAGAGGCTTGCAGGATCCCGGAGAGCAGCAGCGCATCGGAGTGCCAGTTAGCGGGGTAAGCCCCGACTCTGTCGCTGTTATTGCGCGTTTGCTGGCCGTCGCGGCGGCTGTAAACCACAATGCCGCGCACTCTCTCATCCCCTGCCGCGGCCGTTACGCCGTTGTGCCAGCTGCGATCGCTGGAGTCGTAATCGCTCTGGTAACCCGCGTAGTAATGCTTCGCCCCTTGCAGGTAGTCATTGGCAGATTTTGGCCGGAACGAGACATTACCGCCGATGGCGGTGTTGGCCTGTTCCGCAGACGTTGCGCCTGGCTGGATCGCTACGCTGCCGTAGAGGTAGGGGTCGATATAGTCGCGGCCGATACCGAAGGTGTTAAGCCCGGCGCGCCCGGCGTAGCTGCGCCCGGTGGCCTCCGGCTGGGGAATGCCATCAACATCAATGCCGACGCGGTTACTCTCAAGGCCACGAATGTTATAGCCGGTGTAACCACCGCGATCGAAGCCGCTCTTACCGTTGCCGGAACCGCCCCTTGCCCCGGTGGCACCAATCAGCGGTTCATACCGCATGATGGAGCCAAAATCATTCGCCCCGTTGCGTTGCAGAGTGTCAGCATTGATGGCGCGATCGCTCCCGGCTTTAAGCAATGGGGCTGGCGCGGTAATGACCATCTCTTCGGCACGTTCTTGTTCGTCGCGTGGTGCGGTTTCTGCCGCAAAGCTTGCGCTGGGTGTAAGCGTTGTCAGTAATGAGGTGACCAGCACGCGGTTTCTGAAGCGTAGCCGGCAAAAAGGTGTAGTCATCATAAGTGTGTGTGCCTTTGAATTATTATCATCGGGCTCACATCAACTCCCAGAACTCAGCGGAACCGTACACCAGCCGCACGGGCCAGGCATCAGCTCTCTGTTATGGTCAGGATAATAATGATAACCATTATCACTTGCAACGATTTCATAATCCCAACATTTTGCTTACACTTTGCGGACCCCTTTCCCTTCTGGTAACGAGAAGATGTCCACTAAACCTGTCATCACCCTGCACTACTGCGTACAGTGCAACTGGATGCTGCGCGCCAGCTGGATGGCGCAGGAGCTGCTCCATACGTTCAATACCGACTTAGGATCCGTGACGCTGATCCCCGGCACCGGCGGCATATTTGTCATCGAAGCCGATGGCAGCGTCATCTGGGATCGCAAGCAGGAGAGCGGCTTTCCCGATGCCGCAGAGTTAAAACGTCGTGTGCGCGACTGCTGCTTCCCGGAAAAACCGCTGGGTCATGTTGAAAAGCGCAGCGAGTAATCTACTGCGCGAAGGCCTGCCTCAGCGCGCGGAACGCCGCCAGCTGCTGTGGAATAAGCTGGTGGCGTTCGTCACGGGCAACGAAAATTTTTAGCATCGCGCTGCCTGCGGCGTTGAAAAAGAGGATGGTGGCGGCGTCCATCGCCATAAATTTGCGTTCAATAAACGCGATATGGTAGCAGTGGTCGGCTTTGATATGACCCGATACCTGCTCTTTGCCCTGCAGGTTGAAGTAACCGTGGCTGTAAAATCCCGGCGGCAGCGCGATACTGCACTCCAGGATCACATCTTCAGTGTGGATCAGGAGCAGCACCGTGCCCCAGGTGGTCACCTCTTGCCACACCTCGTCAAAGTGGGTGCCGGCAATCATCTTGCTGCCAGGCAGTTGGCGTACCACTTCAAGCAGCGTGGTTTGATAATGCCGGGCGACATGTTCAAGTATGCAATCCGGCTCGGTGTGCAGAAACTCCTGTAAGCTCTTCTCTGTCATCTCTCTCTCCTTTGACTTTCCCTTCGCCACCTCTCCACTGCAGCGATGAATGAGAATTACTATCATTTGCCTCGAAAAAAAACTGCGAGCTACCGCGCAATAAAAAAGGCCGCCGAAGCGACCTTGTAACTATTTTTTAACCGGTTGCGGTTTTTTGTCGCCGGATTCCGGCGCTTCGCGTGGATCGTCTTTTTCAATATTGAACACAAAACCTCCTTTTGCGAATGGATGTTTAGTAAATATAGCTAAGCCTTGCACTCTAAACCAGGCGGCAGAGGATTAAAAAAGCGCCATTGGCGGAGAATAATTAAGCTGAATCGGTTCAAAAAACCGTCGACATAGCTAAAAACGGCGTATTTTCAAATATTTATTCATGAAATAATTTATTCGTGAGCAGCGTAAAATTTCATTACAAATGCGGGTTTTAGCAGCTTATGCTGTTGCCCAATTGTGCATAGATCGCCAACTCATTGTTAGTAACGAAGATGCATTTGCATACCCTCAGGCGCAGATCGGATTTCCTGTACCTGAGGGATTTTTTTTGCCTTGAGTCGTTCAGGAAAATAATTAACCAAGGGAATTAATTTTATTTCTTTTGGGATTTAAAAAGCGTACAAATAATTAAGCGAGCCGTTTCCGACTCGCTATCGTTTAAAAATTGAATTTTAAACTTCAGGTTAAAACAGCAACGGCACCACTATTTTTTATTGCTGCTGTTGCTATTCTGTCCGCCTTTCTTACCGGCTTCGGACGCGCGCTCTGGGTCGTTTTTAAAGTTCCCACCGCTCTGCTGTCCGCCTTTACGCCCTGCTTCTGAGGCTTTTTCACGATCTTCAGCGAAATTACCGGAACCGCCTCTATGCTCGGCCATGTTATTTCTCCATCTGTCGTTTAAAATATAATCAATATGACATCAGCGTCATATCAATCGCCTTTCATGATTAAGTCTGGCCATAAACATAATTTATGTCAAAGCGCAGCCGTTAATTAATATCGCGTTTATGAAGTTCATATTTTTTATTTCAGCTATCCCACTGGTTAGCCGAGGAAAAATAGCGCAGCGGCAGGCTAAATTTATTTTACGGCTGCGTTTAGTGTACTAATCACACAGGTTGCCGCCAGCCTGTCGTGGCAGGCTCTGCCAGGGCTGGCATTTGCTTTTGTTATAATATAACATTTCAATTTATGACAAACGTAACCAGGGAGTGATCACGATGATGAAGAAAACGGCTTTTGCTTTGGCGATGGGCGCGCTGCTGATGAGCACGCAGGGCTTTGCCCATGGGCATCACCACGGCAAACCGCTGACGGAAGTGGAGCTTAAAGCGAGCGAAGGGATTATTGATGATAAAGATGTGAAAGATCGCCCGCTCTCGGACTGGGATGGCGTGTGGCAATCCATTAACCCTTACCTGCTGAGCGGCGATCTCGATCCAGTGCTGAAGAAAAAGGCGCAGCACGGCGATAAAACGGTCGAGGAGTACCGCGACTATTACAAAAAGGGCTACGCCACGGATGTCGATATGATCGGCATTGAAAACAACGTGATGGAGTTCCACTCCGGCAAAACCGTCAACAGCTGCCGCTATGATTACGCTGGCT
Source organism: Kosakonia sp. CFBP8986 (assembly GCF_034044935.1). Taxonomy (NCBI): domain Bacteria; kingdom Pseudomonadati; phylum Pseudomonadota; class Gammaproteobacteria; order Enterobacterales; family Enterobacteriaceae; genus Kosakonia; species Kosakonia sp. CFBP8986. Next base: position 117,786 of record NZ_JAXCXB010000006.1, on the reverse strand, counting down.
ACAAGATCCTGACCTACGTTTCGGGCAAAAAGGGCGTGCGCTATCTTTTTGAGTGTAAAGACGCAAACTCTAAAGCGCCGAAGTATGTGCAGTTCAGCGATCACACCATCGCCCCGCGCCAGTCCCAGCATTTCCACATTTACATGGGCAATGAGTCTCAGGAAGCCTTGCTGAAAGAGATGGATAACTGGCCAACTTACTACCCCTACAATATGACTAAAGCGCAGATCGTCGACGAGATACTACATCATTAAATGAATATAATAGCTTCGATAGATTGCGTAACGCGGCTATTGCCCACAATAGGCAATTATTAAATTAGGTTATTACTTATGCATAGCGGCTTTGAAGTTACCCTTCGAGCCGCTTTTATAAAATCCCCCATCAAACCTTAGCCCCAAGATAAAATGCTAACAAACCAGCAGAGTCGTTCTTCTTCTTTAAAAAAACTGATGAATATTCTTAAATGAAATCTTTTTCGGGTTACAACTCCCCATTATTGCTCTAATAAATCAGTATTAACCATCTATCACATTTTTTATCTCGCTGACGCTTAACACTACCGTCCGTCAAACAAAGGGGGAGATATGCGTATATTTGGCAAGAAGAAAAACACCGCCACGTCCTCAGCGAATGCCAACGATACTGAGCAGGATGCTGATAATAACACTGTTCAGCCCGGAGATTTAATATATGGCGTTCATTCAGAATTGGGGCGCAGATGGTACACCGAACACAAAGAACCCTTTAAATCCAAAACGTTAACCATTGATGAGCTAAAGATCCTGAAAAGTGACCCCTTTACTGATCAGCGTTACGCACAATTTGAGCAGGAGTTTCGTGGATTTTTACGGGGCAACCAGAAATATAAGAGTGCACTTGATTCCTCAGGAAACAATCAAGATATCCGCAGAAAGGCCAAGGCTGGCCTTATGTGGGCGGTTAATTCGGGTAGAAATGTCCATTTTGTACTGGACGATTTAAATATAGGGAATGTCATAAACAAACAACATAAAGGTAAAAACGCCGATGCGCCCGTCTCCGGCGGAAAACCCAAAAACAGAGCGATTACTGGCGCTGAGCTACGGTGGATTTACCGTAACAGGATGAGCGAAAATGTTAAAAACCATATATTCTTCTGGCTGGAGGGGAAATTAGTTTTAGCGCCTTGGGAAGATGATATTGTTCAATCAATAATACAAAACGGCAACATCACGGAAATAGTCAATGACCGCAAAAAATGGAGCGACTATAAATAATCTTTCCTGTCCTTTACGTCTAATACTTCTATTTGCTGGCTGAATACCTTATCAACCGAACTCAAGGGAATCGGTATAACATTTTAATGATAGATTTCAGTCAGCTATGGTGCTCTTCGCTGCCCACTATGAACTCGCTTTACGATCCTGCTCTCCCCCCGTTTTTCCCGCGCCGATGATTTAGGAGTAATCCTCTCCAGAGTGCCGTCTATGCTTAAGGCTTAAAAAAAAGATAACGCCGTTATAAGCACACCCTTTTTTATTCACCCGCATTGATGACTGGAGGCCTGGTATGAGCAACCAAGGCAACAACCCGGACGCACACCGCGCCCCGGAAATGATCCCGCTGTCCTTAACTGTTAACGGCGAGCGCCGACAGCTTGAGGTTGATACCCGTACCACGCTGCTGGATGCGCTGCGTGAAAGTTTACATCTCACCGGCACCAAGAAAGGGTGCGACCACGGCCAGTGTGGCGCCTGCACGGTGATCGTTAACGGGCGGCGCATCAACTCCTGCCTTACCCTGGCGGTAATGCAGCAGGATGCCGACGTCACCACCATTGAGGGCCTCGGCTCGCCGGACGATCTCCATCCGATGCAGGCGGCCTTTGTCAAACATGATGGCTACCAGTGCGGATACTGCACGCCGGGGCAGATCTGCTCCTCCGTCGCCATGTTGAAAGAGATTGAGCAGGGCATTCCCAGCCACGTCACCCTCGATCTCGTCTCCCCGCCCCAGATGACGTCAGATGAGATCCGTGAACGCATGAGCGGCAACCTCTGCCGCTGCGGCGCCTACGCCAACATGCTGGCAGCGATTGAAGAGACCGCCGGGGAGAAATCATGAAGACCTTTACCTATGAGCGGGTCACCACCCCTGCCGAAGCGGCTGCCAGCGCGCAGCGCACAGAGGGGGCGAAATTTATCGCGGGCGGCACTAACCTGCTTGATTTGATGAAGCTGGAGATTGAGACGCCGACCCATCTGATTGATGTCAATGGCCTGGCGCTGGATAGCATTGAAGTGACCGCTGAAGGCGGCCTGCGTATTGGCGCGCTGGTGCGCAACACCGATCTCGCCGCCGATGGGCGCGTGCGCCGCGATTATGGCGTCCTCTCCCGCGCCCTGCTTGCCGGTGCTTCTGGTCAGTTGCGTAACCAGGCAACGACCGCAGGCAACCTGCTTCAACGCACGCGCTGCCCCTATTTTTACGACACTAATCAACCCTGCAACAAACGTCAGCCGGGCAGCGGCTGCGCGGCGCTTGGCGGCTACAGCCGTCAGCTTGCGGTGGTCGGTGCCAGCGAATCCTGCATTGCCACTCATCCAAGCGATATGGCGGTTGCCATGCAGCTGCTTGATGCAGTTGTTGAGACCGTCAACCCGGACGGTAGCGAACGCCAGATCCCGCTGGCGGAATTTTATCGCGCGCCGGGCGACACGCCGCATCTGGAGACGGTGTTGCAGCCCGGCGAACTGATTGTCGCCGTCACCCTGCCGCCGCCCGCGGGCGGCACGCATATCTACCGTAAAGTGCGCGACCGCGCCTCCTACGCTTTTGCGCTGGTCTCCGTGGCGGCGATTGTCCACCCGGACGGCAGCGGGCGCGTTGCCATCGGCGGCGTTGCCCATAAACCGTGGCGGCTTGCCGAAGCGGATGCGGCGCTGCCGCAGGGGGCACAGGCGGTGTATGACAAGCTCTTCGCCACCGCGCAGCCTACGGCTGAGAATGCATTTAAATTGACGCTGGCGAAGCGCACGCTCGCCTCGGTGTTGTCGGAAGCGAGGGCGTAAACGATGAAATTTGAGAAACCGGCAGGCGAAAACCCCATCGATCAACTGAAAGTGGTCGGTCAGCCCCATGACCGCATCGACGGCCCGCTAAAAGTGAGCGGCCGCGCCCACTACGCCTACGAATGGCATGATGTGCTGCCCAATGTCGCCTATGGCTACATCGTCAGCGCGGGCATCGCGAAAGGTAAAATCAGCGAGATTAATTGCGATGCGGCAGGCAACGCGCCGGGCGTGCTGTCGATTATCACCGCCGATAACGCCGGCCCGCTGGGCAAAGGCGAGCGCAACGCCGCCACGCTGCTCGGCGGCCCGCAGATTGAGCACTACCACCAGGCCGTTGCGCTGGTGGTGGCTGAAACCTTTGAGCAGGCGCGCGCCGCTGCCGGGCTGGTGGACATCACTTACCAGCGCGAAAGCGGTGCCTACGATCTGGCGGCAGAGAAACCGGCGGTCAACAGCGCGCCGGAGAGCGCACCGGACAAAAATAGCGGCGATTTTGACGCTGCCTGGGCAAGCGCCGAGGTGAAACTCGACGCCACCTACACCACGCCGGATCAGAGCCATATGGCGATGGAGCCGCACGCCTCGATGGCCGTCTGGGAAGGGGATAAGGTGACGGTCTGGACTTCCAACCAGATGGTCGCCTGGTGCCGCACCGATCTGGCCGCCACCCTCAAGTTGCCGGAAGAGAACGTGCGCATCATCTCGCCCTATATTGGCGGCGGTTTTGGCGGCAAGCTCTTCCTGCGCAGCGATGCGCTGCTGGCTGCCCTCGCCGCTCGCGCCTTGCAGCGCCCGGTAAAAGTGATGCTGCCGCGCCCGATGATCCCCAATAACACCACCCATCGCCCGGCGACTATTCAGCACATCCGTATCGGCATCGATCGGCAGGGCAAAATCACCGCCATCGCGCACGATAGCTGGTCCGGTAACCTGCCGGGCGGGACGCCGGAGACGGCGGTAAACCAGACCGAGCTGCTCTACGCGGGGGCTAATCGCCATACCGGTTTACGGCTGGCGACCCTCGATTTACCTGAGGGCAACGCCATGCGCGCGCCGGGTGAAGCACCGGGCATGATGGCGCTGGAGATTGCCATTGATGAGATGGCAGAGCGAGCCGGGATCGATCCGGTTGAGTTTCGCATTCTCAATGACACGCAGGTTGATCCAAAGGATCCACAGCGCCCCTTCTCACGCCGCCAGCTGGTGGAGTGCCTGCGCAGCGGCGCGGAGCACTTTGGCTGGTCGCAGCGCAACGCCACGCCCGGCCAGACGCGGGATGGAGAGTGGCTGGTGGGCTACGGTGTCGCGGCGGGCTTTCGTAACAACCTGCTCGCCCCGTCCGGCGCACGCGTGCATCTCGACGACGCAGGCCGGGTGACGGTAGAGACGGATATGACCGATATCGGCACCGGCAGTTACACCATCATTGCCCAGACCGCCGCCGAGATGCTCGGCGTGCCGCTCTCCCACGTTGAAGTGCGGCTTGGCGACTCCAGCTTCCCAATCTCTGCCGGTTCCGGCGGGCAATGGGGTGCCAACACCTCTACCGCAGGCGTTTACGCTGCCTGCGTCAAGCTGCGTGAAGCCATCGCCAAAAAACTGGGTTTTGATGCCGCTTCAGCGGTGTTCGCTGATGAGACGATAAGCGTGGGCGATCGCAGCGCACCGCTAAAAGCCGCGGGCGCGCTCAGCGCGGAAGATACCATTGAGTTTGGCGATCTGGATGAGCAGTATCAGCAATCGACCTTTGCTGGCCACTTTGTTGAGGTCGCCGTCGATGCGGCAACCGGTGAAGTGCGGGTACGCCGTATGCTGGCGGTGTGTGCCGCCGGGCGCATCCTCAACCCGAAAACCGCGCGCAGCCAGGTGATTGGCGCGATGACGATGGGGCTGGGCGGCGCATTGATGGAGGAGCTGGCGGTTGATACGCGCCAGGGTTACTTCGTCAATCACGATATGGCGACCTATGAGGTACCGGTACATGCCGACGTGCCTGAGCAGGAGGTGGTTTTCCTCGACGACACCGATCCCATCTCCTCGCCGATGAAGGCCAAAGGCGTGGGCGAACTGGGACTGTGCGGCGTCAGCGCGGCGATTGCTAATGCGATCTACAACGCGACCGGCGTGCGGGTGCGGGATTACCCGGTCACGCTCGATAAGCTGCTCGACGCCTTGCCGGATATTGCCTGAGGAGACGTTATGCAGCAGACCATTCTGGCACCCGACACGGCAGATGAAGCGCTGCTGACGCCACAGCAGGCGCTGCTCACCGATGACAGCGAAGCGATTCTGCGCTTCGCCGTCGATGCGCTCGGCGCAGGCATGGAGACAGCGCTGGTAACGCTGACCGGCATTCGCGGCGGCGCAGCACGCGCGGCGGGCGCGCAGATGGTGGTGCGCGAAGATGGCGGCTATTGCGGCTTTGTCTCTGGCGGTTGCGTGGAGTCTGCCGCCGCCTTTGAAGCGATGGCGGCAATCGCCTGCGTTGAAGATCGCGTGGTGCGCTACGGCGAGGGATCGCCGTGGTTCGATATTGTGCTCCCCTGCGGTGGCGGTATCACGCTGCATATTCATCGCCTGCGTAGCGCGCAACCGCTGCTGGCAGTGCTGAACCTGCTTGCGCAGCGCCAGCCCGCCGCGCTGCGCTACCATCCGGCCCGCGAGCAGCTTGAGTGCGTGACGGGTGTGACCCAAAGCGGCTGGGATGAGGAGATCTTTACCGTCGCCTACCGCCCACGCGTGCGGGTGATGGTGTTTGGTCGCTCGATTGAGGCGCAGGCCACCGCCAGCCTCGCCCGCGCCTCTGGCTACGATGTGCAGCTTGTCGAGACGCTAACGGATTGCGCACAGATCGACGCGCAAACGGCAGTGATCCTGCTGTCGCACGATCTGCACCGCGAACTGCCGGTGTTGCAGGCGGCGCTCCACGCGCAGCCTTTCTACATCGGCGCGCTCGGCAGCTATCGCACCCATCAAAAACGCACGCAGAAGCTCAGTGAGATTGGCTTTGCGCCCTCTGACATTGCGCGCATCAAAGCGCCGATTGGCATTTTCCCGAAAGCGCGCGATGCGCGTTCGCTGGCGCTCTCAGTGCTGGCGGATGTCGCCGCCGCGCAGCTTGCAGCGGACGAAAGCTGATGGCTGCTCCGGTGGTAATTATTCTTGCCGCAGGACGCGGCGAGCGCTTTCTCGCCTCCGGCGCGCAACGCCATAAGCTTGATACGCCGCTCGGTGAGCGCACGCTGCTGGAACATGTGATTCATGCGGTAGCGCGCGCCGGACTCAGCTGGCACCTTGTTCGCCCCGTGGGCGGCACGGGCGGAATGGGAGACTCTATCGCGCTGGGTGTTAACGCCACCCCGAACGCCTCCGGCTGGCTGATTCTGCCCGCCGACCTGCCGCTGATCGCACCAGAATCGTTGCTGCGCGTCGCCGAAGGGTTAGGTGAAAAACCGCTGGTGGTGCCGTGGCATCAGCAGCACCAGGGCCACCCGGTGGCCTTTTCCCGCTGCTACTTCCCTTCCCTACGGGCATTAACTGGCGATAGCGGCGCGAAAAACATTGTGCAGCAGGCAAGAGCGCGCGGCGAGGTGCTGGATCTGCCGCTGACGGATGCGGGGATTATTCAGGATATTGATACGCTCGAGGATTTGCGGCGAGCAGAGCGTATCTACAATAACTATTTACGCGTCCAGCGTGCGTAAGTGAGTCGCCACACCCCAGCGCAGCACCTCGCATTTTTCTTCCGCCATCTCTAACACCGCGTAGCTCGCATTGGGCTGCGCATAGCGGGCGAAATTCTCAAGGCTCCCTTCCTTCAGCAGCGCCAACAAACCCTGAGTGACGTGCCCATGGCAAACAACGCAGAGGGTTTTATGCGCCGCGCGAGTGTGCTGAAGCTGTAAACACGCCAGCATGCGCTGCACCGCCTGCGCCAGTGATTCACCGCCAGGCGGGCAGAACGCGGCATCGTGTGCGAATAACGCATCTGTTTCAGCAGGACATTCAGCCCGCAAATTCTGCGTGGAAAGCCCTTCGTAGCGCCCGAATGACTGCTCCATCAGCGCGGCATCAATCACCAGCGGCGCCTGAAAAAGCGCGGCGAGTTGTGCCCCCATGCTGCGCGCCCGCGTAAGCGGCGAGCTAAAGACAGACTCGGCGGCGTAACCTTCATCTTCTAACGCAGTGAGTAATGCCACCGTTTCCCGCTCGCCGCGTTCGGTGATTGGGCTGTCCTGCTGACCCTGAATCATGCCCGCGCGGTTCCACTGCGTTTGTGCGTGGCGTACGAGAATAACTTTCATCTGTCCTGCTCCTCGCCCGGTATATTCGCGGGAAATTATAATGGGTATGAATGGAAGAAGAGTGGCTATCATGTGGCGGGAATACAAGCGAAAAATAACGCTGAAGACGGGGAAAATATGATTGGGATAAAAACGTTTAATGCAGTTTGCGCGAATGTCGCCAACGAGGATGAGGTGCTAACCCTTGGCGTAGGAGACGATGCACACGACCCGGATCATTTTTTTATCATCGGGAGATTTGATGAAGATGATCTTGCTATTGATGAGTGCATCGGGTTTCAGAGCGACGACACAGCCTATGAACTGGCGGCGGCAATAGAAGCCGTTACGCTAAGCGTGGATACATTGACGATTCGGCTGAACGAGGCTGCGGCGCAGCAGGCAGGTTACAGGGAATATTGCGCGAAGATTTCTGCTGTTCAAAACAGCGGGGAGTTGCAAGCCGCCTTGCTGACGTTATTTGCAGGCAGCAAAGTGAGGCTGCAACTTAAATAATGCTGTGGTGTGAATGTGCCAAACAGCCAAGGCTCAGCGTACGCGCTGATACTGGTTCACCCGGTGGCCCACCGCGATGCATTTCGCCTCGACCATGCTGATGTAGTAATAGCGGGGGTTTGGCAGATGGGTCATCAGCCACGGAAGTTCCGTGGAGTATTCGACATCAGTGGTGGCGATCATCCACACCGGTTCACCGAATAAGGTGATGACCGTAGCGTGATGGGCGTACTCATCCCACCCGCGTCGGCTCTGCGCGGCATAGGCCCTGGCGATCTCAATGGCTTCAGCTTGAGTAATCAATACCGCGTCCTGAGCAGAAGAAGTTTTGAGTAAACTACACGGCTTTGTGACCAGTGGCTATGACGGTTTTTAGCTGAGGAAGTTGGAATAATTTATCTCCAGCCTGGTGATTCATCAGCTGCGGCGAGAGGGAGATCATTTCGCATGTGATGCTTTTGTTGGGGCTTCGTTTTTACATTCTCTTTTCGCCTCAGCTACACTACTCCCTCAATTTTTCTTGCTGAACTCAACAATGTTAAAAAAATTACGCTTTATCATTCCTCTGCTCGCGCTGATTGGCGCTGTCGCCTACTGGCTAACGCCGCACTACTCCGAAGAGGAAGAGAGCTATTACCGCGCGGTGTTCTGCACCATCGATCATGACGATCCGCAGAATTTTTCCCGAGATATGGAAAACATTATCGAGGGCGGCAATTCCGATTACGCGTTACGTAAAAATCACTACATCTCCGCGCTGGGCGAACGGATGATTGATACCTGGACGTCACTCAGCGCGCAGCAGCAGGCAGAGCTCAAAGAAAACCAGCAGAAGTGCCGCGACATAATGAGTGACAAACAGCGGTCATAATAAAATTATGAGCTTTGCAGCAGTGGCCTTCTGGTTTAACGGCAGAGATTATTTGAGAGTAAGTTATGAGCAAAAAGAGTATCGACACCAGTAAATTCTTAAGTTATGTCTTGCGCCATGAACCAGAAGCAATTGACCTATCTCTGGATAAAGAGGGCTGGGCCGTTATAGACGACCTTATTCTGCGTGCTGGTAATAAAGGCCATACACTCGATAAAGATCTTATTTTTGAAGTTGTTGAAAGCAGTGAAAAGAAACGCTTCACGATTTCAGAGGATGGCTTACGCATTCGTGCGGCTCAGGGGCACTCTACTCAACAGGTCAATATCACTTACGCAGAGAAAACGCCTCCAGATATTTTGTATCACGGCACTGCAACCCGCTTTATCGCTCAAATCAGAGAACAAGGCCTTCTGCCATTATCACGCCAGTATGTACATCTTTCCTCTGATGAAGATACGGCAATTCAGGTCGGGCAACGTTATGGAAAGCCCGTGTTATTAAAAATAAAAGCCGTGGATATGTATAAGAGGGGCTTTATATTTTATCAGGCGGATAATGGAGTTTGGTTAACGGCGCATGTGCCGTATGAGTTTATTCAGGAGTGACGGCTACTCATCGTCATCCTGATCATCTTTATGACGGGTTGCGTCAAGGCGAGCCGATTTTCACCTGAGTAATTGCAAATGCGAAGAGATGAAAACCAACCAGACAAAAATACCTTTTCCCATTATCAGAGAAATAGACAATTTCTAAACCATCAACTTTTCTGTGTCGGGAACAACACGTGCATCACTTCGCTCAATCTTAGCGCCACAATTCTTTTCAAGCTCATCTAGAAATTTAGTCATACTATCGCTATTTATCTGCTTTTGGTTTAAAGGGATATATTTAGCGTTTATTACCGCTGATGCCTAAATCGCTGCTTTCAGCAAAATGGCTGATAACGCTCTTGAAGCTTGGTTATATAAATGATTACTAACCCTTCATCATCCTGGTACTCCTTGATATAACTTCGAGAAAGAAAGGATATTAACTCAACAAATTTTTGAGGAGAAATTGCTGAACTTTCATAGTCCCCAAACATAAAGCTGACTTCGTTAAAATCTTCAGGAACATCCCAATTTTGATCTAGCGAATAACCGCATCCTTCTGATGGGGAGCATCCATACCCTTCGCTAGCGCGTTTCAAAAAGGCGATATAACTCATCTTATTTAGTGATAAAACCAAATAAACAATATCATATAAATCCCTGCCATCATTTTGATAAAAATAGTTTTTTGTTGTTTGTAACCACTTTAACTTTTTCATGCGCGTTAATGATGATTTGTAAGAAGTAGAATAAATTTTTTATTCACAGTGTACGCTATGTGGTTGCGCCAGGATAATTTACGAAACCAGATCAGCTTGTCAATTATCACTCATTAGGGTCAATATAATCCAGTGCAACCTCCCAATCAACTGTCAGTTATTGAGGGACACTAACGAGCTCAGAGAATAAACTTCCCTACACGGTACTGTTTTGCGAGAAATTTCTTGTAATTCATTCTTTTTTTCATGATTTTATCTTAGCTCTGTAAGTTAACGCTATTCTAAATTTGCTTTAATAATTACTGTCAACTATTAAACATTATAATTTTTGATCGCAACATTTCCAGTTTCGCTATAATCGAAATATTTAATATTATTATTAAACTCTAAGAGCTCAGACTTTATATTATTAAAGCCTAAATCTTCTATTCTTATTTTTTTCAAAGATATAAAAGAATCATTAGCTTTATTAAAGTCATTTACATTATCAAAATCAATATAGCTATTGAAATTAATCGACTCAATAACTATATCTGATTCATGGAAATTTAAATGAATTTCCCCATCAAAAACTAGCATTATATTAATTGTTGTATTTTCGAAATCAGAGCAGTAGCCAGCAAGCCATATGTGCTTATCTCCAACACAAAACTCATTCCCTATGGAGTGATAATAGTTATCGGTGTCAGTCGATAACTTAATATACACACATTTAATTCCTGAAATCGTTAACTCTGCTCGTTGCATCATTAAAGTAAAAATATCTAAATCATTAACATCCAAGCTATTCAAAGCTCTAGTCACAATACTATTGCTATTTTTTTTAGTTATTACGCCATACCATGATTCATCATCAATATTTATAACCATATTGTTCAACAAAATAGATGAGTTTTCTTTTTTATTAATTATATCTAGAATTGAAAAATATGATTTCAAACCAATGTTATTATCCAGACAAATTACTTGAGGATAGCAGTCTGTTATATTTAACTTATACTTAATCATTTGCTGGCACCTTTTTTAAATTTATATTCAGTAACTGTTGAGTTATTTATCGGTTTTCCATCAGTCTGTGAAAACCCAGTACTTGGAATAACATTTTTTTCAGTTAAGACAAACCCATTTTTTTTAGCTTCATTTTCGATTTTTTTTATCACTGGATTATTCCATGAACCTTTAACTATAATGGTCCCATTTTTATCCAACACTCTTAAAACCTCATCATTAAATGGTTTAAATCCATAAGGATTTTCCATGATGACCGTTTTTTGGGAGCCAGTAACAATATTCGATAAATTATTAGCGTCACCATCATATACACCTGTACCTTTAGGATAATCAGGATGGGAAATGTTATAAGCACCTTCTATAGGTTTGTTACCTGCACCTATATTTAAAGTCCCCCCTTGCTGTGGCTTATCATAAAATGGGTATTTAACGAGTGTATTTTCTAGCCAAGCGTTATTACTCGGAGAAACAATTCCGCCACTTGGCTTACCAACAACTTTATTCCCAGCAGATCCGCCGAATATAGCAACTGAACCCAGCGCGATATTTGTACCACCTTCTGCAAACTTGCCATCATATACCTGAGCGATCCCTTTTCCTGTCTGGTAAGAACCACCGGCAGCTAATGATAAACGCATTAACTGGCTTATTCTGCCGGGTCCGGCTAACAGTGCATCAGTTCCTATCACGGCCTGAGACAAGTGAACTCCAGCGGAATTAAGGTATCGGTATGCTTCGTTATATTCTTTTGTCAAAACCGGGCCGATTGAATCATTTTTCAATATTGAGTCGATAACCTGAGATGCTTCCGCTTCACTCATTCCTCTGTAAAGTTGTAATTGAGTTCCGTACTCATTAAGATAGCGAGCCAGTTCTAATTTACCGGTATCATCCAGTTTACCTGCTTTATAACCGGCGATTAACTTATCGTTATACTTGTCTTCATTTGTGAGATAAAAAATATCCTCTGAAGCCTTCAACAGGTTTTGTCCGGCCTTTTGAGCCTCGAGCGCTTTAAATCGGCGATCTTCTTTTTCTGGTGATAGTAAGTTATTCTCAACCGTCGTTTTCCCGGCCTGCGCCGCTGCAATCACACTTGCACTACTGTCGCCCACCAGGCCACCGGCAAGGCCGGATGCCAGGGTTGCCAGCGCGGAAACGGTCTGTTTCTCTTCCTCGCTCAGTTCACCAACGGTTTTATGGTATGCGTCAACGGCAATTATGCCTGCCAGTTCACCTGTGGCGGCCCCTGCCGCTGCGGTCGCTGCATCTTTTTTGCTGGCTGCCGCCAGCGCGGCATTTACCACGGCGTGGGCCAGCACGCGTGCTTGCCAATCTGTTTCGGGGATTAACCTGGCAATCTCATTCGCCAGGTAAGGTGCGGCGCCACCCGCAATCGCTGATTTGAGATCGCCTCCGGCCAGCGCCTGCACTGCGGCAGTTGTGGCGGTAATGGCACGCTGAACGCTGCCGCCTGTGCCCTGTTGTGTTTTCGCAAACTCACGGTTATAGAAGGTCTGGTACATCTGGTCACTGATGGCCTCATCAGTAACCGGCTTCCCTGCCTTCTGCAGCAGGCTGATGGCTGCCGCGCGGTCTTTCTCATCCGCGTGTTGCATGCTGGCTTTGGCGTTTTCCGTCGCGGTGATCTTCGCGTCGGTGCGCACAACATCCGAGACCTGGCTGCCAATCTCGCCAATCAGCTGTGCGGTTTGCAGGCGCCGTTGCTCTTTTTCCTTGTTAAATATCGGGTCAATGCTGCCGTTGGCATGTTCCGTGTCGCGGCTCAGCGTGCCGACATCCTGCTGCTGATTGGCGGTATTGCGTACAATCACCGTACCGTCAGCCACCGCCGATTGCGTGGTGCCTTCGGCATGCCCGCTACCGCCGAGCCCGGTCAGCATGTTGCTCGCCATATTGCCGATCACATTACCGGCAATGCTTCCCCCGGTGCTGAACCCACCGCCGACGTGTTCGACTTTGTAATCCGCTTTGTTGGCGATATCTGTGAAGCCAAGCGTACCGGTGTCGAGCCGGTTTTTGTCGGCCTCTGCGCGGCTGGCAAGCACCGCGCCATCCAGCTGCGTATGGTTGCCGACCGTAACATCGAAACCACCCTTGCCAGCGAAGATCCCCGTCTGCTCCTGCACCGAGTCGTAGTTGCTCTTCATCTTGTCGCGGCTGTAGCTGAAGCTGCCACCCGCTCCGCTGCCGAAGGTGTAATTCAGCCCGCCACTGACGCTCTGCTGCTTGCTGTTGTAGTTATCGCTGTCCTGCAGGCTGCTCAGCGTCAGGTCTCGGCCAACATCCGCCGTCACCTTGTCGCCATTAACCTGCGCGCCCTGCAACAGGGTGTCACGTCCGCTGCTCAGGCTGACATTTTGCCCGGCATCGAACGTGCTCTCCTTCCAGGTGGTGCCATTACCTTTCTCGCCGCCCTTCGCGGCGTTGCCGCTGGCGGAAACGGTAAACCCTGCGCCATCTTTTCCGGCGGTGATGCCGACGCCAAGGGAGCCGCCCTTGCTGGAGTTGCTGCCAGTGGTTTTCTGCGTATCTGCCGCGCCCGTGAGGGTGATATCCCGCGCGGCATCGAGAGTGAGATCTTTCCCGGCTTTCAGCTGACTGCCCGCAATGGCAATATCGCCGCTGTTCACCGTCTGACCTTTGCCGCTGGCGGTGATGCTGAGATCGTTCCCGGCGTTAAGGGTGCTGCCGGTATTGGTCTCCTGCTCAGAGTGGGAGGTGGATTTCGACGACTGCCCACCGATGGAGGCCATCACGCCGAACGCACCGTTCTTCGTCATATCGCCGCCGCTGACAGCATCTGCCAGACGGCTCGCCTGCCCGGCCTGAATGCCGGAAAGCGCCGCTTTGGTGGCCTGCAATGCGGCCAGTCGTCCGTCGCTCTGATCTTTGGCTTCCATGGCGGTGGTCGCCGCCGTGTTCACCGCATCGCCGACCGCGCCGGAGAGCGCCACCGTCAGGCCGCTGCTCTTCTGCTTGAACGTCTGGTCACTGACGCGTTTGTCACGGCCCGGTTCGACAACCACACTGTCGCCGGAAAGGGAGAGATCCTTTTTCGCCACCAGATCTGCGCCGCCCACGTGCAGTTGCTCGCCCGCGTTAATCGAGACGTTGCCGCCATTGCTGCCAATGGCGCTCATGCTCTGGCTCTGGGTGGTGCCCTTCTCTTTCAGATCCTGCGTGGTTTTACTGGTACCGATGGTGAAACCGATCCCGCCGGAGCCCATCAGGCCGCTCTTTTTCTTCTCTTTGAACTGCCAGTTGGAATCCGTGTTGGTGGCGGCCTCAATATTGACATCGTGACCGGCACTCAGCGCCACATTGCCATCACCCACTACATTCGAGCCTTTCACCAGCAGGTCATTGCCGGATTTGAGGGTGATGTTATCGCCGCTCAGCAATGTGCCGGACTCGCGCGTTGCGCTCTGCTCAGAGATGGTGTGCGTGGTGGTTTTTTTCAGGAACCCTTTCTTGGTTTTGGTTTGCTCCTGGTAGTGGTAATCGCTCTCGGTGGCGGTCGTCAGGTTGATGTCACGCCCGGCCTGCACGCCGATATCGCCCTGCGCTGTCACCTGTGCCGCTTCGGCGTTCATATCGCGCCCGGCGATAATCGTCGTGCCAGCGCCGCTGGCAATCTCTGTACCCTGCTGGCGTACCTGCTCGTTGATAACGGTTTTTTTGCGGGCTTTATAACTGTCGCCCTGCGTCATCTCTGCGGCTTGTAGATCGACATCGCGCCCGGCCTGCATCCCGACCTGCTGCTCTGCTGCCAGCCCGGCGGCCTGGGAATGAATGTCCTGCCCGGCGGTGAGGATCAGGTTACCGCCCGCACTGACGGTGGTGCGATCAAGCCCGGTGCTGTGACTTTCGCTGTTGCCGTTACGGCTGCTCTGGCTGGTCTGCTGCGCATTCAGGTTGAGGTCATTGCCCGCGGCAAGCGAAGCATCTTTTCCTGCGCGAACATCGCTGGCGGTCAGCGTTAAATCTTCGCCTGCCTGCATGGAGAGCGATCCGCCCGCTGTGATGCCGCTGCCCTGATAGCTCACCGTGGACCGGCTGGTCGGTGTTTGCCGCCGGAAGCCGGACTGGCTGTGGGCATCGTTAATTTCAATGGCGTTGACGGCGATATTGCCGCCCGCGTCCATCAGCAGATCGCCGCCTGCCGTCAGGGTAGAGCCGGTGAGCGCGATATCTTTTCCGGCATTGAGCGATAAGCCATCCAGCGCCGTAATGCTGGCGATGCTGCCAAGCGTGGTGTCCTTCAGGCTTATCGTGCCGCCCTTGCCCTGCGCATTGAGCGCAAACTGGTCGGCCAGAGTGATGTTGTTGATGCTGCCGTCGAGGCTCTCAAGCGCTACCGTTTTGCCACTGATGGCAGAGCTGATGTTGCTGATATCGCCAACGGCGCTGAGATCGACATTGCCGCCCGCTTTCAGCAATGCATCGTTGGTGTTGATAATCTGCGAGGCGCTGTTAACGCTGAGATCGTTGCGCGCCAGCAGCGTGCTGCCGCTGTTGGTGACCTTGCCGCCATTGATGGTGACGTTATTCCCGGCAATAACACTGCCGTTATTGACGGTGACATCTTTCGGCGAGAGGTAAAGTTTCGGGATCATCACCGTTTCGCCGCCGATGGTCGCGCGCTCCCACCACAGGATGCTGTGGTCCAGCGCCGCAATCTGATCGGCGGTGAGCGCGATACCAAACTGCAGCCCCAGGGATTGCTTCGCGTTGGCGGCGTTATCCATCAGGTAGCGCATCTGCTCAAGATCGGAGCCGATACCGTTCAGGTAGCGGTTACCGGTCTGGTTCAGCATGGCATTGCTGACATAACGGGTATCAAATGCGGCATCACCGAGGAAACGGTAGTCGTAATCCGGTTTCAGGTTGATGCGATCCAGCATGTAGGCTGAACCGAGGAACAGCTTCTCGTCGGTATACTTTGGGTTGGTCTCGCGCGGCGCAACCAGTGTGGTCATGCCAGCCTGGACGAAGAGCGGGTTGCCTGCCAAATCAGGCGTTGATACGCCCGCACCGGCGATACCACCTGGCGAACTGACAAGCTTCACGCTCTCCGACGGCGTCATTCCCTGCGGTAGCGAAGGACCATTTACCTGGCTGACTGGCGTAATGCCGCCAGGTAACCCGGAAGAGTTTTGCCCGGTGGGCTTCGCCGCAGGGTTAACCCCGGCCGGCAGGTTCGCGGCGTTAAAGCCTGGCGCGGAGGCCGAAGGCGACAGCCCCAGCAATGCATTCAGGTCGCCGAACAGCGCCGGATCTAAATCACCCAGCCCGTCCAGTTTTGGGTTGAGGGTAATGAGATAAGGGCTTTTCGGGTTAGCCGACACCACGAAATAGCCGTTATTACCCGTTGGCAGCGGATAGGCGCTGGTATCAACGGTTTTCCCCTGGTGCTGACCGGGGCCGCTGTTAGCGATATTTTTCAGCGCGGCCTGGGTAACATTGGCACTGGCCAGGCTTCCTGCATTACCGAGGCTGGCACTGCCTTTCTGCTGACCGCTGACGGTGCTCAGCGCCGTTCCGGCCGTTGTGCCATTGTCCAGCGAACCGCCGCCGTTAATCTGCTGCAGCGCGTTTTGTAGCTGATCCTGCCACTGCGGCGAGTTAACGGACGCAGAGCCTGCGGCAAGCGCCTGTTTTGCCACGCTACCGCCAATACCCTGGTTGCTCAGGGTATTGAGTGAAGGAGCGGTAATCGTACCACTCACACCACCCGCGTTGGAGGTGGTAGTTTCGTTACTGATATTGCTACTAAAGTTAGCGGTTACATTACCACCGGCCTGGATAACGGCGCGATATAATTGCCCCTGAGTGGTCTCAAGCTCATGACCCTGCAAGGTAAATTTGATGTCCTGAATGTACTTTAAGTATCTTGTGTTTTTGTTAGATAAACCGCCATCCGGAATCTCTTTTTCAGCATATTTTCCCGCCCGGCCTGGGTCATATTTATAAACAAGAACATCAGTGGTTGTGCCATTTTGCCAACTCTGATTGTTAAGCTGGCCTCCTTGTAACGTAAGGTTATTCCCACTCAGTATTTCACTGGCTTTGTTATCAAGGGAGTTTGCTGAAATAAATGCATTTCTGCCTGATGCTATACGTGCGCTTCCACCACTACTGGTGACATCAGTACGTGTCTCACTTAATACAAATTTTTGTGAAACAGAGTCTTTAAAGGGAAGATAGTAAAACGTCGTTACTGTCCATGAAGAGCATCCGCCATCTTTACCTCCGCAAGAGGAAGACTCATGATATTCATCATTTCTATAGTAGCCATAACTACCTGTAGGCAGCAGCGAATAATGTACGTTTAAGGTTGCGTTGCCTATACCAGGAATTGTTTGCACATTTGTTGTGACTGTATTGGCTTTAAGCCCATCCCGCTGATTCAGCAGATGCCCGGTTCTGATGGTGATATCACCACTCTGCGTCTCAATATTCCCTGACGTGTTAACCACTTCACTATTCGCATTCCCCGCCGCATCACGCTGCATCGTCAGGTTATTCCCTGCCAGCATATCGCCGCGCTGGTTGGTGATACTGTTCGCATAGAGCGCCAGGTTATTCGCCGCGTAGAGCAGCGCAGTGTTAACAATGCTTCCCGGTGCGCTGAGCGTCAGGCTGCCGCGGGTGCCGGTAAAGCCGTTTACTGCGATCCCGCCGCGGCTTAACAGCGTCACATCACCGCCGCCCTGCAGAGAGCCATTACCATTCAGCACAATCGTGCTGCCGCTTAGGGTGCTGCTGCCGTTGCCGGTGGTGATTTGCCCGTTGTTCGTCAACTGCCCGCCTGCACTCAGGTTGACCGCCTGGCCCTGCATCACAGACTGGTTATCAATTGCGCCATTGCTGCTAATGTTCAGATTCCTGCCCGCCGCCAGCGCCGTTTTACCGGTAAAGGCATCGGCAAGTTGCAGCGTCAGATTTCCCAGCGCAACCACCTGCCCCAGCGCATTCATCCCGGTTGCGCCTACAAACAGATCGCCGCCGCTGAAGAGCTTGCCGCTGGCAGACTGATTCACTTGTGAGGCATGGACCGTCAGCTGGCTGTTCCCCAGCAGCGTGCCGTTGTTGGTGAGCTGGGCGTAATTCAGCGCCAGGTTGTTGGCCTGGGTAGTGCCCTGGTTAGTGAAGGTATTGCCGGTCAGCGTCATCTGGTCGGCAAGCAGCGTCCCGGTGCCAGCGTTATTGGCGGCATTGAGGATCAGATTGGTGGCCTGTAACCAGCCCGCGCCGCTGTATTGCGGGGTGGTTAAGGTCAGACGCGCGCCGGAGAGGAGTTTGCCCGCATTTATTGCCTGCGCGGTGCTTTCAATGCGCGTTTCGCCCGCCCCCTGAATCAGCCCGTAGTTGAACAGTGACGGTGCGGTGAGCGTTAAACCCCTGGCGCTCACCAGTTCGGCACCTGCATTGTTGGTCAGCGAATTCGCCGTAAGCGTAAGATCACCGCCCTGGATTTTGCCCTGGTTGCCCACGGTGGTGGCGGTAAGGCCAAGCGTACCGTTGCTGGCGAATGTGCCTCGCGCCTGCTGGGTGAATGCGCCGTTGAGCGTCGCGGTCGCGCCGTCGCGCCCGCTGATGGCGCCGCTATTATCGAGTGTGTTGCCCTTCAGCGTAAGGGTGGCTGCCGCCCATTGCCCCTGGTTGGTGAGCGAAAGCGCCTGCAACGCCGCCGCGCCCATGGCGGTAATTTTACTGCCCGCCGTGGAGTTGAGATTGCCCGTAAGCGTCAGGTTCAGCGCCCCGGCGCTCTGCACCGCGCCGCCATTCTCCAGCGACTGGGCCGCCAAAAGCACCCGGTTCCCTTGCCAGTTCCCGGCGTTACGCACCGTCCCGGCGGTAATATCGAGCGTGCCCTGAGTGAGTAACGATCCCGTCGCGCCGTTGCTCAGCTCAAGCGCCGGTGCCACCAGCGCCATGCGCGCCAGTGTGGTGACAGCGGGTTGACGATTATCCAGTTGCAGGCCTTTCAGCCCGATCAGTTTGCCCGTGTTGGTGATGCGGCTCTCATGTGCCGCAAGGCTGTTGCCCTGCAGCATACCGGTGTTGGTCAGCGACTGCCCGCTCAGCGTGATATCACCGGCGCTCAGCATCTGCCCGTCGTTATTCAGCGTCTGGGCGCGTACATTCATTCCACCCTGGCTGGTTAACGAGCCGGACAAGGCCAGCGTATTGCCAACCCTGGCCGTCAGATCACCCTGGCTCAGCAGCGAGCCGCCGAGCGTCCAGTTATCGGCGGCCACATTGACCTGGTTGCCCTGCAACGTCCCCAGCGTGGTGAGCGATCCACTATCCAGCGTCAACGCACCGCCGCTCAGGGTGCGCGATCCTGCGCCGGTGGTCAGCGTGTCACCGCTCACCGCCAGGCCATTACTGCCCTGCCACAAGCCGTTGTTGTGCAGTTCCGGGCCCGTTAACGTCAGGGTATTGCCGGTGATGCGTCCGCTGTTGGTCAGGGTTTGTGCGCGTAAATCGGTCGCGCCGCCGCTGACCAGTTGCCCGTCGTTGATGAGATCTGCGCCGTAAACTCCGGTCAGCCCCTGCAGGCCGTTAACCAGACCGCGGTTGTTCAGGCTCGAACCGTTTAACGAGACGGTGCCACCCTGCACTGTTCCTCCATTTTCCAGCTTGCCGGCATTGAGCGTCATGGCATCGCCGGAGAGCAAACGGCCGCCCGCATTATTGGTTAGCGTGTCCGCCGTGGCCTGCAGCCCGTGCGTTCCCTGCATCAGCCCGCTGTTGCTGAGCGCTCTGCCCTCAAGGGTCAGTGACTGAGCGGCGATGTCACCGCTGTTGGTCTGTGTATCGCCACGCAGCACCGCGTCCTGATGGGCAAGCAAGGTTCCGCTGTTGGTCAGCGTGCCGCGCAGTGTGGCGTCGAGAGCGTCAGACTCCACGCTGCCCCCGTTAACCAGCGTGAGCGCGTTCAGGGTCAGCCCGCCGTTCACATAGAGCTGCCCCTGGTTCTCCAGCCGATCGAGATTCAGCGCCAGCGCGTTGCCGCTGACCAGTTGACCCTTGCTGCCATTCAGCAGGTTAAGGGTGCTGAGCGTCAGGGCGTCGTTGCCCTGCAACAGGCCGGTGTTGGTCAGTTCAGGCGCGGTAAGCCGCAGTACTTTTGCCGCCAGCTTGCCGCCGTTCTGGGTTTGTGCGGTGCGGATATCCGCCGCGCCCTGGCTCAGCATCTGCCCCTGGTTATCCAGCTTGCCGCTCAGGGTGGCGTTAAGATCGTCCTGCGCCTGCAGGGTGCCGCCGTTGTGCATATTGTCGGCGGTTGCAGTAACGGTGCGGCCCTGCATCTGCCCCTGGTTATCCAGCGTGCTGCCATTAAGCGTAAGGCCGTTGCCGCTCAGCATCTGCCCACTGGCCGCATTCACCAGCGAGGCTCCATCCCAGGCGAGCGTGTCACTGCCCTGAATCAACCCGCTGTTGCGCACATCGCCGTGCAGGGCGAGCACTTTAGCCATCAGCGTGCCGTCATTCTCGCTGCCTGCCGCCTGGAGCGTCATTGCCTGCTGGCTGATGATGCGCCCCTGGTTTTCCAGTTTGCCGCTAACTGCGGCATTCAGGCCATTTTTGCCCAGCGCGGTGCCGCTGTTGAGCCACTCGCCGGTGGCTAAATCCAGCGTATCGCCCTGCAACTGCCCGGCATTGACCAGGCGGCCATTTTTCACGGTGACGGCGCCATTGCTCAGCACGACGCCGCCCTGCTCATTGGTCAGGCTGGTGCCGGTTGCTGTCAGGCCGTTCGTGCCCTGCAACGTTCCACTGTTGGTAATATCGCCCTGCTTCAGCGTCAGGGTGTTACCCGCCATCAGGCCGCGGTTAAGCAGCGTCGGTGCGCTGACCGTCAGGCCGCTCTCGCCGATGATGCGCCCGTTATCGTGGTTTATCGCCTGCCGCGTGAGCGCCAGCAGCAGCGAGGTGGCGGTCAGCTCACCCCGGTTCTCCAGACTTTGCGCCGTCACGCTGCCGGTATCTGCCGAGACCAGCCCATCATTCACAATATTGGCTGAATTAAAGGTGAGATTTTTGTCGGCCAGCAGACGCCCGCTGGCGGCATTGGTCAGGTTACGGTAATCACTGGAGAGACTGACGCCGTTGATCTCGCCGTCGTTCACCAGCGTGTTGCCACCAATATGCAGATCGCCGTCGGTGGTGATGAGACCGCTGTTGGCTAATTCAGGGATGGCGAGGGTGAAGCCCTGCGTGGAGTAGATTGTCCCGCCGGAGAGGTTATCCAGCTTGCTGGCCTGAAGATCGAGTACGCGGGTGCCCTGCAACAGGCCGCTGTTGCGGATCTCCCCGCCGTTCATCGCGAGGGTGTCGGCAACCAGCGTGCCGCTATTTCCAAGTTTATTTTGTACGTTTAAATCGATGCCAGCGGCGCTGGACTTGCCGCCGTGGCTAAGCGAATTGGCTTTAACATCCAGCGCGCCTTTGACCGCCTGCGTCCCGTTTAGGGTGATGCTGTCCGCATCGAGGGTCATATCGCCCCCGCTCTGCAACTGCGCCTGTTGCTGGCTGCTCAGCGTCCCGGCGTGAACAGTAAGCGCACCGCCAGCGTTAACCTGCCCGTCGAGATCGGCCCGCGTTTGTGCACGTAGCGCCACATTGCCGATACCGGTAATGGTGGAACCCGCGCCGCTGGCGATGGTTCCGGCCTGCACGCGCAGTGCGCCATCGGATGCCAGCGTGCCGCTGTTTTGCACCCGATCGCCCGTGATATCAAGAGCCTGCCCCTGTACCGTACCGCTGTTGTTAAGCGCTGTGACAGTTGCGGTGAGCTGGCCTTTTGCCGCCACCGCACCGCTGTTAGTTACCTCTCCGCCACGGATCTGCGCCGCACCCGCTGCGTTCAGCGTGCCGCTGTTTTGTAGGGTATCTCCGCCGATATCCAGCGTCTGCCCCTGTAAAGTGCCGCTGTTGATAAGCGTCTGGCTATCGGCCGTTAGCTGGCCTTTTGCCGCCATCGTTGCGCGGTTATCCAGCAGCCCGGCGCGCAGTTGCGTATCACCCGCAGACAAGGTTGAGCCGCTGTTGCGCAGCGTATCAGCAGCGATCTCCAGCGTCTGGCCTTCAAGCGAGCCGCTGTTATCAAGCGTTGCGCCTTCAGTGGTTAAGCGCCCTTTGGCGGTGATCGCGCCGCGGTTTTCCAGCGTCTTGGCACGCAGCAGCGCGTCGGAAGTAAAGGTCAGCTCCCCCTCGTTGTGTAACGTATCGCCGGTGAAATTCAGGGAGAGCGCCTGAATGGTGCCGAGGTTATTGAGATGGGGAATGTTTAACAGCAGGCCCTGCACCGAATAGATCGAGCCGCCGGCCTCGTTATCCAGTTGCCCGGAGTTCAGGTTCAGCGCCTGGGTGCCCTGGAGCAGGCCCCGGTTGGCGATCTGCCGAGCGTTCAGCGCCAGGCTATCCGAAATCAGCGTGCCGCTGTTGGTCAATCCATTCTGCGCGGTGAGTGTAATGCTTCCCGCGCTCGTTCTGCCGCCGTGGTTCAGGGTGTTGGCCTTCACCTCCAGCGCCCCTTTCGCCCACTGCGCGCCGTTAAGCGTGGCGCTGTCGGCGGCAATCGCCATCTTGCCGCCGCTTTGCAGCTGGGCGGTGCTGGTCAGCGTGCCTGCCTCAACCTCCAGCGATTTGTCGGCGTTGAGTTGCCCTTGCAGCGAGGCGTCACGTTTTGCTGAAAGCTGGAGGTCACCTTTGCTGTTGAGCGTGGAGTCAGCGGTTGTCGTCAGGGAACCGGCATCAATACGCAGTGCGTCATCCGCGACCAGCATGCCGCTGTTGCGCACCTGCTCACCGCGCATATCGAGGTTTTTGCCTTGCAGCGTCCCGCTGTTTTCCAGCACATCACCTGCAATGCCGAGTGTCAGCCCCTGCATCATTCCCTGGTTGTTCAACCGACCGCCACTGGCGTTCAGGGCGCCTTTTGCCGCCACGTTGCCCCGGTTTTCCAGTTGTCCTGCTTTTAGCACCAGCCCGGTATCGGCAAGCAGCTTGCCCTCGTTTTGCAGCACATCGCTGGTGGCATTAAGCGACATCCCCTGAATCGTGCCGCTGTTGTGCAGTTGTGGAATGTTGAGGATCAGATCCTGAGCGGTGTAGATCGTGCCTGTCGACTGGTTCTCCAGCCGATCCGCCTGCAGATTGAGGGCCTGGGTGCCTTGAACCTGCCCGCTATTGCTAACCTGCGCGGCATGCAGCGCGAGGCTATCCGCGATCAGCTTCCCGCTGTTGTTGATGTTATCTGTTGCCGTCAGGGCGACAGCGGCTCCGCTCATCTCTCCGCTGTTGTTGATGCTATCTGTCGCCGTCAGAGCGACAGCCGCCGCGCTTGTCTGCCCGCTGTGATCGAGCGTTTTCGCCGTCACATTCAGCGCATCCTGCGCGATTTGCGTCCCGCTCAGCGTCGCGTCATCTGCGCTGAGATCCATGCGGCTCTTGCTTTCCAGACGTCCCGCGTTGTTGAGCCGGGTAGCGTTAGCGGTTAACTGGCCTTTTGCAGCAATGTTACCTCGGTTATCGAGCTGCCCGGCTCTCAGCCAGAGGCCGGTATCGGCAAGCAGCGTGCCCTCGTTTTGCAGCACATCGCTGGTGGCATTAAGTGACAGCCCCTGGATGGTGCCGCTGTTGTGCAACTGCGGAATATTGAGGATCAGATCCCGGGCGGTGTAGATTGTGCCGGTCGCCTGGTTATCCAGCCGATCCGCCTGCAGATTGAGAGCCTGGGTGCCCTGAATCTGCGCGGTGTTGTTAATCTGCGCGGCATGCAGCGCGAGGTTGTTCGCCACCAGCGATCCGCTGTTGTTGATGGCATCTGTCGCCGTCAGGGCAACGGCAGCCGCGCTGGTCTGCCCGCTGTGGTTAAGGGTTTTCGCCGTCACGCTCAGCGCGTCCTGCGCGATTTGCGATCCGCTAAGCGTCGCGTTATCCGCGCTGAGATCGACACGCCCCTTGCTTTCCAGACGCCCGCGGTTATTAAGCTCAGTCGCGCTGGCGGTGAGCTGGCCTTTCGCCGCGATGCTGCCCTGGTTTTCCAGTTGCCGTGCCTTCAGCCACAGGCCGGTATCGGCAAGCAGCGTGCCCTCATTTTTCAGCACGTCGCCGGTGATACGCAGCGACCGCCCCTGCACCGTGCCCTGATTGTTCAGCTGTGGCAGGGTGAAGTTGAGATCTTTTGCTGAATAGAGCGTGCCGCTGGCCTGGTTATCCAGCAGGCTGGTGTTGAGGTTCAACGCGTCGGTGCCCTGAACCTGCCCGCTGTTGCTGATGTGTGCCGCGCCGAGAGTCAGGTTATTCGCTATCAGCGAACCACTGTTGGTCAGGGTATCGCGGGCATTGAGGTTGAGCGCACTGGCGCTGGATTTTCCTGTGTGCTGGAGCGTGTTCGCCGTCACGTCCAGCGCCCCGTTGGCCTGCTGAGTGCCGTTCAGCACTGCATTATCAGCGCCGAGTCGGATATTACCGTTGCTTTGCAACTGCCCACTCTTGCCATTGTTCAGCGAGCTGGTTTCGGCAGTGAGTTGCTGTTTTGCTGCGATGGTTCCCTGGTTATCCAGTTGCCCGATCTTCAGTTGCGTATTGCTTTCCGACAGCAACGTGCCGCGGTTATGCAGCACATCGCCGGTCAGGTTAAGTGAGCGCCCCTGAACCGTGCCCTGGTTGTTGAGTTGCGGCAGCGTGAGCGTGAGATCCTGCGCAGAGTAAAGCGTACCGCTCGCCAGGTTATCGAGTTGAGTGGTGTTGAGATTCAGAGCCTGGGTGCCCTGAAGTTTCCCGCTGTTGGTTATGTGCGACGCGCCAAGCGCCAGCTCTTTCGCTACCAGCGAGCCGCTGTTGGTAAGCGTCTGCTGGCCGGTCAGCGCGATGCGATTCGCCGTTGAGGTTCCGCTGTGGGTGAGGCTTTTTGCTTTAACCTCCAGCGTCTCTTTTGCCACCTGAGTGCCATTCAACGCCACCGCCTGCGTTCCGGCGATGACCATATTGCCGCCGGTCTGATGGCTTCCGTTCAGCGTCACGCTCTCACCGCTCGCGGTTAACGATCCGCTGGCGACACTCTCCCGGATGACCATTTTCCCGTTAGCATCAAGCTGGATATCCCCCTGCCGCGCAGCCAGGTTGCCGAGGTTCACCCCGACGCCTTTTTCGGTCGAGACCAGATGAATACGGTTGGCATACATACCGCCGAGCGCGCCGGTATCTACCGCCACGACCGGAGCCGCGCCTTCGCCAGCAATTGGTGTGGCGTTTCCGCTGGCATCGACGCGGTTAGCGCCTGCAGTTACCGTTAACGCTTTCGCATGGATCGCGGCGTTCACTTCGGTGGCGCGCGAGATCAGCGACAGCGCATCGCTCGCGCTGGCGTCCAGCCCCTTCCCTTCCACCGTAATGGTGCCTTTTCTCACCTCCAGCGCAGAGAGGTTGCCCGCCGCGTCAAACTGCGGTTTACCGGTTGTGAGCGTTGCATTCGGCGTGTTGATAAAGCCGCAGCCATTACAGGTGATGCCATACGGGTTGGCGACCATCACATTCGCCGCTTTCCCGGCTACTTCGGTATAACCCTGCAACTGGGAACGGCTGCCGCCGGTGACTTCGTTGATAATGCCGCGCGCTTCCTGGCCTGCGCGCAGGTTCGGGTTGTTCTGGACAAGCCCGCCCAGCTGCGTCTGCGTAAGCTGACCGGTGGCGTTATTGAGGATTAACCCCTCGGCACCTACGTTGTAATCTTTGAACTGGTTATGGGAAATACCCGCGCCGTTAGGCGTGGCGATATTAACCACCGGCACGCCATTGGCGGCCTTGTCCATGGTGGCCGGGCCATTCGGCGTGATGGCCGCGGCAAAGGAAGGCGCAACGGGCTGCCAGACCAGCAGGCTGATGATCAGCCAGCTCAGCGCGCGTTGTGAGAAACGAACAGGTTTGACAGTATCCATTGCCTTCTTCCTTAAAATGTCACCGCAACACGCCAGTTAAGCGTCAGATGATCCGGCCCCAGCCAGTCGGGATAGGCGAGCGGCGTCCCCAGTGTGATTTGACTTGCGAACCAGCGCCCGGCGCTGCTAAGCGATGCCGCCGTTCCCCACAGCGTGCCCGAAGCGAATTTATCGAAGCGATCCTTTTCCAGCCAGCCGCCGTCCAGCGCGACGGTGGCGCTGATCTGCCCGAACACCGGCAGGGTAAACAGCGGGTAGTTGAGTTCGTTACGCCAGTAACCCCCGTTATCGCCGGAGAGATACTGCTCTTTAAAGCCGCGAATGGAGCTTTCGCCACCGAGGGTCAGCCGTTCGCTGCCATAGAGCCGGTCCGGCGACCACTGCCCGTACAGGCTGGTAAGCCACAGAAGATCATGGGTTACCGGGCGCTGGAAACTGGCACTCAGGTTCCACTTACGGAACTCTGCGCGCGGCACGTCGCCGATCTTCTCTTCATCGGTTTCAGCGTTAAACCACGGCATACCGTGGCTGTAACCGGGGTTGAACGTTGCCACACCGCCGAACATTTTCTGTGTGTGGTTGATACCAAGCTGGAGGCTGGAGAGGTTGCGGGTGCTGCTTTTCAGCGGCGCGTCGTTAAGCCAGTTACGGCTGGAGCGCTGGGTTACGCCCGCCGAGAGCGCGGTTTTGATATCGCCATTACGAAACACCACCCATGAACCATTCAGCCGATGGGTTTTGGTGTCACCCGTCGACATCCATGGATAACCCTGATTCATAATGGTGGTGCGGTAGTTACTCCAGGCGTAGCTGTAATCCAGCAGGCCGTAGCCATAAGGCACGCTGACGCCGGTCTGGAAACTCTGCGCGTCATATCCGGTGGCAAAGTCACTGCTGCGCCCGCCGCTGACAAACCATTTATCAGCCAGCCCCAGCAGGTTATTTCCACTCAGTGAACCGTTTAATTGCTTCTCGCCAGTGCTCTTCTGCCCGCTATTATCGAGCGAGAAAGAGGCACTTAACGGGAATTCCGGCGTGGCGGTAAGGTTAACGATGGAATATCCCGGCTCGGTATCCGGCACTATTTCTATCTGCACAGGGTTGCTGCGCAAACGGTTTATTTGCTCCATCCCCTGCTCAATATCACGCAGGTTTAACACCTTGCCTTCCAGACCGGGGAAAACCATTTTCAGCATGCGCGGCGATTCATCGTCGAGGCGGATATGGCTTAATTTCCCTTCCATTACTACCAGGCGTAATTCACCCTGCGACAGATCTTGCTCAGTAAGAAATGCGCGGCTGGTGATATAGCCGCGGCTGATATACCAGTCAGAGATGGCGGTGGTTAATTCGGTGATTTTTGCCATATCCAGGCATTGATTCAGCCACGGTGAGATCAGTTTCTGCTGCGCTTTCGCGCTGATAAGCGTGACGCCTGAAAGGGTTATAGTGTGAATGGTAAAACAGGGCCCCTGAGCGTTGCCGTCGGGCGTACGCACCTCCTGACGCGGCAGCGGCGTGCTTCGCTCCAGCTCATCGCGCTGCTGCTGGCCCTGGCGCAACAACTGTTCCTGCTGTTGACGCACCGCATCCCGATCAGCCGGCGATAATGGCGCAGCCTGTGCGGCAGAGATAAATAATATAAACAGCAATAAATAACGCACTTTTCTCATCCCTGAAGAAAACATAGGTCACCCGACCAATATAATTTTGGTTAAGTTGCTTTTAATAATGATTTCTAAGTATTTTCTTATGGATTAATTAAAAAGGCAATACTCGATGAGGCAAATAGATAATGTACTTTTAAATTTAACTTTAGTTCAGGATATATTCTGGAGAAGATTGAAGTATATCGCAGTGGCTTTGAAGATTAAGTGATACGCAGGGTGGTTAATAAGATGCTATTAGCATTTTTGGTAATTGTAAGCATCGATTATTTGGCTACTTAAATTAGTAGGTTAATAGAGAAGGATGGATATATCAAAGCAGGGATGGGGGTAATAGCCACAGGCTATTATGTTGCCGGGTTCGCCGGGCGCTCCGGCTGATGTAAGCACGGTGCTCTCTTGTGCCTGATTTGCGCTGCTCGCGCTCTTTAGCTAAATCAATGATACTGATGCCGACCATTACCACAGCCATGCAAAACTAAGGTCTTTACCAGACTATCGTCTGTTAAATCACTGTCTAATATGGAATGATTGGCAGACAATCTTAATAATAAAGGGAGTCAATTTTGCAGCATGAACTATGGTTAGAGCCAGACGGGAGCCAAACCTTTTGCCTCAAAGGTGTTCACGGACATGCAGCAAGATCGTTATTAGCGCCCGGCGCAGAGCTCGTATGGGAAGTTGAAGCTACGAGCTATTATGAAGCAATGACACTTTATTATAAATATATGGGCTGGGGTCAATATATGACCTCTTTTCCTGACCAGGATTGTAAGACTTATAGTGAGCTGGGTTGGGAGTAAACGCCTTTAAACTCCATTCCTGCTTTGCGATCCCACGCCACGCTGCACGGCTCAGGCGGTAAGCCGCCTGAAGGCCAGCAACACAGATGCTGAGAAAACGATGCCTAAAATTATTGATAAAAATTTAGTTATGTCTTCTGTGCTGTCAGCGGTATTTGGCAGTTTATCTGGCTCATTATTTCTTTTGATATATCTTTACTGGGCAAAAAATAACGATTCCGCAGAGGAATTGGTATCTGTCATTTTTGTCTATTTGTTTACCGTCATGATAAGTATTTACGGCACACTGGCAGGGTCTTTTATAGTGGGTCTTCCGGTGGTGGTAATAACAAGGCGAATATTCCCTGCCCCTTCATTTAAGGGATGCTTTTTTATACTGTTCACTACGCTCTTCATATGGCTGGTTGTACTGGCATGGCCTGTCATCAGCATATTCGAAATTACTTACCACGAAGTTCTGCTTTTAAGCCCTTATGCTTTTTGCTCAGTTGCTGCACTTACGTATCTGATTTACTGGAAAGGAAGCGAGCGGCACAAATCAGGTTCTGCGTAGAAGGTTTGTACTGATAATCCAGGCTTCCTGCCGGGTAAGAGGAAATGGTCATGTGCGGGCTGGCTTCATCAGAACGGGTACTGACTGAGATCTAACTCGCCGCCCGTTTGCGGCGAGCTTCCAGACCGATGAAAGCAGGATAATACCCTGCTTTTAACGGTTATTCCGGACGCGGGCTGGAACCTTACATGCTCGTTACCAGCTAATATTGTTACACTTCCTGAATGATTTAGTAGGAACGATTTTCATCATATGGTTTTTTGCCATGCACTGGTTAAAGATTTCAGACCTGAAACCTTCAACGTTTAAGCCCAACAGTGTGGAAGAACGTTTATCTGCATCTTTTTTGACGTAATACCCGCAATACTCCTTGAAACTGTCAGGGTTATCGCTGTGCGCTACTGACCATTTCAACTGTGATTCGGCTGACTCTTTCTTCGGCATGTTTGCATTCATCATTCCTGAAACTGCTCTGGAATAATGAGGATCGCTGAATATCTTTTCAACGAAGAGGCGGTTCCCGGTATCAAGATGACCTGCTTTGCACAACTGGATATAGGCCGATGAAAGGCGCTCCTTCTCCGCATCAGACTGGGTGTTACACTCCATAACAACCTGCTTGTCACTCTTCAGGGGATTTTTTTTAGTTGACTCCCAGTAACTCTTATCGAATTGCTGAATCTCGCCTTTATGTGCGCCGAAAGGACAGAGTAATTGGTAGTTGGAGGAACAACTGAGCAATAAAAAGGACGCTGGTATCAGCACCAGACAGCGGTTGAACCGAAACGATAGCAGGTGCTTAATTTTCATTTGAGGGAGTTCCAGAAGTTTTATTGTTAAAGGGTCGCGATGTACTGGAGTGAAGCACCGGCGTTACAACATAAAATCGACCTTAAACTGCGTATTAACGGCTCCAGTCTTCAAGCTCGAGTCCGGGAACGCGGGCAAACTCACGGGTATTGTTGGTCACCAGAATAGCGCTGGCCGCAATGGCGTGCCCTGCAATCGCCGTATCATTTGGACCAATCGGTGTGCCGGCTGCGGCCAGAGCGACCTTAATTTCGGTCGTGGCATCCACTGCTGCACGATCCCAGGCGAGAACTGCATCAAGGCGGGCGCAGAATGCGTCAACAAGCTTTGCGTGACGTGGTGAGGCTTTCTTGCCGACAGCACCAAAGCGCATCTCGGCATAGGTGATGGCCGATACCACGATGCGGTGGTTACGCAGAACGGTCTGCTCCAGGCGTTTCAGGACTGCCTCAGGCTGCTCGCGCATGATGAATGAGCAAATATTTGTGTCGAGCATATAAGTCTTGTTCACAGATCAAATCGTCCTTCATCGGTGACAACGTCCTCACGCTCCGCCATAAAGTCCGGATCGGCCTTCTCAAGTTGAGAGAAAGAGCCCCAAGTGGGGCGCACGGGACGCAGGATGATGCTGTCCCCTTCACGAATGATCTCCAGTTCACTCACCCCTTCAAAATCCAGATCGCGGGGTAGTCGTATGGCACGATTGTTGCCGTTTTTGAAAATAGATACGGTTCTCATAATTCTCTCCCGAATATTATGGATATGTGGAACATATCTGGAACGCTGTCCAGGTACCAGGTGTGCCATATGCTGAGTATATGCAAACTCAGTTCAAGCGTATAGGGCTGGCATATGTATATGCTCTTCACATGGCAAGATAACGACATTCAACAGCATTGCGAAGAGTCGGTACCAGAGCTGTGGTGAGTTGCCGTACAAAGGAAATAAGCGGCAGGGAGCACATCGAAATGGTCCGTCGCTGTGCGCAATTGGCACCTAATTACCGGACTGAGCATGCGAAAAAATCGACTCAATCCTTTGGTGATTGAGTCACAAATTTGTCCCACAGCGAAAATGAGAAAGGTGACCTGCTGCCCTTGTGCTGCGCTCAGCACTGCCGCACCATGCCGAACTCAGTGCTCCAGGACTGCAATGACATTCTGGATGAATCAGATTTGTCGCCTGATGCATTAATGCGCATGGATGCATCGAGGAGATTCACTCCAGCTAAGCATAAAACTTTTCAGGACTGCTCAAACGCCTGAAACTTGCGGAGGAAACCTATTACTCTAAAGTGTCCTGAGTGCGGCACAATCTCACATGCCGGTTCCAGCTTTTATGAAGCCCCATCCATAAAGTGGACCTCTTATCAGTGCAATTACCTGGAGTGCTCATGCACATTCACTGCACTGGAGAACGTGGATACGATTATTGCCCGGCCTAACAAGGTTGAGGAGAAGGATGACGTTATAACCGAGCAATCAAATAAGTCAGCTCATACGCTCGGGAAATATGGCGCAGCATCCCGGCTCTCTAACCGCCAGCAAACTCCTGTCTGACGACTCAAGCGATCCGAGAACCGGCTTACATGCCGGTTTTTTTATACCAATTTTCTGACTTTCCCGCTGATGTTGAGAGTGCATATTTATGCTGCATGAAAACGCATGAGTTTCGTGCATCAATTTTAATCCCAGCGCCCATGGTTCAAGGGCATTGAGGGTTAATCGACAGTGCATGAAAACCTGTGCATTTAGTGAAGCGGGCGGGCGGGCGGGGCTGCGCACGCTGAGGGATAAAACAAGGATAAGGTGCTTTGATTGCGGTATAGCTTAGCGGTACGATAGGTGGTTCTTGTTTGAGTGAAAAGCTTCAACGTTTGCAGTGCAAATATATTGTTACAAGACCCATGTTGTGAAACATTTTTTTAGAATGTTTCAAAAAAAACCTTACAATAAGGGATATCAGTGTCTCTACTTTGATAAGAACGACGCATAACTCAAGGGCGGTCAAAAATAATGAAGATTAATCCCCAAGGTGTTGAAATTCAGAATCGCGATGTACAAACGCTTTTTAGATCCTTAGAACGTTCAGAATTAAAACTGGACGATGCAGAGATATTTTTAGACTTCCCAATGTATAAAGGTGATGATGATAATCTCGTAATATCTCAGATCCTAATGGTTAGCCCTTATTACGGCGTGATTGTTTTTTATTCATCCTCTGCAAATGAATATAATATCCCTCAGCTTAACAGAGATGATAAAAGCTTAGAAAGGGTGGCAGGTTTCGTTGTCTCCAGACTAATCAAAAATGATCAGCTACGCAAAGGAATGCTGGGGTTTGCATTACCGGTAAACTCATTATTATTCGTACCATTATTAAATAGCAATGACAAAAGCATTGAAAATTTGCGCAACCCTGTTGTTACGACGGAAAAACAACTTCTCGATACAATAGCTTCATATGAAAGTAATTTTCCTGAGCGTTTGTTTTTTGAGTCAATCTCTACGATACAAGGGGCAAAAGGTTTATTAAAACCGGAGGATCGTAATGCCGAAAGCCTGCCACCTGATTCTAAAGCAGCAAGAATAACTCAAGTTGAATCAAACATTTTAATGTTTGACAGGGATCAGCAAGAAGGATACATCCCAGCATTAGACGGCCCACAACGAATTCGAGGGCTAGCTGGTTCTGGAAAAACCGTTATTTTAGCCATGAAAGTTGCCCAAACGCTTTTAAGGGATGA
The DNA here is from genome assembly GCF_034044935.1 of Kosakonia sp. CFBP8986. NCBI lineage: Bacteria > Pseudomonadati > Pseudomonadota > Gammaproteobacteria > Enterobacterales > Enterobacteriaceae > Kosakonia > Kosakonia sp. CFBP8986. Next base: position 85,177 of record NZ_JAXCXB010000006.1, on the reverse strand, counting down.
GACTGGAAAGGCAACCATTCTATATACTTTTACAACTAAGAGTCTATATCAACATGTCCTAAGGCTTATTCAACGTTTCTATCGAGAGTTTCATGATGACTCAACAAACCTTGATCGCGTAACAGTCATGCACTCTTGGGGAGGGAGATCTAATGCCGGAGTTTATTACGAGGCTTGCAAAGCTTTTGGCCATGACTTCCTCACTTTCCCAGACGCCCAAGTTGAATCAAGAGGAACATTAGATCCATTTGAATATGCATGCAAAGAACTTTTAAACAATGCACAAATCACACCTTTATACGATTATGTTTTTGTAGACGAAGCACAAGATTATGGTATTTACTTCATGCGCCTCTGCACTAAACTAGCGAAAAACAAGCAAGTTTGCTTTGGTGCGGATGTCTTTCAAAATATTTTCCAAAAAAGAACACCAACAGCCACGGAAATATTTGATGATGGAACCGAATTCATTAAAGATAAATTCCTTGAGGTATGCTACAGAACTCCATTAGCTATACTTGTAACTGCTCATGCTATCGGTTTAGGGGTGTATGGAAAACAAGTTCAAAAAATTGAATCAGTTCAATACTGGAACGATTTAGGATATTCAGTTACATCCAGACAATCTGGAGAATTTCAAGAATCGGAAAAAGTTGAAGTGTTGCGTGAATCCAAAAACTCACCAAGCTTTGCACAACAAGACACTCGAGAATTATTAGCTTTCAATTTTAGCCATAAAGATTTAGATGAAGAAATAAATAGTTTAGTTGCAGCCATAGAAAATGACATTAGGGGCGAAGGATTACTCCCTGAAGATATCATGGTGATTTGTGCGGATGATTATAATTGCCGAAATTATTTCAATAAAGTGACAAGGGTATTGAACTCTAGAGAGATATACACCAACAATGTGCACGCAGAGAAAATATCAATTCATGACTTTAAAGTTAAAGACAGAGTAACACTTACTACAATTCACAAAGCGAAGGGAAATGAAGCATATTCAGTGTATATAGTCGGCTCTGATTTTTTATGCCACAACTTGAATATTAGAAACAGAAACCTTTTATTTACAGCAATGACAAGAACAAAAGGTTGGTTATCTGTTTCAGGTATTGGTGATGTTACCAGTGGGTTGAAAAATGAAATGGAACAATCTGTTAATAACATTCCATACATACGTTTCGATTACCCAACGAAGGAAGAAGCCCAGCAAATTGAACATGATATTACTCATGTTAAGCAAGTGTCGTCCAAAGATATTAGCGAGCTTGAGTTTATGCTCAGTAAATTTGGAAGCTTCGAAAACATGCAGAAGTTCATGGAGGAACAATCAGCTAAGAAGGGGAGAAAATGATTTCCTTTCAAGATGTGAGAGCAATAAGTAAATGTACTGATTTCGTGGAGACTTCAGGCTTGCTAGCAGAGTCTAATGGAAGGGTTAATTTACCTTCAAATTACGCTCCCCTATGTAGAAACCTTGCTTATAGGGAATACTGGGAGCTGCATAAAAGTAAATTTTGGTTTCATATTAAACTCACTGACGAGAGTGTTTTTCTATTTGAAGAAAACAGCTTTAGATTTATTATGAGTCCAATAACAGTTCCTTCTATGGAAGATTACTTTCTAAGTGAATTTGGCGAGGAATGGGATAATTTAGACAGAGAAACCAAATCAAGTTACATTGATTCAGGGTCTTTTAGCGAAGGCTATCAGAATTTTGTAGTATCTGTCTCTGATCACAAAAGTTTCACTCCAGTTCGGCTAGACCAACATCCTTCACAGTACGACCCTATAAACCACCCAGCACATCATTTACATATTGGTTATGAGAATGAGTCTCGGATACCTGTAAAAAGAATTTTAACCCCTTTAGCATTCACTGCATTTATAATATCCACTTTTTATCCTAAGACGTGGAAAGAGATGCATGAATCAGGGTACATAAACAGAGATACCGTAGGAGTATATAAAAACAATCTAGATATTCTTCCGCATATTTCCCCTGAGCATTGGAATGGTGAACTAGAGGAAAGCAGGTTCTATATTTGCTAAATTTAATAAGTGCTAAATAATATATCATTTAGCACTTTTTTGTAAACAGGAAGTCCGAATACCACTGTATCATCTCCCTTCTCCCCTCAATATATATAGCATGATTATAGGTTCCTCTTATATTATTTTTATCAACATGAGCCAATTGAATTTATATCCAAGCAGATATAAATCCTTTCTCATGTAAAATAGTAGACAGCGTGTGCCTAAAACCATGCCCTGTTAGCTTTCCCCCATAACCAATACGTTTGATAACTGGATTAATACTCGCCTCACTCATCGGCTTGTTCGGATCGTTCCTCCCCGGGAAAACATAACGGTAGCTCTCTGTCATGATCTTGAGTTCGTTAAGTAAATCTAACGCCTGAGTAGACAATGGCACAAGATGTGGCCTACGCATTTTCAGCCTTTCTGCAGAAATTTCGTAGCAATCTGGCCAAGCCGACTCCCTATGTAACTGTTTAAGGCAAACAGAAAATCGGGTATCTCATTAGACTTAGGAGCGGGAAGTGATTGGATTGATGTGCTTCGGGTGCACTGGAGAGATCTGTAGAAGGATTAAACTCTGCTGCCCATAGTAATGGCATAGCGAAAAACTTCCGAGCAACGTTGTCGTACTTTGCGTATTTTCTAGCGGTTTGATTTATCCTACTGGTCTCGTACCCACATAAGGTAAATGTCGCTCTGAAACGCTTCCATAATGTATGAGGCATATCCTGGCGACCATTTAGTTGACTTCATTTGATGCCACTCTCTGGCAATATATTCAAAAGCGTTTTCAGACTCGGTTTGCAACGCAAGCTTTTTCTCTTTTCGAACCTCACCAAGGTTCTTTCCTTCCGCGACCAGCTTCCGAGCGTTATCACGAAGAGAGCGAGCATCTGCAAGTGTGATCGTCGGGTAAACCCCAGGCGAGATCATTTACGGATTACCAACAAAGCGATAGCGGAACCGCCAGCTCTTACTTCCATTTGGTTCAATAAGCAATGATAGCCCCAGGCCATCACCCAATGTATAGGCTTTAGCTTCAGGCTTAGCGCGGCGAATCTGCATATCGTTTAAAGGCATGTGTACAGGAATCCAGACCGAACAGGAACATATACACAATCCTATACATATTTAGTACTGGATGGTTACGGACGGCATTGGATTGAAACGCAAAAAAACGCTAAAAATCAGAAGATATGTAGACGACTACGAACGTTTGAGGAAGCTGAAGTGGTGCCGATAATAGGAGTCGAACCTACGACCTTCGCATTACGAATGCGCTGCTCTACCAACTGAGCTATATCGGCCCTGCGAGGTGTTCACGAGCGTGAATCACGGGTTAGAAGGTTAAAACTAAGCGGGTGATGCGTCAATGCCCCTGTGAATCAAACGGCTACTTTTGCATCACCCGACTTTATTTACGCACGAATGGTATCGTCGCCAAAACCGATCCACTTATAGGTGGTCAGTGCTTCGAGACCCATCGGGCCGCGCGCGTGCAGCTTCTGCGTGCTGACCGCCACTTCCGCGCCGAGGCCAAACTGGCCGCCGTCGGTAAAACGCGTCGAGGCGTTCACATACACCGCTGAGGAGTCGACCTCGTTGATAAAGCGGTTGGCGTTGCGCAGGGTGCGGGTGAGGATCGCATCAGAGTGCTGCGTGCCATGCTGGCGAATATGATCGATCGCATCATCGAGATCGGCGACGATCTTCACATTCAGATCCAGCGACAGAAACTCATCGTCATACTGCTCCGCCTTTACCGATTCAACCTTCGCCGGGCCGCTTTGCAACAGGGCGAGCGACTGCTCGTCCGCATGCAGCGTCACGCCGCTCTCTGCCATCTGCTGGCTGAGCGCCGGTAAAAAGGTACCGGCAATGCCTTGATGCACCAGCAGCGTCTCGACGGTGTTACAGGTGCTCGGGCGCTGGGTTTTGGCGTTGACGATAATCTTCAGCGCCGGGGCGATCTCTGCCGTCTCGTCGACCAGAATATGGCAGACGCCGATACCGCCGGTGATAACCGGGATCGTTGACTGCTCGCGGCAGAGCTTATGCAGCCCTGCCCCGCCGCGCGGGATCAGCATGTCGATGTACTTATCCATGCGCAGCATCTCGTTGACCAGCGCGCGATCCGGGCTCTCAATCGCCTGTACCGCACCCGCCGGTAAACCGCACTCTTCCAGCGCCTGCTGAATCACTTTCACCGTCGCGGCGTTGGTGCGCCAGGTCTCTTTCCCGCCGCGCAGGATCGCAGCGTTGCCGGTTTTCAGGCACAGGGAGGCGACATCCACGGTAACGTTCGGGCGCGCTTCATAAATCACGCCGATCACGCCGAGCGGCACGCGGCGGCGCTCGATGCGCAGCCCGCTGTCCAGCACCCCGCCATCAATCACCTGGCCGACCGGATCGGCAAGTTTGCACACCTGGCGCACATCGTCGGCAATGCTTTTTAAGCGCGCCGGGTTGAGCGCCAGGCGGTCGAGCAGCGCCTCGCTAAGACCATTGCCGCGCGCCTCTTGCAGATCCTGCTCGTTAGCCAGCAAAATCGCGTCCGACTGCGCCTCTAAATAGTCGGCAATCTTCTCCAACACGCGGTTTTTTTCCTGGCTTGTGAGCAACGCCAGCTTGTACGACGCAGCTTTCGCCGCGATGCCCATCTGTTCCAGCATACCTCTGCTCCTTAACGGGTAATCATATCGTCGCGGTGCACCGCGACAGGGCCATACTCATAGCCCAGAATCTCATCAATCTGCTGCGAGTGGTGACCGGCAATCCGGCGCAGCGCATCGCTGTTGTAGCGGCTTACGCCGTGGGCGATATCGCGCCCCTGCAGATTACAAATACGGATCACTTCCCCACGGGAGAAGTTGCCTGTCACGCTTTTAATCCCTTTCGGCAGCAGCGAACTGCCGCGCTCAAGAATGGCGGCGGTCGCCCCTTCATCAACGGAGATCTCACCGGCAGGCGGTGCGCCGAAGATCCAGCGTTTACGGTTCTCCAGCGGCGAAGTCTGAGCATGAAAACGCGTGCCGACCGGCGTGCCGCTCACCACATCGGCAATCACGCCGGGCTTGCCGCCTGCGGCAATAATCGTCTCGATACCGGCGCGGCAGGCAACGTCGGCAGCCTGTAACTTGGTGCCCATGCCGCCGGTGCCGAGGCCGGAAACGCTGTCGCCCGCAATAGCGCGCAGCGCGTCATCAATGCCGTAGACATCTTTAATCAGCTCGGCCTGCGGGTTGTTGCGCGGATCGGCGGTAAACAACCCCTGTTGATCGGTAAGCAAAAGCAGCTTATCGGCTCCGGCCAGAATCGCCGCCAGCGCCGAGAGGTTATCGTTATCACCGACTTTAATCTCCGTGGTCGCCACGGCGTCGTTCTCGTTAATCACCGGCACGATGTTGTTATCAAGCAGCGCGCGTAGCGTGTCGCGGGCGTTGAGGAAGCGTTCGCGGTCTTCCATATCGGCGCGGGTCAGCAACATCTGACCAATATGAATACCGTAAATGGAGAAGAGCTGCTCCCAAAGCTGAATCAAACGGCTCTGGCCGACGGCTGCCAGCAGCTGTTTTGAGGCGATGGTGGCGGGCAGTTCCGGGTAGCCCAGGTGCTCACGCCCGGCGGCGATAGCGCCGGAAGTCACGATTACTATGCGATGCCCGGCGGCGTGCTGCTGCGCGCACTGGCGCACCAGCTCCACAATATGGGCGCGGTTCAGGCGACGGGAACCGCCTGTTAAAACACTGGTGCCGAGTTTTACCACCAGCGTCTGGCTGTCACTCATGATTCTCTGCCGTTTTTAGAAAAAATAAGAAGTTTATTAGTAATCAAACGTTGTAACAGGAGTGAGCGCGCTTGCCAACCGCCAGCGTGAATCGACCACTTTTTTGTTGCGCGGGATCAGCAAGCGTAGCGGCAGAGTTTGACAATTTTATGGCAAACACAAAAAAACATAACTTTTTCAAATTACTCTTACTTTGTCATAAATGTTTCATTTCAGAGCGTTACAACCCTTCCTGTTTTTCACGGGGCGAGAGCCCAGCGAATAGTGGCGCGTTAGTTTAATCAGGAATTCAAAATGAAAAAGAGCACTCTGGCATTAATGGTACTGGGCGTTGTTGCATCGGCTTCTTCTGTTCACGCGGCGGAAGTCTATAACAAGAATGGCAACAAACTGGACGTGTACGGCAAAGTGAAAGCCATGCACTACTTCAGTGATGACAACAGCAACGACGGTGACAAAACCTACGTGCGTTTCGGCTTCAAAGGTGAAACCCAGATTAACGACCAGTTGACCGGTTTCGGCCGTTGGGAATCTGAATTCGCCGGTAACAACGACGAAACTACCTCGGGCCAGAAAACCCGTCTGGCCTTTGCCGGCCTGAAAATCAAAGATTTTGGTTCTATCGATTACGGTCGTAACCTCGGCGTGCTCTACGACGTGGCCTCCGTGACCGATATGTTCCCGGAGTTCGGCGGCGACTCGCTGGCCCGTACCGATAACTTTATGACCAAGCGCACCACTGGCGTGGCGACCTACCGCAACACCGACTTCTTTGGCATGGTGGATGGCCTGGACATGACCCTGCAATACCAGGGTAAAAACGAAAACGGCCGTAACAGCATCATCAAGCAGAACGGCGACGGCTGGGGCACCTCTCTGGCCTACGATTTCGGCGGCAGCCCGGTCACGATTATTGGTGCTTACGCCAACTCTGACCGTACTAACGCGCAGAACACCGCGCTGGCGCTGGGCCGTGGTCAGAATGCCGAAGCCTGGGCAACCGGCGTGAAATATGATGCTAACAACGTCTACCTGGCGACCTTCTACTCCGTGTCATACAACATGACGCCGGTCTCCTCTTCGCTGGGCTTTGCCAACAAAGCACAGAACTTTGAAGCCGTCGCGCAGTACCAGTTCGACTTCGGCCTGCGTCCGTCCGTGGGCTACGTGCTGACCAAAGGCAAAGATATGGAAAACGGTATCGGCGACGAAGATCTGGTGAACTACATCGACGTTGGCGCCACCTACTACTTCAACAAAAACTTCTCGGCGATGGTCGATTACAAAATCAACCAGATCAAAGACGACAACAAACTGGGCATTGCTGACGACGACATCGTTGCTGTTGGCGTGACCTACCAGTTCTAAACCCTGTAGTGACCCTCGTTATATGAAATGCCCTCGGTTGAGGGCATTTTTTTCCCGTCTGATGGGAGAAAGCAGGCCAGTGCCTGTTCATGCCCGGCGTGCGAAGAGCAGCCGGGCATTTTTTATCGGGGGCGTTATGCGGGGAGTTTTAACTTCTCTTTGAAGTCATCGGCAGGTTCAAGCTTCAGCTCAAGGGAGGCTAACAGCGTACGCGCGCGCTCGTGGAAGTCGCGCAGCGTTTTTTCCAGACGGTCGACCACTTCCTGGTCTTTAATGGCGGTGGGTTTCCAGTGCCCCTCTTTGTCGAAGAGCCCAAAGTGGTAGCGATAGGTAAAGCGCTTCTCCTGCGCTTCCATTTCCATCCACCATCCCCAAAACTCGCGTTTTTCCGGCGCGGGTTTCACATTCACGCAAACTGCCAGGCAATCAAAGAAAAAACGGTTTTCTTCGCACTGCTCTTCGCGGATATAAGGTCCTAGCGCAGTAAACTTTTTAATCAACCTGCTTCTCGGATGTCCACTTGGTAACGTCATTGCGATCTCCTTTTGTGATGCAACTGTTTTACCAAATCAATGGAAATTCTCAAAGTATTAACCGAACTGATGGTTGATCCAGTCAACAATCTTCCTGAGCGCAGCGTCAAAATTGCGATAAACCGGGTTAAACGGGATGTCGAGCAGCTTTCCATTACTGGATGAAGAGGTGATTAAGCGCGACTCCGCCTCCGGGCTGAAGGGATCGTTTTGCCAGAAACCGGAGAGCATCGGCGTCGGGCAGCGGCGGCCCAGCAACCCCTGCGTTTTTAATGAATAGCGGTTAAGTTCAACGCGCAGCGCCTCATCGGAAGCGTCATGCATGCCTAAACGGCTGGCGAGCACGTCCAGATACATCTCCGGCACATCGCCCTGGCGCAGCGGCTCGCTAAGCAGGGAATGCACCACCGGCCCGAGGCAGGCCACCGCTTTCAGGCGCGACGCTTCAAGATAGGCCAGCCGCACCGCCACGTTGGCACCAAAGCGGAAACCAAATGCCGCCACGCGGGTGTGGTCAATCCACGGAATGTTGGGCAATGCCTGGAGCGCATGCTGATGCAGCAGGCTGGAGTCCTGGGTCAGCTTCCATTTGCTGGAGAAGCCCACCGAGGGCATATCGAGCGTCAGCATGGCAATGCCTTTCGGGGCCAGGTAGCGCTCATAAAGGGTGTAGTAATCGATCTGCAGGCCATCCAGCCCGCCGCACATCAGCACCGTCGGGAAGGGGCCTTCGCCTTCCGGCATATGCAGAAAGCCGGTGACCGGCGCGCCGCCGGGAATGGCGAACTCCAGCTCTTTAATGCTGCCCGGCAGGCGCTGTGCGGCCTCTTCATAGGCGCGGTTGGCCAGCGCCTGCGCCTGCTCGGCCAGGCTATCGCCTTTGATGTGCGGATAGGCGGCGATGCTATAGAGGTTAGAGGCGTGCAGCCAGTGGCGGCCGCTCAGCGCACTGTCCGTCTCCTGCATCGCTTTTTGCTGCCAGCTCATCGCCTGCGCGGACCATTCGTAGATCCAGTTGCCGTTGCGGTAGCCTACCACCGTATCGAGCAGTTCCGCGTCGGTGCGCTCGGCCTGGCTCATCACTATGCGCGCCTGCACTTCGAGGATCTCGCGCGCGTCGATGCCGCGCCAGATCCACATCAGCCGGTTGATCATCCGGTACCACTGCGGCACGTTTTTGCCATCCAGCGCGGACTGCACGGGCGGCTGCACGCCAGGGTTAAAGCGGCGCACCAGCGTCGAGGTCTCAGGGTATTTAAAGCGGGGTTTGAACAGCGTTTCGCTAAGATTTGACTGGGGCATGGCGCGCAGCTCCTTAAAATTCACCGGAGGGCATTGTAACCCGTGACGCGCCAAAAAGAACAACGCCCGGCAGAACCGGGCGTGTGTACAACAGGGGGGATTAACGGCCGCTGATTGGCGGAACGAAGGCTACGCCCATATCCCACGGCTGCTCAATCCAGGTATCCTGCGGGATATCAATCACATAATCGTTCACCAGCGGGCGACCGGCCGGCTTGGCGAAGATAGTGACAAAATGTGCTTTCGGGTACATTTCGCGGATCGCTACGGCGGTACCGCCGGTATCCACCAGATCGTCAATCACGATAAAGCCTTCGCCGTCGCCTTCCGCGCGCTTCAGTACTTTCAGTTCACGCTGGTTGTCGTGGTCATAGCTGGAGATACAAACGGTATCGACATGACGAATACCCAGTTCACGCGCCAGCAGCGCGCCTGGAACCAGACCGCCACGGCTTACGGCGATAATGCCTTTCCACTGTTCTGAAGGCATTAAACGGGCAGCAAGTTTGCGGGCGTGTATCTGCAACATGTCCCAGGTGACGACGTATTTTTCGCTCATGTGAAGTGTCCCAGCCTGTGTTTTACGGCTTAAAAAGTGTTCGAGGGGGAAATAGGTTGCGCGAGATTATAGAGATCTGACGCGCTAAAAACCAGTGTTACCCGGCATCGCCGCCGCTTTTTCCCCAATCCCGTGCTCGCGCTGTCGCCATAAAGTGGTATTCTCAACCGCATCTCGCAAGAGGGTCTTGCGATTCGTTTATCTAACCCGCGACCTGCACGCAACCTGTTCGCAGGCGCTTTTAAGGAGACTCATCGTGTCTGAACTGTCTCAACTATCTCCGCAGCCGCTGTGGGATATTTTTGCCAAAATCTGCTCTATTCCGCACCCCTCTTACCATGAAGAACAGCTCGCCGAACACATTATGGGCTGGGCGAAAGAGCAAGGCCTGCACGCAGAGCGCGACCAGGTGGGCAATATCCTGATCCGCAAACCGGCCACCGCCGGGATGGAAAACCGCAAGCCGGTCGTGCTGCAGGCGCACCTCGATATGGTGCCGCAGAAGAACAACGACACAGAACACGACTTCACCAAAGACCCGATTCGTCCCTATGTTGACGGCGAGTGGGTAAAAGCGCGCGGCACCACGCTTGGCGCGGATAACGGCATCGGTATGGCCTCTGCGCTGGCGGTGCTGGCAGACTCCACCGTGCAACATGGCCCGCTGGAAGTGCTGCTGACCATGACTGAAGAAGCGGGCATGGATGGCGCATTCGGCTTACAGGCGAACTGGCTGCAGGCGGATATCCTGATCAACACCGACTCTGAAGAAGAGGGTGAGATCTATATGGGCTGCGCGGGCGGTATCGATTTCATCACTACCCTGCCCCTGACCCGCGAAGCGGTGCCTGCCGGTTTTGAAACCGTCAAACTGACGCTGAAAGGGCTGAAAGGCGGCCACTCCGGCGCCGATATCCATTTAGGTCTGGGCAACGCCAACAAACTGCTGGCGCGCTTCCTGGCGGCTCATGCTGCTGAGCTGGATCTGCGTCTGCTCGACTTCACCGGCGGTACGCTGCGTAACGCCATTCCGCGCGAAGCGTTCGCCGTGATCGCCCTGCCGGCGGATAAAGCCGCACAGCTGAAAACCCTGGCGGATGAGTACCAGGCGATCCTGAAAAACGAGCTGGAAGCGAAAGAGAAGAATCTGGTGGTGCTGGTCGATAGCGTAAGCAGCGACAAAGCGGCGCTGACCGCGCTGTCGCGCGATGCCTTTGTTCGCCTGCTGAACGCCACGCCGAACGGCGTGATCCGCAACTCCGACGTCGCCAAAGGCGTGGTGGAAACCTCGCTGAACGTCGGCGTGGTCACGTTGCAGGATGAGAGCGCGGAGATCATCTGCCTGATCCGCTCGCTGATCGATAGCGGTAAAGATTACGTGGTAAGCATGCTGGAATCGCTGGGTGCGCTGGCCGGTGCGAAAACTGCGCCGAAGGGCGGCTACCCGGGCTGGCAGCCGGATGCCCAGTCGCCGGTGATGGCGCTGGTGCGTGAAACCTATCAGCGTCTGTTCAACAAGATGCCGAACATTCAGATTATCCACGCCGGTCTGGAGTGTGGTCTGTTCAAAAAGCCCTATCCGGAGATGGATATGGTGTCGATTGGGCCGACCATTACCGGCCCGCACTCGCCGGATGAGCAAGTGCATATCGAAAGCGTGGGCCACTACTGGACCCTGCTGACCGAACTGCTGAAATCTATCCCGGCTAAATAAGCCTGCTGTCCGCGCCGCCCGGCGCGGACATTTTCCTTCCTTTACTGCGCCTTAAACCCTGGCCCCTTAAAGGTGCGCACCGGGTTGCCGCGTTCTATCTGATGATGAAACAGCCTGCGTTCCGACTTAAGCGCCGCGCGCTCGTCATCCTGCGCCTGCTCCAGCCGGTGTGAAATCAGCAGCATCGCCAGCCGCTTATTTGCATGCTGGCTGCGCTCCGACTGCACTTTTACGCTAATACCGGTGGCAATATGCGTGGCGCGCACGGCGGAATCGGTTTTATTCACGTGCTGGCCGCCCGGCCCGGATGAGCGCAGCGTCTCAAAACGAATCGCGCTATCCTGCAACGCCGCCTGCGGAATAAACTCCGCCACGCCGATAAACCAGTTCTTCCGTGCATGATTGGCGCGATAGGGGCTCGGGCAGATCCACTGCACCGTGCCGCACCAGCGCGCACTCAGCGCCTGCGCATTTTCGCCATCGAGTGAGACCAGCACCGAGCGGTAGGCGCCCGGCTGGCGCGCCGCTTCCGTTTCGATCACCGCCAGCGACACCTTTTGCGCCTCAGCCTCTTCCATCAGCTGCGCTAACGCTTTACCCACTGCCAGGCAGCACTCATCAGGCCCCTGCGCGGAGGAGAGTTGCAACAGTCTCATTCGCCCGCCCCTCCGCTCACTTTCAGGGTTAACACCGGACGCAAGCGCGCAACCGGCGTCACTAAATCGGCATCGACCAGGCACTCAAGCACGCTCTCGACGGACTTATACGCCTGCGGCGCTTCTTCATAGATCAGCTGACGATCGCGGCAAATCACCCGGCTGCCGAGCGGTGTGCGCGCCAGTTGCGCCGGGGTGAATTTCCCGGACAAGCGCCCTTTGCACTCGGTGCGCATCCATTTGCGTCCCGCGCCGTGCGCCAGCGAATAGAGGCTCACCTCGCTCACTTTCGGCATTACCAGCCAGCTGTGATCGCCGCGTGAACCGGGGATCACTACCAGGCCCTGCCCGTCCGGCGTCGCCCCTTTGCGATGCAGCCAACCGGCTTCACCGCCCACGGTGCAGGCTTCGACGAAGTTATGCGCCACATCGAGCAGCGCTTCGCCATCGGCATTGAGATGATCGAGAATGCGCCGCGCAATCAGCGCCCGGTTGATGCGGGCAAAGTTGAGCGCGTCATCGTGCTCGGCAAGATAGTGGCGAGCCGCGTCGCTCCCCTCCACCAGCCCGGCGTGCGAGAAGGCGTCGACGTGGCGGCGCAAAATCTGCTGCCCCAGCCCGCGTGAACCGCTGTGGGCCAGTAACAGCAGGCGCTGCTCATCGAGGCCGCTTTGCGCGAACAGCGCCGCATCGCTCACGCTATCGACCTGTTGCAGCTCGGCAAAGTGGTTGCCGCCGCCAATCGATCCCAGCGCGGCGCGCCAGGGGTGGTTTTGCCACGCATCCGGCACCGCTTCATCCAGCCAGTCGGCAGAGGCGCTATCGCCCAGCGCGCTGAGGCGTTTTTCGACCTTATCGGCGTTATATTTGCGCCGTACCAGGTCGGTCTGCCACAGCGCCATGCCGCAGCCGATATCGTTCCCGACCAGCGCCGGGTAGAAACGCCCGGTGGAGAAAAAGGCCGCGCCAATCGGGTAGCCGCGGCCGGGGTGAAGATCCGGCATGCCGACGACGCGCGTCATACCCGGCAGTGCCGCAGTGGTGTGTAATTGTTGGATCGCTGAACCTTCGATCCACAGGTTTTCCGACGCAATATAGGAGATCGCGTCTGAGATATGACAAACAGAGTTGCCCATATACCAATCCATATGTAGAGAAATAAAAGGAATTGGCAGACGAAACCAGGGGCAAGTTTTTGAAGAATTAAGCCTGGAGAGGTCTGCAAAGAGAAATCAGGGCATGGTGTGTCATGGTGAACCTCCTTTGCAGTTAATAGGGAATGAATAAACGCCGGGGATAATAAAGAAGCGGGCGGGAAATTACCACCGCAAATTCTGGTAGGGTTACAACCCGAGCAACAGCTGGCGCTCAAGCTGCGGGTCGAGCAGTGTGACATGCAGACCAACAAGACGGACGCCGCGCCCGCCGCGTCGCTCATCCCATGCCTGACGCGCAGTGGCGAGCAGATCCTCTTTATTCAGACACGGCCAGACATGCTCCTGGGTGGTCTGCTGAAAGTCGTTGAACTTCAGTTTCACTCCCTGGCGGGCGATGCGCAGATCCGGTTTTACCACCGAAAGCCGCCGCTCAAGCTCCGGGTAGAGCCGCTCGATAATCGCTTCGCACTCCTCCCACTGATGAATATCCTCCACCAGCGTGCGCTCGACGCCGACCGATTTTCGCAGCCGCTCGCTGCTGATCTCCCGCTCATCGATCCCCTGGCTGCGCTCCCATAATACGCGGCCAAACTTGCCAAACCGCTTAAGCAGCATGGCGAGATCGCTCCTCTGCACATCCTCACATGTGCGCAGCCCAAGGGTCTCCAGCTTGGCCGCTGAGACTTTACCAACGCCGGGGATTTTGCTCAGCGGCAGCGTACGCAGAAAGGCCGGCACTTCCGCCGGGGTGATCACATATTGCCCGTCGGGCTTGTTGAGATCGGAGGCGATTTTAGCGAGGAACTTCACCGGCGCGATGCCCGCCGAGGCGGTAAGCTGCGTCTCATTAAAGATGGTCTGGCGGATCTCCTGCGCCATCAGCGTTGCAGAGCCGTAGCAGTGCGGACTGTCGGTAACATCAAGATAGGCTTCATCCAGCGACAGGGGTTCAATCAGTGAGGTGTAACGCGAGAAGATGTCGCGGATCTGGCGGGAGGCTTCTTTATAGGCGTCGAAACGGCCGGGTAACAGCGTGAGGTGCGGGCAGAGTTTCAGCGCCATCCCGGTTGGCATCGCGCTGCGCACGCCATATTTTCGCGCCGGGTAGTTGGCGGTGCTGATGACGCCGCGCTGCACGCGGCTGCCGCCAATGGCAATCGGAATGTCGCGCAGGGCCGGGTTGTCGCGCATCTCTACCGCCGCGAAAAAGCAGTCCATATCGACATGTATGATTTTGCGCATGCGTACACCCTCACAGAACACTGGATAAGTATACAGCACGTTCCAGCGAAATGAGAAGCCAGCCGAGAAACCGCCGAAAAGAGGGCAATCTGCTGTTTAATTCTCAGCATTTACTTTCATAATAGCCGTCGTCAAATTGCGCAGGTGGTTGAAAGGCAAAACAGAACACTTTTTGTGCGATGGCGAAAAGACAATCAACAGGATCGACGGGCGCGGAATCACCGCTATTCGGGGCTTGCGAAAAAATGTCGGAGTGCTAAGGTTAGCGCTCAAAACAGAATTGTCCGAATTCTGGGCATCTTTTGCCGTTCTGGCAAAGTCGTATCCGTTTTATCAAGGAAACACGTTGTATGCGCAAAATCGCATTGTTCATTGCGATGCTTCTGATCCCGTGCGTCTCCTTTGCTGGCCTGGTTGGCAGCAACAGTGCCACTAAGCCGGTAAGCAAAGATTTTAAACAGCAGTTGATGGGGTCACCGGTCTATATTCAGATCTTCAAAGAAGAGCGCACCCTTGATCTCTACGTCAAGATGGGCGAACAGTATCAGCTGCTCGACAGCTATAAAATCTGCAACTACTCCGGCGGCCTTGGGCCTAAACGCCGTCAGGGCGATTTTAAAAGCCCGGAGGGGTTCTATTCGGTACAGCGCAGCCAGCTGAAGCCGGACAGCCGTTTCTATAAGGCGATCAATATTGGCTTTCCGAACAACTTTGACCGCGCCCACGGTTATGAAGGCAAATACCTGATGATTCACGGTGCCTGCGTCTCCATCGGCTGCTACGCCATGACGGATACCGGCATTGATGAGATCTTCCAGTTTGTTACCGCGGCGCTGATTTTCGGCCAGCCGAGCGTGCAGGTGAACATCTATCCGTTCCGCATGACCGATGCGAACATGCAGCGTCACAAATATTCGACCTACGCGGATTTCTGGAAGCAGTTGAAGCCGGGGTATGACTACTTCGCGGCCACCCACCAGCCGCCGATTGTCGCCGTCGTGGATGGACGCTATGTGGTCAGCAAGCCGCTGGCTACCTCCGTGCAGCCGCAGCTGGCGTCAAACTATACGCTCACCGAGGCAAAATAACGCCCACTCGCCTGGCATAATCTTGTGCCAGGTTTCGTTTGCCGTTAACGGCTGCGTCGCAATCACGGTGACCACATCATTCGGTGTGGTCTCACGCTGAAAATCAATCTCCACATCCTGATCCAGCAGCTTCGCCACGCCAAACGGCGCGCGCCGGGTAATGCAGAAGAGATTGGTGGAGCAGAACGCCATCACATAGCGCCCGTCCGACAGCAGCATATTGAACACGCCCTTCTCACGCAGTTCCAGCGCCAGCGTCGCAATATACTTAAACACCGCCCCCATATTGCCCGGCGTGCGCGGGTAGCGCTGCGTCAGCTTGTGCAGCATCCAGCAGAAAGCTTTTTCGCTGTCCGTTTCACCCACCGGGCGGAAGTTGCCGGTCTGCAAAGATTTATAGCCCGTTAACTGACCGTTGTGGGCATAGGTCCAGTTGCGGCCCCACAGTTCACGGGTAAAGGGATGGGTATTTTCCAGCGCCACTTCGCCGCGGTTCGCCTGGCGAATATGGGCAATCACCGAGCAGGATTTAATCGGGTACTCCTGCACCAGCTTAGCGACGGGCGAGTTGTAGCTTGGTTGCGGATCTTTGAAGGTGCGACAGCCTTTGCCTTCGTAGAAGGTGATACCCCAGCCATCTTTATGCGGCCCGGTTCCCCCGCCGCGCTGGACGAGACCGGTAAAACTAAAGCAGATATCGGTCGGCACATTAGCGCTCATCCCGAGCAGTTCGCACATAGTCACCTCCACAACCGCCTCAATCTGAGAAGGCGTTATTGTTGCCGCCCGTCAGACACGGGCAGCGCCGCGATGACCTGCGCCAGACGCAGGAACGTTGAGCACTGCCCAGGCTGAACAGGGCAAATAAAAAGCCTGCTTTACGCCTTAACCATCTCTTTTTCGATCAGCTGAATCAGGATATGGATCACTTTGATATGGATCTCCTGAATGCGATCGGCATAGCCAAAGTGCGGAACGCGAATTTCGATATCCGCGGTGCCGGCCATTTTGCCGCCATCTTTACCGGTCAGGGTGATCACTTTCATCCCCTTCTCACGCGCCGCGGCAATCGCTTTGATCACGTTGCCAGAGTTACCGGAGGTGGAGATCCCCAGCAGCACGTCGCCCTCACGGCCAACGGCTTCCACATAGCGGGAGAATACATAGTCGTAACCGAAGTCGTTGCTGACGCAGGAGATATGGCTGACATCAGAGATGGCGATCGCCGGGTAGCCAGGACGGTTTTCACGGTAGCGCCCGGTTAACTCCTCCGCAAAGTGCATCGCGTCGCAGTGCGAGCCGCCGTTACCGCAGGACAACACTTTGCCACCCGCTTTAAAGCTGTCGGCCAGCAGCACCGCCGCGCGCTGAATAGCGTGAATATTGGCTTCATCTTTCAAGAAATTCGCCAGCGTTTCCGCCGCTTCGTTCAGTTCGTTACGAATAAGATCCTGGTACATGAGGATATCCTTCAGCATAAATGTAAATAACACTGCGCAGTGTACCGGATAGGCTTTCAGCCGAGAAGCTAAAGCCGCCGCTCCCGCCGCCGTTTTCATTTTCCGTGCGCAAAACGACCTCAACAATGTGAACCAGGTTGTAATTATTTTGTAAACACATTGCTAAAAGAAATGACATCCACTACAAACAATACATCACAAGTGGTCAGACCTCCTACAAGAAGGGAGCTTTTCGTTATGATGATTTTGAGTATTGTCGCAACGCTCGTTCTGCTCGGTGTGCTCTTCTATCACCGCGTTAATCTGCTGCTCAGCAGCGTGATCCTGCTGGCATGGACCGCAGCCCTTGGGCTGGCGGGCATCTGGTCTCTCTGGATGCTGGTGCCGGTGGCGCTTATCCTCCTGCCGTTGAACTTCACGCCGATGCGTAAATCCTTTATCTCCGCGCCGGTGTTCCGCGGTTTCCGCAAAGTGATGCCGCCGATGTCGCGCACGGAAAAAGAGGCCATCGACGCTGGCACCACCTGGTGGGAAGGCGATCTATTTCGCGGTAACCCGGACTGGAAAAAGCTGCACAACTACCCGCAGCCGCGCCTGACCGCAGAAGAGCAGGCCTTTATCGACGGCCCGGTTGAAGAAGCGTGCCGCATGGCGAACGACTTCCAGATCACCCATGAGATGGCCGATCTGCCGCCGGAGCTGTGGGCCTATCTTAAAGAGCACCGCTTCTTCGCGATGATCATCAAAAAAGAGTACGGCGGGCTGGAGTTCTCTGCTTACGCGCAATCTCGCGTGCTGCAAAAACTCTCCGGCGTCTCCGGCATTCTGTCGATCACCGTCGGCGTGCCTAACTCCTTAGGTCCGGGCGAACTGCTGCAACACTACGGCACGCAGGAGCAGAAAGATCACTACCTGCCACGCCTGGCGCGTGGGCAAGAGATTCCCTGCTTTGCGCTGACCAGCCCGGAAGCGGGTTCCGATGCGGGTGCCATTCCGGATACCGGCGTGGTCTGCATGGGCGAGTGGCAGGGCGAGCAGGTGCTCGGCATGCGTCTTACCTGGAACAAGCGCTACATTACGCTGGCGCCGATTGCCACCGTGCTTGGCCTGGCGTTTAAACTCTCCGACCCGGACAAACTGCTGGGCGGCGCGGAAGAGCTGGGCATTACCTGTGCGCTGATCCCGACCTCGACGCCGGGCGTGGAGATTGGTCGTCGTCACTTCCCGCTTAACGTTCCGTTCCAGAACGGCCCGACGCGCGGGAAAGATATCTTTGTACCGATTGATTACATCATCGGCGGCCCGAAAATGGCCGGTCAGGGCTGGCGTATGCTGGTGGAGTGTCTCTCCGTTGGCCGCGGCATTACCCTGCCCTCCAACTCGACGGGCGGCGTGAAATCGGTCGCGCTGGGCATTGGTGCTTACGCCCACATTCGCCGTCAGTTCAAAGTGGCGATTGGCAAGATGGAAGGTATCGAAGAGCCGTTGGCGCGTATTGCCGGTAACGCCTATGTGATGGACGCCGCGGCGTCGCTGATCACCTACGGCATTATGCTCGGCGAAAAACCGGCGGTGCTGTCGGCGATTGTGAAATATCACTGTACCCACCGTGGTCAGCAGGCAATCATCGATGCGATGGATATTGCCGGCGGTAAAGGCATTATGCTCGGCGAAGGCAACTTCCTCGCCCGTGCTTACCAGGGCGCGCCGATCGCCATCACCGTTGAGGGCGCTAACATCCTCACCCGTACGATGATGATCTTCGGTCAGGGGGCAATTCGCTGCCATCCGTATGTGCTGGAAGAGATGGCCGCCGCGCAGAACAACGACGTTGATGCGTTCGATAAGCTGCTGTTTAAACATATCGGCCATGTCGGCAGTAATGAGATGCGCAGCCTGTGGCTCGGCCTGACGCGCGGTTTAACCAGCGCCTCACCGACCGGGGATGCCACTAAGCGTTACTACCAACACCTGAACCGCCTGAGTGCCAACCTGGCGCTGCTGTCGGATATCTCAATGGCAGTGCTCGGCGGTAGCCTGAAACGCCGCGAACGCATCTCCGCTCGTCTGGGTGATGTGTTAAGCCAGCTGTTCCTCGCCTCGGCGGTGCTGAAGCGCTACGACGATGAAGGTCGCCAGGAAGCAGATCTGCCGCTGGTGCACTGGGGCGTGCAGGATGCGCTCTATCAGGCTGAGCAAGCGATGGTCGACCTGCTGGAGAACTTCCCGAACCGTTTCGTCGCGGGCATGATGAGCTTTGTCATCTTCCCGACCGGCCGCCACTACCGTGCGCCGTCCGACAGGCTTGATCATAAAGTGGCGAAGATCCTGCAAACGCCAAATGCTACCCGTTCACGCATCGGTCGCGGTCAATACCTGACCCCGAGCGAGCACAACCCGGTCGGGCTGCTGGAAGAGGCGCTGGTTGATGTCATGGCCGCCGACCCGATCCATCAGCGCATCTGTAAATCGCTGGGTAAAAACCTGCCGTTTACCCGTCTGGACGATCTGGCTAACCAGGCGCTGGCAAGCGGGCTGATTAACCAGGATGAAGCGGCGCTGCTGATTAAAGCGGAAGCGAGCCGTCTGCGCACCATCAACGTCGATGACTTTGAGCCGGATGCGCTGGCGACACAACCGGTGATCCACACGCCGGAAAAGCTGCGCAAGCCGGAAGCCGCCTAAGCGCCTGACGGCTCCCCTCCTCCTTCGACAAAACCCGCAACCCTGCGGGTTTTTTTCGTTTTTTGGCGTGCTACAGTGTGCCGATGCTGTCTGATGGAGAGTCGCGATTGTGCCTGGATTAAAAATTACGCTGTTACAACAACCGCTGGCGTGGATGGATAGCCCGGCGAACCTGCGCCATTTTGATGTGCAACTGGAAGGGATTAGCGGGCGCGATGTGATTGTCCTGCCGGAGATGTTCACCACCGGCTTTGCGATGGAAGCCGCCACGCGGTCGTTATCGCAGGAAGAGGTGGTGAGCTGGATGCGCGACAAGGCGCGGCAGACTAATGCGCTGATCGCTGGCAGCGCGGCGCTGCAAACGGATCGCGGGGCGGTGAACCGCTTTTTGCTGGTCGAGCCGCAGGGCGAGGTGCATTTTTACGATAAGCGCCATCTGTTCCGCATGGCGGATGAGCACCACCACTATCAGCCGGGTGAGACGCGCGTGATATTCGAGTGGCGCGGTTGGCGCATTATGCCGCTGGTCTGCTATGACCTGCGTTTTCCGGTCTGGTCGCGCAACCGCGATGAGTACGATCTGCTGCTCTATGTCGCTAACTGGCCTGCGCCGCGCTCCCTGCACTGGCAGTCGCTGCTGCTGGCCCGCGCAATTGAGAACCAGGCCTGGGTGGCAGGCTGTAACCGCGTTGGCAGCGACGGGAATGGTCACCACTATCGCGGCGACAGCCGGGTGATTAGCCCGCAAGGGGAGATCGTCGCCAGCGCCGACGCGCACCTGGCAACGCGCATTGACGCCGAGATGTCACTCACCGCGCTGAAAGAGTACCGCACCCAGTTCCCCGCCTGGCAGGACGCCGATCCCTTTACCTTAAAGTGATGCCCTCCCGTAGGCCGGATAAGCGTTTACGCGCCATCCGGCAATATCGCCGCGGCACCGATTGCCGGATGGCGGCTACGCCTTATCCGGCCTACCAAAACGCAGTTCCAGCGACACCGTTTTTGCTTTTATCTGCGGTCTCACAGCGATGGGGTTGTGTCCCCGCTGAAATCGGCGAACCGAAGCGTGAATGACAAGGTCTGGACGCCATGGATGGCGGACAGAGGCGAACCGAGACAGGGACTCGTTCCAGAATGGAACGAGTAAGTCGAGTCGAGCCGGCCGCCGTCAGGCACGCGGGAGGTGAGCGCAGTGCGCAGCACCGATTTCCTCGCGGGGCCGCGGGGATTGACAAGGGGGGAGCGGTCCCCCCCTTGTCCCGTTCACCGCATAAGAGGTCAATGAAACTCCGCCACGCATGGTGAACGGAACCCTTCCACCAATGCCATATGCCAGGCCCATTGCCGGATGGCGCGTTACACGCTTATCCGGCCTACGGGAACGGCGCTGGTTTGTATGCCGCCATCCGGCAATCGGTGCCGCGGTATTAATGCCCGGGAGCGGAGCCCCATTAACTCACCAATGCCTGCCCATCTTTGCGGCTCTCGGTGGCGGCAACATACTGCCCCTCCGGCATCCGGTAAATCACCTGCGCGCCGCCGAAATTGTACCCCGCCTGCGGATCCTCGACGGTAATCTGATGCCCGCGATCGCGCAGCGCAGCGATCACATTGTGCGAGAAGGTCGACTCAACAATCACCTCCCGCCCGCGCACCACGCGCCAGCGCGGAGCGTCAATCGCCGCCTGCGGATTCTGCCCGTGCTGCATAATGCGCAGCGCCATCTGCATATGCCCCTGCGCCTGCATCGGCCCGCCCATCACGCCAAAAGACATCAGCGGCTTGCCGTCTGCCCCCATCGCAAAGCCGGGAATAATGGTGTGGAACGGGCGCTTACTGCCCGCCAGCGCATTCGGGTGTTTCGGATCGAGCACAAAGCCACAGCCGCGGTTTTGCAGGCTAATTCCGGTCTCCGGCACCACCACGCCCGAACCAAAGCCCATAAAGTTGGACTGAATAAACGACACCATCATGCCGCTGGCATCAGCCGTTGAGAGATAGACCGTGCCGCTCTGCGTCGGCGAACCGTAGACAAAATCGGAGGCTTTATCAGGGTCGATCAGCGCTGCGCGGGTTTTCAGGTAGCTGTCGCTGAGCAGCAGGTCAGCGGCAAACTCGAGGTGATCTTCATCGGCGATATAGCGATCGAGATCCGCCAGCGCCAGCTTCATCGCCTCAATCGACAGATGCAGCGACTGCACCGAATCGGGATCGTAACGGCCAATATCGCACTGTTCGAGAATGCCGAGGGCAATCAGCGTCGCAATCCCCTGCCCGTTCGGCGGCAGCTCCTGCACCGATCCACCGGCAAAGTCGCGCGACAGCAGCGAGACCCAATTGGCTTCATGATTCGCCAGATCCGCTTCGCTCAGGTGCGCGCCGTGCTGCTTTGCAAACGCGGCGATCTTCTGCGCCAGCTCGCCGCGATAGAAGGTTTCACCATTGGTCTCGGCAATCAGCTCCAGCGTGCGCGCCTGCGCCGGGTTACGGAAGATCTCGCCGATTTTCGGCGCCCGGCCTTCAGGGGCAAAACACTCGCTAAAGCCCGGCTGATCTTTCAGCTTGTCATAGCCGCGCTGCCAGAGATGGCCAATCAGCGGCGAGACGGGAAAACCGTTACGGGCATACTCAATTGCCGGTTGCGCGAGCGTGGTGAGCGGCAGCGTGCCGAAGCGCTCCGCCAGCGCCACCCAGCCGGAGACCGCGCCGGGCACCGTCACCGCATCCCAGCCAATCTCCGGCACCGCGTCAAGACCGGCAAAGAGATCCGCATGCCAGCTGGCGGGCGAGCGGCCAGAGGCGTTCAACCCGTGCAACTCTTTGCCATCCCAGACGATGGCAAAGGCATCGCTGCCGATGCCGCAGCCGGTCGGCTCGACCACCGTCAGCGCCATTGCTGCGGCAATCGCCGCATCTACCGCGTTACCGCCCTGCTGCAACATACGCATTCCGGCCTGTGCCGCCAGCGGCTGCGACGTTGCCACCGCGTTTTGGCCAATCATTGGCGCGCGGCGTGAAGCGTAACCGACGCTAAAATCAATCGCTTTAGTCATGCAAACTCCTTAGTCGTGGCGCGGATCGAGCGCGTCGCGCAGCCCGTCGCCGAGTAAATTGAATCCCTGCACGGTGAGGAAGATCGCCACACCGGGAAAAATCGACATCCACGGCGCCTGCTCGAGGAACCCTTTTGCCGTGTTAAGCATGGCGCCCCAGGAGGGGTATGGCGGCTGCTGCCCGAGACCGAGAAACGAGAGGCTCGCCTCCGTAATGATCGCCGAGGCGATGGCAAGCGTGGCCTGTACCAGAATCGGCGACATCACGTTGGGCAGCACATAGCGCACGATGATCCAGCGGTCCGGCAGGCCGATGGCGCGCGCGCCGTCGATATACTCTTCATTACGAATGGCGATCACCTGCCCGCGCGTCAGGCGGGCAAAGATCGGCATCGCCGAGAGGCCTATGGCGATCATCGCGTTGGTCAGGCTTGGGCCGAGAAACGCGCCGAGGGCAATCGCCATAATCAGAAACGGACAGGCGAGCAGCGCTTCGATAAAGCGCGAAATCACCCCATCCCACATCCCCTGAAAATACCCGGCCAGCAGGCCGAGCGGCACGCCAATCACCACGGCGATCACCACCGAGACGCAGCCCGCCAGCAGCGAGGTGCGCGCGCCCCACACCATGCGCGAGAGGATGTCGCGCCCCAGCTCATCGGTGCCGAACCAGTGGAGCACCGAGGGGGCTTTACGCACCGCCAGAAAATCGGCTTTGACCGGATCAAACGGTGCGATCCACGGTGCCAGCAGCGCGATGAGTACAAAGATGCCGACAATCACCGCGCCAAGCACCGCGCTTTTATTGGCGAGAAATTTCTTCAGCACCCGGTTTTCATTGCGCGGCAGCGTAGCCGCCGCACCGACAGAGGTGAGTTCCGCCATTATTCGCTCCGCATTTTCGGGTTGATCAACACATACAGCACGTCGGCCAGCAGGTTGAGGGCAAGAAAACCGATCGCCACCACCAGCACTACGCCCTGCACCACCGCGTAGTCGCGGTTGAAGACGGAATCGACAATCATCTTGCCGAAGCCGGGAATGGTAAACACCTGCTCGGTGAGCACCGCCCCGCCGAGTAACTCGCCGAACAGCAGCGTTGTCAGGGTGATCACCGGCACCAGCGCGTTACGAAAAGCGTGCTTCATGATCACCGCTTTCGGCAGTAACCCTTTGGCACGCGCGGTGCGGATGTAATCGGCTTTCAGCACCGCAATCATCGACGCGCGGGTGTGGCGCATCAGCGTCGCCGCAAGACCGGTGCCGAGCACCAGCGACGGCAGCAGCAGCGTGCGCAGGTTTTGCAGCGGATCTTCCGCAAAGGGCACAAAGCCGGAAGCGGGCAGCCACTGCAAATTGACCGAGAAGATAAGGATCAGCAAAATCCCCAGCCAGAAGTGCGGCACCGAAATCCCCGAGATGGCGACGAAGTTGGTGCCGTGATCGATCCAGCTGTTCTTATTCACCGCCGCAAGGATGCCCATGCTGATGCCGACCAGCAGCGCGATGATCATCGCCAGCAGCGACATCTCCAGCGTCACCGGCAGCTTGGCCGCAATCAGATGGGTCACCGGCTCCTGCGTACGTAAGGAGACGCCCAGATCCCCCTGCAACGCGCGGGTCAACCAGTGGAAATACTGCACCGGAATCGGTGCATCCAGGTTCAGCTCCGCGCGCAGATGAGCGATTACCGCCGGATCGCGCTCCTCGCCGAGCATGGCGGTGATCGGATCGCCGGGCAGCAGCTTCTGCAACCCGAACACCATCATGCTCACCAACAGCAGGGTTGGCACCGCGAGCATCAGGCGTTTGCAAATCAGTTCCAGCATGGTCTCTCCTTACGGCTGACGGGTTATTTGGCGAAGCTCAGACCCGCCAGACGCACAATGCCGTCCGGGTAAGGGGTAAAGCCCTGCACTTTTTTGTTCAGCCCGAACAGGCGCGGCTCAAAGTAGAGGTAGGCAATCGGCATATCCGTTTGCAGCTGTTTCACCACTTTTTCGTACAGCGCCTGGCGGGTGGCGGGATCGTTCTGCGTCCGCGCTTCGGTCAGCCATGTGTCGACCTGAGCGTTGCTGTAGCGGCCATCGTTGAGTGCGCCTTTGCTGTGTACAAAGCCAAAGATGCTGCCATCGGGGTCCGGGCGGCCGGACCAGCCGGAGAAGCTGAGCTGATAATCACCGCTCTGCTGTCTGTCGAGCAGGGTGGCAAATTCGGTCATCTGCAGGTTGATGTTGAAGCCCGCTTCGGCGGTCATCGCTTGCAGCACCTGGCCCACCTGCTGCGAAGTGGGGTTATTCGGCACCAGCAGCGAGACGGTCAGCGGCGTTTTCACCCCGGCGGCCTGCAACAGCGCTTTTGCTTTCTCCACATCACGCGGCGCAACCGGCAGCTTGACGTGATACGGGCTGACCGGCGAGAAGGCCTGGTTTGCCGGGGTATAAAGCCCCTCGAATACCACCTGGTTGAGCGCCTCGCGGTCGATAGCCAGCGAGAAGGCTTCGCGCACGCGCGCATCTTTAAACGGATCGTTGGCCGGCACTTTGCCGTTATTGATATTAAACGTAATGCCCTGATAGCCGAGGCCGGTTACCTTCGCCAGTTGCAGCTTGCTGTCGCCCTGCACGGTTTTCACGTCGCTGGCAGCAACGCCTTCCGTCAGATCGAGATCGCCCGCACGCAGGTTCGCCAGCCGCACGGAGGCATCCGGGATTGGCAGATAGACCACTTTGTCGAAGTGGTACGCGCCTTTGTTCCAGTAGTTATCGAAGCGGGTCAGCACAATGCGATCCTGCGCAACGCGGCTGTCGAATTTATAGGGGCCGGAGCAGACCGGGTGCGCGGCGAAATTGGCTTTCTTCGCCGCCTCTGGTGCCAGCATCGCGCCAGCGCGGTCGGTGAGCTGCATCAGCAGCGCGGAGTCCGGCGTTTTCAGGTGCAGGGCGATCTGCATCGGCCCGGTCACTTCAACAGACTCCACCGACGAGAGCTCGCTTTTACGCAGTGAGCCTGGCAGCGTCAGGGCGCGGTCGAGGCTATATTTTGCCGCCGCGGCGTCAAACTTCTCGCCATCGTGAAAGGTGACCCCTTCGCGCAGTGTCATGGTCAGGGTTTTGCCATCTTCGCTCCATGTCCACGCCGTCGCGAGGCCCGGCACCACCTTCAGGTTGGCGTCGACATCCACCAGCCGGTCGCAGAGCGAGGCAAAGACAAAACGCCCGTAGTAGGTGCGTGCCAGATGCGGATCGAGCATATCGGGATCGGCGCCGAGGCCCACTTTCAGCACACTTTCAGCGTGGGTCGGCAGCGCCGCGCCCAGCAACATAACGCTTCCCAGAACGGTCAACAGAGAATTTCGCACAATCATTATTGTTTCCTTTAACGGGACGAGTGAGAGGCTGCCTGTTCAAACAGCGCGCGGCGGCGCAGGAAGGCGGCGGAAGGTGGAGCAATCTGGATAACGCTGCGATCGCGGTTAATCTCCTGCCAGCGATGGCAGGCCACCTGACGGCCGCCGTCGAGCAACTGGTT
The DNA here is from genome assembly GCF_034044935.1 of Kosakonia sp. CFBP8986. NCBI lineage: Bacteria > Pseudomonadati > Pseudomonadota > Gammaproteobacteria > Enterobacterales > Enterobacteriaceae > Kosakonia > Kosakonia sp. CFBP8986. The sequence goes on along the minus strand of NZ_JAXCXB010000006.1, from coordinate 58,999 downwards.
AATCGGCTCAAGCTGGCGGCACTCATCGCTGACATAGGGGCAGCGGGTGTGAAAACGGCAGCCCTGCGGCGGGTTGGCCGGGTTAGGCAGGTCGCCCTGCAACAGCGGCGTTTGCCGCTCAAGGCCCGGCTGCGTCTGCGGCGCAGAGGCGATCAGCGCCTGGGTGTAGGGGTGCAGCGGTGCATCGAAAATCTCTTCGACCGTCGCCATCTCAACAATCTGCCCGAGATACATCACCGCCACCCGGTCGCTCATATGGCGGATCACCGCCAGACCGTGGGCGACGATAATCATCGTCAGGCCAAACTGCTGCTTGAGGTTCTCCAGCAGGTTAACCACCTGCGCCTGCACCGAGACATCGAGCGCCGACACCGGCTCATCGCCGAGCAGCAATTTCGGTCCCGAGGCCAGCGCGCGGGCAATGCCGATACGCTGGCGCTGGCCGCCGGAGAACTCGTGGGGGTAACGGCGCGCCCAGGCGGCGGGCAGCCCGACGGTGGAGAGCAGTTCCGCTACGCGTAGCTGGCGATCGCTTTTGCCCATCTTCTGGTGCAGCCACAGCGGCTCGCCGACGATCTGCTCAACGGTCATGCGCGGGTTGAGGGAGGCAAAGGGGTCCTGAAAGATAATTTGCAGCTCGCGGCGCAGCTGGTTAACGCGCGCGCCGCTGGCATGGGTGATAGCCTCGCCCTGGTAATACACCTCCCCTTCGGAAGCGGCGAGCAGGCGCAGCAACAGGCGGCCGAGGGTCGATTTACCGGAGCCGGATTCGCCAACAATCGCCAGCGTTTCGCCGGGGTAAACCGTCAGCGAGACGCGATCGACGGCGGTGACATACCGTTTTGGCGCAAAGAGGCGCGACGGCCCGGCAAAGCGTTTGCTGAGATCGTGGGCTTCAAGAATCGGTGTGCTCATGCGGTTTCTCCCAGCGCGATATGCTGTTCAAGGGGCGCGCGGAAACAGGCCACCAGGTGACCATGCCCCTGCGGCTGTAAGGTCGGTTTTTCCTGATGGCAGCGCGTCTGCGCAAAGGGACAACGGGTGGCGAAGCGGCACCCTTTCGGCATCGCTTCCGGCAGCGGCACCGCGCCTGGAATGGTGGAGAGCGGGCCTTTGCGTGCGCCGAGGGATGGGATCGAGCCCATCAGGCCGATAGTGTAGGGGTGCTGCGGATCGGCAAAAATCGCCTCGACGCTCCCCTGCTCCACCACCTGACCGGCGTACATCACCGCCACCTGCTGCGCCACTTCTGCTACCACGCCGAGATCGTGGGTGATCATCAACACTGCCGTGCCGGTCTCGGCCTTCAGGGTGTTGAGCAGGGCGAGGATCTGCGCCTGAATGGTGACATCCAGCGCGGTGGTCGGTTCGTCGGCAATCAGCAGCCGGGGGTTATTAATCAGCGCCATGGCGATCATCACGCGCTGGCGCATACCGCCGGAGAGCTGGTGCGGATAGGCTTTGAGGCGCATCTCCGGGGCCGGGATCTGGACTTTTTCGAGAATTTGTAGCGCCGCCGCCATCGCCTCACTGCGCGAGACGTTCTGGTGGCGCATCACCGCTTCACTGAGCTGATCGCCTAACGTGAACGCCGGGTTGAGGGAGGTCATCGGCTCCTGAAAAATCATCGCCAGCGCGTTGCCGCGCAGGTCGGCATAGTCACGCGGAGCAAGCTGGCGCAGATCCTGGTCGCGAAAGTGCATCTCGCCGCTGACAATCTGCGCGCTGGTGGGCAGCAGCCCCATCAACGCCAGCGAAGTAATACTTTTCCCGCAGCCCGATTCGCCCACCAGCGCCAGCGTCTCACCGCGTTTTACGCTCAGAGAGATGCCATCTAATACGCTGACCGGCGATCCGGCAAACTGCACCTTCAGGTTGGTTATCCGCAGCACCGGCGCGGGATCGTGAAACGGGATCGTCGTCATGGCATATCGTCCTCAATGTGGATGGCCTGGATCAGGGCGTATTGCAGATCGAGCAGGTGTTCGCGCATCGCCATGGCGGCCGCGGCCGGCTTGCGATCGCGGATCGCCTGCATAATGCGGTGATGATGATCGTTGTAGCGGTCGACCTTCGCCGGCGTACGCGCCAGCTCGCGCAGGTGGTGCCAGGCGGGTTCGCGGCGCACGGCGTCGAGGGTGTCGAACAGGCCAAGCAGCAGACGGTTGCCCGCCGCTTCAGCAATCGCCCGGTGAAAGGCGCTGTCCCACAGTTCATTGAGGTCCGGATCTTCGGCGCTGACGTTATCGATGCGCTCAAGCATGCGCTGCATCAGCGCCAGCTGCTCCGGGCTTGCCCGCAGTGCCGCCAGCCGCGCCAGGCCTGGCTCAATCTGTAAGCGCGACTCCATCACTTCCAGCATATTGGTCTGCTGAACCAGCCCTTGTAGCGCAACGGGCGAGGCAGGCGCGGTGGGGCCGGTAAAGGTCCCTTTGCCCTGCTTGCGCCAGATGCGCCCCTCCTCCTCCAGCACGTCGAGGGCGCGGCGGATCTCGCGCCGCCCGACGCCAAACATTTCAGCCAGCTCGCGCTCTGTCGGCAGAGGAGTCCCTGGTGTTGACTCATACTGGTGGATAAGGCCACGAAGCTGTTCAAGCGCTGTGCTGGAGTTCGCCAGATAGCGTGAGGGTTTTTCCATATTGGTTCATCCGCGTTTTGCGTTATCTTTTTATTTCATAACAGCAAGTTATGGTTTTTATGCCTGCTGCCACTCAGGGTTTATTAAGCAATTTGCGAACCAATAGATCATTGGTTCAGTTATATTTTTGAAATATTTGTTAATACATTGATTTAAAGATGTTTATTTTTTGCCAGCAGTGGCGGGAAAAGCAGCGCTTCAGAGGACGAAAAGCGGCGGATGCACAGTTTTTGTGCAACATACGCACCAAAAAAGAGCAAAACGTTCACAAATGCACCATCCGATGGTGCGATGCGTGAAAGGGATGGGGGATTTGTACTGCCCGATGGCGCTGCGCTTATCGGGCCTACGGGTGCGGTACCTGAGAGAGGTGGGGGTTTGTACTGCCCGATGGCGCTACGCTTATCGGGCCTACGGGTGCGGTGCCTGGGTGAGCCGGGTGTGCCAGGCCTGATAAGGCGCAGCCGCCATCAGGCAATGGCGGAAGGACGCGCAATAAGCTGACCGACTGCGAGGCTAAAGGCGCGCAGCGCCTGCGCGACATCATCTTCCGCCACGCTCTCCGCCGGATGATGGCTAATACCGCCCGCACAGCGCACAAAGAGCATCGCCGACGGCCAGCGTTCGGCAATGGCAATCGCGTCATGCCCGGCACCGCTCGGCAGCAACAGCGTGCGCCCCTGCACTTCCCGCACCGCGTCGCTTAACCGCGCACGCAGAGCTTCATCGCAGGGCGTGGCGGCAATGGTATAAAAAATCTCATGGCTAAAACCCACGCCGCGCCGCGCCGCGATCACCCCGGCCTGATCCAGCAAGCGTTGCAGCAGCGCGTCGCGCGCCTCATCCTGCGGGCTGCGAATATCGAGCGTCAGGCTTACCGCGCCAGGGATGACATTCACCGCGCCAGGCTCGCACTGCAAGGTACCGACGGTGGCGACAATATCCGGTGCGAAGGCCTGGGTGGTCTGCTCAATAAACAGCAGCCATTCGGCGGCGGCGGCCAGCGCATCGCGGCGATGGCGCATCGGCACCGTCCCGGCATGGCCCGCTTCGCCGATAAAGCGGGCGTGCAGACGGTGCGCGCCGTTGATCGCGCTCACCACGCCAAGGGCGAGATCCTCCTGCTCCAGCACCGGCCCCTGCTCAATATGCAACTCGAGGTAGGCCGAGAAATCCGCCACAGGACGCTGGGCGGCAAAAATCGCATCGGCGCTCAGCCCGGCAAGGGCTAACGCCTGCGCCACGCTCACCCCCTGCGCATCTTCGCAGGCGAGCCACGAAGCGGGCCAGCTGCCGGTCAGCCCGCGGCTGCCGAGCAGGGCGATGTTAAAGCGCGTCCCCTCCTCATCGGCAAAGCCGATAATCTCAATTGCCTGCGCCCCGCGCAGCCCGGCACGGTTCAGCGCATCGACCACTTCAATCGCCGCCAGCACGCCGAGCATGCCGTCGTAACGCCCGGCGTTGCGCACCGTGTCGAGATGGGAGCCGAGCAGCAGCGCCTGCGCGCCCGGCTGCGCGGCCTCATAGCGGCCGCAGATATTGCCGACCGCATCCTGCCAGGTGTTCATGCCCGCCTGCTGCATCCACTGCGCGACCAGCGCGTTGGCCTGCAAATGCTCCGACGAGAGATAAACGCGGGTCAGCCCCTCTGTGCTTTCGCTTAATTGCGCCAGCGCGTCGCAGCGCGCCATTACCCGAGCGGCGGCGCAGGCAGCCTCCTCCTGATTCATCATGCGCGCGCTCCTTCATACACATCCCAGGCTGCCTGCATCGCCGCGCCCTGCACGGTACGAAAACCGAGGCGGTTGAGCACCGCTTCCAGCGCGGTGAGGGTTTGCAGGACGCAATCTTTGCGCGCGTTATAGCCCATGGTGCCAATGCGCCAGATCTTGCCCTGTAGCGGGCCGAAGGAGGTGCCAATCTCAATATGGAAATCGTTCAGCAGGCGCTGGCGCACCTCTTCACCGTGTACCTCAGGCGGGATCACCACCCCGAGCACGTTATTCATCTTGTGGCGGATGTCGCCAAACACGCCAAGCCCCATTCCCTGGATACCGACGAGCAGCGCGCGGCCGTGCAGTTCGTGGCGGGCAATCAGGTTATCCATCCCCTCCTCCAGCATAATGCGCGCGCATTCGCGGGCGGCGAAGAGCATGCTGGTGGCTTCGGTGTGGTGGTTCAGGCGCTCCGGCCCCCAGTAATCCATTACCATGCCGAGATCGAAATAGTTGGAGTAGATCATCTCCTCGCTGCCATCTTCGTGGGCCTCGGTGCGGATCCCCTGCTCAACGCAACGGCGAGCGCGGATCGCCGCCTCCATGCGCGGGCTTAAGGTGACCGGCGCGCTGCCGGACGGCCCGCCAAGACACTTCTGCAACCCAGCCGAAACGGCATCCAGCCCCCAGGCATCGCTCTCCAGCGCGTTGCCGCCGAGTGACGCCGTGGCATCGGTGTAGAACAGCACATCGTGGCGGCGGCAGATCTCGCCCAGTTGATCGAGGGGTTGCAGCATCGTTGTCGAGGTGTCGCCCTGCACCGTCAGCAGCAGGCGCGGCTTAACGCGCTTGATCGCCTCTTCAATCTGATCCGGGGTAAAGACTTCGCCCCACGGCACCTCAATGGTATGCACCTCGGCGCGGCAGCGGCGGGCGATTTCACAGAGCAGGTGACCAAAGCGGCCGAACACCGGCACCAGCACGCGGTCACCGGGGCGAATGGCGGAGACGAGGATCGCCTCAATACCGGCGCGCGAGGTGCCATCCACCAGCATCGTCCAGCGGTTTTCGGTGCGAAAGACACCGCGATAGAGCGCCATCACCTCATTCATGTAGCCGGTCATCACCGGATCGTACTGGCCGATAAGCTGGCTCGCCATCGCGCGCAGCACGCGCGGATCGGCATTGATCGGCCCTGGCCCCATCAGCAGGCGTTGAGGCGGGTTGATTTGTGAACTGTGGGAGAGATCAAACATTGGCACGTCCTTCATCCGGTCAATGAAACAAAAGGTTCTTATTTGCTATTTCTGCAACTAATGTGCCATAGACGGAGGGGACGGGACTGCGGGGTAAACCACAAAAACGGGGGCACAGCGTGCCCCGCGAGGTGTCATCAGCGTGGTGCGAAAGCACCAAAAAAGTGCATCAGCGCGGTTCGAGTTCGTCGAGATCCTGATAGAGCGCAGCGATAGTGTGAATGCGCTGGCGCCCTTCGCTAAGCGTGGTGTGCAGCAGCGCGTTAGCGAGGAGATTCACCAGGCTCATGGCGCTGCTGTAGCTGTCGAACGCCGAGACGCTCTCCAGCGGCAGGCCGATATGCCAGCGGCTAATGGCTTTCAGCCCGCTGGCCTGCGCTTCACTCAGCACCAGCACCGGCACGCCGCGGCTTTGCAGCGTCTCCAGCAGCGGACGCACGCCGCGCGGACGGCGGCGAAACGCCACCATTACCACCATATCCTCCTCAGTGAGATCGACAATCTCCTCCGCCAGCGTCTGCCCCGGCTGCGGCATCACCGCCACCTGCCCGCGGCTTTGCAATAACTGCTGGCGCAGATGCAGCGCCACCGGCGCGCTGTTGCGAAAGCCAATAATCACCACCCGCCGGGCAGCACTCAGGGCCGCGATAATGGCGGCAAACTGCTCCGCATCGAGGCTGTTGATCCACTGGGTCAGGTTCGCCATCTCCTGCTTATAGTGCCGCGCCAGCAGCGTGTTGCCCTGCACCGCCTCGCGGCTTTCCGCCAGCGGCATCCCGCTCTGGCGCAGGGTGCGCAGCTCATCGCGCATCGCTTTGAAGTTGTCGTAACCGAGCCGGCGAAACAGGCGGCTGACGGTCGCTTTCGACACGCCGCTTAAGCGTGCAAGCTCCGCGCTGTTGTAGCTCACCAGGTCGTCGAAGTGATCGAGAATAAAGGCGGCCACCCGCTGCTCCTGCGGCGAGAGGTGGTCGTAACACGCGCGTAAGCGCATATCGAGCTGCTGCATAACGCCTCCTGCAACTTTTGTTTCAGCTAAAGCTGACACAGTGAAACGTATCGCGTCAATCTGGAACAGCTCTTGCTTAGCACTCTGCTATACCCGCAAAAAAGGAAGCGTGACGATGCAGAGTAATATGGCCCCCTCTGGTATGGCGGTAACGCCCCACCATCTTGCCAGCGAGTCGGCGCTCTCGGTGCTGCGCCACGGCGGTGACGCCATTGAAGCGATGGTCGCGGCGGCGGCCACCATTGCGGTGGTCTACCCGCATATGAACGGCATTGGCGGCGACGGCTTCTGGCTGATTGTGCCGCCGAACGGCGAACCGTTGGCGATCGATGCCAGCGGCGCGGCGGGCCAGCACGCGACCACCGCCTTTTATGACGGGCATGCGCATATTCCCCATCGCGGCCCGCTGGCGGCGTTAACCGTGCCCGGCACATTGAGCGGCTGGGAGGAGGCGCTGGCGTTCTCCACCTCACTCGGCGGCGGGCAGCTTCCGCTTTCGCGCCTGCTGGCAGATGCCATTCGCTACGCCGCCGACGGCATTCCCGTCACCCAGTCGCAGGCCAGCGCCACCCAGGCGAAGTACGCTGAGCTGGTCGATGTGCCCGGTTTTGCCGACACCTTCTTACCAGAGGGCAGTGCGCCTTTGGCGGGGAGCCGCTTTTGCCAGCCGAAACTGGCGCGCACCTTAACCCGGCTTGCCACTGAGGGGCTGAGCAGTTTTTATCGCGGCCCGCTGGCAACGATTATCGCCGCTGAAATGGCGGCCTTAGGCCTGCCAGTGACCGCGCAGGATCTCGCCGCTCATCGCGCCCAGCGCCGCGTGCCGCTGCGGCTCGCGCACAGCCAGGGCGAGGTGTTCAACATGACGCCGCCCACTCAGGGGCTGGTGTCGCTGGCGATCCTCGGCATTACCGATCACCTGGCGATGGAACAGGCCAGTGAAGTGCAGACCATCCACCGAATTGTCGAAGCGACCAAAAAAGCCTTTGGCCTGCGCGACCGCTATATCACCGATCCGCGCCACGTCACGCTGCCGGTGCAGAGCCTGCTGGAGCAGGCACCGCTGGAACAGCTCGCCGCCAGCATCGATGAGCAGAGCGCCGCCCCCTGGGGCCCAGGCAAAGGGCCGGGGGATACGGTGTGGATGGGCGTGGTGGATAAAAACGGGCTGGCGGTGTCGTTTATCCAGAGTATCTATCACGAGTTTGGCAGCGGCGTAGTGCTGCCGGAGAGCGGCGTGCTGCTGCAAAACCGCGGCGCGGCCTTCAGCCTCGACCCGGAACACCTGCTGGCGCTGATGCCGGGTAAACAGCCGTTCCACACCTTAAACCCGGCGGCGGCGCGGCTTAATGATGGCCGCACCATGGTCTACGGCACGATGGGCGGCGACGGGCAGCCGCAGACTCAGGCGGCGATCTTTACCCGCCATGTGTTGCAGGGAATGGGATTGCAGGAGGCGGTCTGCGCCCCGCGCTGGCTGCTCGGGCGCACTTGGGGGCAGACCTCCGACAGCCTGAAGCTGGAGAACCGTTTTAGCGAAGAGACGGCGCAGGCACTGCGCGCTATGGGGCATGAAGTGGAGTGGCTGCCCGGCTTAAGCGAAGCGACCGGCCATGCCGGTGCGATTGTGCGCCATGCCAACGGCATGCTGGAGGGGGCGTTTGATCCGCGCAGCAACGGCAGCGCGGCGGGTTTCTAAGGAGCGATGATGAATAACGACACAACAGACTGGCCGGCGTGGATCCGGCTGATGGAGCAGATACTTGACGTGCCGCTTGATGACGCGCGCCGTGCGGAGCTTGAGGTGCAGCTGGCGCGCATCGCGGCGATGGCGCAGCCGTTAATGCAGTTTCCCCTGCCCCCTCGTCAGGAAGGGGCGGGAGAGTACCGCTTATGAATCTGTCGATTGAGGATATTCAGCGCGGGCTGCGCGAGAAGTGGTTCAGCGCGCACGAACTGGCGCAGCAGACGTTATCGCGCATCGACCAACTTAACCCGGGCATTAATGCTTTTACTGAAGTCACCGCTCCGCGCCTGCTTGCCGAGGCGGCGCAGATTGACCGCCAGATCGCCGGGGGTGAAACGCTGCCGCCGCTGGCGGGGGTGCCGTTTGCGGTGAAAAACCTGTTTGATATTGCAGGCGTGACGACGCTGGCTGGTGCGGAGTTGTTTAGCAACGATCCGCCCGCCGTGCAGGATGCCTTTGCCCTGCGCCAGCTCCATCGCGCCGGGGCACTGCTGGCCGGCGCGCTCAATATGGACGCTTATGCCTATGGCTTTACCACTGAGAACAGCCACTACGGCGCGACGCGCAACCCGCGCGATCGCACCCGCGTGGCGGGCGGCTCCTCCGGTGGCTCGGCGGCAGCGGTCGCGGCGGGGATGGTCAGTTTCGCTCTCGGCACCGACACCAACGGCTCGATCCGCGTGCCTGCTTCTCTCTGCGGTGTGAATGGCCTGAAACCGACCTTCGGACGTTTGTCGCGCAGCGGCAGCCACCCCTTTGTGCCGAGCCTCGATCATATCGGCCCGCTGGCGCGCAGCGTCGACGATCTGGCGCGGGTTTATGACGCCATGCAGGGCCACGATCCGGACGATCGCGCGCAGGCGGATCGCCCGCTCGAGCGAGCGCTTACGCAGCTTACCCGTGACGATCCGCTGCGCTGCGCGGTGCTGGAGGGGTTCTTCACCACCTGGTGCGATAACGATGCCAGGGGCGCCTTAAGCCAGGTGGCACAAGCACTAGCTGCGGATCGTGCGATGACGCTGCCGCAGGCGGAGCTGGCGCGTTCGGCGGCGTTTGTGCTGACCGCTGCCGAAGGGGGAAATGCGTACCTGCCTGCCCTGCGCACGGCGGCGGATAAGTTTGAGCCGAACTCGCGCGAGCGCCTGCTGGCAGGGGCGATGACGCCGTCGGCGTGGTATACGCAGGCGCAGCGCTTCCGGGCCTGGTTTCGTGATGAGACGCTGGCGCTGTTTAAGGATGTCGATCTGCTGCTCGCTCCCGCTACGCCGTGCAGCGCTACGCAGATCGGGGACGCGACAATGCGCATTAACGGCTGCGACCTGCCGGTCAAAGCGAGCATGGGAATGCTGACGCAGCCGATTTCGTTTCTCGGCCTGCCGGTGGTGACCGTAGCGCTGAAGAGCGAGCGCGGGCTGCCGATTGGCGTGCAGATTATTGGCGCGCCGTGGCAGGAGGCGCGCTGTTTACAGGCAGCATGGCGGCTGGAGCAGGCCGGGCTTCTTTATCCGCAGGAGGGGACATGAATCGGGACAATATTGACCGCCCGCTGATCCTCAACGAGGTGACAGCGGCGTTTTATCGCTATGAGCAGGCGTTAATCAGTAATGATGTGGCGGTGCTGGATGAGCTGTTCTGGGATGATGGCCGCACGGTGCGCTACGGGGCGACGGAGAACCTTTACGGCATGGCGGCAATCCGCGATTTTCGCCAGGCGCGACCGTCAGCCGGATTAGAGCGGGTGTTACGTAATACCACCATCACCACCTTCGGCGATGAGATGGCGGTGGCGAGCACCGAGTTTACCCGCGAAAACAGCGAGCGCATCGGCCGCCAGATGCAGACGTGGGTGAAGTTCCCGTTCGGATGGCGGATTGTCGCCGCCCATGTGAGTGTGATGCAGTAAGAGTATTACAAAACCGCAGCCATCATCGTAGGCCGGATAAGCGTTAGCGCCATCCGGCAATGTGATGCCGTAAGCCTGTGCGGTCTGTTTGCCGGATGGCGGCTTTGCCTTATCCGGCCTACAACACCGGCAAAATCGCGGTGGCCATCCGGCAACGGCTGAAGAGTTACCCTTCGTGCAGCCCGCATTCGCGTTTCAGGCCGAAGAAGCGCGTCTCCTCTTCTGCCATGCCCGGCTCCCATTTGCGGGTGGTGTGGGTATCGCCGACTGACAGATAGCCCTGATCCCACAGCGGATGGTACTTAAGCCCCTGCTTTTGCAGATACTGGTACACCGTACGGTTATCCCAGTCGATGATCGGCAGCACTTTGAACACACCGCGCTGAATGCCCAGCACCGACAGCGCTGCGCGGCTACCCGACTGCTCACGGCGCAGCCCGGCAAACCAGGTTTGTGCGTTAAGATCAGCCAGCGCCCGGTTCATCGGCTCGACTTTGTTGATCTGGTTGTACTTCTCAATCCCTTCCACGCCCTGCTCCCACAGCTTGCCGTAGCGCGCTTCCTGCCAGGCCGGGCTCTGCTCTGCGCGATAGACCTTAAGGTTTAAGTTGAGTTTCTCTGTCAGCTCATCAATAAACTGGTAGGTCTCCGGGAAGAGATAACCGGTATCGGTCAGGATCACCGGGATATTCGGGCAGACCTGGTTGACCAGGTGCAGGCTGACCGCCGCCTGAATGCCGAAGCTGGATGAGAGCACATACTCACCCGGCAGGTTTTCCAGCGCCCACGCCACGCGCGCTTCGGCGGTGAAGGTTTCAAGCTGGGCGTTGGTGTCGGCCAGCTGCTGGTCGCGTTCCTCTTTCGCCAGCGCGTTGAGCGCGTTCAGATCGAGTATGGACATAGGTTCCTCACAGTGTTGTTGCCGGGTGGCGTGTTCAGTGCCGGATGGCGGCTTCGCCTTATCCGGCCTGCAACGCTTATTCCCAAAAATCGCGCGCCGGATCTAATACCGGGCGGATAATGCCGCTGCGCACGGTGAAATCGCCGAAGCCTTCACCCGCTTCGCGCTCCTGCGCCCAGCGCCCGACGAGGGTGTCGATCTCGCCTAAGATCTCCGGTTCGGTAATGTTTTCGCGGTACATGCGCGGAATGCGCGTGCCGCTGCGGTTGCCGCCCAAATGCAGGTTGTAACGACCCGGTGCTTTACCCACCAGGCCAATCTCCGCCAGCATCGCGCGACCGCAGCCGTTCGGGCAGCCGGTGACGCGCAGCACGATATGCTCGTCGCCGACGCCATGTTTCACCATCAGCTCTTCCACTTTGTCGACAAAGGATGGCAGGAAACGCTCAGCTTCCGCCATCGCCAGCGGGCAGGTCGGGAAGGAGACGCAGGCCATCGAGTTTTCGCGCTGCGGCGTTACCGCATCCATCAGGCCGTGACTGCGCGCCAGTTGCTCGATCGCCGCTTTCTGGCTCTCCGGCACGCTGGCAATGATCAGATTCTGGTTGGCAGTGATGCGGAACTCGCCCTGGTGGATCTTCGCGATCTCCAGCAGGCCAGTTTTCAGCGGGCGTCCCGGATAATCCAGGATACGACCGTTTTCAATAAACAGCGTCAGATGCCAGTTATTGTCGATCCCTTTAACCCAGCCGATGCGATCGCCGCGCCCGGTAAACTCATACGGGCGGATCGGCTCAAATTTGATCCCCGCACGGCGTTCCACTTCCGCTTTAAAGGTCTCAACGCCGACACGCTCAAGGGTGTATTTGGTTTTGGCGTTTTTACGATCGGTACGGTTACCCCAGTCGCGCTGGGTAGTGACCACCGCTTCCGCCACCGCCAGCGTATGCTCCAGCGGCAGGTAGCCAAACTCGCTCGCCGTGCGGGCGTAGGTTTTCTTGTTGCCGTGCTCAATAGAGAGCCCGCCGCCGACCAGCAGGTTAAAGCCGACCAGCTTGCCGTTCTCGGCAATCGCCACAAAGTTCATGTCGTTGGCGTGCAGATCGATATCGTTCTGCGGCGGGATCACCACCGTGGTTTTGAACTTACGCGGCAGATAGGTCTGGCCGAGGATCGGCTCTTCATCGGTGGTGGCGACTTTCTCCTGATCGAGCCAGATCTCTGCATAGGCGCGGGTGCGCGGCAGCAGATGCTCGGAGATCTTCTTCGCCCACTCGTACGCTTCGGCGTGCAGCTGCGATTCGAACGGGTTCGAGGTGCAGAGCACGTTACGGTTCATGTCGTTGGCGGTCGCCAGCGCATCCAGCCCGACGGAGTGCAGCATCTGGTGCACCGGCTTCACGTTCTTCTTCAGAATGCCGTGAAACTGGAAGGTCTGGCGGTTGGTCAGACGGATGCTGCCGTAAATGGTGTTGTCATGGGCGAACTTATCGATCGCCTGCCACTGTTTAGTGGTGATGACACCGCCCGGCAGACGGCAGCGCAGCAGCATTGCGTGGCGCGGTTCGAGTTTTTGCTCGGCGCGCTCGGCGCGAATGTCGCGGTCATCCTGCTGGTACATGCCGTGAAAACGGATCAGCAGGAAGTTGTCGCCGGTGAAGCCACCGGTCAGACCGTTATTTAAATCTTCGGCGATGGTGCCGCGCAGATAGTTACTCTCAAGCTTCATGCGCTCGGCATCGGCCAGTTTGCCTTCGACCACCAGAGGGCCGGGATGTTTTTCGCTCATTAGTAGACATCTCGCTGATAACGGCGCTCAACGCGCAGCTCACTTAAAAATTCATCCGCCGCTTCGGTATCCATGCCACCGAACTCGGCAATCACGTCCAGTAAAGCCTGCTCAACGTCTTTCGCCATACGATTGGCGTCGCCGCAGACATAAATGTGGGCACCCTCATTGATCCAGCGCCACAGCTCTGCGCCCTGTTCGCGCAGTTTGTCTTGTACGTATATTTTCTCTTTTTGATCCCGCGACCAGGCGAGATCGATACGGCTCAGCACGCCCTCTTTCACATAGCGCTGCCACTCCACCTGGTAGAGGAAATCCTCGGTAAAGTGCGGGTTGCCAAAGAAGAGCCAGTTTTTGCCCGGTGCTTCATCGGCGGCGCGCTGCTGCATAAAGGCGCGGAACGGCGCGATGCCGGTGCCAGGACCAATCATAATGACCGGCGTTTCCGGGTTGGCCGGCAGGCGGAAGTGCTCGTTATGCTCGATAAAGACGCGCACTTCGCCCTCCTCTTCCACGCGATCGGCGAGGAAGCTTGACGCACCACCGGCACGCGGACGGCCTTCAATCTCGTAACGCACCACGCCGACGGTGACGTGCACTTCGCTCTCCACTTCCGCCTGCGCAGAGGCGATGGAGTAGAGGCGCGGCGTCAGCGGGCGCAGCAGGCCAATCAGCGCATCGGCATCCAGTTGCGCCGGGGAGAAGCGCACCATATCAACAATAGGCGTGGTCGCGGCGTAGTGCTGCAACTTCGCTTTATCACCCACCAGCGGCAGCAGCGATTCGCTGCGTGTCAGAGTGGCGTAGTTCTCGACGATATTGGCGGTGTTAACGGTCAGCTCAAAATGCCACTGTAAAGCTTCAGCCAGCGGCAGGGTTTTGCCGTCTACCATTACCGGCTCGTCGCCCTTCAGCCACAGCAGCTCCACCAGCTCTTGCACCAGCGCCGGATCGTTCTGGTACCAGACACCGAGCGCGTCGCCAGGCTGGTAGCGCAGGCCAGAGTCTCCAAGATCGATTTCGATATGGCGGACATCTTTTTCCGAGTTACGGCCGGTGATTTTTTGATTAACGGAGAGCGTCGCGGCAAGCGGCGCTTCTTTAGTGTAGGGGCTGGAGGTGACTTCATTCACCGCGCCGCTGGTGCTGGCTGCGGTCTGCGCAGGCGTAGCGGCCGGGGCGCGGGCTTTCAGCACTTCGACGACGCGCGCGCGCCACTCGGCGGCGGCGGTCTGGTACTCAACATCGGCATCGACACGATCGAGCAGACGCTCGGCGCCCAGCTCTGCCAGCTTGCTGTCGAAATCTTTCCCCGCCTGGCAGAAGAACTCATAGGAGCTGTCGCCAAGGCCAAACACCGCAAAGGCGGTATCGGTAAATTTCGGCGCTTTTTTCGAAAACAGGAATTTATGCAGTGCTACCGCTTCTTCCGGCGCATCCCCCTCGCCCTGCGTCGAGGCAACAATTACCAGCAGCTTCTCGTTGGCAATCTGTTTGAATTTGTAGTCGCCCGCGTTGACCAGGTTGACGCTCAGTTTCGCCGCCAACAGATCGTCGCGCAGCGCTTCAGCGACGCGGCGCGCATTACCGGTCTGCGAGGCGGAGATCAGGGTAATCGATGGGGTTTCGGCAACGGGTGCGGCAGTGGCAACGGCCGCCGCGCCGGGCTGCTGATTGAGCACGCCCCAGAAATAGCCGGAAACCCAGGCGAGCTGGGTGGGAGTCAAATCAGTGGTGGCCGCCTGGAGGCGCGCCAGTTGCTCCGGGTTTAACGGGAGCAACGCGGAAGATGGGGCCTGGGTTGTCATGCGTCGTTATGTTCCAGTAGCAAAGCTGTTTTTATGTTTTGAAAAACAGAAGAGAAAGTAAGGTTAACGGCGGGGATAATAACAATTAAAGAAAGGTTGGAAATAATAAATAACCAAAAGGACTAACCTGTTTTAGCTATCATCCTTAACAGTAAAACAGGTTGAATAAGTGACTGAATTTTAGCGATAAATCGACTGCTTCGTTAAGCGCGTGCAGCGGTAATCGTTTTTAGCGGTTTTAGTTAATGCTAAAAAAGGTCATTTCCGCTACCATTCGGCGGTTTTTGTAGCCTGAGAGTGCATTATGTCGACCACCTTGTTTAAAGATTTCACCTTCGAAGCCGCGCACCACCTGCCCCACGTTCCTGAGGGACATAAGTGCGGTCGCCTGCATGGCCACTCCTTTATGGTGCGCCTGGAGATCACCGGCGAGGTGGACCCTTATACCGGCTGGATTATGGATTTCGCCGAGCTGAAAGCGGCGTTTAAACCGCTCTACGACAGACTGGATCACTACTATCTGAATGAGATCCCGGGGCTGGAAAACCCGACCAGCGAAGTGCTGGCGAAATGGATTTGGGATCAGATGAAGCCGGTTGTGCCGCTGCTGAGCGCGGTGATGGTGAAAGAGACCTGTACCGCCGGATGCGTCTACCGCGGCTGATCCTCTGCGTAAAACAACAAACCCGCCGCTGGCGGGTTTGTTTTTTCAGGCGATGTTGAGATATTTGTGCGTCTGCATCGACAGCCGCCAGTTGCGCGCAATGCAGGTTTCAATGCACAGACGCGTGGCGTCCTCTTTCTGGCTGATCGGCTGCAGGGCGATAACCCGCTGCTTCTGATCGTGCAGTTGCGCCAGCAGTTCATCCAGCGCTTCGATATCGCGCATGCGCCCGACCGGGTGCTTGATCTCATCGGCCCGCTCCAGCGCCTGCTGCAGCACATCATACCCGCCGCGCATATTCACCTTCGGCGAAACCGTCACCCAGGTGGAGTGGGAGGTACGCACTTCATGGGTACCGCTGGTTTCGATCTGGCAACTAAAGCCGTGCTTCTCAAGCAGCGCGGTGAGCGGGATAAGGTCGTGAATGCAGGGTTCGCCGCCGGTGATCACCACGTGGCGCGCCGTCCAGCCCTGGCGCTCAATAATGGCGAGCAGATCTTCGCTGCTGGCCGCGCCCCACTTGTCGCTCTCTTTGGTCTTGCCAAGAATGCTGTAGAGCGACACCTCCCGATCCGCGAGCTTATCCCAGGTGTGTTTGGTGTCGCACCAGGCGCAACCAACCGGGCATCCCTGTAAACGAACAAAAATGGCGGGAACGCCGGTGAAGTAACCCTCGCCTTGCAGGGTCTGGAACATCTCGTTAATCGGGTACTGCATGCTGGCTCTTTATCGAAGTGAAAAAAGGGATTATTGCAGATAACCCGCCGCCGATCATGTGCCATTTGCGCTTTGCCGCAACATCTCCGGCGGGTAGTACGCCATTTATGGCGAATTGTCAGCGGTGAAAGAGTGCCGCTATGATGTGGCGAATCTCCACCAGCCCTGCAAGGAAGTTGCTTTATGGCACGCGTAGTCACCTTATTGCTGCTGTTCGTGAGCCTGACGTTTCAGGCCCACGCGCTCCCGGTTCCGTCGATGCGCGGCTTCGTCAACGATCCGCACGCCCTGTTTGCCACCGAGGATAAGTTGTCGCTTATTAGCGAGGTCGCGGAGATTAACAGGCGAACCGGCGCGCAGGTCGCCGTGCTGGTGCTGCCCTCCCTTGAGGGAGAGAACCTCGAAACGTTTGCCACGCAAACCTTTAATGAGTGGCGGCTGGGCAATGCGCAGCGCAATGACGGCGTGCTGATCCTTGTGGCATGGCAAGATCGCCGGGTGCGCGTTGAAGTCGGGCGCGGTCTTGAAACCACTATCAGCGATGCGCTGGCAAGCCAGGTGATCAAAGAGCAGATGCTGCCCTACTTCAGGGAGGGGGATCTGCTCTCCGGCTTACAGCACGGGCTGAAAGGGATTGATGCGCTGCTGAGCGGGCAACCGCTGCCGTCGCCCGCCTCCGCTTCATGGGCATGGGTGCGCGGAAAGCTGGTTAACTTCTCTTACTGGCAAGGGTTGCCCTTTCTCGCCGTCGGCCTCTTTTTACTGATCCTCAAGCGCAAAAAGAGAACGGTGCGGGTACTCTTTTTTGGTTCGTTGTTACTGACCCCAGCACTCGCCATCACCTCTGAGTTTGTCTCCTGGGTGATGCCTTTTGTCTGGCTCAGCTTCTCCATCCCTTTTATCAGCATCTTTTCGGGATTGTTCTTCCTGTGGCTCTACCCGCAGCGCTTGCTGGCTGAAGGCGGCGGTACGATGCGCGACGACAGTGCGACCTGGACCTCGACCAGCACCAGCCATCTTCACCACCATTCGGGCGGTGATAGCGGCAGCCACAGCAGCAGCGATAGCTCAAGCTCCGGTGACGGCGGCTCCAGCGACGGCGGCGGCTCGTCAGACAGCTGGTGATCTTATTGCGTCGGTAAAGCGGCGCGTAATCTGCTGGGGACGGGTAATGGCACCGCCCACTACCACCGCATGGGCACCGAGCGCCAGGCAGCGCGCCGCGCGCTCGGGGGTATCAACATTCCCTTCGGCAATGACCGGAATGGCAACGGCTGCGAGCACTCCTTTGAGCAGGGCAAAATCGCTCTCCGGCAGCGTATGGCCTTTTGTCTGCGCCGTATAACCGTAGAGCGTGGTGCCGACGCAGTCGAAACCAAGCTGCTCTGCTATCACTGCCTCTTCAACGCTTGCGATATCCGCCATCAATAACAGCGCGGGCCAGCGGGCACGGATCCCGGCGACCAGTTGTGCAAGAGTTTCTCCACCGGGGCGCGGGCGCTGGGTGGCATCGAGCGCAATCATCTCTGGCGCGGCCACCACTAACTCTTCGATTTCGCGCAGCGTGGGCGTAATAAACACCTCGCTATCGGGATAGTCGCGCTTGATAAGACCAATCACCGGCAGTGCGACCTGCTGTTTGATAGCCTCAATATCCGCCACGCTGTTAGCCCGAATTCCCGACGCTCCACCCTCGGCGGCCGCCAGCGCCATCCTCGCCATAATAAACGGGCTGTGCAGTGGCTCATTTTCCAGCGCCTGGCACGAAACGACCAGCTTGCCTTTTATTTGCTCTAACATCGTCGGCCTCCCTCTGACTGTTTAATGTTATCTCTATTATTGTCGTTAAAAGCGAAAGTGCCTGCCCGCGATTAGTGCATGCGAATCGTCTAATATGATTTAAAAAAGGGGAAAAAGGATGTAAGCAGAGATTATTTATTTTACATATGGAAATAATTTACGCTTTTATTTCACATGCATGACAGGCAATTAATAATAAATAAAATCATCAACATAGATAATTTATTCATCTTGCCTGAATTTTTTCCCCGGCTTCGCTGTCCTATAAAAATCCCCCGCGACACTTTCCTTAAATTAAGCTTAATTTTCGCCTTTTCACGCCGCGTGTTTATTTATCTGGCGTTTACTTTTCTGCTCCTACAATCCGCCCATTCAACCATAATGGGATAGCACGCATGACCACACTATTAATAACGGGCGCAACGGGTTTTCTGGGCGGAGCAGTATTAGAAAAAATCCTGCAGCGTAATGAAAAGGTCAATTTATTACTGCTGGTGCGCGCCGCCGATCGCGAAACCGGGCTGGCACGCATTGTCACGAATATGCGCAAATTTAATCTCAGCGAGGCGCAGCTTGCCGCCCTCACCGCCGGGCAGATCCTTTGCGGTGATTTGGGCGAGCCGGAGAGCTTTCTCGACGATCCGCGCCTTGAACAGGTCACCCATGTAGTCAACTGCGCGGCAGTGGCCTCATTTGGCAGCAATCCGCTGATCTGGAAAGTGAACGTCGAAGGTACCCTCGCCTTCGCGCGCCGGATGGCGCAGGTAACGGCTTTGCAGCGCTTCCTGCATGTTGGCACGGCGATGTCCTGTACTCCGGAGCCGGATTCGCTGGTGGCGGAGAGCGCAGAGTTTCGTGAAAACGCGGAGCACCTTGTGGCGTATACCCACTCCAAATCGACCATTGAACAGCTGATGCGCCAGCACTGCCCGCAACTGCCGCTGGTTATCGCCCGTCCCTCCATTGTGGTTGGGCACACGTGCCACGGCTGCCAGCCGTCGACCAGTATTTTCTGGGTCTTCAGTATGGGGCTGATGCTGCAAAAATTTATGTGCTCGCTGGAGGATCGCGTGGATGTGATCCCGGTCGATTACTGTGCTGATGCCCTGCTGATGCTGCTGGAAAAAGAGATGGCGCATGGGGAAGTGGTGCATATCTCTGCCGGGGAGGAGAACAGCGTGCGCTTTGCGGATATCGACAGCGCGATGGCGCTAGCGCTGGAGAAAGCCCCGATTGCCGATAACTACGCGCAGGTGAGCTATGAGACGCTGGTGAAGATGCGCCGCGAACTGAAGGATATCTTCGGGCCGTGCAATGAGCGGCTAATGCTGAAAGCGATGCGGTTATATGGCGCCTTCGCCACGCTCAACGTGCGTTTCAGTAATGATAAGCTGCTGAGCCTCGGCATGCCGAAGCCGCCGCGCTTTACCGACTATATCGCCCGCTGTGTGCAGACGACGCGCGGTTTGACTATTCCGCAGCAGATGGAAGTCGATTTTAAGTAAAAAAAATGCCAGTCATTCGACTGGCATTTCTCTAAGACGAACGCGCAGGGATTATGCCTGGCCTTTGATCTCTTTACGACCGTTGTACGGTGCTTTTTCGCCCAGCGCTTCTTCGATACGAATCAGCTGGTTGTATTTAGCAACGCGGTCAGAACGGCTCATGGAACCGGTTTTGATCTGGCCAGCCGCAGTACCTACCGCCAGGTCAGCGATGGTTGCGTCTTCAGTTTCGCCAGAGCGGTGAGAGATAACGGCAGTGTAGCCCGCATCTTTCGCCATCTTGATGGCAGCCAGAGTTTCGGTCAGAGAACCGATCTGGTTGAATTTGATCAGGATGGAGTTAGCGATACCTTTGTCGATACCTTCTTTCAGGATCTTGGTGTTGGTTACGAACAGGTCGTCGCCCACCAGCTGGATTTTGTCGCCCAGCACTTTGGTCTGGTATGCAAAGCCGTCCCAGTCAGATTCGTCCAGGCCATCTTCGATGGAGACGATCGGGTACTGTTTGGTCAGCTCTTCCAGGAAGTGAGTGAACTCTTCAGAAGAGAAGGCTTTGTTGCCTTCGCCAGCCAGCACATATTTGCCGTCTTTGTAGAATTCAGATGCTGCGCAGTCCATCGCCAGAGTGATGTCTTTGCCCAGTTCGTAGCCTGCTGCTTTTACCGCTTCAGCGATAACAGCCAGCGCTTCGGCGTTGGAACCCAGGTTCGGCGCGTAGCCACCTTCGTCACCAACAGCGGTGTTCATGCCTTTAGACTTCAGCACTTTCGCCAGGTGATGGAACACTTCAGAACCCATGCGGATCGCTTCTTTAACGCTGGAAGCGCCAACCGGCTGGATCATGAATTCCTGGATGTCGACGTTGTTGTCAGCGTGCTCGCCGCCGTTGATGATGTTCATCATCGGAACCGGCATGGAGTATTTGCCCGGGGTGCCGTTCAGTTCAGCGATGTGCTCGTACAGCGGCTGGCCTTTAGAGGCAGCAGCAGCTTTCGCAGCAGCCAGGGAGACCGCGAGGATGGCGTTGGCGCCGAAGTTAGATTTGTTCTCAGTACCGTCCAGATCGATCATGATCTTATCGATGCCAGCCTGGTCTTTGGCATCTTTGCCAAGCAGCGCCTGAGCAATCGGGCCGTTAACTGCGCCAACTGCTTTGGTTACGCCTTTACCCAGGAAACGGGATTTGTCGCCATCGCGCAGTTCCAGCGCTTCGCGGGAACCAGTGGAAGCACCTGACGGAGCGGCAGCCAGACCAACGAAACCACCTTCCAGGTGAACTTCTGCTTCAACAGTCGGGTTACCACGGGAGTCGATGATTTCACGACCGATGACTTTAACGATTTTGGACATTAGGTTTTCCTCAGTACAAGTTAAACTAAAACTCCAGACAACAATGCACCCGTCGGGGTGCACTGTCTTTGTATATTTTACTTCGCCTGGCGCTTTTGATACTCGCTGGCGGCTTTCACAAAGCCGGCAAACAGCGGATGTCCGTCACGCGGCGTAGAAGTAAACTCCGGGTGGAACTGGCAAGCAACAAACCACGGGTGGTTCGGCACTTCGATGATCTCGACCAACTGATCATCCCCGGAACGGCCCGCAACGCGCAGGCCCGCAGCTTCAATCTGTTTCAACAGCATATTGTTGACTTCGTAGCGATGGCGATGGCGCTCAACAATCGTTTCTGAGCCATACAGCTGGCGAACCAGGCTCTCATCGCTAAGCTGGCACTGCTGCGCGCCAAGGCGCATGGTGCCGCCGAGATCGCTCTTCTCAGAACGCTGCTCAACGTTGCCCTCTTCGTCACGCCACTCGGTGATCAGCGCCACAACCGGGTACTTACAGTCTGGCACAAATTCCGTAGAGTTGGCGTTCTCCATCCCGACAACGTGGCGCGCATACTCAATCAACGCAACCTGCATACCCAGGCAGATGCCGAGGTAAGGAATATTGTTTTCACGCGCAAAACGCGCGGTGGCGATCTTGCCTTCTACGCCGCGGTAGCCGAAGCCGCCCGGGATCAGAATGGCATCGAGGCCTTTGAGGATCTCAACGCCGCGCGTCTCAACATCCTGCGAATCAATCAGCTTGATGTTGACGGTTACGCGGTTTTTAAGACCACCATGTTTCAGCGCTTCAATCACCGATTTATAGGCATCCGGCAGCTCGATATACTTGCCGACCATACCAATCGTGACTTCACCTGACGGATTCGCTTCCTGGTAGATTACCTGCTCCCATTCGGCGAGATTCGCTTCCGGGCAGTCTAAGCTGAATCGTTTACAAATATAATCGTCCAGCCCCTGAGATTTCAACAGGCCCGGGATTTTATAAATGGAATCGACATCTTTCAGAGAAATCACTGCTTTTTCTGGAACGTTACAGAACAAAGCAATTTTGGCTCTTTCGTTGGCCGGAACGGCGCGATCGGAGCGGCAAATCAGGATATCTGGCTGAATACCGATGGAGAGCAGCTCTTTCACAGAGTGCTGAGTCGGCTTGGTTTTCACTTCACCGGAAGCGGCCATGTATGGCACCAGCGTCAGATGCATGTAGAGGGTGCGCTCGCGGCCCACTTCTACCGCCATCTGGCGGATCGCTTCGAGGAATGGCAGGGATTCGATATCACCCACGGTACCGCCGATCTCAACCAGCGCAACGTCGTGGCCTTCGCCGCCGGCAATAATGCGCTCTTTGATGGCGTTGGTGATATGGGGGATAACCTGCACGGTCGCACCGAGATAGTCGCCGCGGCGCTCTTTACGCAGCACCTCGGAGTAGATACGGCCGGTGGTGAAGTTGTTGCGACGGGTCATCTTGGTGCGGATGAAACGCTCGTAGTGACCCAAATCAAGATCGGTTTCTGCGCCATCTTCGGTAACGAACACTTCACCATGCTGGATAGGGCTCATTGTGCCCGGATCGACGTTGATGTACGGATCCAGTTTCATCATGGTGACCTTGAGGCCACGGGCTTCAAGAATAGCTGCCAGGGAGGCTGCGGCAATGCCTTTACCCAGAGAGGATACGACCCCGCCGGTCACAAAAATATAGTTCGTTGTCATGCTGAACCTGAGAAGTTAGGTTTAAAAGACGGTGGAATAACCAGGACGGGAAAGCAGTATACCGGATGATGAGTTGCGCCACAAACTTTCATTCCCCCTCCCCTTCTCTCTTCAGGCCGCATTAGCGTTAGCTCTCTTGGCTGACGCCGCTTGTACAACAATTCTGAACGTTTACTGATTCGTGCTGTTGCCGCCCGGAAGCCCTAAGGATAAGCCGAAGCGGCGTTAGCGGAAACGTTTCAACAAACGTAATGAGTGTGAAAATAGCCCCTTTCCAGCAAATGTTTTTGACGCAAATCAAGCGCTTGCTATTTAAAAAATCACACAAATCAGGCTTGTTACCACAAATGCCTTAAAGATCATGTTCCTGGCGCTTTACCTGCTGCCAGATAGTTTCCATTGTTTCCAGATCTACGCCGGTCATTTCCAGGCCGCGTTCCTGAACCAGCCGTTCGACTTCGCGAAAGCGGCGCTCAAATTTGAGGTTCGCTTTTTGCAGCGCCACTTCCGCTTTAACGCCCAGATGACGAGAGAGATTAACAGTGGCAAAGAGCAGATCGCCCATCTCCTCTTCCACGCGCGCCTGGTCGACAACCGCCTGTTTGGCTTCGTCCATCACTTCGTCGATCTCTTCATACACTTTGTCGAGCACCGGGCCGATAGTGGTCCAGTCAAAGCCCACGGTTGAGCAGCGCTTCTGGATTTTGTGGGCGCGCATCAGCGCCGGCAGGCTGTGGGGAATATCATCCAGCGCCGAGTGCTGCGCTTTCTCCGCCCGCTCGGCGGTTTTGATCTGCTCCCAGCGCTCAAGCACTTCCGCGCTGTTACCCGCCTGCGCGTCGCCAAAGATATGCGGATGGCGGCGCTCCAGCTTGTCGCTGATGGCAGCACAAATATCGTTGAAATCAAAACGCCCCTCTTCCTGCGCCATCTGCGCGTAGAAGACCACCTGGAAGAGCAGATCGCCCAGCTCGCCGCGCAGATCGTCGAAGTCTTCGCGCGAAATGGCGTCCAGCACTTCGTAAGTCTCTTCCAGTGTGTAGGGCGCGATGGTGGCGTAAGTCTGCTCTTTGTCCCACGGGCAGCCGGTTTGCGGGTCGCGCAGCCGTTGCATGATCCCGAGCAGACGTTCGATTTGAGTCATGAAAAATCCTTGCTAAAAAGCGATCCTCCCAGCAGATGGGAGGATCGGGTGAAGAGACGATCAGCCGCCGTGCAGGCGGCGGGCGTCGATAACGTCAGGCACCTGATTCAGTTTGCTAAGCACGCGGCCCAGCACCTGCAGGTTGTAGATTTCGATATTCATATCGATAGTCGCCAGCTGCTCGCGGGTGTCGCTGCGGCTGGCAACGCCGAGCACGTTGACCTTTTCGTTGGCGAGAATAGTGGTGATATCACGCAGCAGCCCGCTGCGATCGTTCGCCGTGACGCGCACCACCAGCGAGTAGCCCGCCGAGTAGCTTTCGCCCCAGACGGCATCCACGATGCGCTCCGGCGCGACATTGCGC
Organism: Kosakonia sp. CFBP8986; assembly: GCF_034044935.1. Lineage (NCBI taxonomy): Bacteria > Pseudomonadati > Pseudomonadota > Gammaproteobacteria > Enterobacterales > Enterobacteriaceae > Kosakonia > Kosakonia sp. CFBP8986. The sequence continues at coordinate 34,974 of NZ_JAXCXB010000006.1, read as the reverse complement.
AGCTCTTCCAGTTGATCGCAGTCGGCGCGGTGAATCGAGATGCCGCGCCCCTGGGTGATAAAGCCGACGATTTCGTCGCCAGGGATCGGCTGGCAGCAGCGCGCGATGTGGTGCATTAGGTTGCCGACCCCTTCCACTACCACGCGCCCGTTGTCTTTGCTGCGGTTCTGCGGTGCGTAGGTCTTCTGCTGCAACTGCTTGAGCGCAGCGGCATCCTGCTCCTCGGCGCTCGGCTTGTTGAACTGCGCCTGCAGGAAGTTGACCATCTGGTTGAGACGAATGTCGCCGCCGCCAATCGCCGCCAGCAGCTCGTCCAGCTCGTTGAAGTTGTAGCGCGGCAGCAGGTGCTTCTCCGCCTCTTTCAGGCTGATGCCGAGGTGCGCCAGCTCATCGTCGAGGATCTGGCGACCGGCAAGAATGTTCTTGTCGCGATCCTGCTTGCGGAACCAGGCGTGGATCTTCGAGCGCCCGCGGCTGGTGGTGACATAGCCGAGGTTCGGGTTGAGCCAGTCGCGGCTCGGGTTCGGCTGTTTCTGGGTGATGATCTCAATCTGATCGCCCATCTGCAGCTGATAGGTAAAGGGCACGATGCGGCCGCTGATTTTCGCGCCGATGCAGCGGTGACCCACATCGCTGTGAATATGGTAAGCGAAGTCCAGCGGCGTGGAGCCGGCGGGCAGATCCACCACATCCCCTTTTGGCGTAAAGACGTAGACCCGGTCGTCGAAGACCTGGCTGCGCACTTCGTCGAGCATTTCGCCGGAGTCCGCCATCTCTTCCTGCCAGGCAATCAGCTTACGCAGCCAGGCAATGCGATCTTCATGGGCGGAACGCGCGCCGGTCGCCGTCGCCGTGCCCTCTTTGTACTTCCAGTGCGCGGCAACGCCCAGCTCGGCATCTTCGTGCATCTGGCGGGTACGGATCTGGATCTCAACGGTTTTACCGCCCGGCCCGAGCACCACCGTATGGATGGACTGGTAACCGTTCGGTTTCGGGTTGGCGACATAGTCGTCAAACTCATCCGGCAGGTGGCGGTAGTGGGTATGCACAATCCCCAGCGCGGCGTAGCAATCCTGCAACCGTTCAGCGACGATGCGCACGGCGCGGACATCAAACAGTTCGTCGAACGCGAGATGCTTTTTCTGCATCTTGCGCCAGATGCTGTAGATATGTTTCGGGCGGCCATAGACTTCGGCTTTGACGCCTTCGGTCTTCATCTCGGCGCGCAGGTGGCCAACAAACTCATCAATGTAGTGTTCGCGATCGATACGGCGCTCGTGCAGCAGCTTAGCGATGCGTTTGTACTCTTCCGGGTGCAGGTAGCGGAAGCAGTAATCCTCCAGCTCCCACTTCAGCTGGCCGATGCCTAAGCGGTTCGCCAGTGGCGCATAGATGTTGGTACACTCTTTCGCCGCCAGCACGCGCTCATCTTCCGGCGCATCTTTCACTTCGCGCAGATGGGCGATACGTTCAGCAAGCTTGATGACTACGCAGCGGAAATCATCCACCATCGCCAGCAGCATGCGGCGGACGTTATCCACCTGTTCGGAGGAGACGGAATCGGTATGGGTCGCTTTTAACTGGCGGATGGCGGCCATGTCGCGCACGCCGTGGATCAGCTCAACCACCGCCGCGCCGACGTTTTCGCGCAGCACCTCTTCGCTGACCACTTCCGCATCGGCGAGCGGGAAGAGCAGCGCGGCGCGCAGCGTGTCGGTGTCCATACTCAGCATCGAGAGGATCTCCACCATCTCGATACCGCGTGAAAGCAGGATCTCCGCCTGCGGATGCCCTTGAGTTTGACGCAGACAATAAGCCCAGGTTTCGGTTAAGCGTTCACACGACGGCTGACTGGTAATGCCCAGACTGGCGATCCATTTGGCCGGATCGAATTCACCCGCTTTGTTCAAATGCGCACTGCGTACCGCAACCATTGTCCTCTCCTTTCAGGGACCGGGCCTGCCGAATTCGGCAAGCCGAAATTAATCATTTGTGTTTCACAAACAACACCATCGATTCCAGGTGACCAGTGTGCGGGAACATGTCCAGCATCGCCAGCCGCTCAATCTGGTATCCCGCACTCAGCAGCGCTTCACTGTCGCGTGCAAGCGTGGCGGGATTACAGGAGACGTAGACCACCCGGCCCGGCGACAATTTTATAATATGCTGCATCACACCTGCCGCCCCCGCGCGCGCAGGGTCGAGTAAAACTTTGTCAAACCCACGGCTCGCCCACGGCTGTTTTGTAACATCTTCCTCCAGATTTTCGTGAAAGAATGTCACATTGTGCAAACCATTCTGTTGCGCGTTCTCCTGCCCTTTCGCCACCAGCTCGGCAACGCCCTCCACGCCAACCACTTCCGCCGCGCGTTTCGCCAGCGGCAGCGTGAAATTTCCCATCCCACAAAAGAGATCGAGAATGCGGTCCTGCGGCTGCACAGCGAGCCACTCCAGCGCACGGGCGACCATCTGCTGATTTACGCCATCATTGACCTGGATAAAATCCCGCGGGCTGAAGTGTAAGGGTAGCCCGTCAGAAGCGTAGCAGGGAGTCTGACCAGTGATCTGCTCAACAATATCGCTTTGCGGCGCGAGATAAAGCGCCAGATGATGGGAATGCGAAAAGCGTTCCAGTTTTGCTCTGTCGGCGGCGTTTAACGGTGCGGTGTGACGCAGCACCATCAGCGGGCCATTATCCGCCTCAACCAGTTCGACATGCCCCAACTGGCGAGCACCGCTTAATTCCGCCAGGCAGTCGCGCAGCGGCGTAAGCAGTGCTTCAAGACGGGGCACCAGCACCGGGCATTGTGTGACATTGACGATATCGCTGTCGCCCGCTTTGCGAAAACCCATCTCCAGACGCTGCGCTTTCGGCTGCCAGCTCAGGCTTAAGCGCGCGCGGCGGCGATATCCCCACGGCTTACCGGCGATCACATCGTCGACCTCCTGCTTCATCAGGCGTGCCAGCGCGGCGCGTTTGCTGCGCTGTTGCAGCTCAATGCTCGCATGCTGCTGCTGACAGCCGCCGCAGACGCCAAAGTGCGGGCAGCGCGGCGCTACGCGCTCCGGGCTGTCGCTCAGGCGGCGGCTCACTTCGCCGCGGGCAAACTGGCGTTTATCCTCTTTAAGGATAATTTCCGCCGTCTCTGCGGGTAACAAACCGGGAATAAACAGCGCTTTACCATTATGACGCGCCACCCCCTGCCCAAACGGGTCAAGGTCGTTTACTGTTACGGTTATTTTTTGACGAGTCGTCACTCGTCGTTTTGCAGAGTAGAATTGCGCCATTGCGGTGAAAAATCTCAATTACTGATCAATGGCCCCATTCTCCCATAACGGAATTCCATGACCAACTACAGCTTGCGCGCACGCATGATGATTCTGATTCTGGCGCCCACCGTACTTATCGGTGTGCTGCTCAGCGTCTTTTTTGTCGTCCATCGCTATAACGATTTGCAGCGTCAACTGGAAGACGCCGGTGCCAGCATTATTGAGCCGCTGGCGGTCTCCAGCGAATACAGCATGACGTTGCAGGATAAAGACGCCATCGGCCAGCTGATTAGCGTCCTGCACCGTCGCCACTCCGATATCGTGCGGGCCATCTCGATCTACGACAATAAGAACGCGCTCTTCGTCTCGTCGAACCTGCAACTGGAGGGCGACTCCCTCAAGCTGCCCGCCCATCAGCCCTTCCCGCGCAAGCTGAGCGTCACCCGGCGCGGCGATGTGATGATCCTGCGCACGCCGATCCTTACCGAAGGGTTTGCGCCCGCCAACTCCTCGCTGCCGGCAGATAAGATCACCGGCAATCTGCTCGGCTATGTGGCGCTGGAGCTGGATCTCAAATCGGTGCGTTTGCAGCAGTACAAAGAGATCTTTATCTCCAGCCTGATGATCCTCTTCTGTATCGGCATCGCGCTCATTTTTGGCTGGCGGCTAATGCGCGATGTCACCAGCCCAATACGTAATATGGTCAACACCGTCGATCGCATCCGTCGCGGCCAGCTCGATAGCCGCGTCGAAGGCTTTATGCTCGGCGAGCTGGATATGTTGAAAAACGGCATTAACTCGATGGCGATGTCGCTGGCGGCCTATCACGAAGAGATGCAGCACAATATCGACCAGTCCACCTCCGACCTGCGCGAAACGCTGGAGCAGATGGAGATCCAGAACGTTGAACTGGATCTGGCGAAAAAGCGCGCCCAGGAAGCGGCGCGTATCAAATCCGAGTTTCTTGCCAATATGTCCCACGAGCTGCGGACGCCGCTTAATGGCGTGATTGGTTTTACCCGCCTGACGCTGAAATCGGAACTGAATCCTACCCAGCGTGACCATCTGCTGACCATTGAGCGCTCAGCCAATAACCTGCTGGCGATCATCAATGACGTGCTCGACTTCTCCAAACTGGAAGCGGGCAAGCTGATTCTGGAAAGCATCCCCTTCCCGCTGCGCAGCACGCTGGATGAGGTGGTAACGCTGCTGGCGCACTCGGCCCACGATAAGGGGCTGGAGCTGACGCTGAGTATCAAAAACGATGTGCCGGATAACGTGATTGGCGATCCGCTGCGCCTGCAGCAGGTGATCACCAATCTGGTCGGCAATGCGATCAAGTTTACGGAAAACGGCAATATCGACGTGGTGGTGGAGAAGCGCGCCATCAGCAATAACAAAGTGCAGGTGGAAATGCAGATCCGCGATACCGGCATCGGCATTCCCGAACGCGATCAGTCGCGGCTCTTCCAGGCGTTTCGTCAGGCGGACGCCAGCATTTCGCGTCGCCACGGCGGCACCGGGCTGGGGCTGGTGATCACCCAGCGGCTGGTCAATGAGATGGGCGGCGATATCTCTTTCCACAGCCAGCCCAATCGCGGCTCAACCTTCTGGTTCCATATCAATCTCGATCTTAACCCGAATGCTATCAGCGAAATGCAGCCGACCCGCTGTCTGGTCGGCAAGCGTCTGGCCTACGTGGAGCCAAATGCGACGGCGGCGCAGTGTACGCTCGATGTGCTGAGCGAAACGCCGCTGGAGGTGATCTATAGCCCGTCGTTTTCCGCGCTGCCGCAGGCACACTACGACATGCTGTTGATGGCGATCCCGGTAACCGTGCGCGAGCCGCTGAGTATGCAGCATGACCGCCTGGCGCGTGCCGCGGCGATGACCGACTACCTGTTGCTGGCGCTGCCATGCCACGCGCAGGTTGACGCCGAATCGCTTAAACAGGATGGCGCGGCGGCCTGTCTGCTTAAACCGCTCACCTCGACGCGCCTGCTGCCTGCGTTAACGGAATATTGCCGCATCACGCGGCTGGCGGAGCTGCCCGCGCCCGACGAGACCAAACTGCCGATGTCAGTGATGGCGGTGGATGATAACCCCGCCAACCTGAAGCTGATTGGCGCGCTGCTTGAGGATCAGGTTCAGCAGGTGGAGCTGTGCGAGAGCGGCCAGCAAGCCCTTGAGCGGGCGAAGCAGATGCAGTTCGATCTGGTGCTGATGGATATTCAGATGCCGGAGATGGACGGGATTCGCGCCTGCGAATTGATCCGTCAGCTGCCGCACCAGCAGCAGACGCCGGTGGTCGCCGTTACCGCCCATGCAATGGCCGGGCAGAAAGAGAAGCTGCTCAGCGCCGGGATGAATGACTACCTGGCGAAGCCGATTGAGGAGGAGAAGTTGCGGAACCTGCTGCTGCGCTATAAGCCCGGCCACAGCGTCGGCCCATGGTTGACGCCGCTGGAGCCGGAAACGGAGCAGACGCCGCCGGTTATTACCGTGGATGATGAAACGACGCTCGACTGGCAGTTAGCGCTGCGTCAGGCGGCGGGGAAATCGGATTTGGCGCGCGATATGCTGCATATGCTGGTCGAGTTCCTGCCGGAGATCCGCAATATGGTTGAAGAGCAGCTGGTCGGCGAAGCGCCCAGCGGGCTGGCGGAAGGGATCCATAAATTGCACGGCAGCTGCGGCTATAGCGGCGTACCGCGCCTGAAAAAGCTCTGCCATTTGCTTGAGCACCAGTTGCGCAGCGGCGTGGCCGCCGAAGATCTGGAGCCGGAGCTTCTCGAATTGCTCGACGAGATGGATAACGTAGCGCGCGAAGCGCACCGGTTGATTGGTTAAGCAGCGTTCATTGCCGGATGGCGCGTAAACGCTTATCCGGCCTACACGGTTTCAGCGGCTTCGTGAACGTAGGCCGGATAAGGCGCAGCCGCCATCCGGCAAAACCATCCCACAGGCATATCGCACCCGTGGGCCGGATAAGGCGCAGCCGCCATCCGGCAAAACCACCCCACAGGCATATCGCACCCGTGGGCCGGATAAGGCGCAGCCGTCATCCGGCACAACCACCCCACAGGCATATCGCACCCGTAGGCCGGATAAGGCGCAGCCGCCATCCGGCACAACCACCCCACAGGCATATCGCACCCGTAGGCCGGATAAGGCGCAGCCGCCATCCGGCACAACCACCCCACAGGCATATCGCACCCGTAGGTCGGATAAGGCGCAGCCGGCATCCGGCACAACCAACCATCAGGCATCCGGCACGCCTTACTGCAACCCCTGCCCCGCTTTTAATACCGCCGCCACGTTGCGGGCGGTGAGGCGCACATTCTCCCCGGCGTTGGCTAATGCCTCGTCGAGGGAACAGATGCTGTAAATCACGCTGAACACCGCGTCGATGCCGTGCTCGTGCACCACGCCGACATCGGCGGTCAAACTGCCGGCAATGCCGATCACCGGAATATCATACCGTTTGGCGACCTTCGCCACGCCGACCGGCACTTTACCATGCACGGTCTGGCTGTCGATTCGCCCTTCGCCGGTGATCACCAGATCCGCATCGGCCACGTGCTTATCCAGCGCCAGCGCATCGGTCACAATCTCAATCCCCTGGCGCAGCTCGGCTCCGCAAAAAGCGTACAACGCCGCGCCCATGCCACCCGCCGCGCCGCCGCCGGAGAGTGTTAACACATCGCAATCGAGATCGCGGGCAATAATCTGCGCGTAGTGCGCCAGCGCCTTATCCAGCCGCGCGATCATCTCCGGCGTTGCTCCTTTTTGCGGGCCAAACACCGCTGAAGCCCCCTCTTTACCGGTGAGCGGATTGGTAACATCGCAGGCGACATCAATCCGGCACTGCGCCAGGCGACAATCCAGCTCGCCAATATCGATGCGCGCCAGGCGCTCCAGCGCTGCGCCGCCTGCGGCGATCTGCTCCCCCTGCTCATCAAGAAGCTTTGCGCCCAGCGCCTGCACCATGCCTGCGCCGCCATCGTTGGTCGCGCTGCCGCCGATGCCGATAATGATCTGTTTCACGCCCGCATCCAGCGCATGGCGGATCAGCTCCCCGGTCCCCCATGAGGTGGTGATTAACGGATCGCGCTTCGCCGTGGGCACGCGCTCCAGCCCGCTTGCCGCCGCCATTTCGATAAACGCCGATTGCTCATCGCCGGAGAGACCATAAAAGGCGTCGGCCTCCTCGCCGAGCGGCCCTTTAACCGTCACCTTCACCACCCGCCCCTGGGTGGCGGCGACCATCGCTTCTACCGTCCCTTCCCCGCCGTCCGCCACCGGGATTTTCACGTACTCAGCGTTGGGGTACACCTCGCTAAACCCCGCTTCAATGGCGGTCGCCACCTCCAGGGCCGTTAAACTCTCTTTGTAGGAGTCCGGTGCGATGACAATTTTCATAAGCCGTCCTTACGCATATTCACCACGGTAAGCATACACCTTGCGGGCAGCGGGAAATGCCAGCCCCCGCAAGGAGTGGCAATTTCATTAACGCACCATGCAGGGACGCTTGTTATCAAATTTCCAGTCGGGGATCAGGTACTGCATGCCCATCGCATCGTCGCGCGCGCCGAGCCCATGCTTTTGGTACAACTCGTTAGCCTTCATCACCTGATCCATATCCAGCTCAACGCCAAGACCCGGTGTGGTTGGTACCTGCACCATCCCGCCTTTGATTTCAAACGGCGTTTTAGTCAGGCGCTGGTTGCCCTCCTGCCAGATCCAGTGGGTGTCGATGGCGGTGATCTTGCCCGGCGCAGCGGCGGCGACATGGGTGAACATCGCCAGTGAAATATCGAAGTGGTTATTGGAGTGCGAACCCCAGGTGAGGCCAAACTCATGGCACATCTGCGCCACGCGCACCGAGCCCTGCATGGTCCAGAAGTGCGGGTCGGCCAGCGGAATATCGACCGATTGCAGCGACAGGGTGTGGCCCATCTGCCGCCAGTCGGTGGCGATCATATTGGTGGCGGTCGGCAGACCGGTGGCGCGGCGGAACTCCGCCATCACTTCACGCCCGGAGAAGCCCTGCTCCGCCCCGCACGGATCTTCAGCGTAGGCGAGCACGCCTTTCAGCTGCTTGCCGATGGCGATCGCCTCATCGAGCGACCACGCGCCGTTCGGATCGAGGGTCACGCGCGCCTGCGGGAAACGTTTTGCCAGCGCGGAAATCGCTTCTGCCTCTTCCATCCCGGCCAGCACGCCGCCTTTCAGTTTGAAGTCGTTAAAGCCATATTTCTCATAAGCCGCTTCCGCCAGGCGCACCACGCGATCCGGCGTCATCGCCTCTTCATGGCGGATGCGATACCAGTCGCACGCATCGTCGGGCTGGCTCTGGTAAGGCAGGGGCGTCTTTTTGGCATCGCCGACAAAGAAGAGGTAACCGAGCATCTCCACTTCGCTGCGCTGCTGGCCTTCGCCGAGCAGGGAGGCGACGTTCACGCCAAGGTGTTGACCGAGCAGATCGAGCATCGCCGCTTCGATACCGGTGACCACATGAATGGTGGTGCGCAGATCGAAGGTTTGCAGCCCGCGCCCGCTAGCATCGCGGTCGGCAAAGGTGTTGCGCACGCTGTTGAGCACATTTTTGTACTCGCCAAGCGTCTTACCGACCACCAGCGCAGCGGCCTCCTCCAGCGTCTGGCGGATCTTCTCCCCGCCGGGGATTTCGCCGACCCCGGTATGACCGGCGTTATCTTTAATGATCACGATATTGCGGGTGAAGAAAGGCGCGTGCGCCCCGCTCAGGTTCATCAACATGCTGTCGTGACCGGCAACGGGAATAACCTGCATCGATGCCACAACGGGCGTGGAACTGTAAGTACTCATAATGGTGTCCTTTTGCTCTTTTAATGCCGTCCAAAAACGGGGCGTTTTTTATCAAACGTCCAGCCAGGAATGAGGTACTGCATCGGGCCTGCATCATTGCGCGCGCCGCCAGGCAAGGTTTTATAGATCGCGTGCGCTTTCTCAATTTGCGCCCAGTCCAGCTCAACGCCAAGACCCGGCGCGTCCGGTACGGTGATTTTCCCCTCGCGGATCTGCAAAGGTTCTTTCGTCAGGCGCGCGTCGCCCTCCTGCCAGATCCAGTGGGTATCAATCGCCGTTGGCGTGCCTGGCGCAGCGGCGGCGACATGGGTAAACATCGCCAGAGAAATATCGAAATGGTTGTTGGAGTGGCAGCCCCATGTTAAGCCCCAGTCGTCGCACAACTGCGCGACGCGCACCGCGCCGGAGAGGGTCCAGAAGTGCGGATCGGCGAGCGGAATATCGACCGCGTTGAGCATTACCGCGTGGCCCATCTCCCGCCAGTTAGTGGCGATCATATTGGTGGCGACCGGCAGACCGGTGGCGCGGCGAAACTCCGCCATCACTTCACGCCCGGAGAAGCCCTGCTCCGCGCCGCAGGGATCTTCCGCGTAGGTCAGCACATCGTTCAGCCCTTTACAGAGGCGAATAGCTTCGTCGAGCAGCCACGCGCCGTTAGGATCGACGGTGATGCGCGCATCGGGGAAGCGTTTTTTCAGCGCGCGCACGGTATCGATCTCCCGCTCACCCGGCAGCACGCCGCCCTTCAGTTTGAAATCTTTAAAACCGTAACGATCCTGCGACGCTTCGGCAAGGCGCACCACCGCTTCGCTACTCATCGCCTCCTGATGGCGCAGCCGGTACCACTCGTGGCTGCCCGGCGTCGCATCCAGATAGGGCAAATCGGTTTTCGTGCGATCGCCGACATAGAAGAGGTAGCCGAGCACGGTAACGGCATCGCGCTGTTTGCCCGGCCCCAGCAGTTCGCACACCGGGACATTCAGGGTTTTGCCGAGCAGATCGAGCAGCGCCGCCTCCAGCGCCGCGACGGCATTAACGCGCAGTTCAAAGGTCCACGCGCCGTTACCGAAGGTGTCGAAATCCGCCGCCTGGTTGCCTTTGTGCACCCGCTGCACCACTTTGTTCAGCCGGGCGATCTCTTGTCCCACCACCATTGGCGTGGCATCGACCAGTGTTTGATAGATCACCTCTCCACCCGGCGCTTCACCTACGCCGGTCTGCCCGGCGCTGTCCGTCAGCACCACGATATTGCGGGTGAAGTAAGCGTTATGCGCGCCGCCGATATTCATCAACATGCTGTCGTGCCCGGCAACCGGGATCACCTTCATGTCGGTGATGACGGGCGTGGCTTGTGTATTCATCATTCGCGTCCTGTTACGGGTTTAAGTTCGATGCGTTTGATATTGCCCACCAGCACCAGGTAACTGAGCACCGCCACCAGCGCATGAACGCCAACGTAGATCAGCGCGCCGTTAAACGAGCCGGTGGTGCCGACGATGTAGCCAATCGCAATCGGCGTGACGATGCCGGAGATATTGCCGAACATATTAAACAGGCCGCCGCTCAGGCCACTGATCTCTTTCGGCGCAGTATCCGCCATCACCGCCCAGCCGAGCGCACCGATCCCTTTGCCGAAGAAGGCCAGCGCCATAAAGGCGATAATCAGGGTTTCCGAATCGGTGTAGTTACAGAACACCATACTCATGGAGAGCAGCATGCCCAGCACGATCGGCGTTTTACGCGCCACGTTCAGCGATCCGTAGCGGCGCATTAACCAGTCGGAGATCACCCCACCAAGCACGCCGCCGACAAAGCCGCAGATCGCCGGGATCGAGGCGACAAAGCCCGCTTTCAGGATCGACATGCCGCGCGCCTGCACCAGATAGACCGGGAACCAGGTGATAAAGAAGTAGGTTAAGGCGTTAATGCAGTACTGCCCGAGATAAACGCCGATCATCATGCGCGAGGCGAGCAGCTGTTTGACCTGGCCCCACTTCTGCGCAAAGGGCACTTTCTGCTGGTGGTTCTTCTGATCCATGTTGATCAGCGCCCCGCCCTCGGCGATGTACTCCAGCTCCTTTTTGTTGACGCCCGGATGCTGGTTCGGCTCGTGGATCATTTTCAGCCACAGGAAGCTGATGAAGATCCCAAGCCCGCCCATAAAGAAGAAGACGTGCGACCAGCCCACTTCATGGGTCAGCCAGCCCATGATTGGCGCGAAGATCACCGTGGCGAAGTACTGCGCCGAGTTGAAGATGGCGACGGCCGTGCCGCGCTCCTGCGCCGGGAACCAGGCGGCAACGATGCGGCTGTTGCCCGGAAACGAGGGGGCTTCTGCCAGGCCGACCATAAAGCGCAGCGTAAAGAGCGCGATGATGATGCCAAAGCCGCTGAAGAGATCGACGAACCCTTGCAGCAGGGTAAAGAGCGACCAGGTGAAGATGGACCAGAAGTAGACGCGTTTCGAGCCGAAGCGGTCAAGCAGCCAGCCGCCCGGGATCTGGCCAATGACATAGGCCCAGGAGAAGGCGGAGAAGACATAGCCCATACCGACAGGATCAAGGCCGATAGCCTTAGACATTTCCGAGCCAGCAATCGATAGCGTAGCGCGATCGCCGTAGTTGAAGGATGTGACGATAAATAGCATCACCACGATCCAGTAGCGGGCGTTGGTGCGCTTTTCAGCGCCGCTCGCCGCCTGGCTTAATGCACTCATGGTTGTACTCCCGAAGCATAGATGTTCTTTTCAACATGCATCCTGTACGGCGCAACCTGTAGGGGAAGACAGAACGCTGTCGCTCTTTTTATGCCGCGGCCCGACGCGTTTTCACTCCACGACGGGCGGCTTTATTAACTGGCTCAAGGAGTATAAAAAGCGGCCTGGTAACTCTCACCGTGCATCAACACAACATTCGGCGACAGCTCAGCGCGGGTTTGGGGCATTAGCCCAGGGCGATGGGGGGTATTTCACGAAAATTGAAACAGACGATAAACGGCGGGGTAAAAGCGCGGGTCAGGTGCTAAGAGTGTGAATGGCGTCGCTTGACGGTTAATAAAAAGAGGCTAACCCTCCCGGCAGGCGGGAGGGAGGGAAAAGGACTTATTTCAGCAGGCTTGCCCACTGCTCAACCCACGGGTTGGAGACGCTTTCTGGCTCCGGATCTTCGCTGGCATCAATCAGCAGCACCTCGCCGATGCGCTGCGCGCCCTGCTCCTGCAACAGCGCATCAAATTTTTTCCCGCCGCCGCAGAAGTGGCTGTAGGTGCTGTCGCCCAGTGCAATCACGCCGTAGCGCAGCTCGGGCTGGTAGCCGACGGTGTCGCGCAGGTAGTGAAACAGCGGCGCGATGCTGTCCGGCAGATCGCCCTGGCCAGTAGTGGAGGTGACGACCAGCGCGTAGTTGCCTTTGTTGCTCTCCCACTGCGCCGCTTCGGGATCTTCATACACCTTTGCCGTGTGGCCCTGGGCTTCTAAAATCGCCTGCGCTTCTTCCGCTACCAGCAGCGAATTGCCGTACATCGTGCCGACAAAAATGCCTATATTCGCCATGCTTATCACTCCTTGCGTGATTCCAGATTGCCCTCATCCTGACCGCTGAGGCCGCTAAACTCAACCCTTTCATTCTCAGGGAGAAGGCCGCGCCAGCCGAACTGATCCAGCGCCTGCATCCATACCGCATCGAAGCCGGCGCGCAGGGTTAGCGCCTCGCCGGTAAACGGGTGCGTAAGGCTTAACTGGCTGGCGTGCAGCATCAGGCGGTTGAGGCCGAAATGCGCCGCCGCGCTGCGGTTTTGCCGCAGATCGCCATGCTTGCTGTCACCAATAATCGGGTGGCGCAGATGGGAGAGATGGCGGCGAAGCTGGTGTTTGCGTCCGGTTTTCGGCTCCAGCTCAACCAGCCCATAGCGCGTAGAGGGAAACTTACTAATCGCTACCGGTAATTCGGTCGTCGCAAGGCCGCGATAGTGGGTTACGGCAGGCTGCGGATCTTTGTCGGTGCGGGCGAATTTATCCGCCACTTTGTCCAGCTCCTCGACCAATGGATAGTCGAGCAATGCCTCCTCCATCAGCCAGCCGCGCACAATCGCGTGGTAGCGCTTCTGCATCTGGTGCTGTTCAAACTGCTGGGATAAACGCCGCCCCGCTTCGCTGGAGAGCCCCATCAGCAGGACGCCGGAAGTCGGCCTGTCGAGACGATGGGCGGTAAAGACATGCTGACCAATCTGGTCGCGCACGGTCTGCATCACCACCACTTTTTCGTCGCGGTCGAGCCAGCTGCGGTGCACCAGCCAACCGGAGGGTTTGTTGACGGCGACCAGCCACTCATCCTGGTAGATTATCTCCAGCATCAGTGATTTTCGTCGCTAAACAGCGCGTCAAGCTGCTGGAGATGAACCAGCATCGCATCGCGGGAGGGGTGTGTCGCCTCAAGGGCCATTTCATAATAGGGCGCGATAGCAAACGCCTGCGGCAGCGCCTGCTTGCTGTCGAGCAGCGCATGCATACGTGGGATCAGCACCCACTGCAGCCACTCAAAGGGTGCGAGGGTGTCCATGCAGAAGGGTTGCGTGCTCTCAAAGGCGCTCAGCGCCGGGGCAGTGGTTTGCCAGAGATCGTGCTCGCGCAGCTGCGCTTCAATCAGCTGAAGCTGCTGGCGCACGCGTTGATGTTGAGTCATAAAAGCCCCCGTTTAATCAGACTGGCGCGCAGCATAGCAAAGAGCGGGAGAAATAAAAAAAGGGAGCACTGTAAAAACAGTGCTCCCGGTTCGTTTCGCAGCTATCCGGCTACCCGTGTGCTCCCTGCTCATCCATGAAAACTTTTCCTGCGGTCTCCTGACCCGTTCATCCTTAAACAACGCATCATGCTCACACCACCCCGATGTGACCTGGCCTTATCCTTAAAGCGTGTCCTGGATCCTCCTGATCTACCGTCCATCCTGACCGGCTCTCATTCTCCGTCCTGGAGGTGTCCTTTAACGCACTCCGGCGATATCCTCTCACTTCGTCCTGAAGTCTGTCCGTGAAGCACCTTCCCGGTGTGTCCAGAAACAACATCATCCTGATGTACGTCTCTTAGTCAGACTCCGTGTCGACAGGAGATAGAATTACGTATTCCGGCCGGTCTTACAAGGAGACTTAACGACAAAGCTATGCCGTAATCGGGCATTAACTCCAGGGAGTGGAGTATTAACATTATGATTTATAATTGTTTAAATAAAGATAACTCACGTGAGTTATAGAATACGAACAGCCGATCTCCTACAGGCTTTGTAAGAGATCTCTCACACGGGATGTAGGCTAAGGGCTTACACGACGGGTTGTAGCTGAGTGAGGAAATCGGGCAGATCGCTGGCCAGACGCGTGCGTTTGCGCGTACCGAGCGTCTCCTGCATCACCTCACCGCTCAGGTTACACACCGAGATGACGTCCAGCTCGCTCTCAAGCGTGGCAATAAAAAGTGTAGGCGATAATTTGAGCCTTTTCTGCGTCACCAGGTGCCCAATCAGATTTTCCTGTACCCGGACAAAATCCGCTTCGCTCCAGGTTTGCAGCAGCGTCAGGCTGATATCCCCCAGCCGCGCGCCCATATCACCGGCAAACTGCGTGGTATAGAACGCATGGATCGGCGGTTGTACCACAATCTCCATCGCCTGTTCAACGGGGTGGACGTTCTGCTGCGCCGTAAAGGGCTGCGGCTGCCAGAAAACGGCATCGTCGGTAGAAGAGATAATGCAGGGCGAAGGGACACCATACAGATCTTCACTCTGCGGCCAACTGCCGTGCGCCGCATGCCACGCATCGCAATAACGTTCCGTAAAGGCTTTCAGCGCCTGAGCCGTCTCTTTTTCCACCGATTTCTCTCTTTACTTAAGCCAGGATAAACTTGCACCATAGTTTACCTGCAAAATGGCGATGAAACATGTCTTCTTATGATAACCACCAGGCGCTTTCGGGCCTGACGCTGGGCAAAACCACCGACTACCGCGACACCTATGACGCCAGCCTGCTGCAAGGCGTGCCGCGCTCCCTCAACCGCGATCCCCTTGGGCTGAAGGCTGATAACCTCCCCTTTCACGGCGCGGATATCTGGACGCTGTATGAGCTCTCCTGGCTCAATGCCAACGGGCTGCCGCAGGTCGCGGTCGGCCAGGTGGAACTGGATTACGCCAGCCTCAATCTGGTGGAGTCTAAAAGTTTTAAACTCTATCTCAACAGCTTTAACCAGACCCGTTTCGCCAGTTGGGATGAAGTACGCAGCACCTTGCAACGCGATCTCAGCGCCTGCGCGCAGGGTGCGGTAAGCGTCACGCTCTACCGCGTCGATGAGCTGGAAGGCCAGCCGGTTGCCTACTTTGCTGGCCTCTGCATCGACGATCAGGATATCGCTATTGATAACTATGAGTTTGATGCTGCGCTGTTGACCGACGCCGCGCATGGCGAAGTGGTGGAAGAGACACTGGTTAGCCATCTGCTGAAATCCAACTGTCTGATTACCCACCAGCCGGATTGGGGCTCGGTGCAGATCCAGTATCGCGGGGCGCAAATCGACCGGGAAAAACTGCTGCGCTATCTGGTGTCGTTCCGCCATCATAATGAGTTTCACGAGCAGTGCGTTGAGCGCATCTTTACGGATATTCAGCGCTTCTGCCAGCCGGAATCCCTCAGCGTATACGCGCGCTACACCCGACGCGGCGGCCTCGATATCAACCCGTGGCGCAGCAATACAGACTTCGTTCCGGCAACCGGGCGGCTGGCGCGCCAGTAAAACATGCGTTGACAGGTTGTTAAACGTCATAAGCCAGGGCTATTGTAATCAGCAGGGAAGATAAAATTTTCGTCCCGTAAGGAGTTCACTTGATTACACATATTAGCCCGCTTGGCTCGATGGATATGTTGTCGCAGCTGGAAGTCGATATGCTTAAACGCACGGCCAGCAGCGACCTGTATCAACTGTTTCGCAACTGTTCGCTCGCTGTACTGAACTCAGGGAGCCAGACCGACAGCAGCAAAGAGCTGCTCTCCCGTAACGAAAGTTTTGATATCAACGTTTTGCGCCGTGAACGCGGCGTCAAGCTGGAGTTGATTAACCCACCGGAAGAGGCGTTTGTCGACGGGCGTCTGATCCGCGCGCTACAGGCCAACCTGTTTGCCGTGCTGCGCGATATCCTGTTTGTGAACGGCCAGATCCATAACGCCGGGCGCTTTCAGCATCTTGATATGGAGAGTTCGACCCATATCACCAACCTGGTCTTCTCAATTCTGCGTAACGCCCGTGCCCTGCACGTCGGCGAAGCGCCGAGCATGGTGGTCTGCTGGGGCGGCCACTCGATCAACGAAACCGAGTACCTCTACGCACGCCGCGTCGGCACCCAGCTTGGCCTGCGCGAGCTGAATATCTGTACCGGCTGCGGGCCGGGAGCAATGGAAGCGCCGATGAAGGGCGCAGCGGTCGGCCACGCGCAGCAGCGTTATAAAGAGGGGCGTTTTATCGGCATGACCGAACCATCGATCATCGCCGCAGAGCCGCCAAACCCGCTGGTTAACGAGCTGATTATCATGCCGGACATTGAAAAGCGTCTGGAAGCGTTTGTGCGTATCGCCCACGGCATCATTATCTTCCCGGGCGGCGTCGGCACGGCGGAAGAGTTGCTCTACCTGCTGGGTATTCTGATGAACCCGGCGAACAAAAATCAGGTGCTGCCGCTGATCCTCACCGGGCCGAAAGAGAGCGCCGACTACTTCCGCGTGCTGGATGAATTTATCGTCAACACGCTGGGCGAAGCCGCGCGCCGTCACTACACCATCATCATCAACGATGCGGCCGAAGTGGCGCGCCAGATGAAAAAGGCGATGCCGCAGGTGAAAGAGAATCGTCGCGAAACCGGCGATGCCTACAGCTTCAACTGGTCAATTCGCATTGCGCCGGATCTGCAGGTGCCGTTCGAGCCGACCCATGAAAATATGGCCAACCTGAAGCTCTACCCGGATCAACCCGTCGAAGTGCTGGCGGCGGATCTGCGTCGCGCCTTCTCCGGCATTGTGGCGGGTAACGTTAAAGAGCACGGCATTCGTGCGATTGAGACGTTTGGCCCTTACAAAATTCATGGCGACAGCGACATGATGCGCCGGATGGATGATCTGCTGCAGGGCTTTGTCGCCCAGCACCGTATGAAACTCCCCGGATCGGCCTATATCCCCTGCTACGAAATCTGCGCCTGATAACCCCTTTTTACCGGGCGGCCATAAGCCGCCCTTATACCTTCCCGCCTTTCGCGCGGCAATTCCCCTACCCTGCACAAGGTAATGATCCACTCCAGTTGGCTTAAAAGTCGATAAATCACTGCTAATGGGATGATCTACAGCGCTTTTATCGTCTTTCACCGCTGTGAGTTTGATCGCATATCTGGCGGGTGATAGCCTTCGCGCCCATAAATCTCAGATGATTTTAGATAAGCAGACAGATGGTCTAAATATGCCCACTTAAGAAGTGGATTATTGCAATTGCGATCCTGATCACTGATAGAGTCATAACATACATGTATCTTTCCGCCGCAAATAATTGCGGTAAGAAATTATAAAAATAGCCGCAATCAACCGGATAAAATATTACCGCTGACGTGGATGGCAAACGATTTGTCTAAATGGCAGCTTTTTGATTTTCCCAGGAGATTTACCAATGGAAACGACTCAAACCAGTAATCTGGCTTCAACCGGAACGCGGAGCGCATGGCGTAAGACCGACACCATGTGGATGCTAGGCCTCTACGGTACCGCGATTGGCGCTGGCGTACTGTTCCTGCCCATCAACGCTGGCGTAGGCGGACTGATTCCGCTGATCATCATGGCGATCCTCGCCTTCCCAATGACCTACTTCGCACACCGCGGCCTGACCCGCTTTGTGCTTTCCGGTAAAAATCCCGGCGAAGATATCACCGAAGTGGTGGAAGAACATTTTGGTATCGGCGCGGGTAAACTGATTACCCTGCTCTACTTCTTTGCCATCTACCCGATTCTGCTGGTCTATAGCGTGGCGATCACCAATACCGTCGACAGCTTTATGACCCACCAGCTGGGCATGACGCCGCCGCCGCGCGCCATTCTCTCCCTGATTCTGATCGTCGGTATGATGACCATCGTGCGCTTCGGCGAGCAGATGATCGTTAAAGCGATGAGCATCCTGGTCTTCCCGTTTGTTATCGCCCTGATGCTGCTCGCGGTCTACCTGATCCCGCAGTGGAACGGCGCGGTGCTGGAAACCCTCTCCTTCAACAGCGCGTCTGCGACCGGCAATGGCCTGTGGATGACCCTGTGGCTGGCGATCCCGGTGATGGTCTTCTCCTTTAACCACTCACCGATCATCTCCTCCTTCGCCGTGGCGAAACGTGAAGAGTACGGCGCAGAAGCAGAACGTAAATGCTCACGCATTCTGGCATTCGCCCACATCATGATGGTGCTGACGGTAATGTTCTTCGTCTTCAGCTGCGTGCTGAGCCTGGCACCGGCCGATCTGGCTTCGGCGAAAGAGCAGAACATCTCGATTCTCTCCTACCTGGCTAACCACTTTAATGCGCCAGTCATCGCCTGGATGGCGCCGATCATCGCGATGATCGCCATCACCAAATCCTTCCTCGGCCACTACCTCGGCGCGCGTGAAGGTTTCAACGGTATGGTGATTAAATCTCTGCGCGGCAAAGGCAAAACCATCGAAATCAACAAGCTGAACCGCATTACCGCGCTGTTTATGCTGCTGACCACCTGGGCTGTTGCGACCTGGAACCCGAGCATCCTCGGCATGATTGAAACGCTGGGCGGCCCGATTATCGCCATGATCCTCTTCCTGATGCCGATGTATGCGATTGCCCGTGTTCCGGCGATGCGTAAATACAGCGGTCACATCAGCAACGTCTTCATTGTGATTATGGGTCTTATCGCTATCTCCGCGATTTTCTACTCCCTGTTCAGCTAATCTCTGCGCGCCGTCCAGCCGGGCGGCGCGATCCCTCTTTGTCATGGATAACGCGTTATGATCAGCGTATTCGATATTTTTAAGATCGGTATCGGTCCCTCCAGCTCGCACACCGTCGGCCCAATGAAAGCCGGCAAACAGTTCACCGATGATTTGATTGCCCGCGGCCTGCTGCGCGACGTTACCCGCGTGGTGGTCGACGTTTACGGCTCGCTCTCCCTGACCGGCAAAGGCCACCATACGGATATCGCCATTATTATGGGGCTGGCCGGCAACCTGCCAGATAGCGTTGATATTGATGCGATCCCAGGCTTTATTCAGGATGTGAATACGCACGGCCGCCTGCTGCTGGCGAACGGCGAGCACGAAGTGGAGTTCCCGGTCGATCGCTGCATGAATTTCCATGCCGATAATCTCTCGCTGCATGAGAATGGCATGCGCATCACCGCGCTGGCGGGCGAAACGGTGCTCTACAGCCAGACCTATTATTCGATTGGCGGCGGCTTTATTGTCGACGAAGCACACTTCGGCCAGACCACCAGCGCGCCGGTTGAGGTGCCTTACCCCTATAAAAACGCTGCCGATTTACAACGTCACTGCCAGGAGAGCGGGCTTTCCCTCTCCGGCCTGATGATGAAAAACGAGCTGGCGCTGCACAGCAAAGAGGAGCTGGAGCAGCACCTGACGCGTGTCTGGGAGGTGATGCACGGCGGCATTGAGCGTGGCATCAACACCGAAGGCGTGTTGCCGGGACGGCTGCGCGTGCCGCGTCGTGCCGCCGCGCTGCGCCGCATGCTGGTCAGCAGTGATAAAACCACCACCGATCCGATGGCGGTTGTCGACTGGATCAATATGTTCGCGCTAGCGGTCAATGAAGAGAACGCTGCCGGTGGCCGCGTGGTGACCGCACCGACCAACGGTGCCTGCGGCATTGTCCCGGCGGTGCTGGCCTATTACGACAAGTTTATCCGTGAAGTGAACGCTAACTCGCTGGCACGCTATCTGCTGGTCGCCAGCGCCATCGGCTCACTCTATAAGATGAACGCCTCCATCTCCGGCGCGGAAGTGGGCTGCCAGGGCGAAGTGGGTGTCGCCTGCTCGATGGCAGCTGCCGGTCTGGCTGAACTGCTCGGTGCCAGCCCGGCGCAGGTGTGCATTGCGGCGGAAATCGGTATGGAGCACAACCTCGGTCTGACCTGCGATCCCGTCGCCGGCCAGGTGCAGGTGCCCTGTATTGAGCGTAACGCCATTGCCTCGGTTAAGGCTGTTAATGCCGCGCGTATGGCGCTGCGCCGCACCAGCGAGCCGCGCGTCTGCCTCGACAAGGTGATCGAGACGATGTACGAAACCGGCAAAGATATGAACGCCAAGTACCGCGAAACCTCCCGCGGCGGGCTGGCGATGAAGGTCGTTACCTGCGATTAACCTGCCTGACAGATGCCTCGTTTTGCGAGGCATCTTCCTGAATAGTCACCGTTTCATAGCCTCATAAAGCGGGCAATGTTACCCTTAGCGCTCGCTTACAAGGAGGGTATCCGTGGCTCATCTGCTTATTGTCGACGCACTCAATCTTATCCGCCGTATTCATGCGGTGCAGGGTTCACCCTGCACGGAGACCTGCCTGCACGCGCTCGAGCAACTGATTGTGCATAGCCAGCCGACCCACGCGGTGGCGGTGTTCGATGATGAAGCGCGCAATCAGGGCTGGCGCCACCAGCTGCTGCCGGACTACAAAGCGGGCCGACCGCCGATGCCGGAGCCGCTGCATCAGGAGATGCCCGCCCTGCGCGCGGCGTTTGAGCAGCGCGGCATTCGCTGCTGGGCGACGCCGGGCAATGAAGCCGACGATCTCGCCGCCACGCTGGCGGTGAAAATGGCGCAGGCGGGGCAAGAGGCGACGATTGTTTCGACGGACAAAGGCTACTGCCAGCTGCTCTCGCCCACCATCCGCATCCGCGACTATTTCCAGAAACGCTGGCTGGATGCACCGTTTATTGACCAGGAGTATGGCGTCACGCCGCAGCAACTGCCGGATTACTGGGGGCTGGCGGGCATCAGCAGTTCAAAAGTGCCGGGCGTCGCCGGGATCGGGCCGAAAAGCGCCACCCAACTGCTCAGCTCTTTTCCCACGCTGGAAGCGCTGTATGACAATCTTGCCGAGGTGCCTGAGAAGTGGCGGCAGAAACTGGAGGCCCACCGCGAAATGGCCTTTATCTGCCGGGATGTCGCGCGACTGCAAACGGATCTACAGCTTGATGGCAACCTGCAGCAACTGCGCCTGACGCGCTAACCCTCGCCCGCGCACTGGCGGGCAGCGGGCCGGTTACGCTTTATAGGGGTGATGTTTCAGCCAGTGCTCGGCGATCTCCTGGCGGCGGCAGATCCACACTTTGTCATGGCTTTGCACGTAATCAAGAAAACGCTGCAGGGCGCGAAACCGCCCCGGTCGCCCCAGCAGACGGCAGTGCATGCCGATCGACATCATCTTCGGTGCCGTTTCACCCTCGGCGTAGAGCACATCGAAACTGTCTTTCAGGTAGGTATAAAACTGCTCAGCGGTGTTAAACCCCTGCGCGGTGGCAAAGCGCATGTCGTTGGCATCCAGCGTGTAGGGCACAATCAGATGCGGTTTCTCGCCGACGGTAGTCCAGAAGGGCAGATCGTCGCCGTAGTAGTCGCTGTCATAGAGAAAATCGCCCTGCTCTACCACCAGCGCGCGGGTATTAGGGCTGTCGCGCCCGGTATACCAGCCGAGCGGGCGTTTGCCGAACAGCGTTTGCAGGATCTCAATCGCCTGCTGCATATGCTGGCGCTCGGTCTGGATATCGAGATCCTGGTAGTGGATCCAGCGCCAGCCGTGGCTCACCACGTCATAATCCGCCGCCTTGATCGCCTCGACAATCGCCGGGTTGCGCGCCAGCGCCATCGCTACGCCAAACACCGTTAACGGCAGGCCGCGCTGCTGAAACTCCTGATGGATGCGCCAGAAACCGGCGCGCGAACCGTACTCATAGAGGGAGTCCATCGACATATGGCGCGCCGGGTAGCTGGCCGCGCCGATGATGTCGGAGAGAAACTGCTCCGAGCCGCTGTCGCCGTGCAGAACGTGGTTCTCGCCGCCCTCTTCAAAATTAAGCACAAACTGCACGGCAATGCGCGCGCCGCCCGGCCACTGTGCGTGCGGCGGCTTGCCGGCGTAGCCCGCCATATCGCGCGGGTAGTCGGCAGTAAAGTGCCAGAAGGGAGTCTCGGTTGCTGCTTGCATGCTGATTCGACCTCTTAACCGGGGCCGCCTTCAGCTGAGCATATCGAAGCATCCTGAAAGCGGCTTTTTATTGGGATACGCGAGATCGCCATATTTACTGGTGCCAAAACCGAGGGCGAGCAGAGACTCAACCATTTTGACCGCCGCCGTTACGCCGTCGATCACCGGGATGCCCAACTCCTGCGTCAGTTCACTGGCAAGATTCGCCATACCGCCGCACCCCAGCACAATCGCCCCGCTTCCATCCTCACGTTTGGCTTGTATACAACGCTCGCGTACCTTTTGCTGAGCAAGACCCGTGCCATCTTCCAAAGCCAGTACCAGTAAATCGATGGCGTGGAGCGCGGCGCAGTGATGTTCAAAGCCATACTGGCGCAGTAAATGGCGGGCGATGATCACCGTGCGCGGCAGCGTGGTGACAATCGAGAAACGCGTCGCCACCAGCGTCGCCATATGCATTGCCGCTTCGGCAATACCGATAACCGGGCCGCTCGCCAGTTCCCGCGCCGCCAGCAATCCCGGGTCGCCAAAGCAGGCGATCACATGCCCCTGCGCGCCCTGCGCTTTGCCCTGCTTTACCTGCTCCAGCACGCCGATGGCGGCAATCGCTTCATCGAAATGCCCTTCTATGGATTCCACGCCCTGCGTCGGGCAGCTGGCGAGGATAGTTGTGCCCGGCGAGGCGATGCGGCGCGCGGCGCTGGCTATGGTTTCGGTCATCTCCGGGCTGGTATTGGGGTTGATGACTTGTATACAAAATGCACTCATTGCGGCTCTCCTCGGGTGCCAAACAGGCGGGTAAAATCGGGCAGCGTTTCGCCGCTGCGCTCAAAGCGCAGGCTGGAAACAATGTGGTCGAAGTGGTGCGCCATGGCATGCTCAAGGCCCGCCAGGTCTTTGTTACGTAAGAGTTCGATTAACGCATCGTGATCGTGACAGCGGCAGCCCTGCTGCCACGGCGCGCCCCAGGCGGCAATCACCAGCGAGGAGCGCTGCGTCAGAGTGGTGATAATGTCGGTCACCACCGCATTGCCCGATATCGCCTGTAATTGAATATGGAAAGCCGCCGAGTGGCGAATGGCCGCCGCGCCGTCATGCTGCTGGTGCGCCGCTTCCTCCTCGCCAATGATCGCCTCCAGCGCCGCCAGATGCGGCGGTTGCAGATGTGCCAGCACCTGCGGCAGGTTGGCACACTCGATCATTTTGCGCGTGGCGAAGATCTCTTTTGACTCGTCGATGCCAGGATTAGCGACAAATGCACCGCGCCTGGGCGCGATGGTGATCATTTGCACCGTTGCAAGGCGTGTGAGCACTTTACGATAGCCGATAGCAGACCTATGAACGCTATCGCTATTTAAAGGAGCAGATTCCATGCCAAACCCTGAACCGCAGTACGATGCTCGTTATAGCCCAAGATTGACCAATGAGGACCTTGCCCCGACTCGCCAGCAGAACTGGACCTGGTACAACATCTTCTCGTTCTGGATGTCCGATGTGCACAGCATGGGCGGCTATGTGGTTGCCGCTAGCTTCTTTGCCTTAGGGCTCGCCAGCTGGCAGGTGCTGCTCTGCCTGTTGGTGGGGATCTGTATTGTGCAGCTCTGTGCAAACCTGGTGGCGAAGCCGAGCCAGATGACCGGCGTGCCCTATGCGGTGATTTGCCGTCAGGCATTTGGCGTATTCGGCGCCAATATTCCGGCGGTGATCCGCGGACTTATCGCCTTCGCCTGGTACGGGATTCAAACCTATCTCGCCGCCAACGCCCTGATGCTGGTGGCGCTGAAATTCTGGCCTTCGCTGGGCGCGCTGACAAGCAGCCACTTTCTGGGGCTGTCGGCGCTGGGCTGGATCTGCTTCGGCATTATGTGGGCGCTGCAGGCACTGGTGTTCTGGCACGGAATGAACGCGATCAAACGCTTTATTGATGTCGCCGGACCGGCGGTGTATGTAGTGATGATGGCGCTGGCGGGCTGGATCCTCTACCAGACCGGGTTTGACGGCATCTCCTTTACCCTTGCCAGCAAGGCGCTGACGCCGGGTGAACAAGCGTGGCAGATGATCACCGCCACGGCGCTGGTGGTCTCCTACTTCTCCGGCCCGCTGCTCAACTTTGGTGACTTCTCCCGCTACGGCAAAAGCATGCAGGCGATCCGCCGCGGCAACCGTTGGGGACTGCCCTTCAACTTCCTGCTCTTCTCGATTGTGACGGTGGTGATTGTCTCGGGAACGCAATCGCTGTTTGGCAAAATGATCACCGACCCGATTGAAACCGTCAGCCACGTCGGCAGCGATCTGGCGATGGCGATTGGCCTGCTGACCATGATTACTGCGACTATCGGCATTAATATCGTGGCGAACTTCGTCTCACCGGCGTTTGATTTCTCTAACTGCGCGCCGCAGAAGATCAGCTTCCGTACCGGGGGAATGATTGCGGCGGTCGGCTCGGTGCTGCTGACGCCGTGGAACCTGTTCCAGTCGCCGGAGTTAATCCACTACACGCTGGATGTGCTCGGTGCCTGTATCGGCCCGCTGTTTGGTATTCTGCTGGCGGACTTCTACCTGATTAAACGCGGCCAGGTGTTTGTCGACGATCTCTTTACCGTCTCCCCGACCGGGCGTTACTGGTACAAAAACGGCTTTAACCCCAAAGCGATTGCCGCGCTGCTGCCGTCGGTGATGGTGGGCCTGGTGATCAGCTTTATTCCGGCGCTGCACGAAGTGGCAAACTTCAGCTGGTTTATCGGTGTCTTTCTCGGTGCAGGTTGCTACTGCTGGCTGGCGCGTCATGAGCGCGCGGGCGTGGAGAGCGGATTTATCGCGCAGCGCGCGGTGGTGAAGGAGTAGAAACGACGAAGGCCTGAATCATTGCTGATTCAGGCCTTCTGAATAGTGGCGGAACGGACGGGACTCGAACCCGCGACCCCCTGCGTGACAGGCAGGTATTCTAACCGACTGAACTACCGCTCCGCGTTGTGTTCCTGTTAGGGAACGAGGCGCATATTACGTATTGCGCCTGGTGCCGTCAACGCTTTTTCTCTTGTTTTGAATCGTTTGCTGCAAAAATCGCCCACGGGCTGATTTTTCACGGTTAATAAATGAATTTAGCCGCGCCAGAGGCAACTTCCGCCCTTTTTCTGTACTAAATCGAGGCGCGATTCATGGGCCATCAGCTCTTCATCACTGGCTAAAACAACGCGCAGTTTGTTTGCCTGGCGCACAACGCGCTGGATCCCCGCTTCGCCTGACTGATTCTGGTTCTCGCCCTCCATCGAAAATTTTATCGATGTCTGGCCGCCGGTCATCATCAGATAGACGTCGGCAAGGATTTGGGAGTCGAGAAGTGCGCCGTGCAGCGTTCGCTTGCTGTTATCTATTTCGTAACGCGAGCAGAGCGCATCAAGGCTGTTACGCTTGCCCGGGAACATCCTGCGCGCCAGCGCCAGGCTGTCGGTAATTTTGCAGAAGGTTTCGGTTTTCGGAATTCCACGGTTCAGCTTGCTGAATTCATAATCCATAAAGCCGATATCAAACGAGGCATTATGGATCACCAGCTCCGCGCCGCGGATATAGTCGATAAACTCATCGGCAATATCGCCGAAGGTCGGTTTATCCAGCAGGAACTCATCGGCGATGCCGTGAACGCCAAACGCTTCCGGGTCCACCAGACGATCGGGCTTCAGGTAGACGTGATAGTTATTGCCGGTCAGGCGGCGGTTTATCACCTCAACCGCACCGATCTCAATGATCTTATGCCCTTCGTAGTGCGCACCGATTTGGTTCATACCGGTGGTTTCGGTATCGAGGACGATCTGTCGTGTAATTGCAGTGCTCATAGCGGCCATTTATGTCAGACTTGTCGTTTTCAACTCAGGAAGTCTACCAGAGATGCTCAAACAGGTAGAAATTTTCACCGACGGATCGTGCCTCGGCAATCCGGGACCGGGTGGATATGGCGCCATTTTACGTTATCGCGGACATGAACGGACCTTCAGCGAAGGCTACCGTTTAACCACCAACAATCGCATGGAGCTGATGGCGGCGATTGTCTCCCTTGAAGCGCTGAAAGAGCACTGCGAAGTGGTGCTCAGCACCGACAGCCAGTATGTGCGCCAGGGCATTACCCAGTGGATCCACAACTGGAAAAAACGCGGCTGGAAAACGGCGGATAAGAAGCCGGTTAAAAATGTCGACCTGTGGAAGCGGCTCGATGCAGCGCTCAGCCAGCATCAAATCCGCTGGGAGTGGGTGAAAGGCCACGCCGGGCATCCGGAAAACGAACGCTGCGATGAGCTGGCGCGCGCGGCGGCGATGAATCCCACCCAGGAAGATGTCGGTTACCAGCCGGAAACGCTGGCTTAAGATTGCCGTGTCGCGCCAACGGCCTGCGGCACGCGCGCCCGTGAGCGGCTCTGCTTTAACGGGTTGATGGTCAGCGGAATGGTGCGTTTACGGGCCACGATCAGCTGCATACAGCCCAACGCCGGCAGATGCGCGCTCAGCAGCTTTCCGCCCTGCTTCGTCCAGGGCAACACGCGAAAGCGGCTATAATGAAGCACTTCAAAATTGAGCAGCGCGAGCCAGTCAAACTGGCGCGTGAGGGTGAACATTCGGCTTTTGACCGCCGGCGAGCGGCGCGCAAACGGCACCGCTTTGCAGGCGCCTAACAGGCTGATGGGGTTAAACCCGCTCATCACCAGCCAGCCATCGTCAATCAGCACACGATCGACCTCCTGCAGCAGCCGGTGAGGATCGGGGCACCAGGGCAGCGTATGGGCCAGCAGGCAGGCATCGACGGACTTTTCTGCAAACGGCAAATAGAGCGGATCCGCGCGCACCTGCGCCGGTTCGCCTGCCAGAGAGACATTGACCTGGTGGGAGATCGCGCAGCTTTCAAGGTTGATTTCCGCGCTGAGGTTGCCAATCTTAAGCAGGTGAAAACCATACATTTTCACCAGCCACGGCTTGAGCTCCTCCTCCAGCGCCTGACGGTAATAAACACCTTTTGGGAGCGCGCCCCAGTTTACGGGCGCGACGAATTTTCGGGGAGTCCTTGCCGGCTTCATTACAACCTTCCGCTACGCTTTGAGAGGTAATTTATGAATCTTAACAGTATTCCCGCGTTTCAGGACAACTACATCTGGGTGTTGAGCGAGGATGACGGGCGTTGCCTGATTGTCGATCCGGGCGAAGCCGCCCCGGTGCTGCGTGCCATTGAAGAGCACAAGTGGCAACCCGAAGCTATTCTACTGACGCATCACCATAAAGATCATGTCGGCGGTGTGCAGGCACTGCGCGACGCTTTCCCTGATGTAGTGGTTTATGGGCCAGCGGAGACACAACATAAGGGCACCACTCAGGTTGTGGCCGAAGGCGATACGGTCACCGTTTTAGGCCAGGATTTCTCGGTCTTCGCCACCCCAGGTCACACTTTAGGACATATCTGTTTCTTCAGTTTTCCTTACCTTTTTTGCGGCGATACGCTCTTCTCTGGCGGCTGCGGAAGATTATTTGAAGGGACGGCAACGCAGATGTATCAATCCTTCTGTAAAATTAACGCCCTTCCCGATGACACGGTGATTTGTTGCGCACATGAATACACTTTAGGGAATATGAAGTTTGCTGTCAGCGTGCTGCCTGAAGATGCAGAGGTTCAGGAATACTATAAGAAAGTGAGTGAGTTACGTGCTAAAAACGAAAAGACACTCCCTGTAATTCTGAAAAATGAGCGGAAAATAAATTTATTTTTACGCACGGAAGATGCTGATTTAATTGAAGTAATAAATCAAGAAAGCCTATTGCAACATCCAGAGGAGCGTTTCGCCTGGTTACGGGCAAAGAAAGATGCTTTCTGACATTGCGGGTTGCCTTTTGAAAACATCGCCGTTATCATCGCTCGTCTTTTAAGCAACTACTATTGACACACACATGAAGGCAAAAGCGATATTACTCGCCTCTGTCCTGCTCGTGGGGTGCCAGGCGTCGCAGCGCGACGGTTCGGTACAACAGCACGCACAGAGCCTTTCTGCAGCTGGTCAAGGGGAAGCTGGGAAGTTCACAAGTCAGGCACGCTGGATGGACGACGGAACACTCGCCGACCAAACGGATAGCAACTTGTGGGCCTCCATAAGCGACGAGCTAAAGATGGGAATTCCGGAAAACAGCCGGATTCGCGAACAGAAACTGAAGTATTTAAACAATAAGAGCTATCTCCACGATGTAACTTTACGGGCAGAGCCGTATATGTACTGGATAGCTGGGCAAGTTAAAAAACGTAACATGCCCATGGAACTGGTACTACTACCCATAGTGGAGAGCGCTTTTAACCCGCACGCAACGTCTGGTGCCAATGCCGCAGGCATTTGGCAAATCATTCCGAGCACAGGGCGAAATTATGGTTTAAAACAGACACGCAGCTACGATGCGCGTCGTGACATTGTGGCCTCTACCACGGCCGCGCTCGACATGATGCAGCGTCTTAACCGTATGTTTGACGGCGACTGGTTACTGACCGTTGCCGCCTATAACAGCGGTGAAGGCCGCGTGCTGAAGGCAATTAAAGCGAACAAAGCGCAGGGGAAACCCACCGATTTTTGGTCGCTGTCATTGCCTTATGAAACAAAGATTTATGTGCCTAAGATGCTGGCGTTGAGCGATCTTCTCAAAAACAGCAAACGCTATGGCATTAATCTGCCGACGCCGGACGAAAGCCGTGCGCTGGCGCGCGTCAGGCTGAGTAGCCCGGTAGAAGTGAGTCAGCTGGCTGAAATGGCGGGAATTTCCGTCAACAAACTGAAGGCGTTTAACGCAGGCGTTAAAGGTTCGACGTTGGGTTCAGCTGGTCCACAGTACGTGATGGTGCCGAAGAAACATGCAGATCAGCTGCGTGAGTCGCTGGCATCCGGCGAAATCGCCGCCGTACAGCCGACGCTGGTTGCGGATAACACCCCGCTCTCCAGCAAGAGCTACAAGGTTCGCTCAGGCGATACGATCTCAGGCATCGCGTCACGCCTCGGCGTAAGCGCGAAGGATCTGAAGCAGTGGAATAATCTGCGCGGCGCGAATCTGAAGGTGGGTCAAAACCTGACGGTTGGTGCAGGCAGCAGCGCACAACGTCTTGCCAGCAACAGCGATAGCATTACCTATCGCGTGCGCAAAGGTGATTCGTTGTCGAGTATCGCGAAACGTCACGGCGTGAACATCAAAGATGTGATGCGCTGGAACACCGATACCTCCAATCTGCGGCCGGGCGATCAAATCACGCTCTTCGTGAAGAACAGCGCGACGCCAGACTCCTGACCTGAAGCAATAAAAAAAGCACCGTTTCCCCACGGTGCTTTTTTTTATCTTTTTTTCGCCCTACTTGCCGGAAGGGAGCGGGCTAAACTCCACCAGCAGCGGATTGTGGTCCGATGCGCGGGTCACCAGCACCGACGCCTCATCAACGTTTAAGCCACGGTAGAAGACAAAATCGAGCGGTCGGCCAAAGGCTCGACTGCGATTGTCATCGGTGAATCGTACCTGCCTCAGCGCCATTTCGCGCGCGAAACGGTAGAGGGCATTCATGCGCGGGCGGCTCCAGGCATTAAAATCGCCGGCCATAATTACCGGGCCATCGTGGCGGCCAATCTGGTCGCCAATCGGCAGCAGCTGTTTACTGTAGACATCGACACCGAGACTGAAGTTGACCGCATGCACATTCACCACCATCAGATTACGGCTGTCCGGCAGCGGGTAGACCGTCACCAGGGCTGACTTTGCCAGCCGCAGAATCGGCTCACGCTCGCGCAGAGGGCAGCAATAGACCGGATGGGCAGAAGAGAGCGTCATCACGCCTGAGGGGTGCTGAGGCAGCACAAAGGCGGGAACCTGATCGGCAGCAAGATAGTTGCTGGTTGCGAAACTCACCAGTTCGGGCGTCGTCTGCGCTTCCTGCAACAGAACCAGGTGCGCATCTTTGCCGAAGCTTTGCAGCACCGAGAGCCACTCCGCCCGCTGCTGCTTGAAGATGTTCCATACCAGTACGCGGATCTTTTCATCCTGGCTGAGAGGAACCCCGGCAGGTAAAGCCTGACCAATACTGGCGAACGATCCCGGCGGTAAAATGCGCTCCGCAGGTTGTCCGGCAACATATCGCATAGCGTAAGTATTTTTCGCCACTTCGGCTTTGAACCTCTTTGATTTCCGCGCCCGAAAAAGGGGCGTCACTCAGTTATAGGGATTGTAGACCATAGTTTCAACGAATAATCACCAGAAAAGCGCCAGCTTGTATAGGTGCCATTGACCTTTAGGCCGCGCGATGGCGTTGCGACACGCGGCGTGGTTAAATACACGCGCATGAATAATCTCGTTGAAATGTTGCTACAGAGGCAATAATGAAAACCACCTCGGAAGAACTCGCCATTTTTGTCGCGGTCGTGGAGAGCGGCAGTTTTAGCCGTGCCGCTGAACGTCTTGGTCAGGCAAACTCCGCCATTAGCCGGGCGGTGAAGAAGCTGGAGAATAAGCTCGGCGTTAACCTGCTCAATCGCACCACTCGCCAGCTTAGTCTCACTGAAGAGGGCGAGCGCTATTTCCGTCGCGTACAAACGGTGCTGCAGGAGATGGCGGCGGCGGAAAACGAGGTGATGGAGAATAAATCGGTGCCGCGCGGCACGCTGCGTATCGATGCCGCCACGCCGGTAGTGCTGCATTTTTTAATGCCGCTGATTAAGCCGTTTCGTGAACGTTACCCGGAGATCAGCCTGTCGCTGGTCTCGAGCGAAACCTTTATCAACCTGATTGAACGTAAAGTGGATGTCGCTATTCGCGTCGGCAAGCTGACTGATTCCAGCCTGCGCGCGCGTCCGCTCTTTAAGAGCTACCGCAAAATTATCGCTTCGCCCGAATACCTTGCCCGTTACGGTACGCCTGAAACGGTCGAGGATTTGCAAAACCATGTCTGCCTCGGATTTACCGAGCCGGTATCGCTGAATACCTGGCCGGTGGCGGCAGCGGATGGTCAACTGCTGGAGGTGACGCCCACGCTCGCCTCTAATAGCGGTGAAACCCTTAAACATCTCTGTCTGAGCGGCAACGGTATCGCCAGCCTGTCGGATTATATGATTGATAAAGAGCTGGCGAGCGGCGAGCTGGTTGCGCTGATGTCAGACAAACTGCTGCCGGTAGAGATGCCCTTCAGCGCCGTCTACTACAGCGATCGGGCGGTGAGTACGCGTATCCGCGCCTTTATCGACTTCGTCAGCGAGCATGTGCCGCAGACGGGCAGATAAAAAAACGGGAGCCAGGCTCCCGTCACGTTGCTGATTAATCCCACTCAGGCGCAAGCCCTTCCGGGCTGACCAGCCGGTCATTGCAATCCAGCGCGGCGATAGCGGCTCTGTCATCCGCATCCAGTTCGAGCGTCTTCGCTTGCAGGTTGCTCGCCAGGTTCTCGCGTTTGGTTGAGGATGGGATCACCGCGTACCCCTCACCCATAGCCCATGCCAGGATCACCTGCGCTGGCGTTGCGCTGTGCTTCTGCGCGATGCGGGCAATCGTGGCATCTTTCAGTGCCTTACCATACGCCAGCGTCATATAGGAGGTGATGTGGATCCCGTGCTCTTTTGCCCACTGCGCCACTTTTCGGTTCTGCAGATAGGGTGAAAGCTCAATCTGGTTAGTGGCAATATTTTCCGCCCCGACTGCTGCAATCGCCTGCTCCATTAACTCAATCGTGAAGTTGGAGACGCCGATCTGACGCGTTAGCCCCTGCGCTTTGGCGTTCATCAACTGCTGCATCGACTCGGCAACCGGCACCGCTGCGCCCGGCGATGGCCAGTGAATCAGCGTCAAATCAACGTAGTCGGTGCCTAACTTCTTCAGGCTCTCTTGCAGGCTTGGGATCAGTTGGCCTTCACCCAGGTTTTCAGTCCAGATTTTAGTAGTGATAAACAGCGATTCCCGCGCGACGCCACTCTGCGCCAGCGCTTCGCCAATGGCGGCTTCATTGCCATAGATCTGTGCGGTATCAATCACGCGATAACCCAGTTCAAGGGCGGTTTTCACCGAGGCGATAACCGCTTCATCGGTTAAACGGAAGGTCCCCAGACCAAATGCAGGGATAGACATATCAATTCCTCTCTCATTATTTCTTAACAGATGGCGTGATTATGGTGAGTTGAGCACGGGGGAAAAAGAGGCAGTAAAGCAGAGGATATTTGCCGCAGCGGCAATAGTGCTAAAAGTAGTTACTTGCATATTGAAAGTCACTATGTCACTTTGGTGTGGCATGTTTACTACAGCAGATACCACCATGAAAAATGAAGCACTTTACCAGGCTCCCTGCCCTATTGCCCGAAGTCTGGGACGCATTGGTGATAGCTGGAGCATGATTATCCTGCGCGACGCCTTCGCAGGCTTTACCCGTTTTGATGAGTTCCAGAAAAACGCCAATATTGCGCCGAACATTCTCTCCCGGCGCCTGAAGGAACTGGTTGAAGAGGGATTGCTTGAAAAGGTGAGCTACAGCACAACCCCGCCGCGCTATGAATATCACCTCACGCCGTTAGGCTATGATTTTCGTCCAGTCATCATTGCGCTGGCGCAGTGGGGAAACCGTCATTTCTCACCTGAAGGCCCACAGATGATGCTGGTTGAGCGGGAAACCGCGCGCCCGGTTGAAGCGATCCTCGTCGATAAGGCCACCGGCGAAGCCATAACCCCTGAAAAATACGCCATGGTGCCAGGCCCGGCAGCCTCGCCGGTTCTCCACTATCGTCATCAATATTTGCAACGTAAGCAGGCCGGGGAGACGTCGCTGAAATATGCGCCACAATTACAGATGAATAAGGAGGAGTGAATATGAGCATTTCGCATAAGCGCGTCGTTATAACCGGTATGGGCATTGTCAGCCCGCTGGGCTGCGGCCTTTCCCACGTCTGGTCATCATTGGTTGAGGGCAAATCGGGTATTTCCCGCCTTGACGACGAAATGGTCGACGATATTGCCTGCAAAGTGGCAGGCCAGGTCCCTTCGATTGAAGAGGATCCGCATCACGGTTTCGATCCCTTAAGCACGATCCCGGCGAAAGAACGTAAAAAGATGGATCGTTTTATTGAGTTCGCACTGGTGGCAGCGAAAGAAGCGCTGACGCAGGCGAACTGGTTCCCGCAGGAGGAGGCGCAGCGCGATCGAACTGCGACGGTGATTGCCACCGGGATCGGTGGCTTCAGTGAGATCACCAACGCGGTGCGCACCACCGATTCACGCGGGCCTCGCAAACTCTCCCCGTTTACCGTTCCCTCTTTCCTTGCCAACCTCGCAGCCGGCCATGTCTCGATTAACTATGGTTTTCGCGGCCCGATCGGCGCGCCCGTTTCGGCATGTGCGGCCGGCGCGCAGGCCATTGGTGATGCCGCGCGGTTGATACGCAGCGGCGAGGCAGATATCGCCCTATGCGGCGGCAGTGAAGCGGCGATCCATCGGGTAAGCCTTGCCGGATTTGCAGCGGCGCGCGCGCTGTCGAGCGGTTTTAACGATCAACCGACAACTGCTTCACGCCCATTTGATCGCGATCGTGATGGATTTGTGATGGGTGAAGGTGCCGGGCTGCTGGTGATTGAATCGCTCGAACATGCGCTGGCACGCGGTGCGACGCCGCTGGCGGAACTGGTGGGTTATGGCACCAGCGCAGATGCGCATCATCTCACTGCCGGCCCGGAAGATGGTAACGGTGCCGCACGGGCGATGGAAGCCGCGATCCGTCAGGCGGGAATTTCAGCCTCCGATATCCAGCACATTAATGCTCATGCGACCTCTACTCCGGTTGGTGATAAGGGCGAACTGGCAGCGATAAAGCGTGTGTTTGGTGCGAACAGTACGGTAGCGATTACATCGACTAAGTCAGCGACCGGGCATCTTTTGGGTGCCGCGGGCGGTATTGAAGCGATCTTCACGGTTCAGGCGTTGCGTGAACAGATCGCACCACCGACGCTGAATTTGCATCACCCTGATGAGAAGGCCGATGGGTTAAATCTGGTGGCGCTTGCCGCATGCCCACTTGAGATTCGCTACGCGATGTCGAACGGGTTTGGCTTCGGCGGGGTGAATGCCAGTTTGCTGTTAAAGCGCTGGGAAGAGTAAATAACAGGGCCGTTTGGCCCTTTTTTCACAAATTGCAGACGAAAAAAAACCGTATCTCGTGAGAGATACGGTTCTTAAAATAAGTGGCGGAACGGACGGGACTCGAACCCGCGACCCCCTGCGTGACAGGCAGGTATTCTAACCGACTGAACTACCGCTCCACCGAATTTTTTCTACAACCACCGGTTTGTTGCCCCGGTTTACTGCTTAATTTGATGCCTGGCAGTTCCCTACTCTCGCATGGGGAGACCCCACACTACCATCGGCGCTACGGCGTTTCACTTCTGAGTTCGGCATGGGGTCAGGTGGGACCACCGCGCTAGTGCCGCCAGGCAAATTCTGTTGCCATCCCGCGTCAGCCGGACGGCTTAATCTGTATCAGCTGAAAATCGTCTCTCATCGCCAAAACATCTTCGGCGTTGTAAGGTTAAGCCTCACGGTTCATTAGTACCGGTTAGCTCAACGCATCGCTGCGCTTACACACCCGGCCTATCAACGT
>NZ_JAXCXB010000005.1:0-541952 GCF_034044935.1 Kosakonia sp. CFBP8986 | reverse complement strand
CACAGGAGTCTGGATGTACCGCTGCATTATTAACTGATGGTAGTCCTACATGTGGAAGTCAGTTTATCTATGACGGCTCTTTTAGTGGCCAGCGTAAGCCTGGTATGGGAGTCGCAGCATCGTTACTTAATGAGCATGGAATAGCAGTATTTTCTGATACTCAGCTCGCTGAACTTATTACC
Organism: Kosakonia sp. CFBP8986; assembly: GCF_034044935.1. NCBI lineage: Bacteria > Pseudomonadati > Pseudomonadota > Gammaproteobacteria > Enterobacterales > Enterobacteriaceae > Kosakonia > Kosakonia sp. CFBP8986. The sequence continues at coordinate 541,770 of NZ_JAXCXB010000005.1, read as the reverse complement.
TGGATTGAGGAAAGAGAAAGCTGAGCCTTCTGTCTATGGTAAAAATGTCAGACTATTTTGCTTTTCTGTGTCGCTTACCTGATTTAAAGATATCAATCTCTCATGTTCGCTTTTCGCTCAAAGCAGACCATTAAGGCCTTGTAAATGCCGCGATTGAGCGGCATACAGAAGATGATTCAGGCGGCCTATTCCCTTGAAACACAAAACTCAGGAAGATTTGCCCGAACCATAGCTTCAGCAAATGGCGGGGGCGTTGCATTACCACACCGCGATACCAGTGTATCCTTCGCATACTTCTTACCGGTATAGTCTTGATCGGCGATGTACCAGTCCGGCCCGGCATAGCTCATGTGGCTGTAGCATTCTCATGCCAATATCAACGATGTGGTACACCACGCCCTCGATAGTCACCAGGCCAGTGCCATTCGAGCCGCAGTGTTAATGGAGAAAATCTAACGCCTACCGCACATGCTGTTCGTCATATAATTTGACGGCGTGTTGCGTGTTCACCTCCCTACCCAGTGCGCCCCACCGGTGGTAATGCCCGACATTTGTTGGTCGGTGCGTTTACCGTTCCGGATTCAACTTAAGTAAATCACCGAATTTCTTAAGCCTAAGATGACTGGTTGTAGCTTTCTATTGTGGAAATAGTTAGTAAAAAAGTTAAACTTCACTTCAGTACTGCCGATATTATGATTTTTATTGCAATTTCCTTTAATCGAAATCGTGAGGCTATTCACATGTCCGGAAATCCTGTGCCTTTCCAAGCTAATGCATACAACCCACAACATGTAACCCAAAAATGGACAGCTCTACCTGCGACTTCTAGGATCGATCTCAGCCATCATGAAAAAACACCACCCCCTAATTCTGGTGGTCACACCCTTCAAAGGCATGTTGGACTAACAGTAGCGCAATTGATATCTCGCTTCCCAGGAATAGAAATAGCATCAACTTTTATGGACCGAAATATAGCTGAAGTAGCAACTTCAGAATGGTTTAATACTTATTTCAATGAATTTCTTTCTTGGTATAACAACCCACACCGTACTGAAGCCCGTTTTGCAAAAGAACTATTAACACAAGATATTCTTGGCACATATATTGCCAATAGTGATCCGTCGAAAATTCAGTATATGTCTAAAAAATTCACTCTTGTAATGAAGGCAACTCCTCATAATAGCATGCCACATCACATCCTAACTGCATTTCCTATTCCGGAGTGATCACTATGTTTGAAAAATATCCAAAAATTGAAAACATGATTAGGTCATATTTCAATCAAGATACTGTTGCTGAAATTGGTTCAACCGATATTTCCAGTATTATAGATATTTATCTTTCGGAGGTACCTAAAGATGGAGTAAAACAATTATTTAATGAAATCGTACAATTATTAAACGAAAATAAACAAACAGACCTCAACCAACAATTTCAAGAGCATTTTAAAGGTTATGTTGATGTTACACCAGTAGACGATCTTTTTAAAATGTTACAGCTCAAATTTGTTGATAAATATCCGAACCCATCGACTAAAATCGTCCAAAGGGTAAGAACAGGTAGGTACATTATTGATGGGTGGGGTCGTGTTAGCATAAGGCGAACTGGAAGAAGAAAGCGTGTAAATGTTGAAGTCACTCATGAAGAAGAGATATTACCAATGGTTGCATCTGCTCATCCAAGAGCTAAAATAATAAGTCAGCAGAAAAAGCGAATATTACGTCGAAAACTTATAAGAAAGCAAATTATTCAAGCTATTGACGAACCATCTTACTCTTTAACGGGAGATTATCAAAAGAAATTAAAAGCTTGATAGTTCCGTGTGTATATAACTGTGGATATCAGCAGCAATAATCACTTAAGGTAGACTTTATCGCTGCACCTCTATTCTAAAAGAAAATAATATCACGCAAGCTGTTGTTTTTTTATCACCAAGTAAAATGAGAGTTCAGTATGAATCTGGAAGAACTTAGTAGAATTAAGCAACAAACACTTCTCGCTTTACCGGATGATGATCTTTATCTCTACAGGCTGGGTATCGCTCTGTATGGCTTCGGCTCAATAGCTAGCTTCATGACCGAAATTGCTTCGCTTTTGGATAAGACAATCGACCGGACTGCACTACAAGGCAAGATGGGAGGTGACATTCTGGATGCCTTCCGTGCAAGCGTAAGAAAAGTAAAGTCTTCAAGTCGTATCGCTTACCGAACAGGTTTGGATGCAGCTAAACTATTTGAGATATTGAATACTGAGAGATCAGACTTTGCGCATGCATATCCAATAACCAGCGAAATGGGTGAGCAAATTCTGCATCGCAGGTTAGATGAGAAAGGTAAATATTTCGAAGTGACCAATGAATTTCTGGATAGATTCATATCTGATCTTCATAAAGTCAGTAGCAAATTATATGAAGTACGCGATCTTATAAATGCAGGAGCGCTAACTGCCAATCCCTTGTCTAAATTGAATATTGCCGGTGGCAATACCTCCCTCTCGGTTGATTAAGACACATGTATTGCAACCAAAACGTCCGCTTTTCGCTCATAGCAGAACTTCAGCTCCAGGAGCATGCCGGCTGGTTGCGCAAAGCGGGCATGACTCCTGCCAATCCGATACGCTACATTCCCTACCTCATGGCTCGCCTTCCCAGTAATCGACGCCTTTACCCCTGAAGTCGAGCACCCTGAAACCATCATCTTTTTGATTGGTGGATTTCACTAAATATTTATCTGAATCCGGGTATTCGCACACTTCGGGGAACTCCATGGTGCTGACAGAGATGTACATCAGCGGCAGGGAGGAGGTGTTAATAATCTGATGCGGCCACGCTTTTCCGGGCGGAATAGTGATAACGTCTCCCTCTTCGATGGCAACCATCCGTTCGGCGATCCTCAGCGTGCCGTTCCCCTTCAGAATGATAAACATCTCTTCCTGAACATGATGGAAATGGAAGGGCGTCGATCTTTTCCCCGGCGGAAGCGTATCCACAGAGGCACCAAGCTTGTTGGCCAGCGTGCCGGAGGTGAGCGATCCGCCCTCTGAGGCATAGAGTGGCTCGCGCTCAAAACGTACGTCATTTACTTTATTGAAGTTTTTTATGGTGAATGTTTCGCTCATTAGGTCACTCCATAGTTATCTGAGTCCAGCTCAGTTTTTTAATGACACTGATACATTACGCGATCCGTTACTATTTTCACCTTATCCGCTTACTTCTGCTCACGATCGGCGCTATACGCTACCGCTTTCATCTCCTGCAACGCTTCCAGGCGGCTTTCCAGCGCGGCGTTGATATTTTCATAAGCCGTGCTGCCGAGCGGCAGGCGAAGCGGGGGGCTTGCAGCATCCGCCGCTGCAATCATTGCCGCCACGCACTTCTGCGCATCGCCTTTGATGGCGAACTCGCCCGCAAGCAAAGCCGCACGCAGTCTCCCCGCTGGCGTATCGCGGTAGGCGGGCAGGGCATCGGCAATATCCAGACCTGCACCGAATTGCGTTGCCGTCGGGCCAGGCTCGACCAGCAAGAAGTCAATGCCGAAGGCCGCGACTTCCTGACGAACCGCTTCGACAAAGCCTTCAATTCCCCACTTCGTCGCATGATAGAGACTGAAATCAGGATAGGCGATCTGCCCCCCTTCTGACGAAACCTGCACAATGCGCCCGCCGCCCTGCTGCCGCAACAATGGGATTGCGGCGCGGATCAGCTGAATGGCGCCGGTAAGATTGGTGGCGATTTGCCGCTCAATCTGGGCATTGCTCAACTCCTCGGCGGCACCAAACAGGCCATAGGCGGCATTGCTGACCACCACATCGATGCGCCCCGCCTGCGAAAATGCCGCCTCGATGGTCGGTTTTATTGTTGCCGAATGGCTCAAATCGAGCACGATGACCTGCAAAAGGTCGCCATACTTCGCCACCATCTCTTCCAGCACGGTGCTCTTGCGCACACTTGCAACCACTCGATCGCCGCGTGCCAGCAGCGCTTCACACGTCAGGCGACCCAGACCGCTGGATGCGCCGGTTATTAGCCAGGTTTTCATTATGCTTATCTCCGTTTGATAAAGTGGAAACAATCATAAAACGAATAATTGATGCCATAATCGCCCTGAACTGGAATGAGCTGGTGTGGAATATTCAACAATGAAGCGTCCCTCCTGGAACGAACTGTTAGCGGTGAAAACCGTTGCCGAGCAGCGGAGCTTTAGCCGCGCGGCCGATCTGCTTGGGCTCAAACGCTCGTCACTGAGTCATACGATTAAAGCGCTGGAGACGTCGCTTGGCGTGCAGCTCTTCCTGCGCACCACCCGCAGCGTTGCGCTCACCGATGCCGGTGAAATGCTGATGGCGCGCCTGTCGCCGCTGCTGGCTGAAATGGATGAGTTGCTAAATGATGTGAGCGCCAGCGCGCAGCAGCCTTATGGCACGCTGCGCATCAGCGCCAGTGATACGGCGATCGGCCTGCTGCTGGAAACGGTGTTGCCGGACTTTATCCAGCAAAAGCCCGGAATTGAAATTGATCTGGTGGCGCAGGGGCAACTGGTCGACATCGTCGAGCAGGGGTTTGATGCCGGCATTCGTCTGGTTGAAGATGTGCCGGGCGATATGATCGCCATTCCTCTCAGCGGGCCGCTGCGCTTTGTAACAGTGGCCTCGCCCGGTTATCTGGCAGGGCGACCAACAATCGCGCATCCGCAAGACCTGATGCAACACCGCTGTTTGCGCCAGCGTTTGCCCGGCGGAAAACGCTATCACTGGGAGTATCAGCAGGGTGACGCACAGTTTGAGCTGGATGTGCCGGGTAGCCTGACGCTGAATAACAGCGCGTTAATGGTCGAAGCCGCCGTCGCCGGTTTAGGCATTGCCTATGTGCCGGAGCGCTACGCCCGCCGGCATCTTGGCGATCGGCAACTGGTGACGCTGCTTGACGACTGGACGGTGGCGTCCGCAGGGATCGCCCTCTACTTTCCGCAACATCGCCATATGCCCGTCGCATTGAGGCTTTTTGTCGACAGGGTCAAAGCGATGCAGCGTGGCTGAGCCTGTCGCGGGTGAACAGACTGCTGTTATGGCTGTGCCATTCCTGTCAGATACTCCTCTTTCCCTCAACGTTGTCGCAGCACGCCGGGAGGGCAGCCATTGATGCGTTTGAACGCGCGGCTGAAGGCGGCCTGCGAGGCATAACCCAGACGCTGGGCGACTGTCTCGATGGCGAGTTTCTCATTGCTGATCCAGTGGCTTGCCAGGCGCATACGTAACTCCGTGGCATAGCGTAAAGGGGAGACCCCAATGGTGGACTTAAAACGATCGGCAAAAACAGAGCGAGAGACATTCGCCTGGCTTGCCAGTTCGGCAACGCTCCACTCCCGGCCTGGATCGCGGTGGAGCGCCAGAATGGCGCGTGCCAGGCGGGGATCGCGCAAGGCAGCCATAAGACCAGAGGCGTTTTCTCCACCGGACTCGATCCAGCCGCGCACGATCATGGACGCGGCCACCTCGGCAAGCCGGGCGAGAATACCAGCGAAGCCAATACGCCCGGAGCAAATTTCGCTTTTCATCGCGTTCATGATGGGCACCAGCCCCGGATAACGCTGCTCCCCGGCGTCAACCACCATGGCTTCAGGCATCAGTTTACCCAGCGCCTGCATCGCGCCGAGATCAAACTCCATACAGCCATAAAAAAGCACCGTGCTTGGCGTCGGATGCGTGCTGGGGCAGGTGTCGACCCCATGCACGGATTCGCCGATAGGGGCGGCACCCAGTTCATCAATGTGCTGAAAGGTACTCGTTGCGCTGGAGAGCAGTTGATGGCTCGCGCCCTGGGGCATAAATACCGCGCTTCCGGCTTTGAGCGCATGCAGCGTGCCATCGCTAAGGCGTAAAAGGACGTCACCCACCGCGACGTAATGGAAATAGGCGTGACCCGGTTTGGTGTCGAAACCGACACCCAATTCTGGTCCGGTCTGCACACGACGGTACTGAACGCCGCGCAGGCGTAAACCCATCAGCAGTTCACTGATCAAATCGGATGAGAGAACAAAATGTGCTTCAGTGTTCATATCAGGCGTTTCGGGTAAAAATGCAGGACGCAGCATCATAGATCGTCCAGACGTTCAACTCTAGACTTTGGGTGGAAATTTAACCCAGGAAGAGATTGTGATGAGAAATGATGTAACTGAAGCACGATGCACAAAGGTTAATGAGGGTGAAGGATCAGGATCGGCATGGCTGGCGGTGTTTTCACTGGCAATGGGCGTGTTTGGTCTGCTGACGGCGGAATACCTTCCTGCCAGTTTACTAACGCCGATGGCCTACGATCTGGGTGTCACCGAATCTATGGCGGGTCAGGCGGTCACGGTAACGGCAGTGGTCGCGCTGTTTGCCGGGCTGGCCGTTCCCCGGCTAACCCGCAGCCTCGATCGACGAACCGTTCTGCTTGGTTTCACGGTCCTGATGATTGCCTCTAACCTGCTGGTTGCGCTCTCTTCAAGCCTGATGGTTGTTTTAGCGATGCGCATCCTGCTTGGGATCGCGCTCGGCGGGTTCTGGAGTATGGCAGCAGCCGTCGCCATGCGCCTTGTGCCTGAAAACCGGGTGCCGCGCGCGCTTGCCATCATTTTCAGCGGTATTGCTGTCGGGACAGTGGTTTCGATACCGCTGGGCAGTTATCTGGGCGGGATGTACGGTTGGCGCAGTGCCTTTATCGCAGCAACAGCAGTAGGGGCGCTGACGCTGATCGTTCAGCTCTTTACGCTTCCCGCGATGCCGCCGCGCAGCAGGGTGAAAACGGCCTCAGTGGCAGACTTACTCCGCAGGCCAGGCATTGCGACAGGCATGATGGGGTGTGTACTGGCGCATACCGGCCAGTATGCACTGTTTACCTACATCCGCCCGGCGCTGGAGAGCGTTGTGCCGCTGGATGTCGATCGCTTGTCATTGATTCTGCTGGGCTTTGGCGTCGCCAATTTTATCGGCACGCTGCTTTCCGGTTGGCTAATCGAGCGTAGCCTTCGCCTCACTCTGGTGGTGATGCCAGCCATTGTCGGTGCAGCCGCATTAAGCATGATCATATTTCCACTTGAGGAAACCGGGCTGATGCTGCTGGTTGCGATATGGGGGCTGGCATTCGGCGGTATTCCGGTGGCATGGTCCAACTGGGTTGCACGCGCTGTTCCGGATCAGGCGGAAACGGCCGGCGGCATGGTGGTCGCCGCCGTACAATCCTCAATCGCCATCGGGGCGGCGCTGGGAGGCGTCATCTTTGGCTTGAGCGGCATAACCGGTGTCTTCGTTGTCGCAGGTGGCGTCATGTTCCTTGCTGCGCTTGTTATTGGCACAAAAGTACGCCTTGTACAGGTAAACAGCGCGCGGGCGAATACCCCTGCAACCTCATTTGAATAAGAACGTCTTTTTAGCGGCCAGGGAGGGCCTAAATCGACGACTACGCTTTGCCACCTGACGTCACCCGCTGGCGGTGACAATCCGTCGGCTCCACTTTTTTTCCCTCTGCGGAACAGACACGTAACGGCTGCAAAGGCTGACCGCTGGTGTTATCCACCAATACAGAGTGCGCCTCTCCCTCGGCAAAGAGGTAGCGCTCACCCCATTGCCGCATCGCCACCACAATCGGAAACACCGCGCGGCCTTTGTCGGTCAGGACATATTCACTGTAGGCGCTGCCATCGGATGCCGGGCTGATCTCAAAGATACCGTGCTCAACTAACAGTTTGAGGCGAGCGGCGAGAATGTTTTTTGCCAGCCCCAGATTTTTTTGAAACTCACTGAACCTGCGCACATCGTCAAACGCTTCCCGGATAATCATCAAACACCAGCGCTCGCCAATCGACTCGAGGGTTCGGGCCACGGGGCATTCACTGGTTCTGAGGGATTCCTGTTTCGCCATTTCTGCACTCCCGGCATCTCTTGAGGGAGACGAGTATAAGTCCCTCGCAAACTGGTTGCAAAAGAAAACCGCCAATGCTATCTCTGTCGCTCTTGTGGTTTTAAAAAGCAACCAGAATGGGCAGGTGTGATGAGGAATAAATTGAGTGTAGAGGCGGGTATCACGCAGAATGCAGGATCTGGCGCTGCTCTGGTGCTGAAACCGGGCATTGTCTTTTTGTTCTCGCTGATAAGCGCGCTGTCGGTGGCAAATGTTTACGCGTCACAGCCTTTACTGGAATCTATCGCGCTGACTCTCAATATTCCCCAGGCGGTGATTGGCAGCGTGGTAACAGCCACCCAGGCGGGCTATGCGCTCGGGTTGATTTTCCTTGTGCCGCTCGGGGATGGGATTAACCGAAAAACCCTCACCATCACGCTGCTGTCGCTCTCGGCTACGGCACTGCTGGCGGCGGGATTAGCGCCCAATTTTGTCACTCTGCTTTGTGCGCTATTTTTTATTGGTCTGCTGGCGGTGGTGGTGCAGCTGGTGGTGGCTTGGGCCGCCATTCTGGCGGCCCCGGAGCAACGCGGAAAAATTGTCGGCACGGTGACCAGCGGCATTGTGTTGGGCATTCTGCTCTCCCGCGTAGTCGCCGGCAGCCTGGCGGATCTTGCCGGCTGGCGGGCGGTTTACCTGACCTCCGCCTGCATGATAGTGCTGATGGCCTGCATGGTGGCGAAAGCGGCGCCCGCGCCATCCGTTGAGCGGCGCACCGCGCCTTATCTCTCTCTGCTGCTCTCGGTTTTCAGGCTCTTTATCACTGAGCCGCAGTTGAGAAGACGCGGTGCGTTCGCGCTGCTTATCTTCACGGCGTTCAGCATGTTGTGGAGTGCAATGGTGTTGCCGCTCACTGCGCTGTCGTTATCCCATACGGAGACAGGCTTGTTTGGCCTGGCAGGGGTGGCCGGTGCACTGGCCGCGGCGAAGGCGGGTGCCTGGGCTGACAGAGGCTGGGGGCGCAGCGCCTGCGGTGCCGCGCTGGTCGTGCTGACGCTCTCGTGGTGGCCCATCTCATGTACCGAATCTTCTCTGCTGTGGCTGGTTGTTGGCATCCTGATGCTGGACTTTGCCGTGCAGACGGTGCACGTAATCAACCAGAGCACACTCATCGCCGCCAGGCCAGAGGCCGCAAGCCGGCTGGTGGGCGCCTACATGTGCTTTTACTCGACGGGCAGCGCAACGGGCGCAATTGTTGCCACCCAGCTCTACGCTCACTTTGGCTGGAGCGCAGTCTGTATCGCCGGATCAGGCGTCAGCGCCTGCGCGTTTCTGCTCTGGTGCACAAAAAGATAGATAGCTACCCTTATCCGCGCGCGCGAAAAATCGCCGCAAGCTTCAACACAGCGGACTCAATTTCCCGCTCGTTGTAGGCGGCAAAGCCCATCAGAAAACCCGTTGAGGCAGGTTGGCCTGCATATAACGCGGTCAGCCCGAGCATATCGACATCCGCGCGGCGGGCGGCGAGGGCGATCTCTGCTTCTGCGATCCCCTCTCTCAGATGGCAGGGCATCTGCATGCCACCCGCTGGCGTAACCCAGGTGACGAAATCAGCGAGGTGCTGCTCGATCAGGCTGGCCAGTTTGTCACGCCGCGCAACATAGACGCCGCGCATCATCCGCACATAAGCACCAAAGTGTCCGCCCTCAATAAATTTAGCCAGCGTCAGCTGGGGAATGGAGGCGGTATGACCATCCATTAATGTGCGCGCTACCGTCAGCGGCTCTACCAGCTCGTCGGGAACGATCATGTAGGCGATGCGCAGGCCAGGAAAAAGTGACTTCGTGAAAGTGCCGATATAGATCGTCCGGTCAGAGCCATCCAGCCCCTGGACGCAGGCCATTGGTTTGCCTTCATAGTGAAACTCACTGTCATAATCATCCTCAATGATCCACGCCTGGTGCCGGTTTGCCCAGTCGATAACCGCCAGCCGCCGATCGAGAGAGAGCGTGGCGCCGGTAGGGTACTGATGAGAAGGGGTGAGATAGATCGCCTTTGCCGGTTCGCTCAGCGCGTTAAGTTGCTCAATCGACAGGCCGTTCTCATCGAGCGCAACCGGCAGGGTCTTAAGCCCGGCGGCTTTGAATGCTTTATGCGCTCCTTGATAGGCAGGATCTTCAATCACCACGCCATCGTTGTTATCCATCAGCACGTTGGCGCAGAGCGCCAGCGCTTGCTGGGAACTGGTGACAATGATGATGCGATCTGCCGTAGCGTGCGCGCCACGCTCCAGGTTGACATACTCAGCGATGGCCCGTCGTAACCGTTCCATACCCTGGGGCGGGCTTTGATCGAGAGCCTGGTGACGATACTCCTTCAGCACCTGGCGTTGCAGGCGCTCCCAGGTAGGGATCGGGAATAACCATGTTTCAGGAATACCCGGTGCCAGCGGGCGAGGCCGGGAAAACTCACGCACCCCTCCGCTTTCATAGATAACCTCTCCCCGGGCGCTGAGCGCGGGTTTGCGCGCTCCGGCGCTTGAACGGCGCTGCCGGGCATGCGATTTCAGCAACCGGGTGCGGGGCGAGACAAAGCTCCCTTTTCCGGTATGCCGTTCAATAAACCCCTCCGCATGCAGGCGGCTGTAGGCGGCTTCAATGGTATCCCGCGAGACCGTAAGCGATGTTGCCAGCGCGCGGGAGGCGGGAAGCGCTTTTCCTTCAGACAAAATCCCGTCAAGGATGAGCGTGCGTATTGCCCGCTGGATCCTTTCATGCAGCGGCAGCGATCCGTTGGCGGGATCGATCATCCACGCTTTCACCGTTTCTAGTTGTGCATGCTTAAACATCGGCTCTCCCCGCCATGACGCATCTTAGCCGTCAGTCTAAAGCAACAAGGACAAATGCCGAACCCTAAATTGGTCTGCTGTGGACGCCAAAATTGGTGGGGCTAAACGTGCCATTGCCTGCTTATAATCCTTTCGCAAGCCTGATTAGCTATTTCCATGCAGTGGGTGGGAAATTACCGCCGGGATCTATTTCGGTGCAGCTTATTTGCGCCTGCCGGGCATGTAACAGATATAAAAAAAGAGAGGTCATTACTATGAGTAATACTATTTTTACGATTGAAGCGGTCATCGAGAGTGATTATGAAGGCTGGTTACCGCTGTGGGAGAAATATCAGGAGTTTTATAAGGTAGATATTCCCGAGCCGGTGACCAGACGTACGTGGCAACGATTTTACAGCCCGGTGGAGCCGGTATTCTGTGCGGTGGCGAAATATAACGGCAAGGTGGTGGGGTTTGCTCATTATCTCTTTCACCGCTCAACCTGGTCCGAGAGCGATTATTGCTACCTTGAAGATCTCTATGTGTGCGAATCCGTTCGCGGCCAGCAAGCAGGCAAACAGCTGATTGAATATGTGCAGCGCGAGAGCAGAAAGCGTCACGCCAGCCATCTCTACTGGCATACCCACGAAACCAATTATCGTGGGCAGCGTTTATATGACTGGGTGGCGAAGAAGAGCGGCATGATTGAATATCGCATGCAGGTGAGATAGCGATATTTTTTGCACCTTTCATTCGCCTTAAAAATAAAAAGCAGGACTTCGCAGCAAGCCACGCGCCGCAGCCGTTTTAACGTGAACAGGATGGTAAAAATAGTGAAGAAGGTACTTTTGTGTGGCCTGATACTGGCCTCTGCGTCATGCGCTGATTTCCAGAAAAGTATGCAAGATCAGATGAACGCAGTGAATGCCGCGCTCACGCCTAAAGGCACAAACGCACCGCAGAGTGCCTCTGCCAGGAGGGTGGGCACCATCACAAACGAGCAGTGCAAAACCAGCATCGGCAAGAGCCGCAGCTATTTTGAACAGATCATTGGCTTCAAACTTAACGAGTCCAACTCCTCCAGCTATACCTCTTTTTCGCAGACCTACAATCTGAAAATATCCGATCGCAAAGATCGCCTTGGCGGTAACTATGCCATCTGCGTCATTGCCATCGATCCGCAAACGGATAAAGTCACGACATTCTCTATGCCGGTTTAATACCGTGCCTCACTCTGTTTTACTGAGAAAAATAGGGGAGCCAGAGGATTCCCCTATTTTTGCCATAATCCAGTGTGGTGAAAGAGGAGTAATGTTGCTTATTAAGGCTATTCTCATATTGTTGAATTATCACGGCTGGAAACGATAATAAATTTAGCTTTAGTCGAACATATTTTATAAATTTCGCGGCTGCTATGTTGGCAAAATGCTAACGGTATGTTGAAGCGCTATGGCGAAAAATGTAGGATAGCGGCTCCATTTATGTACAAGGAAAATAACTTATACCTGAGCACAGTGAGGGTGTTCACCTTTGGCTTATTTGCCGTCGCGAACGTTGTTCGCTTTTTAAGAAAGGGTATAAAAAATGAGTACAGAAGATGAGCTGGTAAGGATCCGTGAAGAATTAAGCAGTATCAGGCGCCGTGTTCGTGGTGGTGGTGGAAGCGACTACTGGTTTGTCTATGCGGTGCTGATCATCCACGGGCTGGTAGCAGGTGGCGTAACGGGTTACTTTTTAACCTCCCAGGCAGGCTGGAAAACGCTTCCTGCCTATGGGCTGGTCTACATTGTCTCTGCACTGCTGTTTTTATTCGGTTTTAAAAGACCGGTTCTGCACCTGATCTATGTTGCGCATGCTTGTTTCTATTGGGGCGTGATTGCCTGGGGTAGTGCTCATCAATTAGGCCCTGTTGTGAGCTGGGGATGTGGGATCGCTGCGTTTATATTGTCCTTTATAACCCTCTGTCACCCTCTAGAAGTCTTTCCAAGGCTAAAACAGAAGAAATAAACGCGCCCTTTGAGGTCGTTAATTGCAGCGCGTAGTACGCTGACAAGCGCGCAAATAAAACGGGAACCTTCAGGTTCCCGTTTTTGCGTGCAATGACAGCCGCCTGAGCCCGTCAGGCGAAGCGCAACTTACTGTGTCGAGGTGGTGGTCGTCGTCGTGGTGCCGGTATTCGAACCGTTATTGCCGCCAGCCGCCATCAGTGCGAGGCCGGTAATGGCTGTGGCGATGGTTACCCCCGCAATGGCGGAAGATCCCACGGCAAACTCAGAGGCGTTTGCGCCAGCTGCTTCACCGCTATTGAGTTCCAGGGCGGAGCCCGGCGCGGCAACAGCGTTACCCGCCGCTGCAATCAGAACCAGGGCAGCAATTGTCATTTTCATCTTTCTCTTCTCCATTTAACGTTTCCTCCATCAGGGCAATGACACCCACCCCATACACTATTTTTATTGCTACTTAAGTGAAATTTATAACTGTATCTATATGTTAAATATACGTTTTATTCACCCGTGATATGACTATCAAATGACTGATTTCCCAACGCCTCGTTTTTAATCTCAGCGGATATTTTCAGACTATCCGCATCCTTGCCCGCGCCGCTGCTGGCGCTTTTAGCGGCGCGGCCTACGCTTAAAAGGTGCGACGCAGCGGCCTGTAACCGGGCTGCGCGATAGCTGCGGTGAATGGAAAAAAGAACAAGGAGCAAGAATGAACATTGCCTGTCTTGGTTGGGGATCGCTGATTTGGAAAGCGGATGGTTTACCACTGGCCAGCCGCTGGCATGCCGATGGCCCACGTTTACCTATTGAGTTTTCCCGCGTTGGTGATGGGGGTGAGCTGGCAACGGCGATCTGCATCAACGCGCCGGCTGTTCCGGTCCACTGGGCGTTTCTCAACACTGGCGATCTGGAGCTTGCGACTGCGGCCCTGCGCAAGCGCGAGCAGATCCCGGATTCACGGGAAGATGGCGTCGGCTCGCTGGTGCTGGCGGGCAATATGGACGGTGCGCTCGCCACATGGGCGGCGGCGAAACAGCTTGATGCGGTGATCTGGACCGCGTTGCCACCGCGTTTCAATGGCATTGAAGGGAGGATCCCCTGTGTCGATGATGCGCTCGCTTACCTGCGTTCGTTAACGGGCGACACCCTCAGCCACGCGCAGGACTATATCTGCCGGGTTCCCGCCGTGTTCGACACGCCCTATCGCAGAGCGATTCGTGAGCAGCTCGGCTGGCCCTGCTGATTCATCCTTTCACGTAACTCATCACATTTTTGTAACACTTTCATAGCACCCTGGTAGCGCTTCGCCAGGGTAGACTCTGCCTGCTCATTGAATATGGAAAAAAGAGAACTTTAAGATGCCATTACGTTCGATTCAGGCGTTGTGTTTGCTCAGCTTCTTTATGGCGGATGTGCGGGATGGTCTTGGCCCCTTTCTGGGGATCTTCCTGATTCACTATCACTGGAGCGCGGAAGCGATCGGCTACGCGATGACCGCAGGCGGCATTGCCGGGCTTCTGGCGACGCTGCCCTCCGGGATTGTGGTGGATGCCTCGGCGCGTAAACGGGCGATTATCGCCGTGGCCGCGCTGCTGATTATGGCGGGCACGCTGCTGCTATGGTTCTTCCCCGGCTCGTTAATGGTTTACGCAAGCCAGGTAGCAACGGGCATATCGGCGGCATTTATCGGCCCGGCAATGGCCGGTCTGACGCTCGGCCTGGTAGGGCAGAAGCGCTTTGCTCATCAACTGGGGCGCAATGAAGCTTACAACCACGGCGGCAATATGCTCTCGGCGCTGCTGGCGGGTGTTGCCAGCTGGTACTGGGGCATCGGCGCGGTCTTCCTGCTGATGCTGGTGATGGCCTTTGGCGCGCTGATAGCGGTGCTCGCGATCCGCGAAAAAGATATCGATCACCGCGTCGCGCGTGGGCTGAATCCTGAAGAGGCCCTCGGCGAGATCCCCTCGCTCTTCACGCTGCTCAAAATCCCGGCGCTCACCATCACCGGGCTGACCCTGATGCTGTTTCATCTGTCGAATGCCGCACAGCTGCCGATGCTGAGTATGCAGGTGGCTTCAGGCCATAACGCCACTCTGTTTAACCCTGGCGCGTATGCCGCAATGACGGTGGTGATAGCGCAGGGCGTGATGATCCCGGTGGCGCTGATGGTCTCGCGTTACGCCCAGCGATATGGCTATGAAAAACTGATTTTGATCGCGCTGATTATCCTGCCGGTTCGCGCAATGACCGCCGCGCTATGGCCCTCGCCGTGGGCGGCGATCCCGGTGCAGATTTTCGATGGAATGAGCGCCGGTATCCTCGGCGTGGCAGTGCCCGGCTTTATTGCTTCGCTGTTAAACGGCACGGGGCACGTCAATGCCGGGCAGGCGCTGGTGATGCTGATGCAGGGCTTTGGTGCCGCTATCAGTCCCTCGCTTGCGGGAACCGTGGCAACGCACTATTCGTGGCGCACGGCTTTTATCACGCTGGCGACCATTGCCCTGACGGCGCTGCTCATCTGGCTCGGCTTCGCCAAAAAAGGGTCAACGCAACCCCTTCGCGAGTGACCGCTCCTGCGGCTGATGCGCTGTTAATGGTTCCCGGCGCATCAGATCGCGGCAGACATAAAAGAGCCCAATCATAAAGGGAAACTCATACAGCTCTTCAATCAAATCCTGATAGTCGCGCTTGTGCAGGAAGAAGTGGGCAATTGCGCGATGGTGCTCCACGCTGTCGGATATCAGGAAGGTGATGACCACCAGCGCGAAACTCCAGACAAGCAGGGTTTGATGGCGCAGCCGGTCACTAATCTGCTGGCGTAGCGCATGGGAAAAGAGAGGAAACAGCACCAGAGCGCCAATCAGTAACACCGAAATGGCGCGAAACAGCAGGCGCGGCTCGTGGGGAAAATAGTCGCGGCCCCAGCTGACGCTGCGTCCGAGCAATACCAGCCACCACGTTGCCGCCCAGAGCCAGAAGCGTTTACGCTCCGGCGTCAGCGGAGTAGTGAGTGCGAAGCGCAAGGTAAAAACAAAAGCGAACAGCAGCCATAGTGCCTGGACATTTTCT
This sequence comes from Kosakonia sp. CFBP8986, assembly GCF_034044935.1. NCBI lineage: Bacteria > Pseudomonadati > Pseudomonadota > Gammaproteobacteria > Enterobacterales > Enterobacteriaceae > Kosakonia > Kosakonia sp. CFBP8986. The sequence goes on along the minus strand of NZ_JAXCXB010000005.1, from coordinate 525,995 downwards.
ATCACTGATACCGACAGCCCATGATAAAGGGGCAGAGAAAAGTCGGCGAAAAAAGGAATGATGCAGGAGAAAGCCGCCAGCATCACGGTAGTGGGCGTCAGGCGTTTATCGAATTTCATAATATTGCCACATTGATAATAATTAGCGGGCTAACATAGCGGATGAGGGTTTGTGCTGCTTTGCGATTAGTGGCGTATTGACTTATCAGGGTGGGAAACGCACCGGCAAAATAGCCGGTTGCGTTATTTTCAGGCGGCCTGAACGGTATTGATAATCTTATGGATGCGTTGTTTGAAGCGCTTAATTGACCTGTCTATTTTCCGGCGATGAAGAAAGCGGAAATAAGATGAGAGCGGCACAAACTCAGCTTCGCCAATATTATCGATAACGACCAATTCATACTCTTGCGGCGCGGTTTTACGCACCAGCACATTGTACTCTTTCAGCGTCATGGTCGAGATGCCGTACTCAATGAGATTGCTGCGCAACTCAGCGAGTTTTTCCTCAAGCAGAGGCAGAGAAAGACGCTTGTTCTTCAGGTAGAAGGCCAGGCTTTTGGAAATTTTCCCATCGTAATCGGTGACCAGATCAAAAACATGGCCGGTGCCAAAATTGGTCTGGATTTTACCGTAGTAGTTGGGAATGGCCTGGCATGCCTGAATAGAGCCTGATTTTTTGCGGTAGTAGCGCGTTTCGCGCTTCACCTCTTTTAACCCACCGTCATCGGGGTTATAGAGGGTTTTGACACATTTTTGACTATCAAACGGGTGCTGGTAACACCGGCGGTGGCGGCCGCTTCCTATATTCTCTTTTAGTATCAGCATGGTTACTCTCCTTGCCGGATACTATGAGATTGCGCGGTTAAATATTTCCTAAACGAGGGAAATGCTTTGATACATTTGCCCGGAAGGCAGGGAATAAGCGCACCACATGTTAAATTTGGTCGCCCGGCGGGGGTAAAGAGCGACCCTGAAATAACGCGCAGCGCGTATCACGTCATTGACGTTTACTCCTGAACCATCCACATATCCGCCTCTTCAAACATCTCTTCCAGCATGCGGTTCAGCTTTTCACGATCGCTTTTACTGGCATCGCTGTTCAGGCCGTTAGCCTGCATCGGTTTTACCCGCACATCGGCGTCCGGGAAGATGCGGTGTACGCGCTTTGTCAGTTCAGTGAGGATAATCTCGCGCGCGCCGGGTAAACCTTCAACATTACGCTTGTCGTAAACCAGTTCAACAAACACAGGGTCGTCCTATTCAGTCTGAATTTTTCGTGCAGCATTTATACTGGATAAAAAATCAGTATTCAAGATTAAAGCGTGTAAGAGAGGCGCATTCTGCGTACAAGCCCGTAAACCGGGCATATTGGGCGGAGCAGGGAGTGTTTTTTAGCAGGGGGGAAGAAATAAAGGATGGCAGTTTCGACATCAAAACTGCCAGCGAAGAGAGTACAAATTGTTTAAGCGTATATCCGTCACTTGCGCACTTTATAACCTGGTGGCTAAAGCGGCACAAACGCAAATTTTTCGCTGGAGGGATTTATAAAATTGATGATCACTGTATTAATCATCAGCCTTTGTACTTCCCCTGGCGAAAGTGTGCTTATGCCGGGTCGCGCTGAAGTTTGAAGATGCGAACCATCTCCACCAGCTGTTCCGCCTGCTGTTGCATAGCGTGTGCGGCGGCAGAGGACTCTTGTGACAGCGTGGCATTCTGCTGCGTTGCGGCATCCATGTGCGTGATGGCGACGTGCACCTGATCAATGCCGACGCTCTGCTCGTTGCTGGCCAGCGAAATGGTATCGACAAGTTGGCTTACGCGCTCAACGCTCTGCATGATTTCGGCCATTGCGCTGCCGGCATTTTTCACCAGTTTGTTGCCTTCATCAATGCGATTCACCGAACGCTGAATCAGCTCGCTGATCTCTTTCGCCGCCGTGGCAGAGCGTTGCGCGAGAGCGCGCACTTCTGATGCCACCACGGCAAAACCGCGTCCCTCGGTTCCTGCTCGCGCCGCTTCTACCGCCGCATTGAGCGCCAGGATATTGGTCTGAAACGCAATGCTGTCGATCACGCCGATAATGCTGCTGATCTCGGTCGAGAGATGATTGATCTCGCTCATGGTGGTCACGACACGCTCCACGACCTCGCCGCCCTGGTTCGCCACGCGCGTGGCTTCACGGGTGATATCACTGGCGATGCGTGAATTATCGGCATTGTTTTTCACCACCGATGTCAGCTCTTCCATTGAGGCGGCGGTTTGTTCAATCGCGCTGGCCTGCGCTTCATTGCGTGCGGAGAGTTCTCGGCTGCCGCTGGCAATCTGCTGTGAGGCGCCAGCGATCGTTTCAGTGCCGGAGCGAACCCCGGAGACGACGCGCGTCAGGTTCCGGTTCATCTCCTGCATGGCGCGCATCAGCTCGGCAGTTTCATCGCGCCCGGAAATGACGAAGGAGGATTGCAGATCGCCCGCGGCGACGGTGCGGGCAACGGAGACTGCCTGTGCCAGCGGGCGCGTAATACTGCGAATTAACCACCAGGTGATCAGCATGCCGACAATCAGCGTAAAGGCCATCACCAGTGTCAGCATCAGACGCGTCTCTTCAAACAGGGTGTTATTGTGCGCCTCGGTCTGCTGGCGGATATGCGCCGCTTGTTGCAGCGTGCTCGCCACCACCGTATCGATCATTTTGGTCGGTTCCCGATCGATACCGGTCACCATATGGTCGACCCGCTGTGCGCTGCTGGCATCAGCAATATCGTAGTGCTGCAAGGCATCCAGATACTCTCTTTCAAGCTTTGCATGCAAGCCGATGGTTTTGACAACCTCGTTGTTTGCGACACCAATCTTTGGAAGCAGCACGCTCAGGGTTTTTAACAGCGCCTGCGTTTTCTGGCTCTGTTCAACAAAGGCGTTTTTGTATTTAACGAAGGTTTCCTGATTTTGTGTGCCGCGCAGCAGCGTGTTTTTCCACTCCTGCACCTGAATTTTGAACTGCACTTGCGCATTACGCGCCGTGTCGATGCTCTGCGCAACTTCGCCTTCGGTTGCCATGATCTGTTTGTTTTGCGCGAGTGCGCCAGCGTTAATGGCGAGGCCGCGAATCCCCATAAACAGCGTTGCCAGTAACAGTAACGTCGCCAACAAACCCAGACGCTGCCCAATAGTAAGATGGTTAATTTTCATGCTGTGTCACTTCCCCTGGTGGTGAGGCGCAAATGGCGCGCACGCCAGCACTATCGACGTATTTAAGCAGGGCTTTAATGTCGATCTGAACAGAAACAGAGCATTTTTAGCTTAATATTTTGATATATAAGCAGATGGCACTTTTATGACATTTTCGTGACGCTGTATTACTGCTCAACTTAGCGCATGCGCAGAGGGGTTAACCTTCCAAATGATGTCTGGGATCGGCATGGATCTGCGCCAGCAGGCGCCAGGGTTTGCTGTCCAGCAGCCAGGCGGGAACATCCGCCGCCGATAATGGGCGGGCAAAAAGATAACCTTGCGCTTCATCGCAGCCATACTCTTCGAGCATGCGCGCGGTTTCCAGATCTTCCACCCCTTCCGCCAGCACCTCGTAGTTCAACTCTTTAAGCATCATGATCACATTTCGCGCAATGATGCGGCTGTCGTCATCGGTGGCAATCTGGCTGACCAGCGAGCGGTCGAGTTTGATCATGTCAATCGGGATGCGTCGCAGGTAGCTGATATTGCTGTAGCCTGCGCCAAAGTCATCAAGCAGGATGGTAAAACCAAGCGCATCAAGCCGGTTAAGCTCCCGCAGGGCGGCATCGCTCTCCAGCACTTTTTCCGTTTCCAGACACTCAATGTGAATATCGGCAGGTGTAAGCCCGGCATCGATAATGTGCTGCGCCAGTTCATCGGCGAAACCGCTGCGCGAGAAATCACTCACCGTGGCGTTAATGGAGACGGGAAGATCAATGCCGATCGCCTTCCACGCTTTGACCTGGGCAATCACCGTTTTAATCACCCAGTGGGTGATATCGGCCATCAGGGTGGTTTTTTCCGCCAGCGTGACGATCACCGCCGGTGAGATTGGCCCAAGCTCGGGGTGAGTCCAGCGCAGCAGCGCCTCCACGCCCTCGGTCTTTCCCGTACGCAGAGAGACTTTCGGTTGATAGGCCATATGGAGCTGATCGCCCGTTTTGATTGCCTGGCTGAGATCGTACAGCAGGCGGAAATCGGTATTACGCTGCTCATCAAGGACCGGGTTGAAGTGCAATACCGGGATATTCTCGCGGATCGCCTCATGCAGGGCGCTGATCGCCTGACGCACCACCTCCTGTACGTTGTCATTTTGCGGCGTAAAGGGGACATAACCCGCGTGAATAGAGAGATTGATATTAATATCGCTACCAATGGTCGCCTGGAAAGCGTGCACTTTTGCGACCCGCTTAGCCAGCCTGTTCGCCGCGTCACGCCCGGTCAGCACCGCAAAGCGTCCGGTGGCGAAGGCATAAAGCGTTGTTGCCTTGTTAAGCCGCAGGCGCATCTGCAACAGCGGGCCAAAGCTGCGCAGCAGCGTCTCCAGCGCCTCAACGCCGAGATAGCGGGTCAATTCATAGGCACGGGGAATATCAATACAGTCAAAGATGATCAGCGCATAATCACCGCTCGCGTTCTGCTTCAGGTGCGCCATCTCTTTAATTAAGCAGGGGCGGTTCGGCAGGCCGGTCAGCGCATCGACAAGACCAATGTTGTAGCAGGATTCAAGGTAGAGCGTGGCGAGAGCGGCGATGCGCTCAAAACTGGCGATTTGGCGAGCATCGGGTTCATAGAGCGCAGGATGGGTGACGCACAGCGTGCCGAGCACTGCTCCCTCTTTGGCGATCAGCGGTGCCGAGGCGTAAAAGAGGATATCACCGCTTTGGACCAGCGGCTGATGGGAAAAGCGCGTGTCGAGGCGGGTATCGATACAAACAATCGTCTGCCGGTCGGCCAGCGTATACTGGCACATGCTGCGATCGATGGCGATTTTGTCATGCTCGATCGGCACTTTTTCGACGAATTTGATGTACTGAAACTCATCATCAAAGGTGGTAATAAAGCAGCCTGATACCCCTATCACTTCACTGGCCAGACGCGCAAATTCCGCCAGCGCCGCATCGCGGGCCGCGTCGGCCTTACTCAATAAATCAAGCGCGGCCAGCTGTCTGCTTTCACTTTTTTTAAGGCCCGTAAACATGGTGCGCTCCTGCCCAACAAGTTAAAACAGGGTGTCTTCGTCTGAGAACGCCATCAGCGTGACAGGCGTCGGATTATCAGATGCCGCCGCGTATCACTATTTCCACCAGCCAAGCTGAGTGCCGACCACGGCGATAATCGCGACGATCAACATAATGATGGTGGTCTTTTTCATGGGAACTCCTCGGTCAGCGTCTCGCGCCGACCCTGTTAAGTGTATATGAAAGCGAGGCCATTAAGATTTGCCTCATGCCAGCAACGGGAGAAAACGCCATTAATTGAGCTGCTGGAACGCTTTTTTGCTTTTACTCTTCTTCACCCGATACATTACTTCATCGGCCGCGCGCAGGGCGCTATCCGCATCGTACTGCTCAGGGTTAATTTCAATCACGCCGACGCTGGCACCGGGGTAATAAAGATGAACATCACCGAGTTGATATTCACCGGCGATCTGCTTATCGAGGCGCGTTTTTAGCGCACTGAGCAGCATGCCCTGCGGCTGGTGGAGCGGGCCGCCGGGGCAGGCGAGTAAAAACTCATCGCCGCCGAGACGCCCAATAATGTCATCTTTCCCGCGATCCTGCGTCAGGCGATTGCCTACCTCAATCAGGAAGCGATCGCCGGCCTCATGGCCAAACTGGTCGTTAATCCCTTTGAAATTATCGAGATCGATAAAGGCGATAATGACGTGAATGTTGAGATGACGGGCGAGTGAGAAGAGCGTCTGCAGCGACTCAAACAGCGCGCGGCGATTCGGCAGGCCGGTCAACACATCGGTATAGGAGTGGGCGATCAGCGCGGCGTTGGCTTCGCGCAGCTGGTCAACCAGATACTCTTTTTCAATATATTGCGCGATCAGGCCGGCAAACAGGCGCAGCACCTGCTCGCCGCGCGCGCTGAGCATCTTTTTCTGATTGCTGGCCGCACACAGCGTGCCATAAAGCGAACCATCAGCCAGCTGCACCGGCTGGCTGAGATAGGTGGTGATCCCCAGCGCCTGGGCGGCTTCGCAATCGCGCCAGCGGGTTGCCACATCATTGGCAAACAGGCAGTTATCATCCAGCGCGCGTTTACACAGGCTGTCGCCAAAGGGGAGGGAGAAGCCTTCAGGGATCTCAAGCTGCTTGCTGTTACGGGAGTAGACAATGTGCTGCTGGCGGGGGTCGTCGCTGATTTTGGTCAGATAGGTCGATTCCATATCGGTCACCATCTCCAGCATTTACAGAAACTGGCGGACTAAGCTTTCCAGCGAGTGATCTTTCGCCAGGGTTTCCGATACCCGGGCGAGAATGAAATCGGACATGAATATTGGGCTCCGGTGCGTGGGTACCTCGTTGACCCGGCACGTTATTGCTGACTATTTCGACGGCGCGCCATTAAAACATGAACCAAAAAGATTTGATATATCGTGTAGCGGGCAAAAAAAAGCCCCGCTGATGAAGCGGGGCAAAAACTCATTGATTACGGAATGATGTTCTCTGGTCATGGGTGAGAACAAGGCAGACTATAACGGCGAAAAGTGCATTAAGGATGGAGAAATCATGGAGATATGCCGCTTGCGCGGCTATTCTGAAGAGCGTTGTTGGTCACTGTAAGGAAAAGAAGATGCGTTATGGGTTACTCGTTTTACCGCTGCTGGTCTCTGCCTGCACCTCATCACCTGCTAAAAAGCCGGATCATCCGCAGGTAGGCATGGCCAACCCGGCGGCAGTCTACTGCCAGCAGCGCGGCGGCGAGCGCGTGCCGGTGCAGAGCCCGCAGGGTGTGCGCACCGAGTGCAAACTGCCGGGCGGCGAGGTGATCGACGAGTGGGCGCTGTGGCGTCGCGATCATCCCACACCGGGATCGTGACAGCGGCAGAAAAGCCCGGTAAACTTCTCTTTCAGAATTATCTCATATTAAGCTTTAACGAGATCAGGCGAGAGAAGCATGTTTCAGTTACGACCGGGCAGCCAGGCATTAGTCATCGGCGCCCAGACCGCCAGCGGGCGGAGCAATATCGGTAAATCCGTTGAGTTATTCGGTCTTTGCCAGCCGGGTGAGCGCTTTCTCAACCCGGTGAATGGCGTGGTCACCGAAATGCCGCGCACCGCAGCGCGCGCGCTCTGGCTGGTGACGGGCGATGTGACCGCGTTTGACGGTCAGCATGGTTTTGCCTTTGTGCGCGCCGAGCACCTGATGCCCCTGCAGCCGGACAGCGCGCCGCAGGACGAGCGTACGCAGGTGGTGAGCTAACGCAGCGCGCGCAGCCACTCCGCCAGCACGACGGCGTGGTTCTGATCCCTCTCTTTTGCCGCATATAACAGCGTGACGGTGCCGTTTTTCCCCCGCGCCGCCAGCTGTTCTCCTGCCTCTTTTTGTGCCTTCAGCTCTTCCCGGTAGCTCTTCTTAAAGGCGGCAAAATCGATTTCCTCGCCGTGAAACGTTTTACGCAGCTCCGTTGACGGCGCCAGCGTTTTGCACCACTCATCATAAGCCAGATCGGCTTTCTTTATGCCGCGCGGCCAGAGCCTGTCGACCAGCACCCGGTAGCCATCCTCTTTACTGGCGGCGTCGTAAACACGTTTACACTGGATCATCGCGTTCTCTCCCTTTTCGTCTGGTCATTGATTTTAAAGTGTTGTGATTAATGTTAAAGACGTCTAGTGTGATGCGCCTTATGTTAGCCATTATCTACCACGGCATAGGGGCACTTCTCCATGAACCACATTCCGCCTAAAAAGACACTGCGCATTGCGCTGATCGGCGACTATAACCACGACACTGTTGCGCATCAGGCGATCCCGCTCGCCATTGATGATGCCGCGGCTGTTCTTGAGATCACCGCTGATTATGACTGGCTGGCAACCCGCGAGATCGACAATCCTGAAGATCTGGTCGGTTATGACGCCATCTGGGTCGTGCCAGGCAGCCCGTATGAGAATGCAGCAGGGGCATTTATCGCCATCAAATATGCGCGTGAAAACGCCATTCCCTTTCTCGGCACCTGCGGCGGTTTCCAGCATGCGGTGATCGAGTACGCCCGCAATGTGCTGGGCTGGGAGGATGCCGCCCATGCTGAAACCGAAACCGCAGGGCAGATGGTGATTACGCCGTTGACCTGTGCGCTGGTGGATCAAACCGCTGCCATTGAGTTAAGACCCAACACGCTGATTGCCCGCGCCTATGGGCGCAATGAGATTGATGAAGCCTATCGCTGTAGTTTTGGCGTCTCCCCGGAGTTTGCCAGCGAGCTGGAGCGTGGCGATCTGCGGGTGACCGGCTGGGATGAAGAGGGTGAGGTGCGGGCGGTAGAGCTTATTACCCATCCGTTCTTTGTCGCCACGCTGTTCCAGCACGAGCGCGGCGCGCTGGAAGGTCGCCCGGTGCCGCTGGTGCATGCGATGCTGCGCGCCGCAGGCGAATAAGCCCGTGGATTGTGCCGGATGGCGGCTTACGCCTTATCCGGCCTACAAAAGCGGTACCGGGTTGTTGTAGGCCGGATAAGCGTTTACGCGCCATCCGGCATTTACCCGCAATCCCGCTTTTACCCACCATCCATCCTCTACCCGGAAACGATCTCCCGGTTCCGTCCGGCAAACGCGCCGCACAGCGCCATTACTACCGACAAGAGCGCACAGGCGATCAGCGGTAAATGCCAGTCGCCGCTGGCATCATGCACTTTCCCCATCAGCGGCGGCCCGCAGGCGGCGAGCAGATAACCTACCGACTGCGCCATCCCCGACAGCGCAGCGGCCTGATACGCCGAGCTTGCCCGCAGGCCAATAAAGGTGAGGCCGAGGATCATCGTCGCCCCCGAACCAAATCCGTACACCACCGTCCAGAGCGCCGCGTGCTCCGGTTGCAGCCACAGCCCCAGCGCGCCCGCAGCGCACAGCAGCGCAACCAGCGCCGCGATAGCCCGCTGATCCCGCAACCGGTGCAGCACCAGCGGCACCAGTAAACCGGGCGCGGCCGTAGCCAGTTGCAGCACGCCGTGCAGCGAGCCGGCCTGTGCCTCGCTGAAGCCCTGGCTTATCAGAATCGACGGCAGCCAGCCAATCACAATGTAGTAAATCAGCGAGTTGATCCCGAGGTAGAGTGTCACCTGCCAGGCCAGTGCCGAGCGCCAGATGCCGCGGCTGTGAAGAGCTCCGCTGGCACTGAGCGCAGCCGGCGCACCGTATCGCAGGCGCGGCAGCCAGAGCAGCAGCGCCAGTAGGGGGAAGATCATTAGCGTCAATAACGCGCCGTGCCAGCCCGCGCCGCTCTGCGCAATCGGCACCATCGCCGCGGATCCGAGCGCCGCCGCCGCGCCCATAGTGAGCGAATAGGCACCGGTCAGTTTGGCGACATGCTGCGCAAAATCCCGCTTTAGCATGCCGGGCAGCAGCACATTGCCGAGCGCAATGCCGCAGCCAATCACCGCCGTACCGATAAACAGCAGCAGAGAAGAGGGCAGCGAGCGCAGGGCGATGCCAGCGCAGATCAGCAGCAGCGCGGCAAACAGGCTGCGCTCCATACCAATCCGTCGCGCCACGCCCGCCGCCAGCGGCGAAATCAGCGCGAAGGCCAGCAGCGGCAGCGTGGTGAGCATGCCGGTTTGCGCCGTGGTTAAGCCATAGTCGGCGCGAATGGCATCCAGCAGCGGTGCGGCGCCGGTGAAAGTAACGCGAAGCGTGGTGGCAATCATCAGGATGCCAATAATCAGCAGCACGCGCTGTTTGCCGTTTAAGGAGGGAGTGGTCATGGTGTTCTCATTTATAAACAGAGGGCACTACGATAGCGTTTTTCACCGCTGTTTGAATCAAGCTAAAATGACACTTTATCGCTAAATTCGGACAACTTTATGCACGACTTAGCCTTAGCGGGCTTCGATCCCGACAGCCAGCAGGAAGCCGCTGTCGCCTTTCACATCCGCATGGCGGCGCATGAACAGCGCATTCCCGCTCATCATCACCGCAAAGGGCAGTTGATCCTCGCCTTAAAAGGGGCGATCACCTGTGAAGTGGAGAATGCCCGCTGGATGGTGCCGCCGCACCATGCCATGTGGCTACCGGGTTTTGTGCCGCACAGCAATCACGCTACCGCCAATGCGCAGCTCTGCTTTCTGTTTATTGAAAGCTGGGCGGTGGTGATGCCGGAGCACTGCTGCACCCTCAAAATCTCGCCGCTGGTGCGCGAATTGATCCTGCAACTTGCTGCCCGTTCAACCGCCGCACGGCGTGAGCCGCAGACCCAGCGCCTGATCCAGGTGCTATTTGATGAGTTACCCCATCAGCCGCAAATGCAACTCCAGTTGCCCGTCTCCATGCATGCAAAGATCCGCCAGATGGTCGAGACGATGGAGCAGGCTCCGGCGGAGCGGCAGACGCTGGCGCAGTGGGCGCAGCGCTTCGCTATGAGTGAGCGCAACCTTGCTCGCCTGGTGGTGAAAGAGACAGGGCTGAGCTTTCGCCGCTGGCGACACCAGTTGCAGCTGATCCTCGCCCTGCGTCTGTTGATTGAAGGGCACAGTGTGCAGCACATTGCCCAGACGCTGGGGTATGACTCAACCACGGCGTTTATCACCATGTTTAAAAAGGGATTGGGGCAAACGCCGGGGCGCTATCTGGCAACGCTTAGCGAGCAGTAATATTTTTTCCTGCCAAGTCCACTTGTGTTGTGTGGAATTAAAACGTTTATAACGCCCGCAGCAAAAGGATAAGTCATTAATATCGCGAAACTGTTTTTAATAACTTTTTCAGATATTCAATGCACTTTTTGATATTTGTGTGATGAAAAACCTTATGTGACTTTAACGCGGCAATAACACAATAACCGGGCATAAGGATTAGCATGGCAACCTCATTACACACAAAAAACATCGTTGCGCTCAGCGCGCTGGCGCTACTTTCGGCGCTCTCCTTCTCTGCGCAGGCAGACAAGCTGGCAGATATCAAAGCCGCAGGCGTCGTGAAAGTCGCCACCTTTGACGCTAACCCGCCCTTTGGCGCGATCGATCCTAAAACCCACGATATTGTTGGCTACGACGTCGATTTTGCAAAAGCGCTGGCGAAAAGCCTCGGCGTTAAGCTGCAACTGGTTGCCACCAACCCAGCGAACCGTATTCCGCTGCTGCAATCCGGCAAGGTCGACCTGATTGTTGCAGATATCACCATTACCCCGGAGCGGGCGCAGGTGATTGATTTCTCTACACCTTACTTTGTCACCGGCCAACAGTTCCTCGTTCCGGCCTCTTCACCAGACAAGCTTGATGCCTACAGCAAAGCGCGCATCGGCGCGGTAAAAGGCACCACCGGCGAGCAGGCGCTGCATCAGCGCTTCCCGCAATCCCGCGTGCTGGCCTATGACGATATTCCGCTGGCGTTGACCGCACTGCGTAACGGCAACGTGCAGGCGATCACCCAGGACAGCACCATTCTGGCGGGGCTGCTGGCGGGCGCGCCGGATAAAGCGAAGTTTAAGATCCTGCCCGACCTGCTGTCGAAAGAGGAGATTGGCGTCGGCGTCAGCAAAGGGGAGAGCGCCCTGCTGAACAAAGTTAACGCAGAGCTGGTGAACCTCGAAAAGAGCGGTGAAGCGGCGAAAATTTATGACACCTGGTTTGGCCCGCAAACGAAAACTCCGGCTCCGCGTAGCTTTACCATAGAAGCGAAATAACGATGTTGGCAGGTCTCTTCTCTTCCTCTGCGGCAGATGCCGCAGGGGCGTTGCCCGTGCAAAAAGGCACGGTAGTGTTTCGCCAGGCGAGCAAACGCTTTGGCGACAACGTGGTGCTGAAAGCGATTGATTTACAGGTTGCGGCGGGAGAAGTGGTGGCGGTGTGTGGCCCTTCCGGCTCCGGGAAATCGACGCTGATCCGCCTGATCAACCAGCTCGAAAATCTCTCCAGCGGCGAGATTTTTGTTGATGGTCAGCCCACCAGCCAGCTCACTGGCCGTAAGTTGCGTGAGTTGCGCCGCCATGTTGGCTTTGTTTTCCAGCAGTTCAACCTCTACGCTCACCTCACCGCGCTTGAGAATATCACCCTCGCGCTGCGCCACATTCACGGCAAAAGCGCCGCCGAAGCGCAGCAGATCGCACTTGCGCTGCTGGCGCGCGTTGGCTTGCAAGAGAAAGCGCAGCACTACCCGGCGCAGCTCTCCGGCGGGCAGCAGCAGCGGGTGGCGATTGCGCGCACCCTGGCTGCCGATCCGCACATTATTCTGTTTGATGAGCCGACCTCGGCGCTCGATCCGGAGATGATTGGCGAAGTGTTGCAGGTGATGAAATCGCTGGCGCACAGCGGCATCACCCTGATTGTGGTCACACACGAGATGCAGTTTGCACGCGAGATCGCCGACCGGGTGATTTTTATCGACGGCGGCGAAATTCTTGAGCAGGCCGCGCCCGCCGACTTCTTTACCGCGCCGCAGCATCCGCGCGCGCAGCGTTTTCTGCAAAAGGTGCTTAACCCGCTGCATGCCGATAACAAGGAGTTGTAATGGCACTGCATCTTGACTGGGCGGGCGTGCTCAGCGGCCAGCCCGCAGCGTGGATCCTCTCCGGTTTTCTCACTACCGTGTGGGTCACGCTGGTGGGCATGATCCTCGCCACCCTGCTTACCGTGCTGCTGCTGGCGCTGCACCTGGCAGGTGGCCGCGTGGGACGCGGCGCGGTGGCGGCATGGGTGTCGCTGTTTCGTAACACACCGCTGCTGGTGCAACTACTGTTCTGGTATTTCGCCGCATGGAACGTTCTGCCGCTGGCGGTTCGCCAGTATGTAAACGACGAACACGCCTTTAGCATTCTGCCGGGCGATGTCTGGTGGTTTACGCCGGAATTCCTCTCCTCTGCCTGGGCGCTAGGGCTCTTTACCGCCGCCTTTCTGGTGGAGGAGATCCAGGCCGGGCTGCTCGCTGTGCCGCGCGGTCAGGTGGAAGCGGCGCAGTCGCAGGGCTTCAGCCAGCTTGCAATCTTTCGCTGGGTGCTGTTGCCGCAGGGGCTACAGAATGCCTGGCAGCCGGTGGTGGGGCAGTATCTCAACCTGATGAAACTCTCCTCGCTGGCGACGGGGATTGGGCTGGGCGAACTCACTTACCAGACGCGGCAGATTGAGAGCTTTAACGCCCACGCGCTGGAGGCGTTTGCTGTGGGCAGCGCGCTCTATCTGCTGCTTGGTCTGCTGATGAGCGTGCTGTTTAACCTGCCGCGCCACTGGCGCTCACTGCGCCACGCCACGGAGGTGCCGCGTGATCGCTAATATCACCGTCATTACCGACAACCTCGACTATTTGCTGTGGGGCAGAGCCGCGCAGGGTGAGCCGGGCGGCGTGCTGCTGTCGCTGTTGATGACTATTGGCGCGGCGGCGCTGGCGTTTCCCGGCGGCATTCTGCTGGCGTGCTGCGCCTGGCGTTTTCGCGGCTGGCCGCGCAAGGTGCTGTTTCTGTGGGCGGAGCTGATTCGCGGTATCCCGCTAATCTTCGTAATCTTCTGGCTCTGGTTTTTACTGCCGTGGATAACCGGGGCGGATCTGCCGGGTGCGGTCACCGTTACGCTGGCACTGGCGTGGTTTACCTCGGCGTCGGTGATGTACTCGACGCTGGCAGCACTCGGCGCACTGCCGCGCGGGCAGTATGAAGCGGCGCTGAGCAGCGGTTTTTCCAGCGCTCAGATCCTGCACCGCGTGCTGCTGCCGCAGGCGTTACGCAACGCACTGCCGTCGTTTATCGGCTTGCTGATTGCGCTGCTGAAGGACACCTCGCTGGCCTTTATTGTTAACGTCCCGGAGCTGACCACCGTCGCCGGGCAGGTGAACAACCGGGTGCAGGTCTATCCGGCGGCACTGTTTATCTTCACCGGGCTGGTCTACTACCTGCTGTGCAGCGCGCTGGAGTATGGCGTGAAGCGCTGGCAGCGGCGGCTTTCACTGCCGGCCAATTAGCAGCGATACCAAGCCTGCGGCAATCAGTGGCCCGACCGGCACGCCCCGGAACAGGGCCACGCCTAACACCGTTCCCACCAGCAGCCCCGCGACCAGCGAGGGCTGCGAACTCATCAACGTAACCCCGCGCCCGCCCAGCCATGAAACAAACACCCCCACGGCAATCGCCACCAGCGATTTCCAGTTGGCAAAGGAGTGCAGCAGCGTCGAGGGCGGCAGCGATCCGCTGGCAATCGGTGCCATCACGCCAATTGTCAGAATGATAATGCCGACCGTCAGCCCCTGCTTTTCGATCCACGGAAAGAAGGTGTTGAGCGGCGTGACGCGCACAATGATCAGCACCAGAATCGAGACCGCAACGGTGGTGTTATGGCTGACAAAGCCGAGCGCGGCGAGGGCGAGCAGAATAAACAGCGTGGTATCAAACATGCAAAGCGTCCTTACTCTGCGCTTTCACGGCGAAAATCGACCAGCGCTGGCTGGGCAATGCGCAAATAGTCGTGCGTATTCATGATCACTGATTTTTCCAGCAGCCCGGCGTTAAAGGCGATCTCATCGAAGCGCTGAAACAGCACCGGGTCGGCAACCAGTTCAAGATCAGGGTGAAAAGAGAAGGGGGGAATGGCACCAAAAACGCAGGCGGTGAGGGCATCGACCTCGGCCGGGCTGGCCAGTGACGCTTTCAGGCCGCCAAAGTGTTGCGCTAAGCGGCTGAGATCGGCCTGCAGGTCGGCACCAAGGATCGCCAGCACATGTTTTTTCACGCCGTTGCCTTTAATTTTACACAGCAGCGCTTTAGCACCCTGGCCGAGGGCGGTACCGCGAATTTCACTTACCGCTTCACATTTGCCGACGGCATCATGCTCAACCACGCGAAAGCGTGCCTGTTGCTCAGTAAGAAGTTGGAGTAGATGCGCGTGGATATCGCGGCTGGCAATCTCAGACATGGTCGCTCCCGGAAAATGTAAAGAAGTTTACATTACCTCACATTGCGGGGGCTGAAAATAAAAATGCCGCCCCGGGGGGCGGCCAAGAAATACAAGCACTACAAACAATTCTTTGTGTGTACGGTTAATGCTTTTGCAAGAGATAGCTGTTTTCGAAACCCGGAACGCTGCCGATGACATCGTAGCCGCTAAAGAAACCACCCGCGCGCAGCAGGTCGACCGCCGGTCCTACCTCCGGTGAGTATTGATGATCGCGATAATCATCGAACACAATAAATCCACCGCTCACTACCGTCGGAGCATAAAGCAGGAAGTCAGCGAGAACGTGCTCTTTCAGGTGACCGCCGTCGATATGCAGCAAAATCGTTTTCGGCTCCAGCGCCAGTACCCGTTCGATGCTGCGCTCTGAATAGCCGCGTACCAGTGTGATTTCCGGGAAGATACGTTCATGGTAGAAGCCCAGCTCCAGATGCTGATTCTGCAACTCCATGGGATCGATGCTGATAATGCGGCGCTTACGCTCACACATCACATTCATAAACGCGCTGGATTTACCTTTCCAGACGCCAATCTCAATAATGTCACCCGCGGCATTAGCGTTATTCACCAGCCAGCAGAGATAGCCCAGCAGTTTTACGTGAGTATGAAAAGAGAGCTCGCGTCGCGGCATCGCTTTTTCTGGCGGAAGAATCGCCTGCGCCTGCACAAATTGCTCACCCAGATCGTCCCAAACCTTATCGATCTTCTTTGTCATTTCCGGATCTTGCAGAAACACTTTTAAGTCTTTGAGTTCGATCATGCACGTAGTCCTGCGCCATCTAACTGAGATGGCTGGCAAAATTTAATGAGGTTACTTTGCCATAAACTTCCAGTAGTTAGAGGCTAAATAACCATGGTTTTAGGCGCTAATTCTCGCTTTTACCGCCAATTCGCTCAGCTATTAGCACCACAATTCCCGACTAAATGGCGATCTCAGGTGGCTTAACTAGACTTAGAGATTCACTTGTCCACATCGGGAGTGTGACTATGGCTAATGAATATCAGTCATGCATTGATGCCTGCTATCAATGTGCCGAAGCCTGCGATTGCTGTGCGGTCTCCTGTCTACAGGAGCCGCATCTTGAGATGATGAGAGCGTGCATTAAAACGGATATGGAGTGTGCGGCGCTCTGCCGCGTTACTGCGCAGTTGTTGAGCCTTGAGAGCGAGCAAGCGAAGCAGGTGTGCCGCATTTGTGCGGATGCCTGCCGCGCCTGTGCCGAAGAGTGCTCGAAGCACCAGCACGATCACTGCCAGCAGTGCGCCGCAGAGTGTCGCCGCTGTGCCGAGGTCTGTATGCAGATGACCGCTTAAGATGCCTTGCAGGCAAATGGAACGGGAGGGTGGCGTCAGCAACGCGCCACGCCCTACGCCCCGTGGCTTTTAAGCCTCTCGTTCACCTTGAATAGATTGTGGTAGAACTCGCCCTCTTTTTTAATCTCCGCCAGACGTTCACTGACCATCTGCCTGAAAGAGTCCCCCAGGTGATTGCGCAGATCCGGGTTTGCCCCCTTATCCAGCAGAAGAGCGATCTTGTCGAACTCGGCACCAAAAAAGGCCTCGGCCAGCAGTGTGTTACCCAGCGAGTCACGGCTGTTTATATCCGCGCCGCGTGCGAGCAACAGCGCCAGCGTGGCGTTGTTTTTCGCCCTGATGGTCGAAAAGATAAGCGGCTCAGCGTAACGCTTATCCCGAGCGTTTGCATCGAGACCGCCGTCAAGCATCGCTTTCAGCCAGATATCCTTATCGCCCATCGCCACCATTTCGGCCGGGCTCCAGGATTTATCCGGCTGCGGCTGCAAAGGATCTGCCCCCAGGCGCACCAAATCCGTGACGATCTGTAATCGCTCAGGCGGGTTGCCATTATAAAAAGACTCATTAAGGGCAAAAAAGAGGATCGTCAGGTCTTCATTTCCCGGTGTGCTGAGGTCCGTCTTTTTTGCCAGACGCAGGATGGTGTAGCGATCGCCGGCCTGAATCGCCTTTGCCAGCACTAACTGAGCGCCCGAAAAGTGCTTTTCGGGTTCGATTTTTTTCAGGCTCTTACAGCCCGGCAGCAGCGTACACAGCAGAGTAAGCAGGAGCGTGGAGATAAACTTTTTCATGTCGTTTCCCTTTGCGAGCAGGGTTCAGGTCCTCTACGAGTGCTTTTTGGGCTGTAGCAGCGCGATGGCCTGTGCATAAACCGCCTTTGCGGCACCTACCGACTCCTGTTCACACTTAATAAGGTGCGCCATAAGATTCCCTCTGCACAGGGTGCGTCCCGCACTAAGCAAGGCTTGTGCGGCGTTGCCTATCGCGGCATGGACGGCGTCGTTGTCGTCTGAGTGGGAAAATGTCACGCTCTGTTCCTCAGGATGCTAATCCAGTTGGTGGCTGATCTGCGCGCCGGAGATCTTCTGGTGCGTAGCCACTGGTCGCCTCGCCTGAGGCACAAAAAATGTGTCAGGGCAGAGCTTTTAAAAGTTTTTCACGCAGCGCGCTAACACGTGTAGCAAGCTCAGATAACTCTGCAAACGGCGTATCCATTACCGAGATCATATCGGCGGGGACGCCGGCGGCGTCGATCTTTAACTGCTGCCCCTGTTCGGTCAGGGTGATCAGCACCCGCCGCTCGTCACCTTGCGTATCGCGGTTTCTGGCGACCAGACCGGAGGCCTCCAGCCTTTTCAGCAGCTGGCTCAGCGTGCCGGAGTCCAGCTGGACACGCGCGCCCACTTCCGACACCGTCACGTTATCTTTTTCCCACAGCGCCAGCAGCACCAGGTACTGCGGGTAGGTCAGCCCGAGCGGTTTCAGCCGTGACTGGTAAAGCCGGGTCATCGCCAGCGAGGCGGAGTAGAGCGCGAAGCAGAGAAACTGATCCACGGTCACTGGCGCATTGCCCGGAGCCGGCAGGTCATTATTCTCATCGCTGTCGTTATTTGCGTCGATACACATAAGCAATATGGGCCTGTTGGAAAGATGGAATTCTCTCTGAATAGCGGCAACCGATTCAGGGAGGCCGGCACGTTCACGTCGGATTAAAGAGGCGCAGGGGAAGAGGAAAAACGGCCTGCGCGTCGGTTGTCAGAGCGAAGTATTGAGTCTAATTATGTTGACGTCAACCTAATTAAGGCTGGTGTATGAATCACAGGCATAACCGCGCCGCCTTTACGCGCTTTTCAGGCGGCGCGCTATGACAGGTTACAGGCGGAAAGTGTCGACCATGCCGCGCAGGGCATGCGCCTGAGCAGAGAGCGACTGCGACGCGCTGGATGACTCCTCCACCAGCGCGGCGTTGTTCTGCGTCACGCCGTCCATCTGGCTGACCGCCAGGCTGACCTGGCTGATACCCTGCATCTGCTCCGAAGAGGAGAGGGAGATATCATCCATGGCATCCGCCAGATCGCCGACCATGCCGACTACCTTCAGGATGTTGTCACCGGTGTCCGCAGCTTCAGCGACGCCATCTTCCACCTGGGCCACCGCCTGTTCGATCAGCGTTTTGATATCCAGTGCCGCACTGGCACTGCGCTGCGCAAGGGTTCTCACTTCGCCTGCCACCACGGCAAACCCGCGTCCCTGGTCACCGGCGCGGGCCGCTTCGACCGCGGCGTTCAGTGCCAGAATGTTGGTCTGGAAGGCGATGCCTTCGATGACGCCAGTGATCTCGCGCACTTTTACCGCGCTCTGGGAGATGGCGTTCATAGTCTGCGACATGCGACCAAGATCTTCGCCGCCGGTGCGGGCAAGGGTGGCGGTAGTGCGGGCGGTATCAGCAGTCTGGCGCGCGCCGTCGGCATTGCTTTTTACCGTGGCGGTCAACTGCTCCATACTGGCAGCCGTCTCCTGTAGGGCCGCGGCCTGCTGCTCAGTCCGGGATGAGAGTTCAGTGTTGCCCTGCGAGATCTCATCGGCCGCCGAGGCCACCGAAACAGAAGCATCGCGGATATCAGAGACCAGACTGCGCAGATTGGACTGCATACCGGCAAGAGAAGCCAGCAGGCTGCTGCTATCGTTACGACGCAGTGCTACCGGCGAACTGAGATCGCCCCCGGCAATCGCCGCCGCAAGTGTCTGCGCCTGGACGGGTTCGCCGCCGAGCTGGCGCATCAGCACGCGCACCGTAATCATACAGGTTGCCACCGCCAGCAAGATCGACATCACTGCCAGCCCCATCAGGATCAGCGCCGTGCGGGAGATATTTTCACCGTTCTCAGCCAGCGTATCGCGGCTTAATTTCATCTGCACTTCAGTCAGTTCGTTAAGCGCGTCGAGCAGCGCTTTTTGCGCCGGGCGGGCGGTGTTCATCAGGTAGGTGGTGGTCTCCTCCTGACGATTTGACAGCCCCAGTTTTCCCGCCTCCATCAGCGTCGACAGGGCAGCAGGCTCTGCCGCAACAATTCGCTTGAGCGCCGCTTTACCCTCGTCGGAAACATTTGACGCCATGCTCTGCTCCAGCAGTTCACGGTTATGGATAAAGAGTTCGCGCTGATCGTTCAGTCGCTTCCACTCCGGCTGCATCTGAGCCGGGTCCGTTAGCAGGGCGAGGTTACGCACAGCGATAGCCATATCGCGCGCGCTGCCCCGCATATCCAGCACCAGGTCATAGCGCTTCATTTTGGAGTTAACGGTGTCGTTCATACTGTCGCGTGCTTGCCAAAGGCCCTGCAACGCGGTCGCTGCACAAATGATAAATAACAGAATAAGCAGGCCAAAACCCACGCTCAGACGGGTAGAAATTTTCATTGGTTTTCTCATCATATTTATGGTGTTGAGCACTATCGGCAAGGGGTGAGAAACCATTAGAGTGGAAATCAATCAAATTGTGTTCAATTGTGTCGTGCGTTAGTTAGTTGTGGGTTTTGTAGATATTGAGGTCGGTTAAGTAAGCTAAGTTACTGCGTAAGCAGGCAGGAAAGCAGCCAGTTATTTACATGTAACTGGCTGATTTAGAGGTTAATTTGAAGCGTTTTGCTTATGAAACAGCTCGCGGAATACCGGGTAGATATCATCCTGGTCGCGAATATGCTGGATAGCGAAGTTATCAAACATCGTTTGCAGATGTTCATACTCTCGCCACAGCGTCTGGTGCGCCCGACGGGTGATCTCGATATAGCTGTAGTAACGCACTACCGGCAGGATCTTCTTCGCCAGAATTTCGTGACACAGGGGTGAGTCATCCGCCCAGTTATCGCCATCGGAAGCCTGTGCGGCGTAGATATTCCACTGCCCAGGGTCGTAGCGCGCTTTTACCACCTCATCCATCAGTTTCAGGGCGCTGGAGACAATGGTGCCGCCCGTCTCCTGCGAGTAGAAGAACTCATGTTCATCCACCTCTTTCGCCTGCGTGTGATGGCGGATATAGACCACTTCAACGTTTTTATAGGTCCGGCTCAGGAAGAGATAGAGCAGGATATAGAAGCGTTTGGCCATATCTTTGGTGGCCTGATCCATTGAGCCTGAAACGTCCATCAGGCAGAACATCACCGCCTGGCTGGAGGGTTCCGGGCGTTTTTCGTAGTTCTTGTAGCGTAAGTCGAAGGTGTCGATAAAGGGCACGCGCTCGATTTTTGCCCGTAGCTCGGCAATCTCTTTGCGCAGACGCTCCTCCTCCAGCAATTGCGCCGGCTCGCTTTTGGCGACGATTTCGAGATTGCTCTCCAGCTCGCGCAATTCGCGACGCTTGCCGGCCGTCATCGCCGTGCGGCGGGCGAGGGAGTTCTGGAGCGATCGCACGACGCTGATATTTGCCGGTACACCGTTGGCGGTATACCCGGCGCGGTGCGTTTTGTACTCGTTCATCTGCCGCTGCTGGTTTTTTTGCAGGTTTGGCAGGGCGAGATCTTCAAACAGCAGATCGAGGTACTCATCTTTCGAGATCTGGAAAACAAACTCATCCTGGCCTTCACCATCCTGGCTGGCGTCGCCCTGGCCGCTGCCTCCTCCGCCACCGCCGCCCTGCGGACGTTCGATGCGATCGTTGGGCACAAAATGGTCGTTCCCCGGGTGAACGCGATGGCGTAAACCGCCGCGTCCCTGGTGGAACATCGGTTCGCTAATATCTTCCGTCGGGATTGAGACAGACTCGCCGCTCTCGACATCCGTGACCGATCGTTTATTGATCGCCCCGGAAATGGACTGCTTTATTTGCGCTTTGTAACGGCGCAAGAAGCGCTGGCGGTTCACCGCGCTCTTGTTTTTGCCGTTCAGACGCCGGTCAATGAACCAGGTCATAGTTCCCTCCCGCTGCGTATGCCAACTTTGCAACAGACCGCGCACGGGGCGCGGCCGGGGTGGTGCTGTTATGAGGATTTACGAACCCGCAGATACCATTCGCACAGCAGGCGTACCTGCTTGCGGGTATAGCCTTTCTCCATCATGCGGTCGACAAAGTCATCATGTTTTTTCTGCTCGTCGGTCGAGGTTTTGGCGTTAAAGGAGATGACCGGCAGCAACTCTTCGGTATTGGAGAACATTTTCTTCTCGATAACCGTGCGCAGTTTTTCGTAACTGGTCCAGTTCGGGTTACGACCGCTATTATTGGCGCGGGCGCGCAGCACGAAGTTGACGATCTCGTTACGGAAATCTTTCGGGTTGCTGATCCCGGCCGGTTTCTCAATCTTCTCCAGCTCTGCATTGAGAGACTCACGGTCAAACAGCTGTCCGGTATCGGGATCGCGGTACTCCTGATCCTGAATCCAGAAATCGGCGTAGGTGACATAACGGTCGAAAATGTTCTGCCCATACTCCGAGTAGGATTCGAGGTAGGCGGTCTGGATCTCTTTGCCGATAAACTCGGCATATTTCGGGATCAGGTAGCCTTTGAGGAACTCGAGATAGCGCTCGGCCTGCTCCTGCGGGAACTGCTCGCGCTCAATCTGCTGCTCCAGCACATAGAAGAGGTGTACCGGGTTGGCCGCCACTTCCACATGGTCGAAGTTAAATACTCGCGAGAGGATCTTAAAGGCGAAACGCGTTGAAAGGCCGTTCATCCCTTCGTCGACACCGGCGTAATCACGGTACTCCTGGTAGGATTTCGCTTTCGGGTCGGTATCTTTCAAACTCTCACCGTCGTAAACGCGCATTTTGGAGTAGATGCTGGAGTTTTCCGGCTCTTTAAGGCGCGACAGGATAGAGAAGCGCGCCAGCGTTTCCAGCGTCCCCGGCGCGCATGGCGCGTGAGAAAGCTCAGAGTGATTAAGCAGTTTTTCGTAAATCTTCATCTCTTCCGAGATGCGCAGGCAGTACGGCACCTTGACGATGTAAACACGGTCGAGGAACGCCTCGTTGTTTTTGTTGTTACGGAACTGCACCCATTCCGATTCGTTGGAGTGGGCAAGGATGATGCCGTTAAACGGCAGGGCGGAGATCCCCTCGGTGCCGTTGTAGTTCCCCTCTTGAGTGGCGGTCAGCAGCGGGTGCAGCACCTTGATCGGCGCTTTAAACATTTCGACGAACTCCATCACCCCCTGGTTGGCGCGGCAGAGCGCGCCGGAGTAACCGTAGGCGTCCGGATCGTTTTGCGCGTGGTTTTCCAGTTTGCGGATATCGACTTTACCCACCAGCGCGGAGATATCTTGGTTGTTCTCATCGCCCGGTTCGGTTTTGGCGATGGCGATCTGCTCCAGAATCGACGGCCATACTTTAACGACGCGGAATTTACTGATATCGCCGCCAAACTCATGCAGCCGTTTTGCCGCCCACGGCGACATAATGGTGCCGAGATAGCGGCGCGGCACGCTGTACTCTTTTTCGAGAATCTGGGCGTCTTCCTGCGGATTAAACAGGCAGAGCGGATGGTCGTTGACCGGGCTGCGCTCGCCGTTGGCGCTCAGCACGTAGATCGGCACGCGCTGCATTAAGGATTTCAGGCGTTCAGCAAGGGAAGATTTACCGCCGCCGACCGGGCCGAGCAGATAGAGGATCTGTTTCTTCTCTTCAAGCCCCTGCGCGGCGTGCTTGAGGTAAGAGACAATCTGCTCGATAGCTTCTTCCATACCATAGAACTCTTCAAACGCCGGGTAGCGTCCGATAACCCGGTTCGAAAAGAGACGGGAAAGCCGTGGCTCCTGAGCGGTGTCAACCATCACGGGCTCACCAATGGCCATCAATAGCCGTTCTGCCGCGTTAGCATAGGCACTGCGATCTTGCTTACAGATGGCAAGAAACTCCTGCAGTGTGAACTCTTCGTCCTTGGCAGCTTCATAGCGCTGGCGATAGTGATCGAATATATTCATGGCATGCCGTCCTTTCGTTTTTTAGCACAGGTTAAGAGCCGTTCGTATGAGTAATGGAGGCTCCCGGAAGCGTTAGCTGAACGACGCATTTAGTCACCGAGCAACCCTTGTGCCAGGTTGCATGCCAACAACTGAGCGCGGATCAGGTAAATCATCTTCTTAATTTAAGCGTAGAAGGCTTTGCAAATCTTGCATGCGCCCCAAAACCAATTTCAATGGCATATCAATAACTCATCCTAAAAATCCTGTTTTTGTCATAAGCCGCAGCCAGCGCTTTCATCGTTGTTTCATAACGCTGTAATGGGAGCGTCATAACCCGGCTTCAGAGTAGAAAGTTAATTTTTTGTAATCTTCAGACAAAAAGAGTTGGGCGGGGTGCGCGGGGCGACTACACTTCATCCGCCAATTATTTGACGAACAGGAAAGAAAGGACTGTGACCAAATTCAAACTCCTGGCACTGGGCGTAGTGACGGCGATCTCTGCCTGCGCGGCCAATGCAGAAAGCAATTTTTCTCTCGGCGCGGGTGTGGGCGTGATGGAGTCTCCTTATAAGGAGTACGACACGCGCGTCACGCCGCTGCCGGTTGTAACCTATGAGAGCGATGACTTCTGGTTCCGCGGCATCGGCGGCGGCTACTACTTATGGAATGACGAAGCCGACAAACTGTCGGTGATGGCCTTCTATTCACCCTGGCAGTTCAAGCCGAAAGATAGCGACAACATTCAGCTGCGCCAGCTGGATCGCCGCAAATCGACGGCAATGGCCGGTTTAAGCTATATCCATAACACGCAGTATGGTTTCCTGCGCACCACCCTTGCCGGTGACGTGCTGGATAACAGCAACGGCGTGGTGTGGGATCTGGCCTGGCTTTACAACTACACCAACGGCGGTCTGACCGTGACGCCAGGTATCGGCGTCGAGTGGAGCAGCGATAACCAGAACGAATACTACTACGGCGTATCGCGTTCAGAATCGCGCCGCAGCGGGCTGTCGAGCTACGACCCGGACAGCAGCTGGGATCCGTATCTTGAGCTGACCGTCAGCTACCGTTTCGCGGACAACTGGAGCGTTTACGGTACCGGCCGCTACTCGCACCTCTCTGATGAGATCAAAGACAGCCCGATGGTGGATAAATCCTGGTCTGGTCTGCTCTCAACGGGTGTGACCTACCGCTTCTGATTGTGCACGTCTACAGTGCATGTTGTGCATTCCAACAGGGCCTATGGCCCTGTTTTGTTTTATGGTGGTGCGTTCAACCCAGGAGGAGAAGATGGCAGAAAAAACGGTACGTCTCGGCGGCACGCTACTGCCCGCCATCGGGCAGGGCACGTGGTATATGGGTGAAAACGCCCGTTCCCGACAGCAGGAGGTTTCTGCACTACGCGCGGGCATCGATCTTGGCCTGACGCTTATCGACACCGCAGAGATGTATGCCGATGGCGCGGCAGAAGAGGTGGTCGGCGAGGCATTGCAGGGTGGCCTGCGCGACAAGGTGTTTCTGGTCTCCAAAGTCTACCCGTGGAACGCGGGCGGTGAGAAGGCGATTGCCGCCTGCGAAGCGAGCCTGCGACGGCTGAAAACCGACGCGCTCGATCTCTATCTGCTGCACTGGCGCGGGAACTATTCGCTGGCGGAAACGGTTGAGGTGATGGAGACGCTCATCCGGCAGGGGAAAATCCGCCGCTGGGGCGTCTCTAACCTGGATTACGGCGATATGCAGGAGCTGATGCAGGTGAGCGGCGGCAATGCCTGCGCCACCAACCAGGTGCTCTATCACCTGGCTTCGCGCGGTATTGAGTACGATCTGCTGCCGTGGTGCCAGCAGCAGGCGATACCGGTAATGGCCTACTGCCCGCTGGCCCAGGCCGGGCGGCTGCGCGACGGGCTGATGGAAAACAGCGTGGTGCAGCAGATTGCCGAAGCGCATCGCGCCAGCGCGGCGCAAATCTTACTGGCGTGGGTGATCCATCATCAGGGCGTGATGGCGATTCCGAAAGCATCGAGTATTAAGCATGTGGAAGAGAATGCCGCCGCGCTCGCGATCGTGCTCAGTGATGACGAAATGCGACAGCTTGACGCGGCGTTTCCGGCGCCGAAGGGGAAAACCCCGCTTGATGTAGTGTAAGGCAGGTAATTCCCTCTCCCGGTGGGAGAGGGGAGGCAGGGCGATCAGCGTTTAACGACGCGGATGGTCTGCGCGAGGCGGGAGGGTTTCTCTTCGCTCGCTTTCTGCGCCACGGTCGCATTGACCGACTCGACGCAGACGAAGGTTTTATAGCCATCATCCGGCATGTCGGCCATGCTGACGGAGAGCGCCGGGCCCGGGTTCCAGGCAACGACGTTAGCGTTGTGATGATGAGTCACTTCGATCGCGCGATTCAGCTTCGCGTCGTGGATAAGGCTGCAACCTTCGGCGTTGAGGTAGACGCGGTCGACGCGATCCGGGAAGGTCTGCACGCCGTCGGTCAGCACATCCTCTTTGGCGTCGTTCACTTTATCGATAAAGCGATCGCCGAGGCCGCTTACTTTGACATCTGCGATATCGCCAACGTTAAAGTAGGTGTGCAGCGCAGAGGTGGTTTCAAATTCACCATGCGCTTCCAGCTCCATTTCGCAGGTTGCTGCCAGCTTGAAGCGGGCGAAGAGGGTGAAGTCGTGCGGCCAGTGCTGGCGCGACGCGTCGCTGCTCTGCAGTTCGAAGGTCAGCACTACGCTGCTCTCATCTTCGTTATGCGCCTGCAGTGCCCACGGCAGGTTACGGGCAAAACCGTGCGCCGGCAGACCCTGCTCTTTCGCCGGGCCAAACCACGGCCAGCAGATCGGCACGCCGCCACGGATCGCCACACCCTCTTTAAATGGCGTATTGCCGCTCAGCCACAGTACCTCTTCTTCACCCTGCGGTTTCCAGCACAGCAGATGCGCGCCCTGGTAAGCAAACGCGGCTTTCACCTGCGGATGGTCGACAACCAGCAGGTCGAGGTCATCCAGCGTGCGGCGCGAGAGCGTCGGCGTGATTTGTTCGACTACCGGAAGTGCAAAAATTTTAGTAATCATTAACGCAATCCTCTGTCTTCAAAACAAAAAAAGAGCGACCGAAGTCGCCCTTTCAGAAAGCTTACCATCTCAACTTATTTGGAGATGTGAGCGATCAGATCCAGAACTTTGTTAGAGTAGCCGGTTTCGTTGTCGTACCAGGAGACCAGTTTCACGAAGTTGTCGTTCAGTGCGATACCAGCTTTAGCATCGAACACGGAAGTGCAAACTTCGCCGTTGAAATCGGTAGAAACAACGTCGTCTTCGGTGTAACCCAGAACGCCTTTCATTTCGCCTTCAGAAGCGGCTTTGATGGCTTTCTTGATCTCTTCGTAGGACGCTGCTTTTTCCAGACGAACGGTCAGGTCAACAACGGATACGTTCGGAGTCGGAACGCGGAACGCCATACCGGTCAGTTTGCCGTTCAGTTCCGGCAGAACTTTACCTACTGCTTTAGCAGCGCCGGTAGAGGACGGGATGATGTTCTGAGCTGCGCCGCGGCCGCCGCGCCAGTCTTTGTGAGACGGGCCATCAACGGTTTTCTGAGTTGCGGTGGTCGCGTGAACGGTTGTCATCAGACCTTCGATGATGCCGAAGTTGTCGTTGATAACTTTCGCCAGCGGAGCCAGGCAGTTAGTGGTGCAGGAAGCGTTGGAAACGATGTCCTGGCCTGCATATTTCTCGAAGTTAGCGCCACGCACGAACATCGGGGTGTTGTCTTTGGACGGACCGGTCAGAACAACTTTTTTCGCGCCGGCAGTGATGTGCTTACGAGCAGTTTCGTCGGTCAGGAAGATACCGGTAGCTTCAGCAACAACGTCAACGCCGATTTCGTTCCACTTCAGGTTAGCCGGGTCTTTCTCAGCAGTAACACGGATGGTTTTGCCGTTAACAACCAGGTGGCCGTCTTTCACTTCAACGGTGCCGTTGAAACGACCGTGAGTGGAGTCGTACTTCAGCATGTACGCCATGTAATCCGCATCTAACAGATCGTTGATACCAACGATTTCGATGTCAGAACGCTCTTGAGCAGCACGGAAAACAATGCGACCGATACGGCCAAAACCGTTGATACCTACTTTGATAGTCATATATTCCACCAGCTATTTGTTAGTGAATAAAAGGTTGGCTGTAAAATTACAAAAACCTTACGCAGCGTCAAGCGGAATCGTGTCAATCATTGCGACAAATCAATCATCCGCATGTCCGTGGTCAGACTGATTAATCTCACTTTCCCTTTGAGCATCTTCCCCATATGGGGTGCCGCCCAAGATTTTAAAGGTCACTAAAGATAAAAGTGTGAGACTCATCACAATTCCCTGGCTGCTTTATCGCAACTGCTAAGTTTAGAACAAAAGTCGAGCCCTGAGTGTTAATGTTTTGTTAGAATCAGGCTGATAAGTTGTCGAATCATGACCGCGAGATGTAAACAAATGGCGAACAATTCCTCCCAGGACGATCTGAAAAACGATCTGACCGAAATGCAGTTCTACGTAACGCAAAATCATGGCACCGAGCCGCCCTTTAGCGGACGCCTGCTGCACAACAAGCGCGATGGCGTCTACCACTGCCTGGTGTGCGATGCCGCGCTCTTCAGCGCCGAGACCAAGTATGATTCTGGCTGCGGCTGGCCGAGCTTCTACGAGCCGGTGAGCGAAGAGGCAATTCGTTATATCAATGATTACTCCCACGGCATGCAGCGCGTTGAAATCCGCTGCGGTAAGTGCGATGCACACCTGGGGCACGTTTTCCCGGACGGCCCGCAGCCGACAGGTGAGCGTTATTGCGTCAACTCCGCGTCGTTGAGCTTTACCGATGAAGAGAATGGCGACCAGACCCGCGGTTGAAAAATCGATTCAGCTATTATTCCAGAGAGCAGAGTAAGATGAATATTGATGAGATCGTGAGCAATATGACGCCGGAGATTTACCAGCGTCTGGCGACGGCAGTTGAGCTGGGAAAATGGCCCGACGGCGTGGCGCTGACGCCGGAGCAGAAAGAGAACAGTCTGCAACTGGTGATGTTGTGGCAGGCGCGCAATAACGTGCAGGCGCAGCATATGACCATCGATACCAACGGGCAGATGGTGATGAAGAGCAAACAGCAGCTGAAAGAGGAGTTTGGCATCACCCCCAAACCGATCGCCACCTTCAAATCCTGACGATCCGCCGGATGGCGGCATAAATGCCTTATCCGGCCTACGGGGTGTCATGCTTTTGTAGGCCTGATAAGCGCAGCGCCATCAGGCAGGTTTTCGGGCCCGGTGCGGATTGCCGGATGGCGGCGTAAACGCCTTATCCGGCCTACGGAGTGACACACTTTTGTAGGCCTGATAAGCGCAGCGCCATCAGGCAGGTTTTCGGACCCGAAGCGGATTGCCGGATGGCGGCATAAATGCCTTATCCGGCCTACGGAGTGGAACGCTTTTGTAGGCCTGATAAGGCGCAGCCGCCATCAGGCAGGTTTTCGGACCCGGTGCAGAGTGCCGGATGGCGGCGTAAATACCTTGTCTGGCCTACGGTGTGACATGATTTTGTAGGCCTGATAAGGCGCAGCTGCCATCAGGCAGTGCGCGGGAATCAGCAACGCTTACCCGTGCGTTTCCAGCCAGTCCGCCAGCGTATAGAGCGTTGCGCCGCCGCTTGCCATTGCCATAAACGCCTGCGTGCTGTCGTCGGCATGCAGGTTTACGCCACGACAACCGTCGGTAATCACACTTACTTCATACCCAAGCTGTAGCGCATCCTGCACCGTAAACTTCACGCAATAATCGGTGGCTAAGCCCATCACCACCAGCTCGCGAACGCCATGCGCCTGCAACCAGTCGTGAAGCGCCGTCTGCTGACGGTGGCCGTTATCGAAAAAGGCGCTGTAGCTGTCGATAAGCGGATTTTCCCCTTTGTGGAACACCGCATCGATGGCCTGTTGATCGAGCAGCGGATGCAGCGCCGCGCCCTCGCTCCCTTGCACACAGTGATCGGGCCAGAAAGTCTGCGCCAATCCTTCCAGCTCGCCAGTAACAAACGGCTCAACGCCGTGCTGACTGGCGAAACTGCCGTGCCTGGCCGGATGCCAGTCCATGCTGGTCAGCACCGGTTCGCCGCGGCTTTTAAACCACGGGATCAGCGTGTTTGCCACATCCACAGTGCTGTCGCCGCCCGCAACGGCCAGCGCGCCGCCGGCACAAAAATCGTTTTGCAGATCGACCAGCAGCAGAGCGCGTGCTTTCATCGTTAACTCCTTACTCGTCCGGCGTCAGTTCACCGCGCAGGTTTTGCGTCATCGCGGTGCGGATCGCATTCGCGTCCAGATCCTGACTTAACAGATAGTGCAGTTTAGTCAGCGTCGCCTCGACCGTCATGTCCGCGCCGCCAATCACGCCTGCATGGGCGAGGGCGTTACCGGTAGCGTAACCACCCATATTGACCTTGCCGGACATGCACTGGGTCAGGTTCACAACCACGATGCCGCGCTCGCTCGCTTCCTGCAGCGCCTTAAGGAACTCGCGGTTTTGCGGCGCATTGCCTACGCCGTATGAACGCAGAATCAGCGCTTTTACCGGCTGCAGCAGGAAGTTACGCACCACATCGGCAGAAATACCCGGGTAGATAGTCACCACGCCAATCGGTTGCGGAGTGATTGGATGAACGATCAGTTCGCCCACGGTGCTCGGCGCAGGCGGGGTGCCGAGACGGCGAATATGGATACCCGCTTCCAGCAGCGGCGAGAGGTTCGGCGAGGCAAAAGCGTCAAAACCGTCAGCGTGGGCTTTAGTGGTGCGGTTGCCACGATAGAGACGGTTGTTGAAAAAGAGGGTCACTTCGTTAATCGGGAAGTTCGCCGCCACATAGAGCGCGTTAAGCAGGTTGATCTGCCCGTCGGAGCGCAGTTCCGCCAGCGGGATTTGTGACCCTGTCACAATTACCGGCTTGCCGAGGTTTTCCAGCATAAACGACAGCGCGGACGCGGTGTAGGCCATAGTGTCGGTGCCGTGCAGGATCACGAAACCGTCATACTCGTCGTAGTGCGCTTTCACATCATCCGCAATATGCTGCCAGTCTTCCGGCGTCATATCGGAGGAGTCCATCAGCGGGGCATATTCATGGATGGTGAAGTCGGGCATCTCCGGGCGATGGAACTCTGGCATCAGCGCCAGCTGGCGCTGCAGATGACCGGAAACCGGCACATAGCCATGCTCTGAACGCTGCATGCCGATGGTGCCGCCCGTGTAGGCTACGTAAATGGATTTTTTTTGCATGGTAAGTAGGTTCTGACTGAATCAAAAAAATCCCCTCCGGCGGAGGGGATGCGTAAGGAAAAATTAGCGAACGGTGGCGCAGTTCAGGCACAGCGCATAACGGTTCTGCGGATCGTTAAATACCGCCAGTTTATCCGTTTCGGCTTTCACTTCCTGCGCTGCGCTTGCCAGCGGTGCCGGCAGGTAAGCCTGCAGCGCCTGCGGCAGCATTGCGCGCACCGAGCCGGTCATGCTGTCCACCACGCGGTCCAGTAAGCCTGGCTCCTCTTCGTAGTAATCAACATGCCACTGTTTCAGCTTCGCCAGCTCTGCGGCTTTAGCAATCGCGTCATCGAAGTCGCCCAGTGCATCGACCAGGCCGTTATTTTTCGCATCCTGACCGGTCCAGACGTGGCCCTGTGCGATTTTATCCACCTGCTCCGGCGTGCTGTTGCGCGACTTCGCCACCAGCGTGATAAAGCGCTTATAGCCATTCTCGATGCTCAACTGCATCATTTGCTGAACTTCATCAGGCAGCGCTTTGGTCATGCTCACATCCGCCAGCGGCGAAGTGGCAACGCCATCCGTATGCACACCGATGCTGTCGAGGCTGTTCTCCAGCGTATTGATGACGCCAAAGATGCCGATGGAGCCGGTCAGGGTGCTCGGGTTGGCAACAATGTAGTTGGCTGGTGTCGAGATCCAGTACCCACCGGAGGCTGCCATGCCGCCCATCGAAACGACAACCGGTTTGCCTGCCGCACGGGCAGCGGCCAGTTCAGCGCGGATCACCTCGGAGGCGCTGACGCTGCCGCCGGGGCTGTTGACACGCAGGACAATCGCTTTGACCTTGTCATCCAGACGCGCGTCGCGGATCTGCGCTGCGGTAGTATCACCGCCCACATTCCCCGGGGTCTCTTCGCCATCCATGATGGCGCCGTTAGCGAAGATCACCGCCACAGTGCCGCCTACATCGGCCGGCGTTTTGGTTTGATAGTCATAGAAGCTGATGGCGCGGAAGTTTTTATCTTCCTTGCTCCAGCCAAACTGTTTCACCATCGCTTTTTCTGCGTCAGCGGCAGAGCCCAGCTCATCAACCAGCTTGTTATCGAGCGCATATTTCGCCGTATCGCCGTCCACTTTACGCAGGCCGTCGAGCATTGCTTGCGCGCCAGGGAAGACCTGCTGGGCGGTGATCTGGCGGTTAGCCGCCACGGTGTTGAGGTAGTTCTGCCACAGCTCGCCGATCCAGCGGCTGTCCGCTTCGCGCGCGGCAGGGGACATATCGTCGCGAATAAACGGCTCAACGGCGGATTTGTAAGTGCCGACGCGGAAGACGTGGGTCGTCACTTTCAGTTTGTCGAGCAGCGCTTTGTAATAAAGGCCGTTGGTAGCGAAACCATGCAGATCGACCACGCCCTGCGGCGAGAGCCAGATCTTATTGGCAAAGCTTGCAAGGTAGTACTGACCCTGGCTGTAGTTATCGCCCACCGCATAGACCGGTTTCCCGCTGTCGCGGAATTCACGCAGCGCTTTACCGATGTACTGCATCGAGGGCTGATCGGCACCGGCGAAATTCTTCAGATCGAGCACAATGCCGGTAATGTTGCGATCCTGCTGTGCCTGACGGATAGTTTCGACGATATCGAAGAGTGAGTTCTCCTGCAGACGATCGGAGCTGGCACCGAACAGTTGGCGACCCAGTGCGCCGAGGCGACCGCTGGCGGAGGTTTTATCAACCACCACGCCGGAGATATCCAGCAGCAGCGCGCCGCGCCCGCTGCGTTCCGCTTTGCTATCGCTGACCTGCATCCATACGCCGACTGCCACTAATATCAACACGATGAAGATAACGTTCATCACCAGGTTGCGGGTAAAGTTCAGCAATCGCCAGCACCACTTAAAAAATCCGGCAATAATGCGCCAAAGGGTTTGCATGTATTCTCCCTGCGAGTTAACGGCCACCGCTGCCCGAGCGGCAAAGTGTGGTTATCCTAATTATCCCGCTGCCTCTTGTCAGCAGGAATCGCCTCCGGCGCTGTAACAATTTCTACGCCCATGTTAATTTTATGAACAAATTTCACAACAAGAGGTTAACTAATGGACGCACTTGAACTTCTCGTCAACCGACGCAGTGCTTCTCGCCTGGCAGAACCGGCTCCGGCAGGTGAACAGCTGGATAACATTCTGCGCGCTGGCATGCGAGCGCCAGACCACGGCACACTGCAACCGTGGCACTTCTTTGTGATTGAGGGGGAAGGGCGCGAGCGCTTCAGCCAGACGATGGAGCAGGCGGCGCGTGCCGCGGGCCAGGATGAAAAGGGCATTGAGAAAGCGCGCACCTCGCCGTTTCGTGCGCCGATGATTATCACCGTGGTGGCAAAGTGCCAGCAGCACCACAAAGTGCCGCAGTGGGAGCAACTGCTCTCCGCCGGGTGTGCGGTGATGGCGATGCAGATGGCGGCGCTGGCGCAGGGCTTTAATGGTATCTGGCGTACCGGCCCGCTGACCAACAGCCCCGAGGTTCGCCAGGCGTTTAACTGTGGTGAGCTGGATCAGATTGTCGGCTTCCTCTACCTCGGTACCCCGCAGTTGAAAGCCTCTACCACGGTGACCGTGCCGGATCATACGCCGTTCGTTACCCACTTCTGAGTGCCGCTTGCGCCGGATGGCGATAAACGCTAATCCGGCCTGGGCCACCACGCAGGTTTGCAGGCCGGATTAAACGCTGCCGTCATCCGGCAGCAGGGTTACTTATGACTCGCAGCAAACTCCTCTTTGGCTTTCTGCAACTGCTGCTGGAAAGCCGGATTGGTGTGCAGGGTGGCAACAACCGCCGAGCCGACCACGCGCGCGGCGTCAACGTCGCTCTGCCAGTGGTAACCACAAATCACCCGGCTTTGGCCGAGGTCGAAGCCGCGCTTGAGGATCTCATTCTGTCGCTGCGGGTTCACTTCCGCCAGCACCAGCGCTGTGGCCCAGCCAATTGCCGTATGGCCTGACGGGTAGGATCCATTCTTCGACAGCTCATCCTGATCTTTGGTATTGCAGGTTGGCACGTTGTAGAAGGCGAAAGGACGAATGCGCATGTACTTCTGTTTAGCGCCGCGCGTGGCCAGATCGCCCGCATCTTCAATCATATTGGTCAGCAGCTTGTGCAGCTGCGGCGCATCTTTTTCGGTGATCGGTGAACCGAACGCGCCGGAGAAGGCATTGGCCACGCCGCCGCTGCTCAGGTTGGCGTCTTCAGCGGCAAGCTTGCCGCGCTCGGTATTGCGCAGTAAGCGACCCTGCTCATACATCGCTTGATCGTTGAGAAAAGCGATGCTGCCCACTTCCGGCGGCGGCGGCAGCAGCGCCAGGCTATCAATCGCCTGGTCGTTTTTCAGGTAGTAGAGATCCGGTTTGGTGGTGGCATCATTTCCCGTTGGTACAAGAGCAAAGGCGTTGGCAGAAAGTAAACCCGCAAGGCAAAGGGTGATAAGGCTTTTTTTCATTAGAGATTCCTTAGATTTTTGACTGCAACAGCCATAGGTGGCTGTTGTCATATTTCTGTCATAATCTGCGCGAAATAACATTGCGGTGAATCGCAAAACCGCTCCTGCACCGTTTTGCTGCGGTGTGAATGCTTAAAAGATAACCAGCGATTATCACTCTTTCGCTCGCTTAATGAGCAACGGGGCGCGAAATCGGATTGTCACACTTACTACCTTACGGTTTGGGCGCTACCATAGCGCCATTGCAATGACAGGAGATGTCCATGAGCGAGCAAGCTATTCGTTTAACGCAATACAGCCACGGAGCCGGTTGCGGATGTAAAATTTCCCCCAAAGTGCTGGATACCATTCTGCACAGCGAGCAGGCGAAGTTCCTCGATCCCAAACTTCTGGTCGGCAACGAGACGCGTGACGACGCCGCGGTTTACGACCTTGGTAATGGCACCTGCGTTATCAGCACCACTGACTTTTTTATGCCGATTGTCGATAACCCCTTCGACTTTGGCCGCATCGCCGCAACAAACGCCATCAGCGACGTCTTCGCGATGGGCGGCAAACCGATCATGGCGATCGCTATCCTCGGCTGGCCGCTCGATAAGCTGCCCCCGGAGGTCGCCCGTGAAGTGATCGAAGGCGGGCGTTTTGCCTGTCAGCAGGCGGGCATTGCGCTGGCCGGTGGCCACTCAATTGATGCCCCGGAGCCTATTTTTGGCCTCGCCGTCACTGGCGTGGTGCCGACCGAGCGCGTGAAGAAGAACAGCACCGCGCAGGCGGGCTGCAAACTCTTCCTCACCAAACCGCTGGGTATTGGCGTGTTGACCACCGCGGAGAAGAAATCCCTGCTTAAGCCGGAGCATGTCGGGCTGGCGACGGAGGTGATGTGCCGGATGAACCTCGCCGGTGCGGCGTTTGCCGATATTGAGGGTGTGAAAGCGATGACTGACGTCACCGGCTTTGGTCTGCTGGGCCACCTGAGCGAGATGTGCCAGGGCGCGGGCGTGCAGGCGCAACTTACCTACGCCGACGTGCCGAAGCTGCCGGGCGTGGAGGAGTACATTGCCCAGGGTGCGGTGCCGGGCGGTACGCAGCGTAACTTTGCCAGCTACGGCCACCTGATGGGCGAGATGCCGGATGCCGTGCGCAATCTGTTGTGCGATCCGCAAACCTCCGGCGGTCTGCTGCTGGCGGTGACGCCAGATGCCGAAGCGCAGGTGAAAGCCACGGCGGCGGAGTATGGCATCGAACTGAGCGCCATTGGTGAACTGGTCACCGCCCGCGGCGGTCGCCCGATGATTGAGATCCGATAAGTCGATGCGGTTATTTATTGCCGAAAAGCCCAGTCTGGCGCGCGCCATTGCCGATGTGTTGCCGAAGCCGCATCGCAAAGGCGACGGCTACATTGAGTGCGGTAATGGCCAGGTGGTGACCTGGTGTATTGGTCACCTGCTGGAGCAGGCGCAGCCGGATGTCTATGACAGCCGCTATGCGCGCTGGAACCTGGCGGATTTGCCCATTGTGCCGGAGAAGTGGCAGCTGCAGCCGCGCCCCTCGGTGCTTAAGCAGATCAACGTTATTAAGCGTCTGCTTGCCGACGCCGACGAAGTGGTGCATGCCGGTGACCCGGATCGCGAAGGGCAACTGCTGGTGGATGAGGTGATTGACTACCTGCAACTGCCGGCGGAAAAGCGCCAGCATGTGCAGCGCTGCCTGATTAACGATCTCAACCCGCAGGCGGTGGAGAGAGCAATTGGGCGGCTGCGTGCCAACAGCGAGTTTATTCCGCTCTGCGTCTCGGCGCTGGCCCGCGCCCGCGCAGACTGGCTTTACGGCATTAATATGACCCGCGCCTATACGCTTTTAGGCCGCAATGCCGGCTATCAGGGGGTGCTCTCCGTTGGGCGCGTCCAGACCCCGGTGCTGGGGCTGGTGGTACGGCGCGATGAAGAGATTGAGAACTTCGTCTCGAAAGATTTTTTTGAAGTGAAAGCGCACATTGTGACGCCCGCGGGGGAGCGGTTTACCGCCCTCTGGCAGCCGAGCGATGCCTGTGAGCCTTACCAGGATGAAGAGGGGCGTCTGCTCCATCGCGCGCTGGCGGAGCACGTGGTTAACCGCATCAGCGGTCAACCGGCGATGGTCACTGCCTATAACGATAAACGGGAATCAGAATTGGCACCGCTGCCGTTCTCCCTCTCATCACTGCAGATTGAGGCGGCGAAGCGTTTTGGCCTGAGCGCGCAGAACGTGCTCGATATCTGCCAGAAGCTGTATGAAACTCACAAACTAATTACCTATCCGCGCTCCGACAGCCGCTATCTGCCGGAGGAGCACTTTGCCGGTCGCCATGCGGTGCTGAACGCGATTGGCGTGCATGCCGCCGATCTGCTGCCGCAGCCGGTGGTTAACCCCGATACGCGCAACCGCTGCTGGGATGACAAAAAGGTAGATGCTCACCACGCCATTATTCCGACCGCGCGCAGCTCGAAGGTGAGCCTCAGCGATAACGAGGCCAAAGTCTATAACCTGATCGCGCGGCAATATCTGATGCAGTTCTGTCCGGATGCGGTGTTCCGCAAGTGCCAGATCGATCTCGATATCGCCAACGGCAAGTTTATCGCCAAAGCGCGTTTCCTGGCGGAAGCGGGGTGGCGGACGCTGCTTGGCGCGAAAGAGCGCGATGAAGATGATGACGGCACGCCGCTGCCGGTGGTAGCAAAGGGCGATGAGCTGTTGTGTGAAAAGGGCGAAGTGGTGGCGCGCCAGACGCAGCCGCCGCGCCACTTCACCGATGCGACGCTGCTCTCTGCGATGACGGGTATTGCGCGCTTTGTGCAGGATAAGGATCTGAAAAAGATCCTG
The DNA here is from genome assembly GCF_034044935.1 of Kosakonia sp. CFBP8986. Taxonomy (NCBI): domain Bacteria; kingdom Pseudomonadati; phylum Pseudomonadota; class Gammaproteobacteria; order Enterobacterales; family Enterobacteriaceae; genus Kosakonia; species Kosakonia sp. CFBP8986. The sequence goes on along the minus strand of NZ_JAXCXB010000005.1, from coordinate 489,043 downwards.
CGCGCCACCGATGGATTAGGAACGGAAGCGACGCGCGCGGGTATTATCGAACTGCTGTTTAAGCGCGGCTTTCTGGTGAAAAAAGGGCGTTATATTCACTCTTCCGACGCAGGAAGGGCATTGATCCACTCGCTGCCTGAGATGGCGGCGCGACCGGATATGACCGCGCACTGGGAGTCGGTGCTGACGCAGATCAGCGAAAAAGAGTGTCGCTACCAGGACTTTATGCAGCCGCTGGTCGGCACGCTGCATGAGCTGATCCACCAGGCGCGCAGCACCCCGGTACGGCAGTTCCGCGGCCTGGTGGCACCCGGCGGCGATAAGAAAAAATCCTTCGCCAAAGGACGCAGTAAGAAACGCCCCCCTGCGGCGGAAGCGCCTGCCTCGTAATCCCGTCAGCAATGCCCGATGGCGCTGCGCTTATCGGGCCTACAAAAGCATGCTAACCCGTACGCCGCGATCCGGCACTCCGCACCGGGTCTGCAAATTGCCCGATGGCGCTGCGCTTATCAGGCCTACAAAAGCATGCTAACCCGTACGCTGCCATCCGGCACTCTGCACCGGGTCTGCAAATTGCCCGATGGCGCTGCGCTTATCAGGCCTACAAAAGCATGCTAACCCGTAGGCCGGATAAGGCGTTTACGCCGCCATCCGGCAATGCGCTGCGGTTAAATCACGCCCTGGGCGATCATCGCGTCGGCGACTTTAACAAAGCCCGCGATATTCGCGCCGCGCACGTAATGCGTCTGCTTCTCTTCACCGCCGTACTCCACGCAGGCCTGGTGAATATCCAGCATGATGTGCTGCAAACGGGCATCCACCTCTTCGGCTTTCCAACTGATGCGGCCCGCATTCTGCGCCATCTCCAGACCGGAAGTTGCCACGCCGCCAGCATTCGCCGCTTTGCCTGGGGCAAACAGCACGCCTGCGTCGAGGAAAAGATCCGTCGCTTCGATGGTGGTCGGCATATTGGCTCCTTCGGCCACGGCTCTGACACCGTTGGCGATAAGCGTCTGCGCGGCTTCAACGTCCAGCTCATTCTGCGTGGCGCAGGGCAGCGCGATGTCGACCGGCACTGACCACGGCTGTTTCCCTTCCAGATAAGTCAGGCCAAACTCCCGCGCGTAATCGGCTACCCGGCCGTCGCGGCTCGCCTTGATCTCGCACAGGCGCGCCAGTTTTTCCGCCGTGAAGCCCGCTTCGTCAACCACCGTTCCCGCAGAGTCAGAGGCGGTAATCACGCGCGCGCCGAGCGACATCGCTTTCTCAATCGCATACTGGGCAACGTTACCGGAGCCGGAAACCGCCACGCGCATCCCTTCGAAGCCAAGGCCATGGCGCTCCAGCATCGCCTGGGTGAAATAGACCAGGCCGTAACCGGTCGCTTCCGGGCGGATCAGGCTGCCGCCAAACGAGAGGCCCTTTCCGGTAAAGACGCAGGCGGTGTTGTTGGAGAGCTTTTTCATCATCCCGGCCATAAAGCCCACTTCACGCCCGCCTACGCCGATATCACCGGCAGGCACATCGGTGTCTGCGCCAAGGTGGCGATACAGCTCGGTGATCAGCGCCTGGCAGAAGCGCATCACTTCGCCGTCACTTTTGCCTTTAGGATTGAAATCGCTGCCGCCTTTACCCCCGCCCATCGGGAGGGTGGTGAGGGCATTTTTGAAGGTCTGTTCGAAGCCGAGGAACTTGAGGATCGATAAGTTTACCGAGGGGTGAAAACGCATGCCGCCTTTATAGGGGCCGATAGCGGAGCTGAACTGCACGCGCCATGCGCGGTTAACCTGCACCTGATTGCGATCGTCTACCCAGGCGACGCGGAACTGAATCACGCGCTCCGGCTCAACCAGACGTTCAAGCAGCGAAAGCTGACGGTAGCGCGGGTTGGCTTCGAGAAAGGGCCAGAGGGTGCTCATCACTTCGCGAACGGCCTGGGAGAACTCCGGCTGGTGCGGATCGCGTTGATGAACAATGTCGAGGAATGTTGCAAGAGAGGGGGTCTGATCCATAGATATAAGCGTCTCTTATTATGTTGATGAGTGTTGTTGTGTTTGCAATGCGCAAAAAACGGGCGCTTTTCGACTATAACATCGGCGACAGGCCACGCCGCAAGGGAAAATCTCGCTCATCAGATAAATTAAGAACCTGTTTACGGTCATAATGAAAAACGATGAAGCGGGAAACTAAAGTCCCGGAAAATAGATCCGTTATAGTAATAAGTGCAGTCAATCAAAAAGGAGAGGCTATGAGCCGATTTACAGGCGTTGCCGCCGCGTTGTTGCTGATCGCATCGGGCAGCGCGCTGGCGGATCGCTACCCGTCGCCGGGTGTGGAAGTGAATGTGCCGGCTGAAGTATTCAGCAGCGGCGGGCAGACGCAAACGACACAGCCCTGCATGCAGTGCTGCGTCTACGGCAATCAAAATTACAGCGAAGGATCGGTGATCAAAATGGAAGGGGTGCTGCTGCAGTGCCAGCGCGATGAGCGCACGATTTCCACTAATCCGCTGGTGTGGCGTCGCGTAAAACCCTGAACGCCTCCAGTAGGGGGATATCCGCCGGAGCCAGCGCATAGGTGAGGGCGTCGGCGGGTGTCACCCACGCAAGCTCACTGTGATAATGGTGCGTTGGCTCGCCTGCAAAGGTGTGCACGTGCCAGGCGTGAAGCGTAATCAGCCGCCCGGAGACTTCGCGCTGGTGGCTGGCAACAAAGCGCGCCGGAACCGCCTCGATACCCAACTCTTCACGCAGCTCGCGCACCAGCGCCTGCGGCTGCGTTTCACCCGCTTCCACTTTGCCGCCTGCGAACTCCCATAAGCCGGGTTGATCCGCGTGCGGCGGGCGTTGCGCGAGCAGAATATGGCCGTCGCGCTCAATGATGGCGGCGACCACGTCGATGCTCTTTGGCGTCTGCGTCATCAGAGTTTGAACGTCGCCCAGACTGGTGCATGGTCAGAGGGTTTTTCCATGCCGCGGATATCGTAATCGATGCCGGTCTCAATGCAGCGCTCCGCCAGCGGCTGGCTCGCCATCAGCAGATCGATACGCAGCCCGCGGTTATCATCAAAGCCTCTTGAGCGGTAATCGAACCATGAGAAGCGATCCGTGGTGTCCGGGTTGGCTTCGCGGTAGGTATCCACCAGCCCCCAGTTTTTCAGGCGTTCCATCCACTCACGCTCTTCCGGCAGGAAGGAACATTTGCCGGCACGCAGCCAGCGTTTACGGCTCTCTTCCCCGATCCCAATATCAAGATCCGTCGGGCTGATATTCATATCGCCCATAATCAGCACCGGGTTCTCGCGCTTCAGTTCGGTATCGAGGAAGTGTTGCAGATCCCGGTAGAACTTCTCTTTTGCCGGGAACTTGGTCGGATGGTCGCGGCTTTCGCCCTGCGGGAAGTAGCCGTTAATTACTGTGATATTGCCAAGCGGGGAGGGGATCTCCGCCATGATAATGCGGCGCTGTGCCTCTTCGTCATCTTCCGGGAAGCCGCGACGCACCAGAACCGGCGTCTCTTTGGTCAGCAACGCCACGCCGTAGTGACCCTTCTGGCCGTGATAAAAGACGTTGTAACCGAGACGCGCCACCTCTTCGAGGGGGAACATATCGTCATGGACTTTCGTCTCCTGCAAACCGATCACATCGGGCTGGTGTTGTTCGACGAGTGCCTGAAGCTGGTGGGGTCTGGCGCGCAGGCCGTTGATATTGAACGAGACAAATTTCATAGTCGCAGCCACTTAATGGGGTGAAAGATGCAGGAATGTTATCAGAGTTTACTTTCAATCACTGCCACTTATTCCGAAGCTCATCGCGTCTGCGCAAAAATCAGGCCAGCTGCCTCTTTTCAGGGCGCGCTGCGCCAAAATGGGGCGTTCTGGCAGAATTGATTTCGAGGACAGTCACAGTTCCAGAATTAAATTTCATAAATGCATAAACTATCGCTAAATCCCGCCCTGCTTCGCCGCAATATCTAAAATTATTCACTTTTTATGCATGATAAGTGAATAGCGGTCGGTTGTAAGTTATTGAAATAACGTTCTTGTACACCGTTTATGCATTTTTCCCTCTGGCTGGCACGAAGCGTGCAATCTACATTAAGGGCGAAAACGTCATTTTTATTAACATTTATTCAACTATTTATTTACCGGTGAGGTCGCTATGTCTCTGTCTGTTACGCGTGAAAATTTCGATCAATGGATGCTGCCGGTCTATGCGCCTGCGCCGTTTATCCCGGTTCGCGGCGAGGGCTCACGTCTGTGGGATCAGCAGGGCACGGAGTATATTGACTTCGCTGGCGGCATTGCGGTTAACGCGCTGGGCCATGCTAACCCGGTGCTGTGCAAAGCATTAAGCGAGCAGGCAGCGAAGTTCTGGCATACCGGCAATGGATACACCAACGAGCCGGCGCTGCGGCTGGCAAAACGGCTGATTGATGCCACCTTCGCCGACCGCATCTTCTTTTGTAACTCCGGGGCGGAAGCCAACGAAGCGGCGCTGAAACTGGCGCGTAAATATGCCCACGACACCTTTGGCGCGCAGAAGAGCGGCATTGTCGCCTTCAAAAATGCCTTCCACGGGCGCACGCTCTTTACCGTCAGCGCCGGTGGTCAGCCCGCCTATTCGCAGGATTTCGCGCCGCTGCCGCCGCAGATCCAGCATGCCACCTTTAACGATCTCGCCTCTGCCAGCGCCCTGATTAACGACGACACCTGCGCGGTGATTGTTGAGCCGATGCAGGGTGAGGGCGGCGTAGTGCCTGCCGATCCAGCCTTTTTACAGGGGCTGCGCGAGATCTGCTCCCGCCACAATGCACTGCTGATTTTTGATGAAGTGCAGACCGGCGTCGGCCGCACCGGCGAACTCTATGCCTATATGCACTATGGGGTGACGCCGGATGTGTTAACCACCGCAAAAGCGCTCGGCGGCGGCTTCCCGATTGGCGCGATGCTCACTACCGAAACCTTCGGCAAGGTGATGAATGTCGGCACCCACGGCACCACCTATGGCGGTAACCCGCTGGCGGGCGCGGTGGCAGGCGCGCTGCTTGATACCGTCAACACCCCACAAATGCTCAACGGCGTGAAACAGCGCCACGAGTGGTTCACCGAACAGCTTAACGCCATCAACGCCCGCCACCTGCTTTTCAGCGATATTCGCGGCCTTGGGCTGTTAATCGGCTGCCAGCTGGTGCCCGCCTTCAGCGGTAAAGCGAAGCAGATCTCCCAGCTGGCGGCAGCGGAAGGGGTAATGGTGCTGATTGCCGGTGGCAACGTGCTGCGTTTCGCCCCGGCGCTGAACATCAGCGAAGAGGAGGTGCGCATCGGCCTTGAGCGCTTTGCCCGCGCCTGTGAAAAATTCCTCTCGGAGAGCACAACATGATGGTGATTCGTCCGGTCGCAGCAAGCGATCTCTCAGCCCTGATGAAACTCGCTGGCAAAACCGGCGGCGGTTTAACGTCCCTGCCCGCCGATGAGGCAACCCTGGCGGCGCGTATTGAGCGCGCCCGCCAGACCTGGCAAGGCACGCTGCCGAAGGGCGAGCAGGGCTATGTCTTTGTGCTGGAAGATACCCAGAGCGGCGAAGTGGGCGGCATCTGCGCCATTGAGGTCGCCGTCGGGCTTAACGACCCGTGGTACAACTACCGCGTCGGCACTCAGGTGCACGCCTCGAAAGAGCTGAATGTCTACAACGCGCTGCCGACGCTGTTTCTCAGTAACGATCACACCGGCAGCAGCGAGCTTTGCACCCTGTTTCTCGACCCAGCCTGGCGCAAAGCGGGCAACGGCTACCTGTTGTCGAAATCGCGCTTTATGTTTATGGCGGCGTTTCGCGATCGCTTCAATGAGAAAGTGGTTGCCGAAATGCGCGGGGTGATTGATGAGCACGGCTACTCCCCCTTCTGGGAGAGCGTTGGTAAGCGCTTCTTCTCGATGGAGTTCAGCCGCGCGGATTATCTCTGCGGCACCGGGCAGAAAGCCTTTATCGCCGAGCTAATGCCGAAACACCCGATCTATACCCACTTCCTCACGGAAGAGGCGCAGTCGGTGATTGGTCACGTCCATCCGCAGACCGCGCCTGCGCGCGCGGTGCTGGAGAAAGAGGGGTTCCGCTACCGCAACTATGTCGACATCTTTGATGGCGGGCCGACGCTGGAGTGCGATATCGACCGCGTGCGGGCGATCCGCAAAAGCCGGCTGGTGGCGGTTGGTGAAGGGCAACGCGCACCGGGCGAGTGGCCGGCCTGCATGGTGTCGAATGAGCGCTATGACGATTTTCGCGCCATGCTGATCAATGTTGACCCGCAAACTGAACGGTTGCTGCTGTCGGCGGGCGAGCTGGATGCGCTGAAGTGTCAGCCCGGCGATAGCGTCCGGTTGGTGCGCCTGTGTGCGGAAGATAAGAGTGGTGAGGAGAGAGCGCAATGAGCTTATGGATCAACGGTGAGTGGATTAAGGGCCAGGGTGCACGGCGGGAGAAAAGTAACCCGGTGAACCACGACGTGCTGTGGCAGGGCTTTGATGCGGACAGCGCCCAGGTCGAGTCGGCTTACCAGGCCGCGCGCGCCGCTTTCCCCGCCTGGGCGCGCCAGCCCTTTAGCGCCCGCCAGGCGATCGTGGAGAAATTTGCCGCGCTGCTGGAGAGTAATAAAGAAGAGCTGACAACGATCATCGCCCGCGAAACGGGTAAACCGCGCTGGGAAGCCGCCACCGAAATCACTGCGATGATTAACAAAGCGGCCATCTCGGTGAAGGCGTATCACGCGCGCACCGGCGAACAGCAGACGGAGATGGCAGACGGCGCGGCAACCCTGCGTCATCGCCCGCACGGCGTGCTGGCGGTGTTTGGCCCCTATAACTTCCCCGGCCACCTGCCGAACGGGCATATTATCCCGGCACTGCTGGCGGGCAATACGCTGCTGTTTAAACCGAGCGAGCTGACGCCGTGGATTGGCGAAGCGGTGGTGAAACTGTGGCAGCAGGCGGGCTTACCGGCTGGTGTGCTTAACTTATTGCAGGGCGGGCGGGAAACTGGCCAGGCGCTGAGCGCGCTGCCTGGGCTGGACGGGCTGCTGTTTACCGGCAGTGCCAATACTGGCTATCAGCTGCATCGCCAGCTGGCGGGTCAGCCAGAGAAGATCCTCGCGCTGGAGATGGGCGGCAATAACCCGCTGATTGTTGAAGATCCTGATGATATTGATGCCGCGGTGCACCTGGCGATCCAGTCCGCCTTTGTTACCGCCGGCCAGCGCTGCACCTGCGCGCGGCGGCTGCTGGTGAAGCGCTCAGCGGCGGGCGACGCCTTCCTGAAGCGGTTGGTGGAGGTCGCCAGCAAGCTGATACCGGCTGCCTGGGACGCCGAGCCGCAGCCCTTTTTCGGCGGGCTGATCTCACCCCAGGCGGCGGAGCAGGTCTATCACGCCTGGCAGGAGCATGAAGCGCGCGGCGGCAAAACCTTACTGGCTCCGCGTCTGCTGGCGGCGGGCACCTCTCTGCTGACGCCGGGCATTATTGAGATGACCGCGGTGGGCAACGTGCCTGATGAAGAGGTGTTTGGCCCGCTGCTCTGCGTCTGGCGCTATGACGACTTTGATGATGCGATTACGCTTGCGAACAACACGCGTTATGGCCTCGCCTGCGGCCTGATTTCGCCGCAGCGGGAGAAGTTTGATCGCCTGCTGTTGGAGGCGCGCGCCGGGATCGTTAACTGGAACAAGCCGTTAACCGGTGCGGCGAGCACTGCGCCGTTTGGCGGCGTTGGTGCGTCCGGCAACCATCGCGCCAGCGCCTGGTATGCGGCGGATTACTGCGCCTGGCCGATGGCGAGCCTTGAGACGGCAGATCTGACTCTGCCGCAAAGCCTCAGCCCGGGGCTGGGTCATTTGCGTGAGGAGCAGCCATGAGCGCGCGTGAAGTAAACTTTGATGGCCTGGTCGGGCTGACGCACCACTACGCGGGCCTATCCTTTGGTAATGAAGCCTCGACCAAACACCGTTTTCAGCGCTCCAACCCGAAGCTCGCGGCGAAGCAGGGGCTTTTGAAGATGAAAGCGCTGGCGGATGCCGGCTTTCCGCAGGCGGTTATTCCGCCTCACGAGCGCCCGAACATTGCTGCGTTACGCCAGTTAGGTTTTTGCGGCAGCGATGAGCAGGTCGTTGAAAAAGCGGCAACCCAGGCCCCGGAGCTGCTCTCCGCTGCCAGCTCTGCCTCGGCGATGTGGGTGGCGAATGCCGCCACCGTCTGCCCGTCGGCAGATGCCGAGGATGGCAAAGTCCACCTGACGGTGGCGAACCTGAACAATAAGTTCCACCGCTCAATCGAAGCGCCGACCACCGAAGCGCTGCTGCGGGCGATTTTCCGCGATCCCCACACCTTCAGCGTACACGGCGCGCTGCCGCAAGTGGCGCGTTTTGGTGACGAGGGGGCCGCTAACCATAACCGCTTCGGCGGCGAGTATGGCGATGCGGGGGTGCAGCTCTTTGTGTATGGCCGCGAAGAGGGCAACGAACTGGCTCCCGGGCGTTATCCGGCGCGCCAGACGCTGGAGGCAAGCCAGGCGGTGGCCCGCCTCAACCAGGTGCGTGCGCATCAGGTGGTCTATGCTCAGCAAAACCCGGAAGTTATCGATCTGGGCGTATTCCATAATGATGTGATTGCGGTCTCCAACCGCCAGTTGCTTTTCTGCCACGAGCAGGCGTTTGCCGGGCAGCCTCAACTGCTGGCAGAGCTTGCGGCAAAAGTGCCGGGCTTTATGGCGATCGAAGTGCCGCAACAGGCGGTATCGGTCACAGACGCAGTGGCAACTTACCTGTTTAATAGTCAATTATTGAGCCATGATGATGGGCGCATGACGCTGGTGTTGCCGCAGGAGTCGCAGGAGCATGCGGGCGTCTGGCGTTACCTCAACGACCTGCTGGCGCAGGATAACCCGATTAGCGCCCTTAAGGTCTTCGATCTGCGCGAAAGTATGGCGAACGGCGGCGGGCCAGCCTGCCTGCGTTTGCGGGTGGTGTTGAGCGAGGTGGAACAGCGGGCGGTCAACCCGGCGGTGATGATGAACGATACGTTGTTTACCGCGCTTAATGCGTGGGTAGACAAATACTATCGCGACCGTCTCACGCAGGCCGATTTAGCCGATCCGCAGCTGTTGCGCGAAGGGCGAGAAGCGCTGGATCGCCTCACTCAACTGTTGGATCTCGGGTCGGTTTATCCTTTTCAGCGTTAAGCGGAGGCGGTATGGAGAACTTTCTGGCAGCAACCATTGCGGGCGATATTCCACGCAAGATGTCCGGTGAAGCGGGCGGAATTCACTGGTTGTGGCATGAGCAGGGGATCCTCGAGCTGGTGCCGCCGCAGCCGGTAGGGCGTTCGCTGGTGATCTCCTGCGCCATTCACGGCAATGAGACGGCGCCGGTGGAGCTTATCGATCAGCTCCTGCACAACCTCTTTTCCGGTGAGCAGCCGCTGACCTGGCGACTGCTGATTATTCTTGGCAATCCGCAGGCGCTGGCGCAGGGTAAGCGCTATATCAAAAGCGATCTCAACCGCATGTTTGGCGGGCGCTGGCAGCAGCTTCCGCCCAGTGATGAAACCATCCGCGCGGCGCAGCTTGAGCGGGCGGTGACGCACTTTTTCTCTGAAGGGGACGAGACGCGCTGGCATCTTGATCTGCATACCGCCATTCGCGGCTCGCACCATGTGCGTTTTGGTGTCCTGCCGCAGCGCGCCACGCCGTGGGATGAAGCTTTCCTGACGTGGCTCGGCGCGGCCGGGCTTGAAGCGCTGGTGTTCCATCAGGCACCTGGCGGAACTTTTACCCACTTCAGCTGTGAATCCTTCGACGCGCTTTCCTGCACGCTGGAGCTGGGCAAAGCGCTGCCGTTTGGTGCCAACGATCTGAGCCAGTTTCAGCGCACCGCCTGGGCTTTGGCGGCGCTGCTTGCCGGCGAGCCCGCGCCTGATACCGAGCATCCTCCGCTGCGTTACCGGGTGGTGCAGCAACTCACCCGGCGCAGCGAGGCGTTTACCCTCTATATGGACAATGAGACGCTGAACTTTACCCCGTTCAGCGAGGGGACGCTGCTGGCAGAGGATCGCGGCGAGCGCTATGTGGTGACGCACCCGCAGGAGTATGTGCTGTTTCCCAACCCCAATGTCGAGGTTGGATTACGCGCCGGATTAATGCTGGAAAAAATAGCGTAGCGTTAAGCCCTGCCACCGCAGGGCTTATTTTTGAACTCTCAATCTATTACGGAATTATCTTGTTGAGTGCTGAAAAAAATAGCATACTCAGGTTTTGCTTATCTCCATAAAAAACTTATATTTCAGTCGCTTGTTTATTTTTATTTCCACTCTTCACCGTTTATCCTTATTTCCTTCATATTTGATTAAAATCTCACTTTTACACTTTCACTGTTTTACCATCGCTCTGATTAATTGACGCTTGAAGCGCTAAAGTGATTAACGTCAACACGGCAACCGCCGTATATAAAACTGAAGTAAGGAAGAATATTATGCGTAAATTGACTGCCCTGTTTGTTGCCTCTACCCTGGCGTTTGGTGCTGCAAGCCTTGCGCACGCTGATGATGCTCCGGCTGCCCCGGCCGATGCCAAACCGATGATGCATCATCACAAAGGAAAAGGGCCGCACGAGATGATGTTCCAGGGCCTGAACCTGACCGATGCGCAGAAAACGCAAATCCGCGACATTATGAAGAGCCAGCGTGAAGAGATGAAACGTCCGCCAGTAGAAGAACTGCGCGCGATGCACGAGATTGTTGCCAGCGACAGCTTCGATAAAGCTAAAGCTGAAGCGCAAATCAATAAGATGGATGAGCAGCGCAAAGCCGACATGCTCAAACATATGGAAACGCAGAACAAGATTTACAACATTCTGACGCCGGATCAGAAAAAACAGTTCAATGCCAATTTTGAGAAGCGTCTGACAGAACGTCCTGCCGCAGGCGATAAAATGCCTCCTGCACCGGCTGAATAATTTAGTCGACCCCTCTTAAGACCGCCGGTTTTGCCCATCGCCAGTAGCACATGATGGGCAGAACCGGCGGTTTTTTCTCGCCTGCCTCTTGCCAGCCGCTACCGGCGCGGTATCCTCGTTGTTCCTGTGTGCCCGAAGTTGCTACTTATCTGAAGTTTATACTTTTTTACATCTCTGGTTACGTCGTAGCCTAAGGCATCGCTGCCTGGCTGCCGATAACCTGTTTATAGCAATGTGAACAAGAACAAGAATGCACGCTGTTTCAGAAGCAGCGGCGCAGCGTATCGCTGTGCTATTCAGGAGTGATGATGGAATTCTTTGATATTCGCAAAATGCCGGTCAATCTCTGGCGAAATGGCGCAGGCGAAACGCGCGAGATTTGCTGCTTTCCGCCTGCTACCCGCGAATTTAACTGGCGCGCCAGCATTGCCTCGCTGGCCGGAAACGGCGAGTTTACGCCGTTTCCCGGCGTCGATCGCGTGATCACCCTGATTGAGGGTGGAGAAGTGACGCTTAACGGCGGCAGCGTGCGCCATACGTTGAAACGCCACCAGCCCTTCACCTTCGCCGGGGATCAGCCGGTCAAAGCCGAGCTTTGCGAAGGCCGCATGTCGATGGATTTTAATATTATGACCCGCCGCGATCGCTGCCAGGCGAACGTGCGCATCGCCGATCGCACCTTTACCACCTTCGGCTCACGCGGCGGGGTGGTGTTTGTGCTGAGCGGCGCATGGCAGCTGGGCGATAAACTGCTCACCGCCGATCAGGGCGCCTGCTGGCAGGAGGGGAGGCAGACCCTGCGGCTGCTACGCGCCGAAGGGCAGTTACTCTTTAGCGAAATCACGTGGCTGGCCGGGCACTAAGCCAGCTCGACGATCTCGTGTTCACCCGACAGCAGCGGTTTACACAGAATTTTATAGCCATCGTGATCGAAGCCGGCGGGCGTGCGCAGCAAGGCTGCCGCTTCGCCTGGCGTATTGACCGAACCCAGCCAGAGCCAGTTATGGATGATGTGATACTGCGTCATCTCGCCAAAGCTCTCTTTTAATCCGATCGGGCCCTGCCACGGCCAGCACACCAGCTGCATGCGCGCCATCGCGGCGAGAAAACGGCTGTTATGCTCTTCAACGCTCTCTTTTCCGCAGCAGGCACCGGCGCAGCGCTTTAACGCCGAGCGAAAACAGGGGCGGCCACGGCTGAGCGGTTCAAGACCGAGCAGGCCGTAACAGAGCTTCTCTTCATCAGCAATGGATTGTAGCGCCTGCAGCGCCGTGCGCCGGTTAGCAAACAGACCAAAAAGATGAGGGGAAGAGGAGAAATCCACTTCGCGGGCGTAAACCACCTGCGGTTTACCTTCCTCCACGCGCAGCGAACAGAGCTGGCGATTACGGCGCAGGCGTTTATTAAACAGCGGCTGCTGCTCTTTAATAAGCCTGGCTTCCAGCAGCAGCGCGCCAATCTCACCGGCGGTGCAGATCCAGCTAACGCGACGAGACTGGCGCAGCATGGAGGCTTCATCCGGGGTGCGAAAATGGGACATCACGCGGCTGCGAATATTGACGCTTTTGCCGATATAGAGCGGCATTGCCTCGCTGTCACCGTGAAAAATATAGACGCCAGGGTGCTTAGGCATCGCCTCAAGCCACTGACGCAGATGTTCGGGGTATTCATAGATTGCCGCCGCCTCAAATGAAAGACGCGGGGCCGATTGACGCCTTGCCACACGGAACTCCTGATACTGGTTACTTGTACAGTGTAGCAGGGTGGTTCAGGTTAAAAAAGAAACATTTGGAAAGATCAGGTAGTGCGGGTGGGAGAGTGAAGCGTTGCCGCTTCGCTTAGCAGGCCTACAGCAGATCTGTAGGCCTGAGCGGGCGTCACGGTTTACTGTTTTTTCCAGAAATCGTCAAAAATGGTGATTGGTGGACGGCGTTTATGCTCGGTCTTCACATACCAGCCCTCAATAATGCGGGCGGTTGCTTCATCCAGCGTTTTGCCTTCCAGATAATCGTCAATGTTCTCGTAGGTGACGCCGAGTGCAGCTTCATCCGGCAGAGAAGGGCGGTCATCTTCCAGATCGGCAGTCGGTGCTTTTTTATAGAGATGCTCCGGGCAGCCAAGGTGCGCCAGCAGCTGCTTGCCCTGACGCTTATTGAGGCGGAACAGCGGGTTAATATCGGTACCGCCATCGCCATACTTGGTATAGAAGCCGGTGACCGCTTCGGCGGCGTGGTCAGTTCCGACAACAATCCCTTTGCACATCCCGGCGATGCTGTACTGCGCTTTCATGCGCTCGCGCGCTTTCTCATTCCCGCGCACAAAGTCGCTCAGCTCAATACCGGTATCGCGCAGCGCCTGTTCGCTTGCCAGCACCGACGCTTTGATATTGACGGTCAGGACGCGGTCAGGTTTGATAAACGCAATCGCGTCCTGGCAATCCTGCTCGTCAGCCTGCGCGCCGTAGGGCAGACGCACGGCGATAAACTGTAACTCGCTGTCGCCGCTCTCTTCACGCAGTTCCGAGATGGCTAACTGGGAGATTTTCCCCGCCAGCGTCGAGTCCTGGCCACCGCTGATGCCAAGCACCAATGATTTAATAAAGGGATAGGTTTTCAGATACGTTTTCAGAAAATCCACGCTGCGGCGAACTTCTTCTTCGGCATTGATGGTTGGCTTGACGCCCAGTGCCTGAATAATCTCTTGTTGCAGAGCCATTAACCCCTCCGTTGTTGAATCCTGCTGTGCAGGTTGCAAATTGTTATTCATTAAACCTAACCCCTTCGTGGGAAAACGACAAGGTTCACAGTTTTGCGTGCCGTAATTTGCGCCGTTTCAGGCCGGTTACGCACTTTTATTAGATTTTTCCGAAAGATATATCATTTTCTGTCTCAAGTTGAAAAAAGCAATATTATATTCCAGGCTTAGTTAACACGCTGATACAGAAGCGGATACTAAAGAGGATGGAATATGAATAAGAATATCGCAGGAATTCTGGGCGCCGCAGCAGTACTGACTATGCTGGCAGGTTGTACCGCTTACGATCGCGCGAAAGATCAGGTTAGTCAGCCGGTCGTTAAAGATGTGAAAAAAGGGATGAGCCGCCAGCAGGTAATGCAGATTGCAGGCCGTCCGTCATCAGAAGTGAGCATGGTTCACGCTCGTGGTACCTGCCAGACCTATATCCTGGGTCAGCGTAACGGCAAAACTGAAACCTACTTCGTTGCACTGGACGAAACCGGTCACGTGCTGAACTCGGGTTATCAGACCTGTTCCGAATACGACACCGACCCGCAGGCGCCGCAGCAGCAGTCTCAGCAGAAAAAACCTCTGCAGTAATTTTTTGAATTTGCCTGAGCACACAAAAAACCGGCCATATGGCCGGTTTTTTTATGCCTTATGCCGGCACGTTATCGATCTTACTGATACGTGACCAGACGCGGTGCGCGGAAAGCTGCTCGATAAAATCTTCCACCAGCGCGGTTGAGGCAATATCGCCTTCGATGATGCCCTCTTCGCCCTGCGGGTTGACGTGGATCACCCCTTTAAACTGGCGGGCGTCACCGGCAAGACCGATAGTCTTGAGGTGCTTATAGGCTTCCAGCAGGTAGTATTTGGCATCGCCATTTTGCAGCAGCGTGCTGACATCACCGCCGGGCACAAAGACGCCATCCACCGTTAGCGAAGGTGAACCGGCAAAAGTTGCCGCCACCGGCAGGCGGGAGCCATCATCAGCCACCACTTCACCCATGCGCGAGTAGAGCAGTTTGGCGTGCACGCCTTTGTTCTTCAGCCCCTGCAACAGAGTAAGCACATCCTGCGCACGCACATTGTCATGCAGCAGCACCGCGACCACACGGCCCTTCACATCGCCATCCGGAATGGCATACAGGCTGAGGGAGGGATCTTTCTCCACGCCATTTACCGCAGGTGGCGGCGTAATATTGCACTGCTCTTCCGTCAGGGTAATACCCAGGTTCTCCGCGACGGACTGCGCCAGGTTGACATCAATATGCGCCAGCAGGTCGACCACGCGCTCACGAATGTACGGACGCGCCACTTTGCTTAACTCAAAGCTGAAGGCATCAACGATGTGGCGTTGTTCAAACGGCGTCTGGCTTAGCCAGAAGAGGCGCGGATGGGCGTAGTACTCGCCAAATGAGGGGCTGCGCTCGCGCACTTTATGCCCTTCAACACGCTCCTGATAGCTCTCAAACCCGCCGCGTTTCGGCCCCGGCGGCGTTTCGCGCGGCCAGTTATCGTTGATAGAGTTCGGCTCATAGTTGGCCGGATTGGTGTCGATATCCATCCGGTGCATGCCGTCACGCTGGAAGTTGTGGTACGGGCAGGTCGGGCGGTTAATCGGAATTTCGTGGAAATTCGGCCCGCCGAGACGGCTGATCTGCGTATCGGTATAGGAGAAGAGGCGCCCCTGCAACAGCGGATCGTTGGTGAAATCCAGCCCAGGCACAATATGGCCCGGATGGAAGGCCACCTGTTCGTTTTCGGCAAAGAAGTTATCCGGGTTGCGATTGAGCACCATTTTGCCGACCCGCTGCACCGGCACCAGCGCTTCCGGGATCAGTTTGGTCGGGTCGAGCAGGTCGAAATCGAACTTGAACTCATCCTCTTCCGGGATCAGCTGTAGCCCCAGTTCATATTCCGGGTAGTCGCCCGCTTCAATCGCTTCCCACAGTTCACGACGGTGGAAGTCCGGATCGCGCCCGGTCAGCTTCTGCGACTCATCCCACACCAGCGACGCCTTACCCGCCAGCGGTTTCCAGTGGAAGCGTACAAAGGTCGCTTTCCCTTCGGCGTTAATCAAACGGAAGGTGTGGATACCAAACCCTTCCATGGTGCGATAGCTGCGCGGAATGCCGCGATCCGACATCGCCCACATCACGTTATGCAGGGTTTCTGGTTGCAGAGAGACGTAATCCCAGAAGGTGTCGTGCGCGCTCTGGCCCTGCGGAATAGCCCAGTGTGGCTCCGGTTTCACCGCATGGACAAAGTCGGGGAATTTGTGCGCATCCTGCAAGAAGAAGATCGGCGTGTTGTTACCGACCAGATCGAAGATACCCTCTTCGGTGTAGAACTTGGTGGCGAAACCACGAATATCACGCACGGTATCCGCTGAACCGGCACCGCCCTGTACGGTCGAGAAGCGCACAAATACAGGGGTGATCTTTTCCGGGTCGGAGAGGAAATCGGCCTTGGTGACATCTTGCAGGCTGCGGTAGGGCTGGAAGTAACCGTGCGCCGCCGAGCCGCGCGCATGCACGATACGTTCAGGGATGCGCTCATGGTCAAAATGGGTGATCTTCTCGCGCAGGATAAAATCTTCCAGCAGCGTCGGGCCGCGCGAGCCTGCGCGCAACGAGTTTTGATCGTCGCTGATGCGCACGCCCTGGTTAGTGGTCAGCGCGGCATTCTCGCCGCCCTTGCGGAACGGCTCCAGCGCATTCAATTTCTCATTGGCGGTATCGGGTGATTTCAGGCTGCCTGGTGCGGTGGGCTCTTCACCGGGTGCGGTCGGTTTTGGTGAAGGGCGGTGGGAATTATCGGATGGTGCGAGGGAATCCAGTCCCGGGCGGGCTTCGTTTTCATCATCAACCGGGGCGCGGGAAGGTTGCGTCTCTTTCTCATGCTGCGACATTGAACTCGTCTCCTGTTTTCCATGACTAAAAAGGCAGGTTATTGCCATTAACCCTTCTAACTATAGAACAATGTCCCGGTCGCGCCCGTTTACCGGCCCGGCCTTGAAAACAGGCAGAGAAGCTCACGCCAGGCGCGACGCGCGGGGTCACAATCGGCTATCATTGGCTTTCGTGTGTGTGAAATTTGTCTTTAGTGAATGCATCGCTTATGAAAACGCTTCGTCAACAGAATCGAGTCATTATCAGCTATGTCCCGCGCGTCGAACCGGCGCCCCCCGACCATGCGTCAAAGGTCGAAGGTTATCGTGATGTCTGGAGGCTGCGCGCTAAATATGTCGCGTTTGTGTTGATGGGCGAGAATTTTCGCCGCTCGCCGACCTTCACTACGCCGGATGCGGCACAGCGCTGGGCGACGCAGATGCGTCAGGAAGGCGAGATAGAGGAATAAAAAAAACGCCTGCAGTGTGCAGGCGTTTTTATTTTTTTACACGTGAAGCTTAGCGATGCGCCAGTTCGGCGTGCTCTTCGCTGTCCAGAATGGTTTTATCTGTCTGCTTCAGCCACTGGCTGGTCAAAGTCCCGGCGGTCATGGAGCCGCTCACGTTCAGCGCGGTACGGCCCATATCGATCAGCGGTTCGACGGAGATCAGCAGCGCAACCAGCGTAACCGGCAGGCCAAGCGCCGGCAGCACAATCAGCGCGGCGAAGGTAGCGCCGCCGCCCACGCCCGCCACACCGGCAGAACTGATGGTGACAATACCGACCAGCGTGGCGATCCACATCGGATCCAGCGGGTTGATGCCGACCGTTGGTGCAACCATCACCGCCAGCATTGCCGGGTAGAGACCCGCACAGCCATTCTGGCCGATGGTCGCGCCAAAGGAGGCTGAGAAGCTGGCAATCGACTCCGGTACGCCAAGGCGACGGGTCTGCGCTTCTACATTCAGCGGAATAGAGGCGGCGCTGGAGCGGCTGGTAAAGGCGAAGGTCAGCACCGGCCACACTTTACGGAAGAACTTCAGCGGGCTGACGCCATTCACGCCCAGCAGCACGCCATGTACCACGAACATAATGCCGAGGCCGAGGTAAGAGGCGATAACAAAGCTGCCCAGCTTGATGATGTCGTGGATGTTGGAGCCAGCAACCACTTTGGTCATCAGCGCCAGCACGCCGTACGGCGTCAGCTGCATCACCAGACGCACCAGCTTCATCACCCAGCTCTGCAGCGTGTCGATGGCGGTCAGCACGCGCTGGCCCTTCGGCGCATCATCTTTCAGCAGCTTCAGCGCGGCAACGCCGAGGAAAGCGGCAAAGATAACGATGCTGATGATTGAGGTCGGGCTTGCGCCAGTCAGATCGGCAAACGGGTTTTTCGGCACAAACGACAGCAGCAGCTGCGGCACGGTCAGATCGGCCAGTTTGCCCACGTAGTTGCTCTGGATGGCATTCAGACGCGCGGTTTCTGCGCTGCCCTGCACCAGCCCTTCAGCGGTAAGACCAAACAGATTGGTCACCAGCACACCGACCAGCGCGGCGATAAGCGTGGTAAACAGCAGCGTGCCGATGGTGAGGAAACTAATTTTGCCCAATTGCGAGGCGTTGTGCAGACGTGCAACGGCGCTGAGGATCGAGGCGAAAACCAGCGGCATTACAATCATTTGCAGCAGTTGTACATAGCCGTTACCGACCACGTTAAACCACTGAATAGACTCTTTCAGCACCGGATTATCGGCACCGTAAATGGCCTGCAGCGCGAGGCCGAATGCCACGCCAAGCCCGAGACCAACCAGTACTTTCTTTGCCAGGCTCCACTGTTTGTGGCGCGCCTGCGCCAGCAAAAGCAGCAGTGCAGCGAACACGACAACGTTCGCGATTAATGGAAAATTCATCCCCGTTCTCCTGATTTCATTATATTGATGACATCAAGGTCATCCTGTGGCGCAAGGTTAGCAGAAGTGCCCGGGGCGGCTTATATCCAAATGGAATGCTTTATAGCGAAGTGTTCGAAATCGACTATTTATCGTGCAGACTGGCGATCAATAAAGCGATTGAACTCATTTTGCAGGATATTTATCGCTTCGGATGACCAGCGGATTGCACCATTTTCGGGCAGGGTTTGCGGCATCCACACGGCATAAGTGAGCAGGGCCATGCAGAGCACACGCTCCATCTGGTTACCTTTTTGTGACGCGAGAATCGGTAGTCGAAAGCGCCAGCGGCAGGGCCACAGCAGCGGCACACCGGCGGGCGTGAGCATATCTGCAACGATATGGCTAAGATAGCCGACAACCATACCCTGCAGCGCGTCCGTCGGCAGGATCCAGCTGTCAGGCACTTTTAAGGCAAAGAGGGTAAGCGCAAGAAAAACCGCCAGCAGGCTATGGGTAAACCCGCGGTGACCAAAGGCGCGCGCAACGGGTTTTGAGATCCACTTTAGCCGCTGGCCGAGGAAGGATTTCGGGTGATCGATGTCCGGCAGCAGGCAGGTGAGAATGGCTGAAGGCACAATATGCCACCAGTCGCCCTGTGCAAGTACGGGCGTCAATTCGGCATTCTTGGTAAACACCGCGCAGGCTATGGAGAAAAGCAGGTGTCCTTCCGCCGTCATGATCAAACTCGCTAAACTGTCGATGCATACAGTATAGGATGTTTGTACAGTAGGCGGAAGAGGTGACGGTGTAACTCTTTGTCACAATCCTGCTAATTTAGCGCGCCAGCCAGCCGCCATCGACCGCCAGCGTGTAACCATTTATGTAGTCAGCCGCCGAAGAGGCAAGAAAAACCGCCGCGCCCTGTAAATCCTCCGGCGTGCCCCAGCGAGCAGCGGGAATACGATCGAGGATCTCCTGATTACGTTCAGCATCTTCGCGCAACTGCTGGGTATTGTTGGTCGCCATATAGCCGGGCGCAATCGCGTTAACGTTGATATTGTGCTTCGCCCACTCATTCGCCAGCAGGCGGGTGAGGCCCATCACGCCGCTTTTTGAGGCGGTGTAAGAGGGAACGCGAATGCCGCCCTGGTAAGAGAGCATCGAGGCAATATTGATAATTTTGCCGCCGCTGCCCTGGGCGATAAATTGCCGGGCGACAGCCTGGGAGAGGAAGAAGAGCGATTTCAGGTTGAGATCCATCACCTCATCCCAATCCTTTTCGCTGAAATCGATGGCGTCACAGCGGCGGATCGTTCCGGCGTTATTGATGAGAATATCAAGGTGTCCCATCTTATTCACCGCTTCATCGACAATCGAGGCCAACTGCTGCTGGTCGCGCAGGTCGGCCTGAATCGCGTGAAATCGGCGGCCGAGCACCTCGACGCGTTTTGCCGTTTCATGAGGGATTTTCCGGTTAACACCGACAATATCGCAGCCTGCTTCCGCCAGCCCTATTGCCATTCCCTGGCCCAGACCGGTATCGCATCCGGTTACAAGAGCCACTTTATCCGTTAGCTTAAAAGCATCCAGTATCATATCTACTCCGGCGTGATGTCATGTCGTGACGGGCGTCAATGCCTGCGGATCAGAATAGAAGGCGGAAGCGTAAAATACAAACAAATGAAATCACGTTTCAATATTTTTGTGATGCAGGAGCAGCTTTGCGTTGCTCCTGCACATTGTTAACCGAGCAGATGCGCGGCGGTGAGCTGTTGCAAGCTGTCGAGTTTGACATTCGCCAGCACATAGCGCGGATCGGCACGATGCTCCTCATCGGGCACCACAATCGAACGCATGCGCGCCGCCTTGCTGGCAATCATCCCATTCACGGAGTCCTCCAGCGCCACGCAGGCTAAAGGATCGACACCGAGCTTCGCCGCACAATCGAGATAAACCTGCGGGTGCGGCTTGCTGTAAGGCAGGCTCTCGGCAGAGGCCAGCGCATCGAAGCTGTCACGCAGGTCGAACATCGCCAGCACTTTTTCGAGCATATGCAGCGGCGATGCGGAAGCCAGCCCGACACGCAGTCCGTTCGCTTTGCATAGTGCCAGCGCTTCACGCACGCCCGGCAGCAGCGGGCGCTCGGCTTCTACCAGCTCGATTGCGCGCTCAATGATTCGTGCGGTCACTTGCTGGCGGGATGGGCCGCTCCACGGCTGTTGCGCATACCACAAATCAACCACCATATCGATGCGCAGGCCCAGCGTATCAGGCAGCTCGCCGCGGCGCGTGATGTCGACGCCGAGGCTTGAGATCACCTCAAGTTCAGCGCGATCCCACAGCGGTTCCGAGTCAATTAATAAACCATCCATATCAAAAATTGCTGCAACTGTTTGGCGCGGGGCAGACATAACACCTCTCCGGTTAGCGAAATTAAACAGGGTGAAGGTAGTGAGTATGGCAATGCGTTCACCCTGGCGTCTTTAAAAATCAGGCGAAAATAGTTATCAGCAGGTAGACTAAGGCACAAACAGTGCGTCAACAACAAGGGGAATCCATGACGTATCAACAAGCTGGACGCATCGCCGTACTGAAACGCGTTCTGGGTTGGGTGATTTTTATTCCGGCCGTTATTTCGACCGTTATTTCGATCGTGAAGTTTATGTATGAGCATAGCGATAAACAGCCCGGTATTAACGCCGTGATGCTTGATTTCGCCCACGTGATGATTGAGATGATGCGGTTCAATACGCCATTCCTCAATCTCTTCTGGTACAACTCGCCGACGCCCCATTTTCAGCAGGGAATGAACGTTCTCTTCTGGATTATCTTCGCGCTGATCTTTATTGGCCTGGCTTTACAGGCTTCCGGTGCGCGCATGAGCCGCCAGGCACGCTTTGTGCGTGAAGGGGTGGAAAACCAGCTGATCCTCGAAAAAGCCAAAGGCGACGAGGGGCTGACCCGCGAGCAGATCGAAGCGCGCATTAACGTGCCAAACCACACCATTTTCCTGCAGATTTTCCCGCTCTACGTACTGCCGGCCATTATCATTGTGGCGGGGTACTTCTTCTTTAAGCTGCTCGGCTTTCTGTAAAGTTACAGCGCCCGATAGCATTCGCGATCGGGCTTCTTAGCCTTTCACTTTTACGCGGCCAATACCCGATCCAGCGCCTTCTGTGCATTCATCAAATGTTCACCGCCGAAGAGAATGGCGCGGTTGAAGAGGGTATAAAGCTGGTAAATCGGTTGGCGGTCGAGAAAGTCGGGCGGGAGCGGGGAGATAGACTGGTAACCGTCGTAGATCTGCGGTGGCTGATCCGGATGGAGCGGCAGCATCGCCAGATCGCACTCCCTGTCGCCCCAGTAGCAGGCGGGATCGTAAATATAGGGGCCATCCGGGCCAAGAGCGCAGTTGGCGGACCAGAGATCGCCATGCAGTAAAGAGGCCTGCGGCTGGTGGCCAGCTAACCGCTGCTGAACATGTTCAACAATTGCATCGATATTGCCGAACTGCAGCCCTTTCTCTGCCGCCAGCTCAAGCTGCCAGCCGATACGCTGCTCGGCGAAAAAGGTCGACCAGCGGCGCTGCCAGGCGTTCGGCTGCGGCGTCGTGGAGAGATCGTTATCGAAGTCGAGGCCAAACTGCGGCTGATCGCTCCACTGATGGAGCCGGGCAAGCTGCTGCCCCAGCAAAAATGCGCTATGCACATCCAGCGGGCGGGCGTGGAGATACTCCATCACCAGGAAACTGTAGTCGCGATCGCTGCCGACCGCCCACACCTCAGGAACCCGTACCGTATTGCTGCGCGCCAGCAGCGCCAGCTGATCGGCTTCGGCAGTGAAGATGGGAAGCAGGGCGCGTTCATCACATTTAACAAAACAGTCGCGTCCTGCGTAACGTATGCGCCATGCAGCGTGAATTTCGCCGCCCGGTAGCTCATCACGTTGTTCAATTTCGCCTTCACCCAGTTGCTCGCTTAACAGACCACTTATCGCTTGCCACATGATATTTCTCCCATGTAATCAGCCAGATCATTAGGTTAGCGCACTAAAGCTGTGAAAAAATTCGACTTAACGCACACCAGGCGCACGCACGGCGCAGGATGGCACTTATTGCTCTTGTTGCCGCCACGTTTCCCAGGTGGAAACTGTGACATCGGATTTTCGCCCGACGGCGCTTTCCGCCAGGCCGCTGGCGAGATCATGAACCTCTTGCTCGTTTAAGGCGCTAATCAGGCCGAAGGTGTTGGTGCCCAGATCGTGCACCTTGCCATCGTCGTCCGCCATGGTGATAAGAAAGCCCGCAAGTGTAAAGTGGTTATTCAGCTCATTAATATCCGTTAGCGTCTCATCGTGAAATTTCACCGTGACGACGTAGCGGGTGATGCCATCGCTACTCATATTTCACCTCATTGTTAATGCAAATTTTTTTAGCATAGTCGGCGACGACTATTTGTCGACCATAGCCAGCGACTCTCGCTGCGTTAACGCGCTTAAGCACCGCGTAAGTAGTCGTAGATCTTTTGCGTATCTTCACTGGCACACAGGCGCGTACCCTGATTGATGGTTGCCGCACTGCCGGCTGCGACGCCAAAGCGCACCATATCGTCGAGCGGGGCATCTTCAGCAAGCTTAAGGGTCATGGCACCGACCATGCTGTCACCCGCACCAACGGTGCTCTGGCTTTTCATCGGCGGCGGCACAACCTGTACATGGCCCTGCTGATCCACCCCCAGTGCCCCTTGCGGCCCAAGCGAAACCACTACGCGGCGCGCTTTGCCGCTGTTAATGATCTCCTGTGCGGCACGCAACACGTCATGGGGCTGGTTAAGCGGTCGGCCAACCAGCGCGCTAAGCTCTTTCTGGTTGGGTTTGACCAGTTCGATATTGCCAATCTCCAGCGCAGCGGCCAATGCGTCGCCTGAGCTATCAATAATGCAGCGGATCCCCTGTTTTTGCGCAACGGTAATCAACTGCGTCAGCTTTTCAAGCTGTACGCCAGGCGGAAGACTACCGCTGATGACCAGAATTGCGCCGCTCTCTATCGTCAGCACTTTCTCTTCTATCTGGCGGAACTCATCTTCGCTGAGGGCGGCGCCGGGCATCACAAAGCGATACTGCTCGCCGCTCGCCTCAACGTGCACATGCAGGTTCTGTCGCGTCCAGTCGGCGGTCTGCACGCTGAGGGTCGGGACATGCTCATCGGCGAGCAGGGCAGTCAGGTGTTCACCGGTTGCGCCGCCCGCCGGGAAAATCGCGGTGGCTTTGCCGCCGAGGTGGGCGATGGCGCGGGCAACATTAATGCCGCCGCCACCCGGTTCAAAAACCGGCGAGGTGCAACGGAGTTTTCCTTCCGGATAAATTTGCGGCGTTATTGTCGCGCTATCGAGGGATGGCGCGAGCGTCAGCGTATAAATCGATACCATATTGACCTCCTGTTACGTAGGGTGCAGTAAGCCTGGCACCATTTACAGCGAAGGGAAAGTAAATAACAGTATGATTTTAAATACGATATTATTTTTACGGTGATATTTCGGAATCTATAACAATTATTCTGAGATCTCTCTTATTCAAAAAATCAAATAAGATTTCATTGATATGTTTAAGCGGTCTTTTTATAATTTGTTACCTTTCTGCGGACCGTTGGTCATTGATCCATAAGAAAGTTTCCGGGACCGTGTTGGTCTCATTTACTGTACGGATTTAAAAAAAATGAAGCTTTTTAAGACAGTACCCGCGCTGGTTATGGCTGCGGGCGTGCTTGCGTCGATGAATGCTGTCGCAGATGATACCGTTTTTACTGTCATGGATGACCCCGCCTCCGCGAAAAAACCGTTTGAAGGTAATGTTAACGGTGGCTATCTCGGTCAGTCAGGCAACACAAAGAGTTCCTCTTTGACGGCTGACTCTACCCTGACATGGTATGGCGATTCTACGGCCTGGTCCCTGTGGGGTAACGCCAGTAATACCTCGTCTAACGACGAACGTTCTTCCGAGAAGTATGCTGTTGGTGGTCGTAGCCGTTATAACATGACTGACTACGACTACCTGTTCGGCCAGGCGAGCTGGTTGACCGATCGCTACAACGGCTACCACGCCCGTGACATCGCTACCGCCGGTTATGGTCGTCAGTTCCTGAATGGCCCGGTTCACAGCTTCCGTCTCGAATTCGGTCCGGGTGTACGTTATGACAAGTACACTAACGGCGATACCAAAACGACGGCGCTGGGCTATGCGTCTGGCACGTACGCGTGGCAGTTCTCTGACAATGCGAAATTTACCCAGGGCGTTTCGGTGTTTGGTGCGGACGATACCACCGTCAACTCCGAAACCGCGCTGAATGTGGCGATTAACTCCCACTTCGCGTTGAAAGTTGCCTATAACGTGACCTGGAACTCCGAGCCGCCATCATCGGCTCCGGATCATACCGATCGCAGAACGTCGATTACCTTAGGGTATTCAATTTAACTGGACGGGCCGGATTACCCGGCCCGTTTTTATTTACACTCAGTGCGCAATTCGCCGGTTAATTTTTATATAAGTTCGCTCCTGCACTTTCTCTCCACATTTCCTCTTTGAGAAACATATTCAGTTTATTTGACACGAACGGCTAAATAAATTGACTGGGAAAAAGTGTGATCCAGATCTACAATTCTTGCTGTGGGCACGCTGCTGCCCGGCCAGTTAAATCTATTTCAGCAAGAGAATTTAATCATGAAAACAATCACAACAACCGCCGCCGCGCTGGTTATTTCTGCGCTCTCTTTCAGCGCATTCGCGGCACAGCCTGCACAATCTACTAATCACATCACCAGCATCGAAGCGGGTTCAAACATGATCCCCGGCACGCATGCAGTAAAAGGTACTAATGACGCTGCTTTTAATGCGCATACGCTGGTAGCCGGTGGATGGGAATAAAGATTATTCTTAGCCGTTTCATCTGCTTAATTTAAAAACCGGATTATGCGGTACCGGTTTTTAAATTTGGCAAGACAGACTTAATAATGAGTTGATTCTGAAAAGTTATTTGCAAAAAGTGCGCTAATAACGCTTATCTCTGGTTGCGTTAAATCTCAGAGTATTAGCTACGCAGGAGAGAGAGAATATTCTCCGCCGCCTGGTTCGCCACTTTTAGCACGGCGTCCTGACCCTGCTGTAACAGCTGCGCTTTAGCCATCTTGCTCGCTTCCAGCGCGTAATCTGCATCTTCTATCCGGCTCTTTGCCGCTTGCGTGGCGACACTCTGCTGCGCCAGCACCGATTTGTTTGATTCAAAACGATTAATAAAAGCGCCATATTGCGCGCGGTAACCGCTCACTTTTTCCAGCGCCTGGTCGAGTTTGCCCATCGCCTTACCTGCGGTGGTTTCTGACAGCAGATCCGTGCCGGTTAAGCCGAGGGATTTAACATCCGCGGGCGTGGTCGGAATGGTCGTTGATTTGATCTCATCCCCGACAGTGGCACTGGTCACCACTTCCCACGGCCTGCTCTGCTTAGGCGGCACTTCCGGCGTAATCGTTGGTTTTGGCAGATCGCCCCAGGTCAGGTTACTGGTGAAAGAACCGCTACCCACAATCATCACCACCAGATCTTCGGTGACATTATCTATTTTTAACCGCTCAAGGCGGTTCGAACCATTGCTGCCGTCATTGTAGGCCGCAGCGGACTCGTAACGATCGCCATCGCCGCTGTATTTGATGGTCATGCCGTGATAGGCGAGCGTCTCGCTGCCATTTAATGCCCAGGACGTACCCCCTTCAATCAGCAGCGAGTCATCATAGGTGGCGCCACTCTTGAAACCGTTCGCTGCAGTCAATACGCGGCTGGTCGCCTTCGCAGAATCCGTGATACCGCGGCTTTTCCAGGTGTAATCCGGATCGCTGCCGTTGATTGGCGTGCCTGCCAGATGTTTACCGTCACGCGTAAAGAGCTGGATATCGTCATCTAACCCCAGCGAGTCGATGGTCAACGTAATATTTTCCGCCCCCGCCGGGATATAGGCCAGCGAGACGATCCCAGAACTGAAGGAGTAGTCCGTCCCGCTCACCGGAAATTTCGTACTCAGCGGCGGCACATCGCCGATAAGCTGCGGCGGTAGCTCTGGCGAGTCCGTTGCCAGCGGGTAGCTGCCGAAAATCTCCGTACCCTCGGAAATCGACTGAATGGTATCCAGAATACTTTTATATTCATTCTGAATGCTCTGTCTGTCGCCTTCGGAAAGCGTGCTGTTGCCGGCCTGGATAGCCAGGCTTTTAGCGCGAATCAGCCGTTCGCTAATGGTACTCAGGCCACCATCGGCGGTCTGTGCCATGCTGATGGCGTCATCCAGCCCGCGGGAAACCACAGTGTCTGCGTTGCTGTTTGAACGCATACGGTTGGCGATGGCCTGGCCTGCCGCATCGTCTTTTGCGCCATTGATTCGTAAACCTGACGACAAGCGCTCAATTGACTCCTGAAGAGTCGATGAGGTTGTTTTTCGAACCGTCAGGTTCAATCCCGTCATCTCGTTGTAATTGATCGCTTGCATTACCGTCGCTATATCATTCAAACCACGAATGCTCTATTTATCGGCAACAGTAGTGAGTTTCTTTAAGGTAAATCGATAAGGAAATTTAACTTTGCGCAACTGTATAAAAAACAAGTCCTTTTACATTTCCGCTATAGATTTGCTGTGTTGTGGCACACTTACAGGCAACGGGTGTAAGGATAGATTGCGTTTTACTCAAGGCTTTCTAATGAAAAAAGTGGGGCGATATGGGCAAGTTGAATGATGCGGCGTTATACGATGAGATGTGCCGGGTGGTGGGCAAGGTGGTGCTTGAGATGCGTGACCTGGGACAGGAGCCTAAGCATATTGTTATTGCGGGTGTGGTAAGAACCATGCTGGCTAATCAGAGAATCAAACGTACCGAACTGACAGAGGCGGCGATGGAAGAGGTGATTCGCGCTCTGGGTTTCGATGCCTGAGGCGGGTTCCAACAGGGCACGCATTGCTGCGTGCCCGGGAGAAGCGAAAGCCCTAGCGTCGTTTTCTCGGTGAAACCGGAAGGGTTTGTGAATATTTCACTTTACTGTGTTTGTAGAAGGCAAAAATAACAATAGCAATCAGCAGGATGATGGCTAAGATATAAACTATTACCATGATTTATCAGTGGGTTAGGGGGTTAATGGGAAGCCAAATAGACTGCTTCTACCCCGGTTGTGTCAAGATGTAAACGAAAAATCAGATAATACCTTCTTTGCGCCAGCGTCGTTGAATGGCGACCCACTCCCAAATAGAGCCGGAAAAGGGCGCAAAAACGATCCGCGTCACACTAGCCCTTTCAACACAGAGTGCAAATGTGTACTATTGTCGGGTACTTAACAGCAGCGGGTAAGGGTAAAGTGCGGTCATCACCGTTCGATACATATTCCGCAGAGTGAAGCGAGAAAACTTATCTAAGCGGCTGTTATATCTTTGAAATCTCATTTTGCATGTGCTCTTTCGTGTGGCGCACCACTGCAAATTAAGGAAATGAAATGCCTGTAATTACGCTTCCTGATGGCAGTCAACGCCATTATGACCACGCCGTAAGTCCCCTGGATGTCGCGCTTGATATTGGCCCTGGCCTGGCGAAAGCCTGCATTGCCGGACGCGTCAACGGTGAACTGGTCGATGCTTCAGATATCATCGACAGTGATGCAAACCTTTCTATTATCACCGCAAAAGATGAGGAAGGACTGGAGATTATCCGTCACTCCTGTGCGCATCTGTTGGGCCATGCGATTAAGCAGCTGTGGCCGCACACCAAAATGGCGATTGGTCCGGTTATCGACAACGGCTTCTATTATGACGTTGATCTCGACCACACCCTGACTCAGGAAGATATCGACGCGCTCGAAAAACGTATGCACGAGCTCGCCGAATCCAACTATGACGTTATCAAGAAGAAAGTGAGCTGGCAGGAAGCGCGTGAAACGTTTGTCGCACGCGGTGAAAACTACAAAGTCTCCATTCTTGATGAAAATATTGCCCATGATGATAAGCCTGGCTTGTATCATCATGAAGAATACGTCGATATGTGCCGTGGTCCGCACGTACCGAATATGCGTTTCTGCCACCATTTCAAACTGATGAAAACGGCGGGCGCTTACTGGCGCGGCGACAGCAGCAACAAGATGCTGCAGCGCATTTACGGCACCGCATGGGCAGATAAAAAAGCGCTTAACGCCTATCTGCTGCGTCTGGAAGAAGCCGCAAAACGCGACCACCGTAAAATCGGCAAGCAGCTTGACCTGTACCATATGCAGGAAGAAGCGCCGGGTATGGTATTCTGGCACAACGATGGCTGGACCATTTTCCGTGAACTGGAAACGTTTGTACGCTCTAAGCTCAAAGCGTATCAGTACCAGGAAGTGAAAGGCCCGTTTATGATGGACCGTGTGCTGTGGGAAAAAACCGGCCACTGGGACAACTACAAAGATGCTATGTTTACGACCTCTTCGGAGAATCGTGAGTACTGCATCAAACCGATGAACTGCCCGGGACATGTGCAGATTTTCAACCAGGGGTTGAAATCCTACCGCGACCTGCCGCTGCGTATGGCGGAGTTCGGTAGCTGCCATCGTAATGAACCATCGGGTGCGTTGCACGGTCTGATGCGTGTGCGCGGCTTTACGCAAGATGATGCGCACATCTTCTGTACGGAAGAGCAGGTTCGCGATGAAGTGAACGCCTGCATCCGTATGGTCTACGATATGTACAGCACGTTTGGCTTCGAAAAGATCGTTGTCAAACTCTCCACCCGTCCCGAGAAACGTATCGGTAGTGACGAGATGTGGGATCGTGCTGAGGCGGATCTGGCAGTTGCGCTGGAAGAGAATAATATCCCATTTGAATATCAGCTGGGTGAAGGCGCATTCTACGGTCCGAAAATTGAATTTACCCTTTATGACTGCCTCGATCGTGCATGGCAGTGCGGAACGGTACAGCTGGACTTCTCCCTGCCGGCTCGTCTGAACGCCTCTTATGTGGGCGAAAGCAACGAGCGTCAGGTTCCAGTTATGATTCACCGCGCAATTCTTGGGTCACTGGAGCGCTTTATCGGCATCCTGACTGAAGAGTTCGCAGGCTTCTTCCCAACCTGGCTTGCGCCGGTACAGTTAGTGGTCATGAACATCACTGATTCACAGTCTGAATACGTCAACGAATTGACAGAGAAACTGCAAAATGCAGGCATTCGTGTAAAAGCAGACTTGAGAAACGAGAAGATAGGCTTTAAAATCCGCGAGCACACTTTACGTCGTGTCCCTTATATGCTTGTTTGTGGTGACAAAGAGGTTGAAGCCGGCAAAGTTGCTGTGCGTACCCGTCGCGGTAAAGACCTGGGTAGCCTTGACGTAAATGAAGTTATCGAGAAGCTGCAACAAGAGATTCGCAGCCGCAGTCTTAAACAACTGGAGGAATAAGGTATTAAAGGCGGAAAACGAGTTCAAACGGCGCGTCCCAATCGTATTAATGGCGAGATCCGCGCCCTGGAAGTTCGCTTAACTGGTCTGGAAGGCGAGCAGCTTGGTATTGTGAGTCTGCGAGAAGCTCTGGAAAAAGCTGAAGAAGCCGGGGTTGATTTAGTTGAAATTAGCCCTAACGCCGAGCCGCCCGTTTGCCGTATAATGGACTACGGCAAGTTCCTCTATGAAAAGAGCAAATCTTCTAAGGAACAGAAGAAGAAGCAAAAAGTTATTCAGGTCAAGGAAATCAAATTCCGACCTGGTACAGATGAAGGCGACTATCAGGTAAAACTCCGCAGCCTGATTCGCTTTCTTGAAGAGGGCGATAAGGCCAAGATCACACTGCGTTTCCGCGGTCGTGAGATGGCCCACCAACAGATCGGTATGGAAGTGCTTAACCGCGTGAAAGAAGATCTGGTCGAACTGGCAGTTGTCGAATCCTTCCCTACGAAGATCGAAGGCCGCCAGATGATTATGGTGCTTGCTCCTAAGAAGAAACAGTAAGGCCATCAAGTAATTAAACCTGTGGGCCTCGTGCTCGCGGGTTTAGTTCGCCTTTGTTTCGTTTATTAACAATGCGAAGTGGAAATTGAAAAATGCCAAAGATCAAAACCGTACGCGGTGCTGCTAAGCGCTTCAAAAAAACCGGTAAAGGTGGTTTTAAGCACAAGCATGCTAACCTGCGTCATATTCTGACCAAAAAAGCTACCAAGCGTAAACGTCACCTGCGTCCGAAAGCCATGGTTTCTAAAGGCGATCTGGGCCTGGTCATCGCGTGCCTGCCGTACGCATAAGTCGTTAACCTTTTAACTTTTTAATTAGAATATACAGGAGAGCATATGGCTCGCGTAAAACGTGGTGTGATTGCACGTGCACGTCATAAGAAAATTTTGAAACAAGCTAAAGGCTACTACGGCGCGCGTTCACGCGTTTACCGTGTTGCCTTCCAGGCTGTTATCAAAGCTGGTCAGTACGCTTATCGTGACCGT
The DNA here is from genome assembly GCF_034044935.1 of Kosakonia sp. CFBP8986. NCBI lineage: Bacteria > Pseudomonadati > Pseudomonadota > Gammaproteobacteria > Enterobacterales > Enterobacteriaceae > Kosakonia > Kosakonia sp. CFBP8986. The sequence goes on along the minus strand of NZ_JAXCXB010000005.1, from coordinate 458,044 downwards.
CGTCAGAAAAAGCGTCAGTTCCGTCAGCTGTGGATTGCACGTATCAACGCAGCAGCACGTCAGAACGGTATTTCTTACAGCAAATTCATCAACGGCCTGAAAAAAGCCTCTGTTGAAATTGACCGTAAGATCCTGGCTGACATCGCCGTATTCGACAAAGTGGCATTCTCTGCCCTGGTTGAAAAAGCGAAAGCAGCTCTGGCGTAAGCCAGTTTAAGAGAGGGAGCCTGGCTCCCTCTTTTGCTTTAACAGTATCAATACATTGACTTTTTGCCGTGATGCGTTTTCAATAGCCCATCGTCGCCACGTAGCCGATTAAGGTAATGCAAGCATGAATGCTGCTATTTTCCGCTTCTTTTTTTACTTTAGCACCTGAATCCAGGGGGCTTGCGCGTGAAAGAAGAAACGGAAAACAGCGCCAGAAAGCCTCCCTTGTGGAGGCTTTTTTTGTATCTGCCGCGTGTAAATATCGTCATATAACGAGGAAAACCATGTCACATCTCGCAGAGCTGGTTGCCAGTGCGAAGGCAGCCATTAACGATGCCTCAGATGTCGCCGCGCTGGACAACGTACGCGTCGAATATTTGGGTAAGAAAGGGCATCTGACCCTTCAGATGACCACCCTGCGTGAGCTGCCGCCAGAAGAGCGCCCGGCCGCCGGAGCGGTAATCAACGAAGCCAAAGAGCAGGTTCAGCAAGCGCTGAACGCGCGCAAAAACGATCTCGAAAGCGCTGCGCTGAATGCCCGCCTCGCCGCAGAGACCATCGATGTCTCCCTGCCGGGCCGTCGTATTGAAAATGGCGGTCTGCACCCGGTAACGCGTACCATCGATCGCATCGAGAGCTTCTTTGGCGAGCTGGGCTTTACCGTCGCTACCGGGCCGGAGATCGAAGACGATTACCACAACTTTGACGCGCTGAACATTCCGGGTCACCATCCGGCGCGTGCCGATCACGACACCTTCTGGTTCGACGCCACGCGTCTGCTGCGTACGCAGACCTCAGGCGTGCAGATCCGCACCATGGAACACCAGCAGCCACCGATCCGCATTATTGCCCCGGGCCGCGTCTACCGTAACGACTACGATCAGACCCATACCCCGATGTTCCACCAGATGGAAGGGCTGATCGTTGATAAAAACATCAGCTTTACCAACCTGAAAGGGACGCTGCACGACTTCCTGCGTAACTTCTTTGAAGAGGATCTGCAAATCCGCTTCCGTCCCTCATACTTCCCGTTCACCGAACCTTCCGCCGAAGTGGATGTGATGGGCAAAAACGGTAAATGGCTGGAAGTGCTGGGTTGCGGCATGGTTCACCCGAATGTGCTGCGTAACGTTGGCATCGACCCGGAAATCTACTCCGGCTTCGCGTTTGGCATGGGGATGGAGCGTCTCACCATGCTGCGCTACGGTGTGACAGATCTGCGCGCATTCTTCGAAAACGATTTGCGTTTCCTCAAACAGTTTAAATAAGGGCAGGCGAAACAATGAAATTCAGTGAACTGTGGTTACGCGAATGGGTGAACCCAGCGGTTGATAGCGAAGCGCTCTCCGGGCAGATCACCATGGCCGGTCTGGAAGTGGACGGCGTTGAACCAGTCGCCGGCGCGTTTCATGGCGTGGTGGTTGGCGAAGTGATGGAGTGCGCTCAGCACCCGAACGCTGACAAACTGCGCGTAACAAAAGTGAATGTGGGCGGCGATCGCCTGCTGGATATCGTCTGCGGCGCGCCGAACTGCCGTCTCGGGCTCAAAGTGGCCGTAGCGACAGTCGGCGCGGTACTGCCAGGCGATTTCAAAATCAAAGCGGCGAAACTGCGCGGTGAACCCTCTGAAGGGATGCTCTGCTCCTTCTCCGAACTCGGTATTTCCGACGATCACAACGGCATTATTGAACTGCCGGCAGATGCGCCGATCGGCACCGATATTCGTGAATACCTGAAGCTTGACGACAACACCATCGAAATCAGCGTTACGCCAAACCGTGCCGATTGCCTGGGCATTATCGGCGTGGCTCGCGACGTTGCGGTGCTGAATAAATCCCCGCTGAACGAGCCAGAAATCGCGCCGGTTGCTGCAACCATTAACGATACGCTGCCGATCGTTGTGGAAGCGAAAGAGGCCTGTCCGCGCTACCTGGGCCGCCTGGTCAAAGGTATCAACGTCAGCGCGCCGACGCCGCTATGGATGAAAGAGAAGCTGCGCCGCTGCGGCATTCGTTCAATCGATGCGGTAGTCGATGTCACTAACTACGTTCTGCTTGAGCTCGGCCAGCCGATGCACGCCTTCGACAGCGATCGCCTTGAAGGCGGCATCGTGGTACGTATGGCGAAAGAGGGCGAAACGCTGGTGCTGCTTGATGGCAACGAAGCGAAACTGAGTGCCGACACGCTGGTGATTGCAGACCAGAACAACGCGCTGGCGATGGGCGGTATCTTCGGCGGTGAACACTCCGGTGTGAACAGCGAAACGCAAAACGTCCTGCTGGAGTGCGCCTTCTTCAACCCGCTCTTCATTACCGGTCGCGCACGTCGTCACGGTCTGCACACCGATGCTTCTCACCGCTACGAGCGCGGCGTCGATCCGCAGCTGCAATACAAAGCGATGGAGCGTGCTACGCGCCTGCTGCTGGATATTTGCGGCGGTGAAGCGGGCCCGGTTATTGACGTTACTGATGAAGCGTCACTGCCGAAACGCGCCATCATCCGTCTGCGTCGCAGCAAGCTGGATCGTCTGATTGGTCATCACATTGCCGATGAGCAGGTGAGCGATATTCTGACCCGTCTTGGCTGCGAAGTGACCGCAGGCCAGGATGAGTGGCTGGCGGTTGCGCCGAGCTGGCGTTTCGATATGGAGATCGAAGAGGACCTGGTGGAAGAGGTTGCCCGTGTTTACGGTTACAACAATATTCCTGACGAGCCGGTGCAGGCCGGGCTGGTGATGGGCGAACATCGCGAAGCCAACTTGTCCCTTAAGCGAGTGAAAACTATGCTTAACGACAAAGGCTACCAGGAAGTGATCACCTACAGCTTCGTTGATCCGAAACTGCAGCAGTTGCTCCACCCGGGCGAAGAAGCGCTGGTGCTGCCAAGCCCAATCTCCAGCGAAATGTCGGTGATGCGTCTCTCACTGTGGACCGGTCTGTTAGGCACGATTGTCTACAACCAGAACCGTCAGCAGAGCCGTGTGCGCATTTTCGAAACCGGTCTGCGTTTCGTGCCGGATACCCAGGCGAACCTCGGCATCCGTCAGGACGTGATGCTGGCGGGCGCTATCTGCGGAAACCGTTATGAAGAGCACTGGGACCTGGCGAAAAACAGCGTTGACTTCTTCGACCTGAAAGGCGATCTGGAGTCTGTGCTCGAGCTGACCGGCAAATTAGGCGCTATCGAATTCCGCGCAGAGACCAATCCGGCGCTGCATCCGGGTCAATCTGCCGCGATTTATCTGAAAGATAAACGCATTGGCTTTATCGGCGTGGTGCATCCGGAGCTGGAGCGTAAGCTTGATCTGAACGGCCGTACGCTGGTGTTTGAACTGGAGTGGAATGCTCTCGCAGACCGCGCCGTGCCTCAGGCTCAGGAGATTTCTCGCTTCCCGGCGAACCGCCGCGACATCGCTGTTGTGGTCAATGAAAATGTACCCGCAGCAGATGTTTTGGCTGAATGTAAGAAAGTTGGCGCAAATCAGGTAGTTGGCGTAAACTTGTTTGACGTGTACCGCGGTAAGGGCGTCGTGGAAGGGTCGAAAAGCCTTGCCATCAGTCTGATCCTTCAGGATACCGGCCGTACACTCGAAGAAGAGGAGATTGCCGCTACCGTTGCCAGATGTGTAGAGGCATTAAAAGAGCGATTCCAGGCATCATTGAGGGATTGAACCTATGGCGCTTACAAAAGCTGAAATGTCAGAATATCTGTTTGATAAGCTTGGGCTTAGCAAACGGGATGCAAAAGAGCTGGTAGAGCTGTTTTTCGAAGAGATCCGTCGTGCTCTGGAAAATGGTGAGCAGGTCAAACTCTCCGGCTTCGGCAACTTTGATTTGCGTGACAAGAATCAACGTCCGGGTCGTAATCCAAAAACCGGCGAAGATATTCCCATTACAGCACGGCGCGTGGTGACCTTCAGACCCGGCCAGAAGTTAAAGAGCCGCGTCGAAAACGCTTCGCCCAAAGCTGAATGATTTTGCATTAACCAAAAAGGCCGCCTCGCGGCCTTTTTTCTTTTCAGCATCCGCTATCCCTCTTAGAATCAGTCACCTGGCTGATGAGTAAACGTGAAACCATGCTGGCATACGCCCATCTTCAACAGCAACGCAACCGCCGCTGGCTCGGCGCGCTGGCGCTGCTTTTACTGCTTGCGCTCACCATAAGTCTTTGCGCAGGCGAGCAGTGGATAGCCCCCAATCGCTGGTTCACCCCTGAGGGCGAACTTTTTGTCTGGCAGATACGCTTACCGCGTACCCTCGCCGTGTTGCTGGTGGGTGCCGCGCTGGCGCTGTGTGGTGCCACCATGCAGGCGCTGTTTGAAAACCCTTTGGCAGAGCCTGGGCTGCTTGGCGTGTCAAGCGGCGCGGGGGTCGGCCTGGTTGCGGCAGTGTTTCTCGGTGGCGGGATGTTGCCCGACTGGGCACTAGGTCTCTGTGCCATTGCAGGCGCATTGATGGTTACGCTTATCCTGCTGCGCTTTGCGCGCCGCCATCTTTCCACCAGCCGCTTACTGCTGGCCGGTGTTGCGCTCGGCATTATCTGCACCGCCTTAATGACCTGGGCGGTCTACTTCTCCACCTCGCTCGATTTACGTCAGTTGATGTACTGGATGATGGGCGGCTTCAGCGGCGTCGACTGGCAGCAGGGCTGGCTGATGGCTGCACTTCTGCCGGTGATGGTGTGGATCTGCCTGCAATCCACGGCACTGAACGTGTTAGCGTTGGGTGAAATCTCTGCCCGACAGCTCGGGTTGCCGCTCTGGTTATGGCGTAATCTGCTGGTGGCGGCTACCGGCTGGATGGTTGGGGTCAGCGTGGCGATTGCCGGGGCTATCGGCTTTATCGGGCTCGTGATCCCGCATATTTTGCGCTTATGTGGCTTAAGCGATCACCGCGTTCTGCTTCCGGGTTGCGCGCTGGCGGGCGCGGTTGCGTTGCTATTTGCCGATATTGTCTCGCGCCTCGCGCTCAGCGCCGCAGAGCTGCCGATAGGTGTTGTTACATCGACACTAGGTGCGCCGGTGTTTATCTGGCTATTATTGAGGGTCGGGCGCTAAGCCCGGCAACCATCACATTCATTAAGGGGATGTTATGCAACAGAATATTCTGGATACCAAAGTCACCACCATTGATGGCGAAAAGCGCTCGCTCAGCGCCTGGCGCGGCAAGGTGCTTTTAGTGGTTAACGTCGCGTCAAAATGTGGCCTGACGCCGCAGTACGAGCAGCTGGAAAACCTGCAGAAAGCGTGGGAAGAGGAAGGTTTTAGCGTGCTGGGCTTCCCGTGCAACCAGTTCCTCGGGCAGGAGCCGGGCTCGGAAGAGGAGATCAAAACCTTCTGTAGCACCACCTATGGCGTCACCTTTCCGCTGTTCAGCAAGATCGACGTCAATGGCGACGCGCGCCATCCTCTCTATGAAAAACTGATCGCTGCCGCACCAACGGCGCTCGCACCGGCAGACAGCGAATTTTATGAGCGCATGGTCAGCAAAGGCCGTGCACCGCAGGCACCGGGCGATATCTTATGGAACTTCGAAAAGTTCCTGATTGGCCGCGACGGCCAGGTGATTCAGCGCTTTTCACCCGATATGACGCCGGACGATCCGCTGCTGGTCAACGCCATTAAGCAGGCCGTCTCGAAGTAATGCCGATGCTGATGCAGCTGCAGGAGGTTGCTGAGCCGGGCAGGCTGTCGCCGGTGAGCGTGTCGCTGCCTCCCGGGCAGATCGTGCATCTTGTCGGGCCGAATGGGGCAGGGAAGAGCACATTGCTCGCACGTATCGCCGGGCTTTCCGACGGGCCGGGTAAAATCACCTTTGGCGGCCAACCGCTTGAGCAGTGGTCGGCGACGACGCTGGCCCGGCATCGCGCCTATCTTGCCCAACAGCAGAGTGCGCCGTTTGCCATGCCCGTGTGGCACTATCTGTCGCTGCATCAGCCTGATAAAAGCCAGCACGCCCTGCTGACCCACATTGCCGGTCAGCTTGGCCTGCAGGATAAGCTGGCGCGGGCAACCAACCAGCTCTCCGGCGGCGAGTGGCAGCGGGTGCGGCTGGCGGCGGTGATTTTGCAGATCCACCCGCAGGGCAACGATCGCGGGCAGCTGTTGCTGCTGGATGAGCCGATGAACAGCCTTGATGTGGCGCAACAGGCGGCGCTGGATGGCGTGATTGGCGAGCTGGTCAGCGCTGGTATTACGGTGGTAATGAGCAGCCACGATCTGAATCATACGCTGCGCCAGGCCCACCAGGTCTGGCTATTGCGTGAGGGAGAGTTGCTGGTGAGCGGCGCCAAAGCGGAGGTGATGACACCTGCGCATCTGGCTGACGCCTACGGCATGGCTTTCCAGCAGGTTGAGGTGGAAGGCCACCGAATGCTGATCCCGACCGTGTGACGCAATGGTGACTTGCCACAACTCGCGCTCCCACTGTAGATTAATCCGATAAAAAGAGATAACGAGGCGTATTGCAGAATGCGTATCTGGTTTTTACTGGCGGCAGCGCTTTTCCTTGCAGGATGTAGTTCTCATCGCGCCCCCCCGCCGAACCCACGGCTGTCGGACTCGATTACGGTGATCGCCAATCTGAACGATCAACTGAGCGAATGGCGCGGCACGCCCTATCGCTATGGCGGCATGGCGCGTTCAGGCGTTGATTGCTCGGGCTTTGTGATGATGACGTTCCGCGACAAATTCGCGCTGCAGTTGCCGCGTGAAACGCGCCAACAGGCGAAGCTCGGTACCGAGATCGACAAAGAGGATCTGCTGCCAGGCGATCTGGTGTTTTTCAAAACCGGCTCTGGCGAGAGCGGGCTGCATGTCGGCATCTACGACACTGATAACGCCTTTATTCACGCTTCAACCAGCCGGGGCGTGATGCGCTCTTCGCTGGATAATGTCTACTGGCGCAAAAATTTTTGGCAGGCGCGGCGTATCTGACGTGACATCGACAACGGTGCAAAAAAAGGGAGCGCGCGTAATGCAGGCCTCCCTTTTTTGTTTGTGGCGGCTGAACATTTTCATATAAACCAGGACGTTTCCACTAATTCGTTTTTTTTAAATTAATTATGATTGTTCGCGACTCACCGCCAGGGGCAGGAGAATGCGTGAGCAAACGAATAACAACGGAGGGGAGGGTAAAAAAATAGAACGGGAAAAAAATGAAGCCAATCTCATTAAAATCAGTAAATATGGAATATCGTCAGACAGGTTTGTTAACGCCGGATTTAACCCATAATGCGGGGCTGGCAAAATGATAGTTTCTCTCGATTACAGCTATCGCTCTGAGCTTTTATTACTGCCAGCAAGAGACGGTAACGGAGTGCTTCAGGGTGTCGAAATTATCGTTAACTTTGTTGGAAAGGACAGCACCGTCCGCGCCCCGACAGAGCTGGTCTTGCCACGCCTGACGACCGCTGAAAAAGTGACGCTGTTTACTGAGCAACTTGATCTCATTGAAGCCTGCCAGCTTTTTTTAATTCAGCATCACCTTACCGCCTGGATTAATATTTCGCCGGAAATAAGTGAGCTATTACTGACTGATGACACGCTGGCGGCACAGGTGAGAAAATTCCCGTGCCTCGAATTGGCTATCAATGAGAATTATCCAGATCTTAATAGCGGAAAAGAGAACAAAATTCTGTCTCTACTGGCGAAACAATATCCGCTGGTGCTGTGGAATTTCGGCGTGGGTACTGCGTCGACCAAAGCGGTATTTGATGGGCTGTTTAAACGGGTCATGCTGGATAAAAACTTTATTCACCAACGTTTATCTACGCTTGCCTTCGAACCCTTTATGCGCGCCATCATTTCGCAGGTTGAACCCTATTGCGATGCGGTGATGATTGCCGGCATTGATGATGAGCCATCGTATAAGCGCGCAAGGGCGTTTCAGTTCAGCGCCATGCAAGGCGCACTCTGGCCTGCGGTTAGCCCTGCGCAGCTGACGTCACTGGTCCATCCATAGCCCTTGTGTTGCCCGGTGTTTAAACACCGCATTAGGCACTACACTAAAAGGCTGGAGGATCTATGACCCTGACTTTTACCACTCGCTGGCGTGATGAACTGCCAGATTACTACACTGCGTTAACACCCACTCCGCTAAGCAATGCGCGCCTTATCTGGCGCAACGCCCCGCTGGCAGAAACCCTCGGCGTGCCCGAGGCGCTTTTTCACCCCCAATCCGGCGCTGGCGTTTGGGGCGGCGAAACGTTGCTGCCCGGCATGTCGCCGCTGGCGCAGGTCTATAGCGGGCATCAGTTCGGTGTCTGGGCCGGGCAACTGGGCGACGGGCGCGGCATTCTGCTCGGTGAACAGCAACTGGCAGATGGTTCCACCCGCGACTGGCACCTGAAAGGGGCCGGGCTTACACCTTACTCGCGCATGGGCGATGGTCGCGCGGTGCTGCGTTCTACCATTCGCGAAAGCCTTGCCTCAGAAGCGATGCACTATCTCGGCATTCCCACCACCCGTGCGTTAAGCATTGTCACCAGCGACACACCGGTGATGCGCGAGACCCGCGAGCAGGGTGCGATGCTGATGCGTATCGCGGAAAGCCATGTCCGTTTCGGCCATTTCGAACACTTCTACTATCGTCGTCAGCCTGAAAAAGTGCGCGAGCTGGCCGATTTTGTCATTCGTCATCACTGGCCGCACCTGCAGGAGGAGCCTGATCGCTACGTCGCCTGGTTCCGCGATGTGGTACGGCGTACCGCCGTGATGATTGCCCGCTGGCAGGCGGTCGGTTTTGCCCACGGCGTGATGAACACTGACAATATGTCGATCCTCGGTTTGACGATGGACTACGGTCCTTATGGTTTTCTTGACGACTACAACCCGGCCTTTATCTGTAACCACTCTGACTACCAGGGGCGCTACAGTTTTGAAAATCAGCCGGTGGTGGCGCAGTGGAATCTGCAACGCCTGGCACAGACCCTGTCGCCGTTTATTGCTGTCGATGCCCTGAATGGGGCGCTGGATGAGTATCAGACAGAGCTGCTGACCGAGTATGGCAGCCTGATGCGCAGCAAGCTCGGCCTGTTTGTGCCGCAAGAGGGGGATAATGAGATCCTCAACGCGCTGTTTGCGCTGATGGCGCGGGAAGGAAGCGACTATACGCGCACCTTCCGCATGCTAAGCCACACTGAGCAGCAGAGTGCGGACTCGCCGCTGCGCGATGAGTTTATCGATCGCGGCGCGTTTGATAACTGGTTCGCCACCTATCGCCAGCGTCTGCAGCAGGAAGGGATTGACGATGCGCAACGGCAGCAGCAGATGCAGAGCGTTAACCCGGCGGTGGTGTTGCGCAACTGGCTGGCGCAGCGCGCCATCGATGCGGCGGAGCAGGGCGATATGGCAGAGCTGGAAAGGCTGCATGAGATCCTGCGCCAGCCCTTTAGCGATCGCAGCGATGATTATGCCCGCCGTCCGCCGGACTGGGGCAAACGGCTGGAAGTAAGCTGCTCGAGCTAGTTTATTTGGTGAGGATCAGCTTGCCGGCATGGGTTTCGCGCAGCAAATAGCGCTGCCCGTTATGCTCAATCACAATACGGCGCTGTTCACCGAGCAGCGCCTGGCTGGTGATATGCCGATCGTCGGCATGAATCTGATCCGGTTTTTCGTGCGGGCTGGTGGGCGTGGCGGAGCTATCCATAGACAAAGTCGCGCTTAACGGTAAATCAACAATGAGAATCATTATCGATAAACCGCGCAATGAGGCAAGTGTGTTTCAGGGAGATCGCGCCGATCCCCCTAAAATCTGTAGGTAACATCTGCCAGCATCGCAGAGTCGCGGGTTAGCCGCGCGTGGCGACGGCCGCGGCCAGTTTCTCCAGCAGCAGCACGCTGTCATCCCAGCCAAGGCACGGGTCGGTGATCGACTGACCATAGATGAGCGGCTGCCCGGCAACAATTTTTTGCGTTCCCTCTTTGAGGAAACTTTCTGCCATCACACCGGCAATGGCCGTTGAACCATTGCGAATTTGTGCACAGATCTCATCACACACCTCAAGCTGGCGGCGATGCTGTTTCTGACAGTTGCCGTGGCTGAAATCGACCACCAGTTGCTCCGGCAGATCAAACTCGCGCAGCGTGTCGCAGGCGTTGGCGATATCCTGCGGATAAAAGTTTGGCTGCTTGCCGCCGCGCATAATGATATGGCCCCATGGGTTCCCGCTGGTCTGGTAAACGGTCATCTGACCATCTTTGTCCGGTGACAGGAACATATGGCTGGCGCGGGAGGCGCGGATTGCATCCACGGCGATGCGGGTATTGCCATCGGTGCCGTTTTTAAAGCCCACCGGGCAGGAGAGCGCTGAGGCCATCTCTCGGTGGATCTGGCTTTCGGTGGTGCGCGCGCCGATGGCGCCCCAGCTAATCAGATCGGCGATAAACTGGCCGGTAACCATATCAAGGAACTCGGTGGCGGTCGGCACACCCAGTTCGTTGACCTGCAACAGCAGCCTGCGCGCCAGTTCGATACCGTGATTCACGCGATAGCTGCCGTTCAAATCGGGATCGGAGATCAACCCCTTCCAGCCGACCACCGTGCGCGGTTTTTCAAAATAGGTGCGCATCACAATCTCTAACTGCGCCTCGTGCTGCGTGCGCAGAGCTTGCAGGCGGCGGGCATACTCCATCGCCGCATCCAGATCGTGAATAGAGCAGGGGCCGATAACCACCAGCAGGCGGCGATCTTCACCATTAAGGATTTTTTCGATACGCCGCCGCGAGGCCGTCACATGGGCGGCGACCTCCGGGCTGACAGGGTAGCGCTGTGCCAGCGCCGCAGGCGTCACCAGGCTATCAATACGCGCGGTGCGAAGTTCATCTGTTTTGTTCATTAACGATCTCGAAATTAGGGGCTTCAGCGGCAAAAGTGCCGGAAGTGATGCGCTCACCATAAACCAATCGCGGCTGAAAACAAGCCTGCTACGGGGCGCAACACATCAGTGGCAAGCATGATAGCGCAGAATGCATTCATGTACTAGCTTATTAGTACATGCGACGGCTTAATCCCATCATATCGAGCATCTTGGTGGCGATCTCCTCAACGGAGTAGTTGGTGCTGTTAAGGCAGGGGATTTGATGGCGGCGGTAAAGCGCTTCCACTTCGGCCACCTCCATACGGCACTGGCGTAACGACGCGTAGCGGCTGTTTTCGCGGCGCTCCTCGCGGATGGCTGCAAGGCGCTCAGGATTAATGGTCAGACCAAAAAGTTTATGCTGTAACGGCTTGAGCGCGGCAGGCAGGCCGAGGTTATCCATATCATCCGCAATAAAGGGGTAGTTCGCGGCGCGAATACCAAACTGCATCGCCAGATAGAGGCTGGTGGGTGTTTTACCGCAGCGGGAGACGCCGAGCAAAATCACCTGCGCCTGGTCGAGGTTGCGCAACGAAATACCATCATCGTGCGCCAGCGTGTAATCAATGGCGGCGATACGCGCGTCATACTTGGTCAAATTTCCCGGCGTCAGGCCATGGGTACGATGGGCAATCGGCGTCGGATCAAGTTTTAATTCCTGCTGCAGCGGCGCCACCAGCGCCTGCACGATATCCTGACAGAACCCTTCGCATTGCAAAATAATGGCGCGGATTTCCGGCAACACAATCGAGTAGAAGACCAACGGGCGATTGCCGGTCTGCTGATAGAGCGCATCTATCTGCTCCTTGACCGCACGGGCGCGGCTCTCGGTTTCTACGAAGGGCAGGGTGATGCTGCTGACGGCAACCGGAAATTGCGACATCACCGCATGGCCTAATACTTCAGCGGTGATAGCGGTTCCATCGGAAATATAAAACACGTGACGATCGACTGCGTTGTCCATTAATCCCATCCTGAGTGTGATGCGCAATTATCTGAAAGCTTAAATTAAAAAGCCTGCCACTGCGTATAACCTTTATCTCATTTTAAAATGAAATGGCGTTTTTATTTTTGATGAACTCCAGCGATCATTTTTTAGCACTGTGGAATGCCGCAAACCCTTGGGTATTGAGAATTAACCTGGTCACCATTTATTGATGGGTATCTGTCCGAAAAACCGCTAAGGCTAATTGCTTACACGATTCACCGTTTTTTCAACTCAATTTATTATGCCAGGATAAAAAACGCTGTAAGACGTTATGTACCCCTTCATATATCACAAAAGGATTGTCTCGATGTCCAACAATGGCTCGTCACCGCTGGTGCTTTGGTATGACCAACTCGGCATGAATGATGTAGACAGAGTTGGAGGCAAAAATGCCTCCCTGGGTGAAATGATTACTAATCTTTCCGGTATGGGCGTCTCCGTACCGAATGGATTTGCGACCACCGCCGACGCGTTTAATCAGTTCCTCGAACAGAGCGGTTTAAATCAGCGTATTTATGAACTGCTTGATAAAACCGACATCGACGACGTCTCCGAACTGGCGAAAGCCGGAACGCAGATCCGCCAGTGGATTGTGGATACCCCGTTCCCGCCCGCGCTGGAACAGGCGGTACATGAAGCGTACGCCCAACTTTCCGCAGATGATGCAGAGGCCTCATTTGCCGTGCGCTCCTCCGCCACCGCAGAAGATATGCCGGACGCCTCCTTTGCCGGTCAGCAAGAAACCTTCCTTAATGTGCAGGGCTACGACGCCGTGCTGGTGGCGATTAAGCATGTCTTCGCTTCCCTCTTTAACGATCGCGCCATCTCCTATCGCGTGCATCAGGGTTACGACCACCGTGGCGTGGCGCTCTCGGCTGGCGTGCAGCGCATGGTGCGCTCCGATCTCGCCTCCTCGGGCGTGATGTTCTCCATTGATACCGAATCCGGTTTCGACCAGGTGGTGTTTATTACCTCTGCGTTTGGGCTGGGTGAAATGGTGGTGCAGGGCGCGGTCAATCCGGATGAGTTCTACGTGCATAAGCCGACGCTCGCCAACGATCGCCCGGCGATTGTGCGCCGCACCATGGGCTCGAAAAAAATCCGCATGGTCTACGCGCCGAATCAGGAGCATGGCAAGCAGGTGCAGATTGAAGATGTGCCGCAGGTCGAGCGCGATCGCTTCTCCCTGACCGATGAGGAAGTGCAGGCGCTGGCGAAACAGGCGGTGCAGATTGAAAAACATTATGGCCGGCCGATGGATATCGAGTGGGCGAAAGATGGCCACACCGGCAAGCTCTTTATCGTGCAGGCGCGTCCGGAAACCGTGCGCTCGCGCGGCCAGGTGATGGAGCGCTACACCCTGCATGCGCAGGGCAAGATCATCGCCGAGGGGCGCGCCATCGGCCACCGCATAGGCGCGGGCACGGTGAAAGTGATCCACGATATCAGCGAGATGAACCTGATTGAGCCTGGCGACGTGCTGGTCACCGACATGACCGACCCGGACTGGGAGCCGATCATGAAAAAGGCAGCGGCGATTGTCACCAACCGCGGCGGGCGCACCTGCCATGCGGCGATTATTGCCCGTGAGCTGGGTATTCCGGCGGTGGTCGGCTGCGGCGATGCCACCGATCGCATCAAAACCGGCGAAAAAGTGACGGTCTCCTGTGCCGAAGGCGACACCGGCTATGTTTATGCCGAACTGCTCGATTTCAGCGTGAAAAGCTCAAGCGTTGACACCATGCCGGATCTGCCGCTGAAGATCATGATGAATGTCGGCAACCCGGATCGCGCCTTTGACTTCGCCTGTCTGCCAAACGAAGGCGTCGGGCTGGCGCGTCTCGAGTTTATTATCAACCGTATGATCGGCGTGCACCCGCGCGCGCTGCTGGAGTTTGACGACCAGGAGCCGAAGCTGCAAAACGAAATCCGCGAAATGATGAAGGGTTTCGATTCGCCGGTTGAGTTCTATATCGGTCGCCTGACGGAAGGGATCGCGACGCTCGGCGCAGCCTTCTGGCCGAAGCGCGTTATTGTGCGCCTCTCTGATTTCAAATCTAACGAATACGCTAACCTGGTGGGCGGCGAGCGCTACGAGCCGGAAGAGGAGAACCCGATGCTCGGCTTCCGTGGCGCGGGCCGTTATGTGGCAGATAGCTTCCGCGACTGCTTTGCGCTGGAGTGTGAAGCGGTAAAACGCGTGCGCAACGAGATGGGGCTGACCAACGTTGAGATTATGATCCCGTTTGTGCGTACCGTTGACCAGGCGAAAGCGGTGGTGGACGAGCTGGCACGCCAGGGGCTGAAACGCGGAGAGAACGGGCTGAAGATCATTATGATGTGCGAAATTCCGTCGAACGCGCTGCTGGCGGAGCAGTTCCTCGAGCACTTTGACGGCTTCTCCATCGGCTCAAACGACATGACCCAGTTGGCACTCGGCCTCGATCGCGACTCCGGCGTAGTGTCGGAGCTGTTCGACGAGCGTAACGATGCAGTGAAAGCGCTGCTGTCGATGGCCATCCGCGCAGCGAAAAAGCAGGGCAAATATGTCGGCATCTGCGGCCAGGGGCCGTCCGACCATGAGGATTTTGCCGCGTGGTTAATGGATGAGGGCATCGACAGTTTGTCGCTCAATCCGGATACGGTGGTGCAAACCTGGCTTAGTCTCGCCGAACTGAATAAATAACGGCGAAAACAAAATCCCCGGCACAATGTCGGGGATTTTTTTATTTCAGCCGCGAATATGTGGCCGATCACAATAACTAAAAAACGTAAAAAGCCTGGCAATTATTGCAATTGTTCCGATGCTGCCTTCTTCTAATACTTGAGCCTGTAGTGAGCGGTGCGATAAGAAATAACGCACCAGGATGAAATAATTTTTCACCTCACAAGGCTAATAACAATGACAATTTCCTCTGTCCTGCGTACGAAAGACAAAATAGGCTATGGCCTCGGCGATATGGCAAGCGCCCTGGTGTGGCAAACGGCAACGCTATTTCTCGCCTATTTTTATACCGATGTTTTTGGTTTACCCGCCGCCATTATGGGCACTATGTTTTTAGTCGTTCGCGTTATTGATGCGTTTGTCGATCCCTGTATCGGCGCGCTGGTGGATGGCACGCAAACCCGCCATGGCCGTTTTCGCCCGTGGCTGCTCTGGTTTGCCATTCCCTTCGGTGTCAGCTGCGTCATCACCTTTTATGTACCCGAGGCGGGCGCCACGGCGAAAATTATTTACGCCTGCGTCACTTACGCCATTCTCAGCTTTATCTACTCCGCGATTAACGTGCCTTACTGCGCCATGCCCGGCGCGCTGACCATGGATCCGCACGAGCGCCACTCGCTGCAATCCTGGCGCTTTGGCCTGTCGTTTATCGGCGGTCTGATTGTCACCGTTATTGCCCTGCCGCTGGTGGCGCACCTCGGCGATGGTAACGTGCAGAAGGGCTACTTCTACGCCATGAGCATGATGGGCGTATTGGGGATTGTGCTCTTCTTTAGCTGTTTCTTTATGACCCGCGAGCGCTTTACGCCGCGTAATGACACCTCCGGCTCGATGATAGGCGATCTCAAACTGCTGGCGGCAAATAGCCAGTGGCGCATTGTTTTCCTGTTTAATATTTTGCTGTTGACCGCCGTCGTGACCCGCGGTTCAGCCACCATGTATTACGTCAAATATGTGTTACTGCGCCCGGAAATGGTCTTCACCTTTATTGTCTCCGGCATGCTCGCTTCACTCACTGGCGCACTATTATCGGCGCGTCTACTCGGTAAATTCGATCGCGTGCGCGCTTACCAGTGGACGATTATTACTTTCGTTATCTTTGCCGCGCTGATCTTTATCATTCCGCCATCGCAGGTGTGGCTTATTTTCACCCTCAATATTGTCTTCAGCTTTATTCAGAACCTGACCACCCCGCTGCAATGGACGATGTTCTCCGAGGTGGTGGATTATGAAGAGCACCGCAGCGGACGCCGCCTCGACGGGCTGGTCTTCTCCACCGCGCTCTTCGCCATTAAGTTTGGTCTGGCCCTCGGTGGCGCCGTGGTGGGCTGGGTGCTCGGTGCGGTTGACTATATTCCGAACCAGGCCCAGCAGAGTGCGACCGTGCTCACCACCATCAATGCGCTGTTTACCCTGATTCCCTGCCTGTTATTTATCTGCATGGTACTGCTGCTGACCCGTTACAAACTCAACAGCAGCGTCGCCGACAGCATCGCACAAGAACTTCTGCGCAAGCGCGGTGGCAGTAATGAAGCCGCCGACGCGCAAACCACCCCGGATCTCAGCAACACAGGAGTGACCCGATGACCGCAATTTACAAAGACGCAAACCGCCCCGTCGCCGAGCGCGTGGCCGACCTTCTTGCCCGCATGACGCCAGAGGAGAAGTTTGCCCAGATGCATGGGCTGTGGCTGGTGCTCTCAGAACAGGGCGACCACCGCGAGCGGACTGATTTAAGCGATGAGTTTGCCGGTGTAAGCGCGCAGGACGCGCTGGCGGAGCGGCTGAAACTCGGCGTCGGGCAAATCACCCGCCCGCTGGGTACCCATATTGTCGAGGCGAAACAGGGTGTACGCGCCGCCAACCGGCTGCAAAAAACGCTGATGGAGGAGACGCGCCTTGGCATCCCGGCGCTGTTCCATGAAGAGTGCCTGGTGGGGCTGCTGTGTAAAGACGCCACGCTGTTTCCCTCCTCCCTCAACTACGGCTCGACGTGGGATCCGGCGCTGATTAAACGCGCCGCGCAGCACATTGGCGATGAAGCGCGCTCGACCGGCTGTAAACAAGGGCTGGCGCCGGTGCTGGATGTCTCGCGCGATGTACGCTGGGGGCGTACGGAGGAGACCTTTGGCGAAGATCCATGGCTGGTCGGTGTGATGGCCTGCGCCTACGTCGAAGGGTTGCAGGGCGAGCAGGGCGATATGCTGGCGACGCTCAAGCACTATGTCGGCCACTCCTTCAGTGAAGGGGCGCGCAACCACGCGCCGGTGCATCTCGGTTTTTGCGAGCTTAACGACACCTTCCTGCTGCCCTTTGAGATGGCGGTGAAGTGCGCCAATGCCGGATCGGTGATGCCCGCTTATCACGATATCGATAACCAGCCGGGCCACAGCGATCATTTCCTGCTCACCACCGTGCTGCGCGAACAGTGGGGCTTTGAGGGGATTATTGTTGCCGATTATGGCGGCGTCAGCCTGCTGCACCAGCATCACGGCGTCACCCACGATGCCGCCGAATCGGCGGCGCTGGCCTTTAACGCCGGGCTTGATGTCGAGTTGCCAAAAGATGACTGCGCGCGCCATCTGGCGCAGGCGGTGGAACGCGGTCTGATCACTATGGAGAAAGTGGATGAGATCGTCGCGCGGCTGCTGGCGGTGAAGTTCCGCCTCGGCCTGTTTGAGCACCCCTACAGCGACGAACAGAAGATTGTTCTGCAAGCGGAGGAGACGCGGCAGGTGGCGCGCGAGGTGGCGACCCGCTCGTTGACGCTGCTGGAAAATAACGGTGTGCTTCCGCTGAACGGCGCGCCGAAGGTAGCGGTTATCGGCCCGACCGCCGACGATCCGCTGGCTTTGTTGAGCGGTTATAGCTTCCCGGTGCATCTGATTATCAGCGATATGCTGGAGGAGACGTCGCAGGTCACCACACCGCTTGCCGCCCTGCGCCAGACTCTTGGCGAGGCGCAGGTTCGTTACGCCAAAGGTTGTCATATCATTGAAAAACGGATGGCGGGCGCGCCGGTCTTTCCAGGCGATGCCTCAGGAAAACCGATGCAGACGTCGCCGGTATCAAAGGATATAAGCCTGATCCCTGACGCGGTGCGCGCAGCGCAAGAGAGTGAGGTGGTGATTGCCTGCGTGGGCGATCTCGCTGGCCTGTTTCAGAGTGGCACGGTCGGTGAGGGCTCTGACACCGACAGCCTGACGCTGCCCGGCGTCCAGCAGCAGTTGCTGGAGGCGCTGGTAGAAACCGGCAAGCCGATGGTGGTGGTGATGACCGGCGGGCGACCGTACAACCTGCAGGGGCTGGAAACGCGTGTCGCTGCTCTGCTGATGGCATGGGCACCGGGGCAGGAGGGTGGATGGGCGATTGCTGATGTGCTCACCGGGCGTGCGGAGCCGCAGGGCAGGCTGGTGGTGAGCGTGCCGAAAAGCGCGGGCGCCATGCCCTATTACTACAACCATAAACTGAAGAGCGGCGGGACGCCTTTCGCCTTCCACTTTGGCTCTCGCTACCCCTTCGGCTATGGCCAGAGCTGGACGCAGTTTGCCTACGCCGAGCCTGAGCTGGCGACCAGTCAGGTCGATATTGACGGCGAGATCACGCTGCGCGTGAAGATAACAAATGTCGGCGAACGCAGCGGCAGCGACGTGGTGCAGCTCTATGTGCGCGATAAAGTTGCCTCGATGGTGCGGCCGGTGCAGGAGTTAAAAGCGTTTCAGCGCGTGGCATTACGCCCCGGTGAGACGGCGACGCTCACCTTCACGTTACCGGTCGATATGCTCAACTTCACCCGCCGGGACGGAAAGCGCATTGTCGAGCCTGGCGAGTTTGAGTTGCAGATAGGCGCCTCATCGGCGGACATTCGTGGGCGCGCAACCGTAACGGTAACCGGGCAGACAAAAGTGTTGCCGCAGCGATGGCGAATGATGAGTAATTGTGAAGTAAGTCGCTAATTTCAGACGAAACCCGCTATGCAAAGCGGGTTTCTTTTTTATCAGCGGTATCAATAAAAAAAGGATAAAAAAAAGCCCATCGTGGGAGATGGGCAAAGACTACACACAGCAATTCGTTGTTTCACTCAGGGGATTTCCATGCTTATAAATCAAGGTGTTGATTTATAACCGTGCTCTTATAGTAGGCATGCGGAATTTTTGCGTCGATCAGATTCGTCTCATTAGTTAAACGCAGGTAAAGAATATATGCTGCAAAAGAGGCGATATACCGGAGATTATACAGAGTGAGTGCTACAGCAGTGTTAAAATGATAAGCAATGCTTAATGATTATTAAGGCGGGCTACCCCGCCTTAATGGGATCAGGCAGGCTTGTCTAAATCGTCGACTTGCGCCAGCGCGTCGTCTGAGGGCGTCTTCGGTGCCGGGACTTCATTAACCCAGGCGGAGAAGAGACGCCAGGAGACCGCCAGCAGCACCGGGCCGATAAACAGGCCGATCATGCCAAAGGCTACCAGGCCGCCGATAACGCCGGAGAGGATCAGGATCAGCGGAAGATCGGCCCCAAGGCGAATCAGCACCGGCCGGATAAAGTTATCAAGCGTAGCTACCACCGCACTCCACACCAGCAGTACTGTTCCCCACGTCGAATCACCGCTCCAGTAGAGCCAGATAATCGCCGGCACCAGCACCAGCAGCGGACCAATCTGAATCAGGCAGGTCATCAACATCAGCACGGTAAAGAGGGTGGCGTAAGGCACGCCGGAGACAGCCAGCCCGATACCGCCCAGCACCGCCTGCACCAGCGCCGTTACCACCACGCCGAGCGCGACGGCACGGATCGCCTGGCCTGCCAGCAGCACCGCAGCATCACCGCGCTCGGCCGCCAGCCTGAAAGCGAAGTGGCGAATACCCTCTGCCACCTGCTCACCGCGCCAGTAAAGCAGGGCGCTGAATAACAGCATCAGGCCGCAGTGCAGCATCAGGCGACCAATATGCGCGGCCTGGCCGACAAACCATGTTGTTGTGGTCCCGACGTAGGGACGCAGCTTCGCCATAATTGCGCTGCCGCCCATATCGAGCAGGCTGTGCCAGGCGGCGTAGAGCTTGCTGCCCACCAGCGGAATGCTGTTAAGCCATGCCAGATCCGGCGGTGAGGAGACGCCGCTGGTCACGGCGTGGATCACCGTGCCGCTGGAGTCGACAAGACTATTGACCAGCAGGGCGACCGGGATAATAAACAGCAGGATCAGCAGCAGCATCATCGCCAGCACCGCCAGCGAGCGGCGACCGAAGAGTAATCGCTGCAGGCGCAGCAGCAAAGGCCAGGTGGCGATCACCACGGTTCCCGCCCAGGCGAAGCCGAGCACAAACGGCTGCACCACCCACAGGCAGGCAATGATCATCAGGGCTAAAAACAGTACCGACAGCATTAATTGCGGCACATCCCTGGAGTGACGACTATCAACTTTATCCATTATTCACCTTTCCAGTACTGAAGGGGCGGTGCGGCAGGCAAGCACCCATTATTATGCGAAGCGATATGCGCTGGTTTGCACCGCCTGATTCTGCCTGCAATTCTGCTGAGCACCTAAGAAAAAAATGTGATACAACGATGAGGGCTTAAAGCAAACGATTAACTTTTAACAACATTAACTGTCAGGCAGGGTCAAGCATAATGATCCCACAGATTTCCCAGGCACCAGGCGTCGTTCAACTGGTGCTCAATTTTTTGCAAGCACTGGAGCAGCAAGGTTTTACAGGTGATACCGCCACCAGTTATGCCGACCGGCTAACGATGGCGACAGACAACAGTATTTACCAGCTACTTCCCGACGCCGTTCTCTTCCCCCGTTCAACGTCAGACGTTGCCCTGATCACACGCCTCGCCGCCGAAGCGCGTTTTAAGGCGCTGGTCTTTACCCCGCGCGGCGGCGGTACCGGCACCAACGGCCAGGCGCTGAACCAGGGCATCATTGTTGATATGTCCCGCTATATGAACCGCATTATTGAGATTAACCCTGAAGAGGGGTGGGTGCGTGTTGAAGCGGGCGTCATCAAAGATCAGCTTAACCAGTTTCTTAAACCGTACGGATTCTTCTTCGCGCCGGAGCTCTCTACCAGCAACCGCGCGACCCTTGGCGGCATGATCAATACTGATGCCTCCGGCCAGGGTTCACTGGTCTACGGTAAAACCTCCGATCACGTACTCGGGCTGCGCGCGGTGCTGCTGGGCGGCGATATCCTTGATACTCAGGCGATGCCGGTTGCGCTGGCCGAAACCCTCGGCAAGGCCAGCACCGCTATCGGGCGCATCTATAAAACCGTGCTCGAGCGCTGTCGCGATAACCGCCAGCTGATTATCGATAATTTTCCGAAACTCAACCGCTTTCTCACCGGGTACGACTTGCGACACGTCTTTAATGACGAGATGACCGAGTTTGACCTGACGCGCGTGCTGACCGGCTCGGAAGGCACGCTGGCCTTTATTACCGAAGCGCGGCTTGATATTACCCGCCTGCCGAAAGTGCGCCGGCTGGTGAACATCAAATATGACTCCTTCGATTCCGCGCTGCGTAACGCCCCCTTTATGGTCGAGGCGCGCGCCCTGTCAGTGGAGACCGTTGACTCGAAAGTACTCAACCTGGCGCGGGAAGATATCGTCTGGCATTCGGTTAAAGAGCTGATTACCGATGTGCCGGACAAAACCCTGCTCGGCCTCAATATCGTCGAGTTTGCCGGGGATGAGGAAGCGTTGATCGATGCGCAGGTGGCCTCGCTCTGTCAGCGCCTGGATGAGCTGATGGCGAGCGGCGAAGGCGGCGTGATTGGCTGGCAGCGCTGCGATGAGCTGGCGGCGATTGAACGTATCTATGCGATGCGCAAAAAGGCGGTCGGCCTGCTGGGCAATGCCAAAGGGGCGGCCAAGCCAATTCCATTTGCGGAAGATACCTGTGTGCCGCCGGAGCACCTGGCCGATTATATCGTTGAGTTTCGCGCGCTGCTCGACGGGCACGGGCTGAGTTACGGCATGTTTGGTCATGTCGATGCCGGTGTGCTGCACGTGCGCCCGGCGCTGGATATGTGCGATCCGCAGCAGGAAGTGCTGATGAAAACTATCTCTGATGAGGTAGTTGCACTGACGGCGAAATATGGCGGCTTGCTGTGGGGCGAGCACGGTAAAGGTTTCCGCGCCGAGTACAGCCCGGCCTTCTTCGGCGAGGCGCTGTATGGTGAGCTCAGGAAAATCAAAGCGGCGTTTGATCCTGAGAACCGCCTGAATCCGGGGAAAATCTGCCCGCCGGAGGGGCTTGATGCGCCGATGAAGCAGGTCGATGCGGTTAAGCGCGGGACGTTTGATCGGCAGATCCCGACCACCTCGCGCACGGCCTGGCGTGGGGCGATGGAGTGTAACGGTAACGGGCTGTGCTTTAACTTTGATGTCAAAAGCCCGATGTGCCCGTCAATGAAGATCACCGGCAACCGCATTCACTCACCGAAAGGGCGCGCCACGCTGGTGCGAGAATGGCTGCGCCTGCTGGCCGACCGCGGTATCGATCCGCTGAATCTTGAGAGAGAGCTGCCGGAAAAACGCGCCTCGCTGCGCACCCTGATTGAGCGCACCCGCAACAGCTGGCATGCGCGCCGCGGCGAGTATGACTTCTCTCACGAGGTGAAAGAGGCGATGTCCGGCTGCCTGGCCTGCAAAGCTTGTTCGACCCAGTGCCCAATTAAGATTGATGTTCCGGAGTTCCGCTCCCGTTTTCTGCAAATCTATCACGGTCGCTATCTGCGCCCGCTGCGCGATCATCTGGTGGCGACGGTGGAAAACTATGCGCCGCTGATGGCGCGTGCGCCAAAGACCTTTAACTTCTTTATGAGCCAGCCGTGGGTGCGGGATCTTTCGGCGAAGCATATTGGCATGGTCGATTTACCGCTGCTCTCTGTGCCGTCGTTGCAGCGACAGATGGTCGGCCATCACTCTGCCAATATGACGCTGGAGCAGCTCGAAGCGCTGAGCGAAGAGCTGCGCGCGAAAACGGTGCTGGTGGTGCAGGATCCCTTTACCAGCTACTACGATGCGCAGGTGGTGGCGGATTTTGTCCGTCTGGTCGAGCGCTTAGGTTACCGCCCGGTAGTGCTGCCATTTTCACCAAACGGTAAAGCGCAGCACATCAAGGGCTTCCTTACCCGCTTTGCGAAAACGGCGCAGAAGACCGCTGATTTCCTCAACCGCGTTGCGGAGCTGGGGATGCCGATGGTTGGCGTCGATCCGGCGCTGGTGCTCTGTTATCGCGATGAGTACAAGCTGGCGCTGGCGGATAAACGCGGCGATTTCCATGTGCAACTGGTGCATGAGTGGTTGCCCGCTGTGCTGGAAAAGGTTGAGCCACGCGCCGTGAGCGGCGAGCCCTGGTATCTTTTCGGCCACTGTACCGAAGTGACCGCCTTGCCCGGCGCGCCTGCGCAGTGGGCGGCTATCTTCGCACGTTTCGGCGCGCAGCTGGAAAATGTCAGCGTCGGCTGCTGCGGGATGGCCGGCACCTATGGTCATGAAGTGAAGAACCACGCCAATTCACTCGGTATTTATGAGTTGTCGTGGCATCAGGCGATGCAGCGACTTCCGCGCAACCGCTGTCTGGCGACGGGCTATTCGTGCCGCAGCCAGGTGAAGCGCATCGAAGGAAACGGTGTGCGCCATCCGTTACAGGCCCTGCTGGAGATGGTGTGATGATCTGGAAACGCGCGGTTACGCTGGAAGCGCTCAACGCCATGGGCGACGGCAATATGGTCGGCCTGCTGGATATTCATTTTGAGCGCATCAGCGACGATACGCTGGAAGCGTCGATGCCTGTCGATGCGCGCACGCATCAGCCCTTTGGCCTGCTGCACGGCGGCGCCTCGGTGGTGCTGGCTGAAACCCTCGGCTCGGTGGCGGGTTATCTCTGCACGGAAGGGGAGCAAAAGGTGGTCGGTGTGGAGGTCAATGCCAACCACCTGCGCCCGGTGCGCAGCGGTCGGGTGCGCGGCGTCTGTAGCGCCCTGCACACCGGCAGCCGCCATCAGGTGTGGCAGATCGATATCTTCGATGAGCAGGCACGCCTCTGCTGCTCTTCGCGGCTGACCACCGCCGTAGTATGAGTAATTTCGGCGGGTTACCGCCGAAAATCTTCACGATTTATTCACTATTCTTAAGATAATCAGTTAGCACTCCGTGCTATATTACGCGCTACGGGATGTAACGCTTGCGCTCTGATGCAAGCGATTGGGCTGTAACGCGTAATGACTTGATGAAGTTCTTCATTGTCTCTTTAAGCGCTACTGGATACAGGCTTGAAGGATTGATGAATGACAGCATTTAAATTGGCTTTTCTCCACCCGCGTTACTGGCTCACCTGGGCTGGTCTGGGTTTTCTCTGGTTGCTGGTGCAACTCCCTTATCCTTTTCTTTCGCGTCTTGGCGCCGGTCTGGGGCGACAATCACGCCGCTTCCTCAAACGCCGCGAGAAGATCGCAAAACGTAATCTCGAACTCTGTTTTCCTGATATGAGCGACGAGATACGCGAAACGCTTATCGCCAAAAACTTTGTCTCGCTGGGCATGGGCCTGATTGAAACCGGCATGGCCTGGTTCTGGTCCGATAAACGCGTGCGCCGCTGGTTTGACGTTGACGGTTATCAGCACCTGCAGGCCGCGCAGGCAAGCCGCCAGGGGGTTATGGTGGTGGGCGTGCACTTTATGTCGCTGGAGCTTGGTGGCCGCGTGATGGGGCTCTGCCAGCCGATGATGGCGACCTATCGCCCGCATAACAGCCCGGTGATGGAGTGGGTGCAGACCCGTGGACGCATGCGTTCTAATAAATCGATGATCGATCGCCGCAACCTGAAAGGGCTGGTACAGGCGCTGAAGCAGGGCGAAGCCGTCTGGTTTGCACCGGATCAGGATTATGGCCGTAAGGGCAGTAGCTTCGCGCCATTCTTCTCGGTCAAAGATGCGGCGACCACCAACGGTACGTTCGTGCTTTCCCGCCTCTCCGGCGCGAAGATGTTGACCGTAACAATGGTGCGTAAAGAGGACAGCTCTGGCTACTCGCTGCACATCGGACAGGCGCTGGATGATTATCCGGCCCATAACGAATTTGCCGCAGCCAGCTATATGAACCGGGTGATTGAGCGTGAAATCCTGCGCGCGCCGGAACAGTATTTATGGATCCATCGGCGTTTCAAAACGCGCCCGATCGGCGAACCTTCGCTCTACATCTAATCTTTCTTAACGCCCCGTTTCAGGGGCGTTTTGCCGTTTAATTAAAGGGAGTGGTTATGGTCAGGATTATTGCCGCGGGCTGCTTTGCCCTTTTCTCTGCCTGCTCATGGTCAGCCGGCATCACGCTGCTCTGCGATGAGTACAGCGTTGAGGTGGAGCCCAACGGGCTGACGGTAAACGGGCGGCACTTCAGCGATCCGCAAGAGAAGCCGTATGAGATTGGCGATCAGTACACCGGGCGTTCGCTCTTTTACAGTGATAAAGAGGATCAGAACGCAGAAACAAACTGGGTTGCGATCCATATCATTACGCAGCTGGGAAGCGGTAAAAAAGCCTTTTTCTATTCAGATAAAAACCACACCGATGACAAAGCGATCCTCTGTAGCCAGGGGAAGGAAACGCCGTCACCGTAAAGGCGAGCGCAGGGCGTTAACTGCTAAGATTTTCCCATAACTGCAGCTGTGAAAGGGTGAGGGCGTGGGGTAACGCATAGCCTTTAACGGCAGGAAAGAGGCTTTGCCACTCGCTGTCGCGACTCTGCAGAAGGTGCTCTGCGCGATTGTGCAGCCCCAGCATAAAACCGTACGCTTTAATCTCGCGCAAAAAGGGCAGGCTCTCTTGCAGCTCTGCGTGCGCGATGCGCTTATCAAGAACAATCTCGATACGCTCCGCTGCAACATCATGGCTGGTGCAGAGATGATGAAGCGTGGCGAGATAATCGCTATCGTTCAGCCGCTGCGGCGGTAACGTAAAGGAGAAACAGAGCGTCTCTTTCTTTTTCGCCAGCTGGCACAGCGTTGTAAAAATAAATTCGGCCACGCTCGGCGGCTGCCCGCATGTTATCTCTACCGGACGGGGGAGTGCAGGGCGATCGCTGTATTCAAAAAAACGCGCGCTCGTCTGGTAACAAAGAATATTTTTCCCCGACAGATCGGTCAC
This sequence comes from Kosakonia sp. CFBP8986, assembly GCF_034044935.1. Classification (NCBI taxonomy): domain Bacteria; kingdom Pseudomonadati; phylum Pseudomonadota; class Gammaproteobacteria; order Enterobacterales; family Enterobacteriaceae; genus Kosakonia; species Kosakonia sp. CFBP8986. The sequence continues at coordinate 432,110 of NZ_JAXCXB010000005.1, read as the reverse complement.
CGGCAGAAATTCTGCCGTCACGAGAAGTTTCTTATCAGCAATATCGACTATTATTGATTTCATTTCCCTGATTAAGCTCCCTACTCAAAAGAACAGGACTTTTCCAATATACAAGAGTGCAATTTTACCTACGCAATCATCACATTTGAAAATTGTTTTAAGTGATCGATCTGTTGCTGTTTGATAGTCTCTATCTATTGCTATTACAAAACCGATCGCTTAAATCTATATAATTGGTTAGCGTTATCGGCGTAATATTTGTATTAACGGCATATTATTATCTGTTGGTTTGTTTTGGGTTTTTGTTATCTTCTTGTTATCGCTGATAAAACATCAAAAATTTATTTCTATACTGTCTGAGAAAACCGCCGCGAAATGGGTCTGCGATCCCTTGGTTTTGTTTTTTATGCCGTAATAAAAGCATTAATTGTTTAAACACCAACTCAGCGCTGCCAATAAACCATCGGTCATGATGAAAATAGCGCGGGCGCGCCGGAAGAAAAAAGACGCACCCGGAAGATAACAACGCCAATTAAGCGTAACGGGTGAGGAAATCAATAATCAGCCGGGTAACAAATTCAGGGTTTTCTCTGTTACTAATATGGGCAGCATTGGGGATGAGGCTAAATTCACAGCCCACTTTTTCCGCCATCAATTGACCCTCCAGCGGCGGGCGCGGTAAATCCAGCTCTCCGGTGGCGATCTGCACCGGGCAGCTGATTTTCTCCAGCATCGCCATACGATCGGGCCGCCCGAAAATGAGTTTGCCAAGCGGAACAATGCTCTCGCGCAGCTGCTCTGCGCTGAGTGCGCCAAGCCGGGCCTTGAGCGCCTGCACATCAGACGGATCGGCATTGTGCGAGTAGAACTGCGAAACAACATACTCCAGCAGCGGCGGGGGAAGAGTGCCTGCAGCGTCAATGGCGTTGAGCATCGCGAAATACTTTTCACGCGCCTCATCCGTTTCACTGCCAACAAAGGTGTCGATCAGCATCAGTGCTTTAACCCGCTCCGGAGCCATTGCGGCGAGTTCAGCGCCCCACATTCCCCCTACCGACAGCCCAACGATCGCAAACTCCTCAATGCCAAGGGCGTCCATAATTTGCAGATGATCGGCGGCGAGATCGGCCATGGTGCTTTTCCCTGCGGGCAGCGCGGGGGATTCACCATGTCCCCACAGGTCAGGCACGATGACGCGAAACTGCTTCGCGAGCGCAGTCATCTGCGGTGACCACATGGTTTTATCAAACAGGTAGCTGTGACCAAGCAGGACGGGTAAACCGCTGCCGCTATCGATATATGACAGGGTAGATGGTGTCTGCATCACTCTTTTCCTTATAGGGGCGCTCGTTGGCGTGAGCGGGGTAAACGTGCGCTCATCATATAAAAGATCGATCGCCTCGGGAGCCTGCAAATTCCTATTCTTCAGCGGGCGGTCATCTTTAAGCCCTTCCTATAATAAAAATAGGCATTTCCTATACATTTTTTGCGCTTTTACCGATTTAACGCGTTACGCTTGCTAAAGCCATTATTTATCAATTTATTAATCATTTTTTTAACGTGCTCTATACCCTTTCAACAGGGTCTATGCTTAACAGATACGCTGTAAAAAGGGCCCGTGGGGGAATAACCCTGCGGTAAGAAGGTTGAAGTGAGAATTATTATCACTAACATAGCGTTATGCCCTTCAGCTCAGATGAAGTGAGGTAACACGATGGAATCATTTAACCCCGAAGATTTTGCATGGCGCGGGCTCACCCTGACGCCGGCTGCCGCGGAGCATATCCGTGCACTAACCGAAAAACAGTCCGGCCTTCTTGGCGTGCGGCTTGGCATTAAACAGACCGGCTGCGCAGGCTTCGGTTATGTGCTCGACACCGTAAGCGAGCCGAACGACGACGACCTGCTGTACGAATCTGATGGCGCTCGCCTCTATGTCCCTTTACAGGCCATGCCGTTTATCGATGGCACCGAAGTGGACTACGTGCGCGAAGGCTTGAACCAGATCTTCAAATTCAATAACCCGAAAGCGCAGCACGAGTGTGGTTGCGGCGAAAGCTTTGGGGTATAGGCGGTACTATGTCTCGTAATACTGAAGCAACTGACGATGTCAAAACCTGGACCGGCAATATCAATTATAAAGAGGGCTTTTTCACCCGGCTGAATACGGATGAGCTGGCGAAAGGCATCAACGAAGAGGTCGTGCGCGCCATTTCGGCTAAACGTAATGAGCCCGAGTGGATGCTGGAGTTTCGCCTGAACGCTTTTCACGCCTGGCTGGAGATGGAAGAGCCGCACTGGTTAAAAGCCCATTACGATAAGCTTAACTACCAGGATTACAGCTACTACTCCGCGCCCTCCTGCGGCAACTGCGACGACGCCTGCGCCTCGCAGCCCGGCGCGGTGCAGCAAACCAACGCCAATACCTGGCTGACAGAAGAGGTCGAAGAGGCCTTTAACCAGCTCGGCGTGCCGGTGCGTGAAGGCAAAGAGGTGGCGGTTGACGCCATTTTTGACTCGGTGTCGGTTGCCACCACCTATCGTGAAAAGCTCTCCGAACAGGGGATTATCTTCTGCTCCTTTGGCGAGGCGATCCACGATCACCCTGAGCTGGTGCAGAAGTACCTCGGCACCGTGGTGCCTTCAAACGATAACTTCTTCGCCGCGCTGAATGCGGCCGTCGCGTCTGATGGCACCTTTATCTACATCCCGAAAGGGGTGCGCTGCCCGATGGAGCTGTCGACCTATTTCCGCATCAACGCGGAGAAGACCGGCCAGTTCGAGCGCACCATTCTGGTGGCGGATGAAGGGAGCTACGTCAGCTATATCGAAGGTTGCTCTGCACCGGTGCGCGACAGCTACCAGCTGCATGCGGCGGTGGTGGAAGTGATCATCCATAAAGATGCGGAAGTGAAATACTCCACGGTGCAAAACTGGTTCCCGGGCGATAACAACACCGGCGGCATCCTCAACTTCGTCACCAAGCGTGCGCTGTGCGAAGGGGAGAACAGCAAAATGTCGTGGACCCAGTCAGAAACCGGATCTGCGATCACCTGGAAGTACCCGAGCTGTATCCTGCGCGGCGACAACTCGATTGGCGAATTCTTCTCAGTGGCGCTCACCAGCGGGCATCAGCAGGCGGATACCGGCACCAAGATGATCCACATCGGTAAGAACACCAAATCGACGATTATTTCGAAAGGGATCTCGGCCGGAAAGAGCCAGAACAGCTACCGCGGGCTGGTGAAAATCATGCCAACGGCAACTAACGCGCGAAACTTCACCCAGTGTGACTCAATGCTGATTGGCCCTGATTGTGGCGCGCACACTTTCCCCTATGTCGAGTGCCGCAACAACAGCGCGCAGCTGGAGCATGAAGCGACCACCTCGCGCATTGGTGAAGATCAGCTCTTTTACTGTCTGCAGCGCGGCATCAGCGAAGATGACGCCATCTCTATGATTGTTAACGGCTTCTGTAAAGATGTCTTCTCCGAGCTGCCGCTGGAATTTGCCGTCGAAGCGCAAAAACTGCTGGCTATCAGCCTTGAACACAGCGTCGGTTAAGAATTAAAGGATAATAAATGTTAAGTATCAAAGATTTGCAGGTTGGTGTTGAAGATAAGTCGATTCTGCGCGGCCTGAACCTTGAGGTGCGTCCGGGCGAAGTGCACGCCATTATGGGCCCGAACGGCTCCGGGAAAAGTACGCTCTCCGCGACCCTTGCCGGACGTGAAGATTATGAAGTAACCGGCGGCAGCGTGCAGTTTAAAGGCAAAGATCTGCTGGAGCTGTCACCGGAAGATCGTGCGGGCGAAGGCGTCTTTATGGCCTTCCAGTATCCGGTGGAGATCCCGGGCGTCAGCAACCAGTTTTTCCTGCAAACGGCGCTCAACGCGGTGCGTAAGTATCGCGGCGAAGAGGCGCTGGATCGCTTCGATTTTCAGGATTTGATGGAAGAGAAGATCAAGCTGCTGAAGATGCCGGAAGATCTGCTGACCCGCTCGGTTAACGTCGGCTTTTCCGGCGGCGAGAAGAAGCGTAACGACATCCTGCAGATGGCAGTGCTGGAGCCGGAGCTGTGCATCCTTGATGAGACCGACTCGGGGCTCGATATCGATGCCCTGAAGATTGTTGCCGAAGGGGTTAACGCGCTGCGTGATGAGAAGCGCGCCTTTATTATCGTTACCCACTATCAGCGCATTCTCGACTATATCAAACCGGACTTTGTGCATGTGCTGTATCAGGGGCGCATCGTGAAATCAGGCGATTTCACGCTGGTTAAGCAACTGGAGGAGCAGGGCTATGGCTGGCTTACCGAACAGCAGTAACGCGCTGCAACAGTGGCACCATCTGTTTGAAACAAAGAGAGGTGCGCACTCCGCAACGGCTGAGCAGCACCTGCAGCAGATGCTGCGTCTCGGCCTGCCGACGCGTAAGCATGAGAACTGGAAATATACGCCGCTTGATGGTCTGTTAAACAGCCAGTTTGTTGCCAGCAACGCCACCCTCGACGCCGCGCAGCGTGATGCGCTGGCGCTGCCGGTTGATGCCCTGCGTCTGGTGTTTGTCGACGGCTTGTTTAGCGCTGAATTAAGCGACGACATCACCGGCTCCGGGTTTGCGGTAACGGTAAGCGAAGCCGCCGAAAACGTGCCTGCGCCGGTGCAGCCAGAGGTCTTTTTACACCTCACCGAAAGCCTTGCGCAGAGCGTCACCCGCATTGACGTCGCGCGCAATCAGCGCCCTGAAAAGCCGCTGCTGCTGATGCACGTTACCCAGGGGCTGGCCGGGGAGGAGATGAACACGGCGCACTATCGCCACCATATCGAACTGGCGCAGGGTGCGGAAGCGACGATCTACGAACACTATGTCAGCCTGAATGGCGCACGCCATTTTACCGGCTCGCGCTTCACCATGCAGGTTGGCGCGAATGCGCGGCTGCATCACGTCAAGCTGGCTTTCGAGAACCCGCTCAGCTACCACTTTGCCCATAACGATATTGTGCTCGACGACGATGGTGCAGCCGACAGCCACAGCTTCCTGCTTGGCGGCACGGTGCTGCGACATAACACCAGTACTCAGCTGAATGGCGAAAACACGCAGCTCAATATCAACAGCCTGGCGATGCCGGTGAAGAGCGAAGTGTGCGACACCCGCACCTGGCTTGAACACAATAAGGGCTACTGCAACAGCCGCCAGCTGCATAAAACCATTGTCAGCGACAAGGGGCGGGCGGTGTTCAACGGTTTGATAAAAGTGGCGCAGCACGCCATTAAGACCGACGGACAGATGACCAACAACAACCTGCTGCTTGGTCGTCTTTCGGAAGTGGATACCAAACCGCAGCTGGAAATTTATGCCGATGACGTGAAATGTAGCCACGGGGCGACCATTGGACGCATCGACGATGAGCAGATGTTTTACCTGCGCTCGCGCGGTATTGATGAGAACGCAGCGCAGCAGATGATCATCCATGCCTTTGCCGCTGAGTTGACCGAAGCCATCAGCGACGAGGCGCTAAAACAGCAGATTCTGGCGCGTATCAGCCAGCGTCTTGCAGGGGGCAAAGCATGAGTTTTCCCGTGAACGAGGTACGTGCCGATTTTCCGGTACTGCAACGTGAAGTAAACGGACTCCCGCTGGCGTATCTCGACAGCGCCGCCAGCGCGCAAAAACCAAATGCGGTTATCGAAGCCGAAGCGGAGTTCTTCCGCCACGGTTATGCCGCGGTGCATCGCGGCATCCATACGCTCAGCGCGGAAGCGACGCAGAAAATGGAAAATGTGCGCGTACAAGCGGCATCCTTCCTCAACGCGCGCTTGCCTGAAGAGATCGTATTCGTACGCGGTACCACTGAGGGGATCAACCTCGTCGCCAATAGCTGGGGCAACAGCCAGGTAAACGCGGGCGATAACATCATCATCAGCGCCATGGAGCACCATGCCAACATCGTGCCGTGGCAGATGCTCTGTGAACGGGTGGGCGCCGAACTGCGCGTCATTCCGCTGAATCAGGATGGCACCCTGCAACTTGAGGCGTTACCCGGCCTGCTGGATGCGCGGACCAAACTGCTGGCGATTACCCATATCTCTAACGTACTCGGCACCGAAAACCCGGTTGCTGAGATCATTGCGCTGGCGCATCAGCACGGCGCGAAGGTGCTGGTGGATGGCGCACAGGCGGTAATGCACCACGCCATTGATGTGCAGGCGCTCGATTGCGACTTCTATGTCTTCTCCGCTCATAAGCTCTACGGGCCGACCGGCATTGGCGTGCTCTACGCCAAAGAGGATATTTTGCAGGCGATGCCGCCGTGGGAAGGGGGCGGGGCGATGATCGCTACCGTCAGCCTCACCGAAGGCACGACCTATGCGAAAGCGCCGTGGCGCTTCGAAGCGGGCACGCCGAATACCGGTAGCATTATGGGCTTTGGCGCGGCGATGGAGTATGTCACGCGCCTCGGTCTGGAAGCGATTGGTGAATATGAGCAGACGCTGATGCGCTACGCCCTCGATGCGCTGCGCGAGGTGCCGGATCTGACGCTCTACGGCCCGGCCGACAGAAAAGGGGTGATTGCCTTTAATCTCGGCAAACATCACGCCTATGACGTGGGCAGCTTCCTGGATAATTACGGTATTGCGGTGCGTACTGGTCACCACTGTGCGATGCCACTGATGGCCTTCTATAATGTCCCGGCAATGTGTCGTGCGTCGTTTGCGATGTACAACACGCATGAAGAGGTGGATCGTCTGGTTACCGGCCTGAAACGTATTCATCAGTTACTGGGCTAACAGGGAGCACACATGGCCGCACTACCCGATAAAGAGAAGCTGGTGCGCAACTTTAACCGTTGCGCCAACTGGGAAGAGAAGTACCTCTACATTATTGAACTGGGCCAGCGCTTACCGGCGCTGAGTGCTGAAGCGCATAACGCAGACAATCTTATCCAGGGCTGTCAGAGCCAGGTGTGGATTGTGATGCAGCGCAATGATGGGGGCGTGATTGAACTGACCGGCGACAGCGATGCCGCCATCGTCAAAGGGCTTATCGCCATTGTCTTCGCCCTCTATCAGCAGATGACCCCGCAGGACATCGTCGCATTCGATGTACGCCCGTGGTTTGAAAAACTCGCCCTGACGCAGCACTTAACCCCCTCCCGCTCGCAGGGGCTGGAAGCAATGATCCGCGCCATCCGTACCAAAGCTGCCAATCTTAGCTAAACTCAAAAGACCCTTCTATCCTGTTTACGCGGGGCGTTTGCCGCCTCGCTGATTCTTCAGCTTTCTGACAGCCTGTCAGTGATTACAGGAAACACAGCATGAAACGCGCGTCTTTACTTTTTCTTTCTCTTTTTGGTGCATTAAGCACACTTCACCTGGCCCATGCGGCGGAATACAGCCTGCCTGCGAATGGCGGTCGCCTGATTGGCCAGAACCAGACCTACACCGTACAAGCCAGCGATAAAAACCTGCAGGCCATCGCCCGCCATTTTGATACGGCGGCAATGCTGATCCTTGAGGCGAATAACACTATCGCGCCGGTGCCTGCGCCGGGTACGACGGTGACGATCCCAACGCAGATGCTGTTGCCGGATACGCCGCGAGAGGGGATTGTCGTCAACCTCGCGGAGCTGCGGCTCTACTTCTACCCGCCGGGTAAAAACAGCGTGCAGGTCTACCCGATTGGCATTGGCCAGCAGGGGCTGGAGACGCCGGTATCGGTAACCCGCATCAGTCAGAAGATCCCTAACCCGACCTGGACGCCGACCGCGGGCATCCGTGCGCGCTCGCTGGAGCGTGGCGTGGAGCTACCGAAAGTGGTGCCCGCCGGGCCAAATAACCCGCTGGGACGCTTTGCCATGCGTCTGGGGATTGGTAATGGCGAATACCTGATTCACGGCACCAATGCACAGGACAGCGTCGGCTTACGCGTTAGCTCCGGCTGTATCCGCATGAACGCGCCCGATATTGAAGCGCTGTTTGCGCAGGTCGCTGCGGGTACGCGGGTAGCCATCATCAATGAACCGGTGAAGTATGCCGTCGAGCCTGATGGTAAGCACTACATTGAAGTGCATCGCCCACTGGCGCAGACCGTTGAACAGGACACGCAGACGCAGCCTATCGTCTTCTCACCGGCGCTTGGCGCGTTGATTGAGCAGTCTGGCGGTGACCATTCGATGATTGAGAAAGCGCTCTCGCGCCGTGCCGGTTACCCGGTGGTGATTGCGGGCGGGAAAGCCGCCTCTGCGCCAACCGCGGTATTGTCGGTAAAGAACAGCATTAAGCCGACAGCCAGCGTTGAAGGGCAGAGCGAAGTGGTGATGCAGTAGGTTAGAGGGATAGAAGGAAGGCAAAAAAAATGGCGCACAATGTGCGCCATTTTCATTACAGGTACTCTTACTTACGGTAAGAGTGAGCCTGGTTGTCCAGACGCTGGTTAGCGCGAGCTGCGTCGTCTTTAGCAGCCTGAACGTCAGAACGCACTGCGTTCACGTCGTTGCTCAGCTGGTCAACTTTAGCGTTCAGAGTCTGAACGTCAGAAGACAGCTGATCGATTTTAGCGTTGCTGGAGCAACCAGCCAGCAGAGTAGAACCCAGGATTACCGCGCCCAGTACCAGTTTAGTACGATTCATTATTAATACCCTCTAGATTGAGTTAATCTCCATGTAGCGTTACAAGTATTACACAAAGTTTTTTATGTTGAGAATATTTTTTTGATGAGAATGCACTTAAATTTGATCGTTCGCTCAAAGAAGCACCGACTTTGATTTAACTTGCTAAAAACGCCTATTAAAACAGCGGATTCTCATCGGATTCATCTTAGATAAAGGGCGATTTAAATAGCAAAATCCGATTGAAACTTTTAATTCCATCCGCAAGCAAAAATATTTAAAAAAAAGCGCCGCAAGGGCGCTTTTTTAATCTGCAAAAAAGTCCGGTAATTATTACAGTACGTGGACAGACGCAGTGTTGGTGGTGCCGCTCGGAACCAGCGCGCCGGAGACCATCACTACCACGTCGCCTTTGCTTGCCAGACCGCTTTCCAGCGCCACTTCTTTACCCAGACGGTAGAAATCATCCGTAGAGGAGATCTCTTTCACCAGTTGGGCAACAACGCCTTTGCTCAGCACCAGCTGACGCGCAGTCACTTCATTGGTGGTCAGCGCCAGGATAGTCGCATCCGGGAAGTATTTACGCACGGCGCGCGCAGATTTACCGCCCTGAGTTGCCACGACGATCAGCGGTGCTTCCAGCTTCTCAGCGGTTTCCACTGCGCCACGGCAGACAGCTTCGGTGATACGCAGTTTGCGGCTGTCGTTGTTGTAGTCCAGACGGCTGGTCATCACGCGGTCAGTACGCTCGCAGATGGTCGCCATGATAGAGACGGACTCCAGCGGGTATTTCCCTTTTGCGGATTCGCCAGAGAGCATTACGGCATCGGTGCCGTCGAGGATGGCGTTCGCCACGTCGCCAGCTTCAGCGCGGGTCGGACGCGGGTTTTTGATCATGGAGTCGAGCATCTGGGTAGCGGTGATCACCACTTTACGTGCGCGAATACATTTTTCGATCATCATCTTCTGCGCGAAGATCACCTCTTCAACCGGGATCTCAACGCCCAGGTCGCCACGGGCAACCATGATGCCGTCCGACGCTTCCAGGATCTCGTCAAAGTTGTTCAGGCCTTCCTGGTTTTCAATTTTGGAGATGATCTGGATGTTTTCGCCGCCGTGCGCTTTCAGGTGCTCACGGATTTCAACCACGTCAGAACGCTTACGGATAAAGGAAGCAGCAACGAAATCGACGCCTTGCTCGCAGCCGAAGATCAGATCCTGCTTATCTTTTTCCGCCAGCGCCGGCAGGGCGATGGAGACGCCCGGCAGGTTGACGCCTTTGTTTTCGCCGAGATCGCCGTTGTTCAGCACTTTACAAACAACTTTATTCCCTTCGATGGCGGTCACTTCCATACCGATCAGACCATCGTCGACCAGCACGGTATCGCCGACGCTCAGGTCGTTGGTGAAGCCTTCATAGGTCACGGCAACGGTGTCGCTATTGCCGACAACGGATTTGTCGGTGGTGAAGGTGAAAGTCTGACCCGCTTTCAGCGAAACGTCGTTACCGCCTTCCAGTTTGATGGTGCGGATTTCCGGACCTTTGGTGTCCAGCAGGATGGCCGCTTTCTTACCGGTTTTGCTCATCACGTTGCGCAGGTTCTGGATGCGCTGGCCGTGCTCAGCATAGTCACCGTGAGAGAAGTTCAGACGCATGACGTTCATGCCCGCGTCCAGCATTTTGGTCAACATCTCTTCGGATTCGGTTTTCGGCCCGATGGTGCATACAATTTTGGTCTTTTTCATGACAGTTTCTGGTCTTTAAGTTTGGGTTGAGAAGGAATGGGAATTCACGCTCCGGTATGCGCACGGCGCCGGAGTCAAACCTGTGTTGCGAAAAGAGCGATGCCACTGACTAAGGATAGGTGACATCAAAAAAGCGTGCAGAGGAATGTGTGCCTGAGGTTCAGCCAGTCTGGGAAAACATTGATGTGAGTTATCTGCTTTACAGTTCAATCAGCTGAATCCATTCAAATTAGGATTGCGGCATTATAGCGTCCACAGTGACAGAAAGGAATTAAAAACGCTGTTTCAAAATGCGAATTGATGACCAGCATCGTTTCGTTATGCAACCGTTATCACATAATTGCGCAACCGTTGCACCACCGTGTGCACTTCTTCTGCTGTACAACCCGACGCCACCAGTTGCATCAGAATGACCGCATCTTGCGGCAACATTATTGTACAGCTGCGCAAGTGCTTATTTTTCGAACCACTCTTTTGCTTAAAAAAATTAGCAATAAGAAAGTTCCATATATCTCAATTGACTCACGTCTGAGCACAGGGGAATAAATAAATGCAAAGCAAACTGCTTGCACTCTAATTAATTACCAGGATAGCTAATTTTTTAATCGCATCGACCATTAAGCGAGGCGGATATATCGTTCACTTCGTCAGCATAATTGCAGAAATATATTTTATATTTCCGAATCACTATCACGTTTTTGCACCAAATTTAGATTAAGGAAAATCCTAAAACGCTTGCATTTAAGCGTGGCTAACTTTTTGTTTTAGTTACTTTCTTCTAACGCAGCGCGAAAGTGCCAAAAATCTAAGTTGTTGATATATATGAATCTTAACTTTTTGAGATAATTTGCAATAAAGCACGGCGTAACTACTCTTAAGCGACTCTTAATGAGAGGCAAAAATTTATAAAAAATTTTGTTCCGGAGAATTACACCTGGAGGTCGGCTGGTGCCTGCTAATTATTTTACCGCCAGCCCTATTTAATGCGTTGACTCTTGATGAAGGTTAGGCGATGACGACTTCCACAGTTGTTGGTCATGGATATGCTTTTATTTCACCGCCGGAAATTCCGACCCAACAGGGGCCGATGGGTATCCTGTATGATTTTAATGACGGCGCCCGTTTATTGTTGCCAGCCGGCAACTGGCGGGTAGAAATAAGCGATGACGAAACGGGAAATATCCTCTTTGCTGACGATGTCGGGCAGGGGTGGGTCATCAGCACCAAAAAATATTATGTGCCGTTTCGTCTGCGGGTCTGGGACGGGGTGCAGTCGGAGCCCGTGCTGGATCATGCGCTGGATATGCGTGGCAAAAGGGTGCTGATCTCTTTTCCCAGCGGCACGCTCGGCGACCTGGTCGGCTGGGTGCCGTACGCCGAACGCTTTCGGCAAACCTACCAGTGCCACGTTGACTGCACGCTGGCGCAGCCGATTGTCGATCTCTTCTCGCCGGTCTATCCGCAGCTCAATTTTTTCACCCCGGAAAGCTGGCAGGCCGGGCCTGGCGTGAGCGCGCCGCCCTATGCCAGCTGGCGCGTCGGGCTCTTTTTTAATGGCGATCTCGACAAGCAACCCTTTGATTTTCGCTCTGTCGGCCTGCACCGCACCGCCGGGCATATTCTCGGCGTCGACCCGAGCGAAATTATCCCGGATCTGCGCCAGCACACCCCGCGCCGCATCGCCGAACCCTATGTTTGCATTGCCACCCAGTCCACCAGCCAGGCCAAATTCTGGAACAACGGCACCGGCTGGCATGAGGTCATCGACTATCTACAAGCGCAGGGCTACCGCGTACTTTGCATCGACAAAGAGCGTGTGGTCGGCCGCGGTTATGTCTGGAACAAAATCCCCCACGGCGCGGAAGACTTCACTGGCAATCTGCCGCTGGCTGAACGCGTGGCGCTGCTGGAGCACGCCGACTTTTTTATCGGCCTCGGCAGCGGCCTCTCCTGGCTTGCCTGGGGCTGCCATATCCCGGTGGTGCTGATCAGCGGTTTCAGCCTGCCAAACAGCGAGTTTTATACCCCCTGGCGCGTCATCAACACCCATGTCTGCAACGGCTGCTGGGATGACGTGCGGCTCAATTTTGATCATCAGGACTATTTCTGGTGTCCGCGCCACAAAGGCACGGACAGGCAGTACGAATGCACACGATTTATCACTGGCAAGCAGGTCATCGGCCATTTACGCCGGCTGATTGCCCTGCGAAGCAATCCCTTTGGCATCAAAACAACAGCATTGGCAGACCCCGATCAACACGCCGCATAGCGGATGAGAGACGGGTTTCGAGGACATTGAAATGAAGAAAAGTCTTAACTGCAGTTACCGGCTGGTGTGGAATGACGTTCAGCGGGCGTTCGTGGTGGTTTCAGAACTGACACGGGCAAAAGGCAAGCGCGCAGGCGGCGCGGTATTAATCTCAGCGGCGGTGGGCGGTCTGTTCGCCAGCAGCGGGGCAATGGCATTCACCCCGGATGTCACCGATTCGGTGCGGGATGAGGTGGTGCAGGAGGGCGTGCAGAATGTGCGCTCCGGTGGGTTAACCACTAACCATACTATCGGCAGTCGCGGTACCCAGATCGTGGCGGGCGGTCAGACCGTTGATACCCGCGTTCAGGATGGCGGCTCGCAGATTGTGCGCCAGAATGGCCAGACCAGCGGTACCGTGGTCACTAACGGCGTACAGATTGTTGAAGTGGACGGCACGGCAACGGGCTCGCAGCTTAACAGCGGCGGCACGCAGGCGGTCTCCGGTAAGGCGAGCGGTACCGTGGTCGGCGCAGGCGGCGTGCAAACCGTGCTGCAAAGCGGTCTGGCAAGCCAGACGGTAATTAACAACGGCGGCGTACAGGCCGTCAGCGGCAAATCAGTCGAAGGTGTGGTTAACGCGGGCGGCACGCAGCTTATCAACAACGGCGGTTTCTCCCAGGATGCGACGGTCAACAGCGGCGGTATCCAGCATGTTAACGTCGGGGGTTCCGCCGCCGATACCGCTATCTTTGGCGGCGGCAATCAAATTGTTGCCGGTACGGTATCCGGCGCCCACCTCAACGACGGCGGCGCGCAGCTGGTTCAGCAAACCGGTAAAGCCATCGGCACCATCGTCAATAATCGTGGTACTCAGACCGTCGACGGCACCGCGATCTCTGCGGTGGTTAACGGCGGCGGTACCCAACTGGTGCATAGCGGCGGGCTGGCGGCGGGCACCACCGTCAACAGCGGCGGCATCCAGCATATCAAACAGGGTGGCGCAGCCTCCGACGGCGTCGTGTTTGGCGGCGGCACCCAGGTTCTCTCGGGAACCGCATCCGGCACCAGCGTCAGCGACGGCGGTGCGCAGTTAGTCCAGGCAACCGGTAAATCTACCGGGACCATCATCAACAATCGCGGCACGCAGACCGTTGACGGCCAGGCGATCGACTCCGTGGTCAATGCGGGCGGTACGCAGCTGGTTAACCGCGGCGGTCTGGCGACCGGCGGCGTGGTGAACACCGGCGGTCTGCAGCATGTCAGCGTAGGCGGTGCGGCATCCGACGCCACGCTGCTCGGCGGTACCCAGCTGGTGGAGGGTATGACCTCCGGCACCGTCATCAATAACCGCGGTTTGCAGCAGATCCACGCAAGCGGCATGAGCAAAGACGCAGTGGTTAACGCGGGCGGTGAACAGGATGTCGACGGCGTTTCGCTCTCTGCAGAGGTGAACGACGGCGGTCTGCAGAAAGTGCGCAGCGGCGGTAACGCGACCAGCGCGGTGATCAACGCCGGTGGGATCCAGAGCGTGCTCACGGGCGGTTCAACCACCGCTACCACGCTGTTGGGTGGTATTCAGCAGTTAGCAGGCGTAGCGGCAGACACCATTATCGGTGCGGGGGGCGTACAACACGTGCAGGTGGGCGGCAGCGCGACGGGATCGCTTATCAATGAAGGCGGCCTGCAACGCGTGGACGGCACTGCTACCTCATCGGTGATCTATGACGGCGGCACCCAGCTGGTCAATAACGGTGGTCTGGCGAAGAGCGCAACCGTTAACAGCGGCGGTCTGCAGCATATTAATGAAGGCGGAGCGGCGTCCGACACCACGGTGTTTGGCGGCGGTAAGCAGGTTGTTGCCGGCACGGCGTCCGGTACCAGCATCAACAACGGCGGTCATCAGCTGGTGCAGGCCACCGGTAAAGCTACCGATACCATTATCAACAGCGGCGGCACCCAGGCGGTAGACGGTGCGGCGATTGCTGCCGTGGTCAACGACGGCGGGGTACAGCTGATCCACTCCGGTGCGCTGGCCAGCGGATCGCAGGTGAATGCTGGCGGTCTGCAACATATCAATGAAGGCGGTGCCGCGTCGGATGCGCTGCTGTTTGGCGGTACCCAGGTTGTTGAAGGTACGGCATCCAATACCCGCGTGGACGCAGGCGGTGTGCAGCAGGTTCACGCTACCGGCAAAACCACCGACAGCAAAATCTATGACGGCGGTTTCCAGGATGTTGACGGCACGGCAAACGGCACCACCGTCTACAGCGGCGGTAAACAGCTGATCCGCAGCGGCGGTCACGCGAACGATACCCGCGTTGATAAAGATGGCGTGCAGATTGTGCGTGCCAACGGTGCGGCTTCAAAAACCACCCTGCTGGGCGGAACGCAGCAAGTTGCCGGGCTGGCCGGTGATACGGTTATCGGCGACGGCGGCATTCAGCACGTGCAGGTGGGCGGCATCGCAACGGGATCGCTTATCAATAGTGGCGGTTTGCAGCGCGTTGACGGTTCGGCGACCTCAGCCGTGGTCAATAACGGCGGCGTGCAGCTGGTTAACAGCGGCGGGCTTGCCGCAGGCTCCATCGTTAACAGCGGTGGCCTGCAACACATTAATGTCGGCGGCGCGGCCTCTGACGGCACGATCTTCGGCGGCGGCAAACAGCTGGTGGCGGGTACGGCTTCCGGCACCAGCGTCAGCGATGGCGGCCAGCAGATCGTGCAGGCGAGCGGTAAAACCACCAATACCCAAATCAACACCGGCGGCGTGCAGAGCGTCGACGGCAATGCCACCTCATCAGTCGTGCGCAACGGCGGTACGCAGCTGGTGAACCGGGGCGGCCTGGCGGCAGGCACTACGGTGCACAGCGGCGGCCTGCAGCACATCAATGTTGGTGGCGCGGCCTCCGACGGCACGGTATTTGGCGGCGGCAAGCAGGTAGTTGCGGGCACGGCGTCCGGCACCAGCCTGAGTGATGGCGGTCAGCAGATCGTGCAGGCGAGCGGTAAAACCACCGATACTCATATCAACAGCGGCGGCGTGCAGAGCGTAGATGGCACCGCTATCTCCTCGGTCGTTAACGACGGCGGTCAGCAGCTTGTCAACAACGGCGGCCTTGCTGCCGGTTCAATCGTGAAAAATGGCGGGGTCCAGCATGTCTCAGCCGGTGGCGCAGCCTCCGATGGCACAGTGTTTGGCGGCGGTACGCAGCTGGTTCAGGGTACGGCTTCCGGCACCAGCATCAGCGACGGCGGCGTACAGCTGATTACGAAAGGCGGCCAGGCACGCGGCACGCTGGTGAACAGCGGTGGCGTCCAGCGCGTAGACGGTCAGTCGTTCGAGGCGGTGATCAATAACGGCGGCCAGCAGATCGTTGACCCCTACGGCTGGTCGCGCCAGAGCGTGATTAACGCGGGCGGCAAGCAGATCCTCAGCAATGCGGCGGTGGCGATCTCCACCGTACTCAACGGCGGTGAGCAGCACGTTAATAACGGCGCGAAATCCTTCGCCGCGCGCGTGCTGGGCGGAACGCAGAATATCGGTAGCGGCGGCCAGGCCTTCGAAGCGCGTATCGAGAAGGGCGGCGTGCAGAACGTTAACGATGGCGGTTATACCTACGGCGGTACTATCTCTGAGGGTGGCAGACAAAACGTTGCCGCTGGCGGCGTTACCGACTTCACCTTTGTTGATGGCGGCCTGCAGGTCGTTGACGGCACGTCGATTGTCAGCATTGTGAAAAACGGCGGGCGTCAGGTGGTCAACAAACATGCCAACGCCGAAGTCTCTATCGTCACTGATGGCGGTATCCAGGAGGTGTTCGGCACCACCACCGGTTCGGAAATCACCCGTGCAGAACAGCGTATCTACAGCGGCGGCTCAGCTATCTCTACCGTGCTGAACGACAATGCAGTACAGGGGATTTACGACGGCGCAGTGGTCACAGATACCCGCAACCGTCACGGCATCCAGAATATTTACAACGGTGGCCGTGCGGAAAACAACCTGATGGATAACTTTGCGGTGCAGAATATCGCCGCCGGGGGCACGGCGGTCAACACCTCGTTGGGCAACGACAGCCAGCAGAACGTGCGCGGGAGCGCGGTGGATACCGATCTCTCCTCGAACAGCGTGCAGAACGTCTATCGCGGCGGTACGGCAACACGCACCACGCTCTACGAGCGCGGCACGCAGAATATCTACAGCGGTGGTTCATCCGATTTTGCTGTTATCAACGTCGGCGGGATCCAGAACGTGCTGACCGGCGGCACCGCCAGCAACACCACCATCAACGGTGGCGGTACGCAGAACGTCAATAGCGGCGGGACGGTGATCTCCACCATCATCCGCGAGGGCGGGATCCAGAACGTTAATGACGGCGCAATCGTCATCGACAACAAGGTAGTTGGCGATCAGGTGGTTAACCAGGGCGGCACCGTTGCCTCCTCTACCGTCAGCGAAAACGGCGCCCAGAGCGTCACCTTTGGCGGCAAGGCTATCGCCACCACCGTCAGCAAAGGCGGTGCCCAGTTCGTTCGTGCCGGGGGCGTGGCGGATCTGACAGCGATTGAGCGTGGCGGCATGCTGGCGCTGGAAGATGGCGCAACGGTCACCAATATCAATCTCAACAGCGGCGCAGCGCTGATGGCGGGCACCGACACCACGCTTAACGGCACTAACGCCAACGGCAGCTTCTCCATTGCCAATAAGATCGCCGATAGCCTGCTGCTGGAAAGCGGCGGTCTGCTGGCGGTTGCCGCAGACGGCAGCGCCAACAACACCGTTGTTGGCGAGAACGGTACACTGAACGTTGCCGAGGGTGGCATGCTGACCGGGGTCACCAAAATCAATGATGGTGGTACGCTGGCCGGTAATGTGAACAACGACGGCGAACTGCGCATCACCACTGAGGACAGCGCCAGCACCGTTAACGCGGCGATCAACGGCAACGGTACGCTCTATAAAGAGGGTAACAACACCCTGACCCTGAGTGGTGCGCTTAACCAGGCGGGCGGCACCTACCTGCAGAGCGGTACCCTCGTGTTCAGCGGGCTGGATGCGGTGACCGACATCATCGCCCAGGCCGGGACCTCTTTGCAGTTGAGCAACGGCTCCACGCTGACCGGGATGATTGACCCGACCGACCTGACCGTCGATGCGGGTTCAAACTGGCTGATGACCGACAGCTCCCTGCTCGACAACCTGACGCTGGGCGGCACCATTGATTACCAGGCACCGACCGGGGCGTTTGTACCGAAAACCCTGACCGTCACTAACCTGGCGGGCAATGGCGGCACCATCACCCTTAACACCCTGTTTGATGGTAATACCGCAGTGAGTGACAGCCTGGTACTGGATGGCGGTACTGCCACCGGTAACACCAATATCGCCATTCGCAGCCAGGGCGGCCTCGGGGCACGTACCAGCGGTAACGGCATTCAGGTGGTGAACGCCATTAACGGCGCGACCACCACCGATGATGCTTTCCGTCTTGACGGCAGCCTGCAGGCGGGTGCGTATAACTACACCCTGCAACAGGGCAGCGCCGACGAGAGCTGGTATCTGACCACCGCTGAGGCAGGCGGTAACGCAGACGGCCCGCAGAACTACCGTTCAGCGATGTACCTCTACAGCTCCGTCTACGCCCAGGCGATGGACTATGACAGTGCGCTGCTCGGCTCGCTGGATGCCCGTCGCTATGCGGCGCGTACCCCGACCGAAGGCGGCAGCAATATGTGGGCCCGTTTCCAGGCCGGTCAGCTGAGCCACGATCACGGCGGCAGTGACCTGAGCAATGGCAACACGCCGGAAAGCAAAGGCGGCTACACCTTCCTGCAGATCGGTAGTGATTTGTGGCAGGGTTCCGGCTCTGGCATGGAGTGGACCGCGGGGATCTACGGTGCGGCAGGTCTCTCCGCTATCGACGTGCAGCGTAACAACAAGTCGAAAGCCGGTACGGTTCGCGATGATGCTTACAGCGGCGGTCTCTATCTTAATGGCGTGCATGAGAGCGGCTGGTGGATGGACGTAGTGGCACAGGGTACTCGCCACAACTTCGACACTAATCCGCGCGACGGCGACGGCCTGAAAACCCACGGCTGGGGCTACGTTGGCTCCTTCGAAACCGGTCTGCCGTTTGAGATTGGCAGCGGCCTGGTGCTGGAACCGCAGGTGCAGTACCAGTATCGCGGCGTGAACCTGAAAGATGGCAGTGATGATGTGGCTGACGTCCAGTTCGGTGATGGTCACAGCCAGCAGGTGCGTGCCGGTCTGCGTCTGGGCAACAACGCGACGCTGAAAGAGAGCGGTAAACCTGTACCGGTAAGCTGGTTTATCCGTCCGTCCTTTATCCAGACCTTCGACTCGAAGGGCACGCTGAATGTTAGCGCGCCGGGTGTGGCAGGCAGCGAAACGTCGTTCAATCCGGATCAGGATGGCACCGCAGCAGCGCTGGATGTCGGCATTGACGGCCAGATCCGCGACAACGTGACCCTCGGGGTGCGCGCGGGCTACACCCGCAGCATCGATGACGCGGGTACCGGCGGCTACGGCGGTCAAATCACGCTGAAAGTCGGCTTCTGATAAGCCTTGCAGTAATATGAAAAGCCGCGCCGCAAGGTGCGGTTTTTTTTATCTCTTATTTCTGTAGGGGAGGTTTTATCACGACCGGTAACGCGCAGAAGGCGTATGGATGATGCTGAAGCTGAGATGAAATAAAGGGGATAAAACAGAGAGTAACAACGAATGGTGCGTCCGAGTGGACTCGAACCACCGACCCCCACCATGTCAAGGTGGTGCTCTAACCAACTGAGCTACGGACGCACTGAAGAAGGATGGTGCGTTCAATTGGACTCGAACCAACGACCCCCACCATGTCAAGGTGGTGCTCTAACCAACTGAGCTATGAACGCAATGTTGTGGTTGACAACGGGGACGAATATTAGCGGCAGCCCGCAGATGTGGCAAGCGGAAAATGGCAGATTTCTTACTGAATTCACTCGATTGCGGAACAACTGAGCAAAACGCGCTGAAAGTAGCCGCCCGCAGGCGGCTACAGCGGTTTAGCGTGCCGCGCGCTGCAAAATACGGCTCGAAGGTTGACGCTGCAAATGGCGCATGCGCAGCATCATCATCACCGCCGCCGAGGTCAGCCCAATAATAAAGCCCATCCAGAAGCCTGCCGGCCCCATCGGGGCAACCACCAGATCCGTCAGCGCCAGAATGTAGCCGGTCGGCAGCCCCAGCACCCAGTAGGCGATAAAGGTAATAAAGAAGATTGAACGCGTATCTTTATACCCACGCAAGATGCCGCTACCGATTACCTGGATCGAATCAGAGATCTGATAGATAGCCGCCAGCATCATCAGATGCGACGCCAGCGCCACCACTTCCGGGTTGTCGTTATAGAGCAGGGCGATCTGCTCGCGCATCAGCACCGTAAACACCGCCGTAATGGCCGCCATACAGACACCGACCATCAACCCGGTGCGCGCCGAGGTTTTGGCATCAATCGTCGAGCCCTGACCGAGGCGGAAGCCAACGCGAATAGTGACCGCCGCTGCCAGCGACATCGGCAACACGAACATCAGCGAGCTGAAGTTAAGCGCAATCTGGTGCCCGGCAACATCGACAATGCCGAGAGGCGAGACCAGCAGCGCGACGACGGCAAACAGGGTCACTTCGAAAAAGAGTGCCAGAGCAATCGGTAAGCCGAGCTGGGTCAGCCGTTTCAGCACTGCCATATCGGGACGTGCGAAGCGGGCCTCGTGTTTGATGTCGCGCATGGCACCGGCGTGTTTCACGTAGAGGCGCATAAAGATGAACATCACCCAGTAGACCGACGCGGTCGCCACGCCGCAGCCGACGCCGCCCAGCTCCGGCATACCGAAACGGCCATAGATAAAGGCGTAGTTAACCGGAATATTGACCAGCAGGCCGATAAAGCCCATCACCATGCCGGGTTTGGTTCGCGCCAGCCCTTCGCACTGGTTGCGCAACACCTGGAAGAAGAGGTAACCCGGTGCGCCCCACATCAGCGCGCGTAAAAAGTGGACCGCTTTATCGGCCATCAGCGGGTCGATGTTATGCATGGCGCGAATAATATGACCGGCGTTCCACAGCACAATCATAATCAGCACCGATACGGCACCCGCCAGCCAGAACCCCTGGCTCACCTGATGCGCGATGCGATCGCGACGCCCGGAACCATTCAGTTGCGCAATCACCGGCGTCATTGCCAGCAGCAGGCCGTGACCAAATAGAATAGCGGGAAACCAGATAGAGGTACCGATAGCGACCGCAGCCATATCCGTGGCGCTATAGCCCCCGGCCATCACGGTATCGACGAAGCCCATCGCCGTCTGGGCAACCTGCGCAAAAATCACCGGCAGGGCAAGTGCCAGTAATTGACGCGCCTCTGTTACATACTTCTGCACGCGAACACCTATATATTGTTGTTATAAGAGAGAATGGAAATACTTAAGAGAAAGGAGTTATATCCTTGTGCGACAAAAAATGCCGCACTGCGATAGGTGCGACATCTGCTCAAATAGTACCTGTTAACGCCTCTTTTTGCCACGTTATCCATAAATCAAAATTATCTTTCGCCGCAAAGCGGGCTTCAGGCTGGCAAGGGAATTTTTCACCTGTTATTGTGCGTGAAGCACACGGTAATGCCGTAAGAATGAAACAGGAGTGATGATTATGTTTACGGGTATTGTACAGGGCACGGCAAAAGTGGTGTCGATTGACGAAAAACCGAATTTTCGCACCCACGTTGTTGAGCTGCCTGAAACGATGCTGGACGGAATTGAAACCGGGGCGTCCATTGCGCATAACGGCTGCTGTCTGACCGTCACCGAGATTAACGGTAGCCATATCAGCTTCGATTTAATGAAAGAGACGCTGCGTATTACCAACCTTGGCGAACTCGAAGTCGGGGATATCGTTAACGTTGAGCGCGCGGCGAAATTCAGCGATGAGATTGGCGGGCATTTAATGTCGGGCCATATTATGTCGACCGCTGAAATCGTCAAAATCCTCGCCTCGGAAAATAACCGCCAGATCTGGTTTAAAGTGCAGGATCCGACGCTGATGAAATACATCCTTTATAAAGGATTTATCGGCATTGACGGTATCAGCCTGACGGTCGGCGAAGTCACCGCCACGCGTTTTTGCGTGCACCTGATCCCGGAAACGCTGCAGCGCACCACGCTGAGTGCCAAAAAGCTGGGCCAGCGCGTCAATATTGAGATCGATCCGCAAACCCAGGCCGTTGTCGACACCGTCGAGCGCGTACTGGCGGCAAAAGAGGCCGCTGTTGTGGTGAATGTCGTCGAGTAACCAGGCGCCACAAACAGCAAAAAGCCGCAGCGTAAACGTTGCGGCTTTTTTGTTGGTTAAACGCAGCAGCGCTAACGCGCGACGCGCAGACCTTTCTCTACGCCGCGGCTAAACACCACCTGCCAGAGCTGAATATCGCGGGCGCGAAAGGCCCCGGCGCAGGCGTTCAGATAGTAACTGAACATGCGTTTAAAGCGCTCGGAGTAGTTGTCGGCGATCTCCGGCCACGCGGCGAGAAAGCGCCCATACCAGGCCATTAGCGTGCGGTCATAATCGGCGCCGAAGTTGTGCCAGTCCTCCATCACAAAGTGCGGCTCACTGGCGGTAGCGATGTGGCGCACCGAGGGCAGGCAGCCGTTCGGGAAGATATAGCGGTTAATCCACGGATCAACATTGTTATCGGTCTGTCTGGAGCCGATGGTGTGGAGTAAAAAGAGGCCGTCCGGCTTCAGGTTTTTGTCGACCACATCAAAGTAGGTGGCGTAGTTTTTCGGCCCGACGTGTTCAAACATGCCGACGGAGACGATGCGGTCAAACTGATCGCGCAGATCGCGATAATCCTGCAACAGAATCTCCACATCCAGCCCGGCGCAGCGCTGTTGCGCCATCTTCTGCTGCTCTGCGGAGATGGTGACGCCGACCACGCGAACGCCATAGTGCTGTGCCATAAACTGCGCCAGCCCGCCCCAGCCGCAGCCGATATCCAGCACGCGCATGCCGGGGGTTAACTGCAGTTTTTCGCAGATAAGCCTCAATTTTGCCTGCTGCGCCTCGGCAAGGGTGGTCGCGTCTTTCCAGTAGCCACAGGAGTACTGCATCGCGGGGTCGAGCATGCGGGTAAAGAGATCGTTGCCGAGATCGTAGTGCTCTTTGCCGACAATCCATGCCCGCTTTTTGCTTTGCAGGTTGAAGAGCCGGGCCGCGGCAATGCGCAGGGTATCTTTGAGATGGTGCGGAAGCTGTTTTTCGAGGCCCGCGCGCAGTACCTGGGTGAAGAATATGTCGAGCCGCTCGCACTCCCACCAGCCGTCCATATAACTTTCGCCGAGTCCGAGCGATCCGTCCTGTAAAACGCGTTTGAAAAAATCAGGATTTTTCACCTGAATATCTGCGGGTGCGGGACCGTTGATACGAATACCTGCGCGACCCAGCAGTTCGTTTGCTATGCGGAACCAGTTGTCATCCCGCACGCTCACTTCTTCTATACACGATGAACTCATACCTTCTCCATCACGAATAGTGATCAGAACTCTACAAGCGTAGACGCTGGCAGAATTTGTGAGAAATCTCACGGTTTGCACCGTAAGGCTGATATCAGACGTAGAACAGAGGAAGGGAGAGACCCTTGCCAGAAAAGGCCCTCCTTGGGGAAACGAGTACGCTCCGGTGCCCGTTACTGCATAATATTTATCGTATTTATGAGATAGCCGAGAATCAGTATAGGCCTCAATATCAGGTGATTCAACTTGTCGCTAATAGCATGCTAATTACGCCATCAGCGACAGTCCCGTCAGCAACTACCCGCGCGCGGAGGAGGGCGCACGCACCTCATCCTGCTCTTCGTCTGCGCGATGCTGAATGCCATAACCGAGTGCCGCGAGCAGCACCATGGCAAGCATCACGCTGGTGGTGGTCAGCAGCGGGGTAATGATCAGCCACGAAACAACGAGGCTTGCGAAGAAGCAGAGCCCCAGTTGCAGGGTATTCTGCAACGCCGCCGCGCGGCCCGTCGCCTGCGGGAAGGGACGCAGCGCCCGCGCCACCACGATAGGGTAGATCGCGCCATTTGCCATCGCCATCAGGCAGAAGGGGATCAGCAGCGCAGTCAGCGAGACGCCGGGAATAAAGCCAACTGCCCAGGTCGCCAGCACGCTCAGAGCAAAGCCGCTCAGTAACCACGGCAACATGCGCGACCCCTGCCATTTCTGCAGCGCTGCGCGGCAGCCGTAACCACCAATCAGGAAAGCGAAGGTCTGTGGCACATAGCTCAGGCCAATTACCGACGGGCCATAGCCCATCTCATGCAGGATAAACGGCGAGCCGGTAAGCCAGGCAAAGAAGCTGGCGGAGCAGGCGGCGTAGATCATCACATTGCCGCGATAATCGCGGGCGCGCAGCAGATCGAGAAAGGTGAGTGCCTGCTGGTCATGCGCCACCTCTTTTACCGGCGATTTGAGGCGGAAAACCGGGATCATCAACACCACGGTGATGGCCAGCAGGGTGGCGAAAATCGCCTGCCATTCAATATGGGCCAGCAGCCAGGCGCCGAGCAGCGGGGCCAGCGCCGGAGTTAAGCCGACCAGCGGCATAATGGTGGCGAAAATACGGTTAACGCGGTGCGCCGGGTAGTGATCTGTCACCAGCGCCTGCCAGCTAACGGTGGCGGCACAGACGCCGACGGCCTGCACAAAACGCAGCACCAGCAGCCAGGTGGCATCGCGCACCCAGAGGGTGCCAAGGCAGCCCAGGGCGAAAATAGAGAGACCAATCAGCAGAATCGGTTTGCGACCATAACGATCCGACAGCGGTCCCCACAGCAGCTGCGCCACCGCGAACCCGGCCAGGAAAAGGCTCAGCGAGGCGCTGATCACGGCGGGAGAGGTGTTTAAATCTTGCTGAATCGCGCTGAAAGCGGGCAGGTACATGTCGGTGGCTAAAAAGCCCAGCACGCTTAAGCCCGCGAGCCAGACTAAAAATCCTTTGCCAGGTTGCATTCTCATTTCTCTTTAATTGCAGGTAATCAGGGTGGGGAAGTGTAAGGAGTGCTTTCCTGGTTGTGAAACGCTAATATTTGCACATTGGTTTCAAAAATTTTGCAGGCAGAATATGTGGTCAGAATACTCCCTTGAAGTGGTGGATGCCGTAGCGCGGAATGGCAGCTTTAGCGGTGCGGCGCAGGAGTTGCACCGCGTGCCTTCTGCGGTGAGCTACACCGTACGTCAGCTGGAGGAGTGGCTGGCGGTGCCGCTGTTCGTGCGCCGCCATCGCGATGTGGAATTAACCCCCGCCGGCGTCTGGTTTTTAAAAGAGGGGCGGTCTGTTATCAAAAAAATGCTGATCACCCGCCAGCAGTGTCAGCAGATCGCCAACGGCTGGCGCGGCCAGTTGCCGATTGCCGTCGATAACATTGTAAAACCCGCCCGCACGCGGCAGATGATTGTCGATTTCTACCGTCACTTCAGCGATGTCGAACTGGTGGTCTACCAGGAGGTGTTCAACGGCGTCTGGGATGCGCTCGCCGATGGCCGTGTTGAACTGGCGATCGGTGCCACGCAGGCCATTCCCGTCGGGGGGCGCTATGCCTTTCGCGATATGGGCACTTTAAGCTGGAAGTGTGTCGTCTCACGTCAACATCCGCTGGCACAGCTCAACGGTCCGTTAAGCGATGAGACGTTGCGCAACTGGCCATCGTTGATTCAGGAGGATACCTCCCGCTCGTTGCCGAAGCGCATTACCTGGCTGCTGGATAACCAGAAACGGGTGATGGTGCCTGACTGGGCCTCGTCGGAAGCGTGCCTGTCGGCGGGGCTCTGTGTGGGGATGGTGCCAGCCCATTTTGCCCGACCGTGGCTGGATAGCGGTGACTGGGTGGCGCTTGAACTGGAAAACCCGTTCCCGGATGCCGCCTGCTGCCTGACATGGCAACAAAACGAGGCGTCGCCTGCGCTGAACTGGCTGCTCGATTATCTGGGCGACAGTGAAACGTTGAATAAGGAGTGGCTGCGGGAGCCGGAGTAAGGCTCCCGCGGGAGGGGATTAACGGCGGTAATCGCGGAAGGGGCCATCGGCCACCGAGCGGCGCTCAACCAGGCGCGGATGCACTTCAATCGACTGCGACTGTTCACGCTTATTCACAATGCGATCGAGCAGCATGGTGAATGCCGTTTCGCCCAGCGAGTCCTTCGGCTGATGGATCGTCGTCAACGCCGGGGTAAAGAAGCGCGAGTTGCGCACGTTGTCATAGCCGATAACGGAGATATCCTGCGGCACGCGCAGACCCATCTCATCGGCAGCGCAGAGGGCGCCCATCGCCATAATGTCGCCGCCGCAGAAGACTGCGGTGGGGCGCGAGGACTGGCCGAGGATCTGCTGCATGGCGCGGTAGCCGGACTCCGGCTCAAAGTCGCCCTGCACAATCCAGTTTTCCGGCACGTTGATCATCGCTTCATTCATCGCCTTCATAAAGCCAGCCAGACGGCCTGCGCCGGTGTTGCGCTCCAGCGGACCCGGGATCACGCCGATGTCGCGATGGCCGCGCTCGATCAGGTAACGACCAGCCATATAGCCGCCCTGGAAGGCATTATCGATCACCGAATCGGTGAAGTCCGCCTTCGATTCGCCCCAGTCCATCACCACCATCGGAATATGGCGATACTCTTCTAGCATGGTGAGCACGGTTTCCGGGTACTCAGAGCACATCACCAGCAGGCCATCGACACGCTTTTGCGCCATCATCGACAGATAGGCGCGCTGCTTCTCCTGGCTGTTCCAGGCGTTGCCGAGGATCAGGGTGTAACCCTTCTGGAAACACTTCTTCTCAACCGCTTCGATGATCTCGGCGAAGTAGGCCGCTTCACTGCTGGTCGCCAGCAGACCAATCGATTTGGTGTGATTCACTTTCAGGCTGCGCGCAACGGCGCTTGGCGAATAGTGCAGCTCTTTGATCGCCGCCCAGACAGCGTTGCGCGTCTCTTCGGCGACGAAACGGGTTTTGTTAATTACATGTGATACGGTTGTAGTGGAAACGTTTGCTCGTTTCGCGACATCTTTAATCGTTGCCATCAGATATTACTCCAGACCATATCGTAAGCTCCTGATAATTCGGTAGGTAAACGTTTGCCTTTAAACACCCTGAACTCATCAAAGTGAGTGCGGTACGCCGGGAAAACGACACTGGACGTCAGGAGGGGAGTCAATGGCCGGTACGCTAATAAATTTAGCGTCGAATTTTGTCTGATCTTGAGCAAAAGGGGAAGTATTAAAACCGTTCTGCTGGCAAATCACGCAAGATTTTTCCCATATTTTGTGCAAAAATGCGCAGGCTCACTTTTTGTGGGGAAATTAAATGGAGAAAAATTGATGAGCACCGATCTTAAGTATTCACTCTTCACTACCGTCATCGTTCTGAGCCTGATCGTTTTCGGCGCGCTGACCGCTGCACTGCATTGATCTGATGCGAGGGAGAGCCCTCTCCCTCGGTTCTTGCGTCCCCATTGTTACCCGTTGCGCAATAAACTTTTCTCCGTACGCTCACTTCTGTTTTTTGTGACACCTGTCATACTTTTGCCTTTCGCGACCCGGTAGAGGGTCGGCATGTCCATTTCGGAGTCAAAAGATGAAAATAAATTTCCCCCTGCTTGCCCTGGCGATAGGCGCCTTTGGGATTGGTACTACCGAGTTCTCCCCGATGGGTTTACTGCCGGTGATTGCGCAGGGTGTTGGGGTCTCGATTCCGGCGGCGGGGATGCTGATCAGCGCCTATGCCATCGGCGTGATGGTGGGCGCGCCGCTGATGACGCTGCTGCTTTCCCATCGCGGCCGTCGTAACGCGCTGATTTTCTTAATGGCGATCTTCACCGTCGGCAATGTGCTCTCTGCTATTGCGCCGGATTACGCTACCCTGATGATCGCCCGTATCATCACCAGCCTTAACCACGGCGCCTTCTTCGGCCTTGGCTCAGTAGTCGCGGCAAGCGTTGTTGCGAAAGAGAAGCAGGCCAGCGCGGTGGCGACGATGTTTATGGGGCTGACTATCGCCAATATCGGCGGTGTGCCTGCCGCCACCTGGCTTGGGGAGACGATCGGCTGGCGCATGTCGTTTATGGCAACCGCCGGGCTTGGGGTGGTCTCCATGGTCTCGCTCTTCTTCTCATTACCGAAAGGCGGCGCGGGCGCGCGACCCAACGTGCGCAACGAGCTCGCGGTACTGATGCGCCCGCAGGTGCTGACGGCGCTGCTGACTACCGTGCTCGGTGCCGGCGCAATGTTTACCCTCTATACCTACATCTCGCCGGTGTTGCGCACACTGACTGACGCCACGCCGGTGTTTGTCACCGCCATGCTGGTGCTGATTGGCGTGGGTTTCTCGATTGGCAATTATCTGGGTGGGAAACTGGCGGACCGCTCGGTGACCGGCACCCTGAAAGGCTTTTTACTGCTGCTGATTGTTATCATGCTGGCGATCCCGCTGCTGGCGCGCAGTGAGATCGGTGCGGCGATCGCGATGGTGGTGTGGGGCGCGGCAACCTTCGCGGTTGTGCCGCCGTTGCAGATGCGCGTGATGCGTGTTGCCCATGAAGCACCAGGGCTGTCGTCATCGGTCAATATTGGCGCATTCAACCTGGGTAATGCCCTTGGCGCGGCGGCAGGTGGTGCGGTGATCTCCGGCGGTCTCGGCTACAGTTTTGTTCCGGTGATGGGGGCGATTATTGCCGGGCTGGGGCTGCTGCTGGTGCTCTTCTCCGGGCGTAATTCAGCGTCGCGCGTCTGTGCGGCGGCGGAGTAAGGCGAAGTAACACCTGCCGCGCGAGCGGCAGGTGGGAGGGGGTTAGCGAATGGTTTTCGGTGTTACTACGCGGCGTGCACCAACATAGTGGCGCTGCCAGTAATCTTCGCTTAATGAAGTGACCTGAATATCCTGGCCGCTGCGCGGTGACTGGATAAATTTGCCGTTGCCGACATAGACGCCAACGTGATCCGCTGTGCCGCGACCCTGGGTGCGGAAGAAGACCAGATCGCCGCTCTCCAGTTCGCGCAGGTTAACCGGCGAGGCATCACGCAGGTGATACATCTCATTGGCGGTACGCGGAATACGGAATTTCACCAGATCTTTATAGGCGTAATAGACCAGCCCGCTGCAATCAAAACCGGTTTTCGGCGAGGTACCGCCCCAGTGGTAAGGTTTGCCGAGCTGGTTCATCAGCTTCGACATCGCGGTTTTTTGCACTTTTTGCACGCGCAGTTTATGCACGTCAGCCAGCGTGCCGGCCTGGCTGCTTTTCACTTTAATACAGTGCGGCTTGTGGCCTTTGCGCGGCGTACACTTCTCAGTCCAGCTAACGGTTGTAGTTTTTAGTGAGCTGGTTGCTTTACGACGCGAGGGAGTTTTAGCGGTTTTCTGCGGGGTAGCGCTGTTTTTCTTTTTTATCGTTTTGGTCGATGTTTTGTTTTTTGCGGTTTTTTTACTGCTGACTTTTTCTGCTGGAGTGCCACTGCTTTTCTTTGCTGTTTTTGTAGAACTGTTTTTTTTCTTACGTTCGGATGCTTTCGCCAGATGTGTTTTTTGCACGGCCGAGGCTGGCGCTTGTTCAGAAGCGCTCGCTAATGGCGTGAAAGACAATGTGGTGAACAACAAAGCACAGAGCGTGATTGAAGCTTTTGGTATCCGCGCCACTGAGCATTCCCCTGTTAGGGCAGGCATCTTATTATGCTTGCGTATGATTTAAAAAACTCGTCGATTCTAATCTATAAAAAGCCCAAACGTTAATACTGTTTTTGCATCTATAACGTCGTTTCGTTAACAAGCGCGCAAAAACGAGCAAAACGTTTCGCTAAAAGCGGTTTTTCCACCGCCTGAGCCGCGCCGGGTTGGCTTAAGTCACGCTTACCTTATCGTGCCTGTAACAGCGTAAATTCGCGCGGTGAATAAAATGTTATTTTCCGAAGCAAGCCTGACCCGCTACAATGTTCGATCTCTGCCGTAGAAGAAGTTGAAGGAAGCAAAGACAATGAGTGAGACTCTTGAGAAAATTCAGCGCCAGATCGCTGAGAACCCGATTCTGCTGTACATGAAAGGCTCGCCGAAACTGCCAAGCTGCGGTTTCTCCGCCCAGGCCGTTCAGGCGCTCTCTGCATGCGGCGAGCGTTTTGCCTATGTGGATATCCTGCAAAACCCGGATATCCGTGCCGAACTGCCAAAATATGCAAACTGGCCAACCTTCCCGCAGCTGTGGGTTGAGGGTGAGCTGGTTGGCGGCTGCGATATCATTATCGAGATGTATCAGCGCGGTGAATTGCAGCCGCTGATCAAAGAGGCCGCAGCGAAATATAAAGGCGTACCGGACGCCGAATAACCCGGCGTTATCGGCTCTGCCTTGAAAGGGCTCATGTTTCGACATGAGCCCTTTTTTATTGCCTGTCACCTGCTCACAGCACGTTGACTTAACCTAAATTATTGGTTATTACTGTGCAAATTTTATTCTTAACTCTTTGTTAATTATCCTATTTTAAGAATTTTGATAAACCCAGGCATGCTTTTTCTGATGACCAGCTGTGAACAGGATTGCCTTAATTCAGGATGAATGATGAAAACAATAGACAAGATGATTGCGTTGATGACGCTTCTCTTTGCTTTTTCAGCCACGGCGCAACAGCCGCTGGCAAGCAAGGAGGATGTGATGACCCGTATCTCACTGGGCACCCTAAGCGGAACGGCGAAGGAGCGGGTCTACGATACCGATGAGGGTGGACGCAAACTCAGCGAGCTTGACTGGCGCTATCGTCACGCTGTTGTGGTGCAGGGCTCTATCGAGTGGCCGGTGCGGTCCTGGCTCACTTTCGGTGCGTCCGGCTGGACAACTGTCGCGCACAGTGGCAGCAAGATGGATGATTACGACTGGCAGCAGGCATCGCAATCCCGATGGACCGACCACAGCTCTCACCCTAATACGTGGCTCAATTTCGCTAACCAGTGGGATCTCCATCTGACCGGCTGGTTCGTCCACCAGCCTGACTGGCGGCTTGGCGTGATGGGCGGCTATAGGCAAAGCCGTACCAGCTTCTCTGCGCACGGCGGCACCTTCAGCCGTGATAATGGCGCAAAGGTTGGCCGTTTCGATGATGTGAAAGTTCTCGGATATTCACAGCGCTTCAACATGCCCTATGTTGGCCTTACCGGTCGTTATCGCTATGGCAATGTTGAAGCTGGAACCAGCCTGAAATATAGCCGCTGGATAAGTGCGCAGGCGACAGACCAGCACTACTTACGCAGCATCACTTTCAGCGATACTACCCGGCACCAGCGGAGCTTTTCCCTTTCGGCTAACGTCGGCTATTACGTCACGCAGCAGGTAAAGCTCTATCTGGAAAGCACCTGGGACCGCACGTTAAATAAAAAAGGGACCAATACCGCCACTTTCTCCAGAGAGGGGACCTATGCGCGTGCCTCTTTCAAGGATAGCGCCGGGATAGAACACTCCTCGCTGCTCACCACCGCCGGGCTGGTCTACCACTTTTAATAAAAAACCGGTCTGTTGACCGGTTTTTTTTCAGGCTTCTGAATCGACTTCTGGCGTCGGCAACGGCCAGCCGCCAAGGCGCTTCCAGCGGTTAACGATTTCACAAAACAGCTGTGCGGTCTGCTCCGTGTCATACAACGCCGAGTGTGCCTGGGTGGCGTCAAAAGCGATGCCAGCGGCCGCACAGGCTTTAGAGAGCACGGTTTGACCCAGCGCCAGCCCGCTCAATGAGGCGGTATCAAAGGTCACGAAGGGGTGAAACGGATTGCGTTTCATCGCCGAACGCTCGGCGGCAGCCATCATAAAGCTGTGATCGAAGGTCGCGTTATGCGCCACCATGATCGCCCGGTTGCAGTTCTGCTCTTTCATCCCTTTGCGCACCAGTTTGAAAATGGCATGCAGGGCGTCATATTCGCTTACCGCGCCGCGCAGCGGGTTGGTCGGGTCGATCCCATTAAACGCCAGCGCTTCCGGCTGCAGATTAGCTCCTTCGAATGGCTCAACGTGAAAGTGCAGGGTGCTGTCAGGCATCAGCCAGCCTTGCTCATCCATTTTTAACGTAACGGCGGCGACCTCCAGCAGGGCGTCGGTTTTGGCGTTAAACCCGGCGGTTTCAACATCGATTACCACAGGGTAAAAACCGCGAAAACGGTCGCACAGAGCAGTCAGTTGAGCATTATCGGACATCAGGATCTCTTGATAGGAAAAAAGGGCAGCGCATTATGGCAAATTTTACGGAAAGATGTAAAACAGCGGGCGCATTGCGCGCCCGGGGGGATCAGTGACCCAGACCGCGTCCGGCGTCTTTCTCTTCAATCAGTTCGATTTTGTAACCGTCCGGATCTTCAACGAAGGCGATAACCGTGGTGCCGCCTTTAACCGGGCCAGCTTCACGGGTGACGTTGCCGCCATTTTTGCGAATCGCTTCGCAGGACTCCGCCGCGTTTTCTACGCTCAGCGCGATGTGACCATACGCCGTGCCCAGCTCATAGCTGTCGACACCCCAGTTGTAGGTCAGCTCAATCACCGCTTCTTCGCTCTCATCACCGTAACCGACAAAAGCCAGCGAATATTTGTACTCCGGGTTTTCGCTGGTGCGCAGCAGTTTCATGCCCAGCACGTTGGTGTAGAAATTGATTGAGCGTTGCAGGTCGCCGACGCGCAGCATGGTGTGAAGTAAGCGCATAATATCCTCTTTTATGAATGCGTTAACGTTCCGGTTCGAAACACGGTTTTAGTATAGCGGCCGATCCGGGCCGCTATCAAATCTCAATCCGCTTCTCAGAGAGAAGGGTAGTCGGTGTAACCTTCCGCGCCGCCGCCATAGAAGCTTTCCGGGCGCTGCGGGTTGAGTTCCGCTTTCAGCTGCAGGCGTTTTACCAGATCCGGGTTGGCGATATAGGCGCGGCCAAACGCCACGGCATCGATCAGCCCCTTGTTGATCAAGTCTTCGGCTTTCTCAACGCTGTATGCACCAGCGCCGATAATCGGGCCGTGGAAGCGCGCACGCACTTTTTCGCGGAACGTTTCGCTGTAGGGCTCACCGCCCGCCCAGTCCGGTTCGGACATGTGCAGGTACGCGATACCGCGTTTACCCAGCTCTTCAATCAGATAGAGCGCGTCAGCTTCTTCGTTCGGGCCATTGTCGGTGTTCTGGAAAGAGCCGATTGGCGAAACGCGAATACCGATGCGATCGGCGCTCCACTCTTCACACACGGCGTCGATCACTTCCAGCACCAGGCGCGCGCGGTTTTCAACGCTGCCGCCATACTGGTCGGTACGCTGGTTTGCAGAAGGTGAGAGGAACTGGTGCAGCAGGTAGCCGTGGGCAGAGTGCAGCTCAACCAGATCGAAACCGGCTTCGCGTGCGTTGGCAACGGCCTGACGGAAATCATTAACGATGCCCGGGATCTCATCGGTCTCCAGCGCGCGCGGCATCGAAGTATCTTCACGGGTGGCGTTGCCGTTTTCATCACGCAGCGAGGTACGGGTACCCGCGCTGATGGCTGACGGCGCAACCGGTGCGGCACCGCCCGGCTGTAAGCTGCTGTGAGAGATACGGCCGGTGTGCCACAGCTGAACCGCAATACGGCCATCATCGGCATGCACGGCGTCTGTGATCTTCTTCCAGGCGGCGATCTGCTCGTCGCTGTGCAGACCCGGTGCGCCCGCATAGCCTTTGGCCTGGGCGGAGATTTGCGTCGCTTCACTGATGATAAGCCCGGCGCTGGCGCGTTGACGGTAATACTCCGCCATCAGCGGCGTCGGTACATCGCCCGGTTCAATGCTGCGCAGGCGCGTCAGGGGCGCCATCAACACGCGGTTCGGTACGGTAATGGCACCGACTTTCAACGGCGTAAATAATTTACTGGACATAAACAACTCCTGAATAGACCGGTCGACTAGTAAAAGGTGAAATAAAAAGCCTGATGTTATTCAGGCCGGGTAATGATCTGCTGCGCATGCGCCAGCGCGCTTTCCAGCGGCACGGCACTGCGCGAAATTTTTGCCTGCAGGTTAGCGCCGAGCCACAGGGCATATAACACCTGCGCCTGGGTGTGGGCTTCACCGGCAAAGGCGAGGCTCTTATCCTCGCGTCCCTGTTCCAGCGCTTTAGCTAGCAGGGCGATAATTCCCCGTGCGCCGCTGTCCATCGCCGTGCGCATATCTTCCGAGAGATCGCACACTTCCGCCGAGAGTTTGACGGTCAGGCAGCCGCTGATGTGACCCTGCTGGCAAAACTGATTCAGGGTCTCCTGATAATAGGCCAGCAATCTGTCGCGCGGCGTACCTGGGCCGCTGGCAAAATGTTGCGCCAGCCGCTGGTGGTAACTGGCGTAGTGGCGCTCAAGCAGCGCCACGCCAAACGCCTCTTTCGAGCGAAAGTAGTGGTAGAAGGAGCCTTTCGGCACTTCCGCCGTTTTCAGTAATTCGCTCAACCCCATGCCGGTAAAGCCGCGATGCATACAGAGCTGCTCGCCGGTGGCCAGTAAGTGTTCGCGTGTATCGTGTTCAGAATTCTTGCGCATCGACACACTCTAGCGGGCGAACTTTGTGATGGCAATTGGCGAACAATGCGTTTTTAACAGTTGCGCAATATCTCACCGCGGTCTTGAATGTAGAGAAAGCCTGCATCTATGGAGCGTCCATTGCCTGAACAACTGGAGTTTTTCCCGGTCCAGAGTCCGTGTCGCGGCATCTGTCAGTCAGATGAGCGCGGCTTTTGCCGTGGCTGTATGCGCAGCCGCGATGAGCGCTTTAACTGGCAAGCGATGAGTGATGCGCAAAAGCAGGAGGTGCTGCGCCTCTGCCGCCAACGTTTGCAGCGTAAATTGCGCGCAATGCGTGACCAACCCCCGGAAGAACCTGATCAACCTTCGCTGTTTTAAGGGCAAAAATGGGTATACTCGGGGCAAATTACCTTCGAGGAAATCATGATGGTTCAGCGTATTGCCCTTGCGCCGCAAGGTCCTGAGTTCTCACGTTTTGTGATGGGTTACTGGCGTCTGATGGAGTGGAATTTCACGCCGCGCCAGCTGGTCAGTTTTATTGAAGCTCATCTCGATCTTGGTGTCACTACCGTCGATCATGCCGATATCTATGGCGGCTATCAGTGTGAAGCCGCCTTCGGTGAAGCCCTTAAGCTTGCCCCGCATCTGCGCGCGCGCATGGAGATGGTCACTAAATGTGGCATCGCCACTACTGCGAAGCCGGAACACGCGCTCGGTCACTACATCACCGAGCGCGACCATATTATTCGCAGCGCCGAGCAGTCGCTGGTCAACCTGGCGACCGACTATCTCGATCTGCTGTTGATCCATCGCCCGGATCCGCTGATGGATGCCGATGAAGTCGCCGAAGCCTTTTTACAGCTGCAGCAGAGCGGTAAAGTGCGCCACTTCGGCGTCTCCAACTTTACGCCTGCGCAATTCTCCCTGCTGCAATCACGGCTGCCGTTTACGCTGGTCACCAATCAGGTAGAGATCTCGCCTGTGCACCAGCCGCTGCTGCTTGATGGCACGCTCGATCAACTGCAGCAGTTGCGCATCCGCCCGATGGCGTGGTCCTGCCTGGGCGGCGGGCGCATCTTCAGCGATGCTGACTGCCAGCCGCTGCGCGATGAGCTGCACCAGGTGGCAACGGAGCTGAATGCCGAAAATATTGAGCAGGTGATTTATGCCTGGGTGCTGCGTTTACCCTCTGCGCCGCTGCCGATTATCGGCTCCGGTAAAATTGAGCGCGTGCGTTCATCCCTTGGCGCGCTGAATCTACAGATGTCCCGCCAGCAGTGGTTCCGCATCCGTAAAGCGGCGCTCGGCTACGACGTGCCGTAAGCTAACGCTATGACCTCCCGGTGAAAAGTGCCGCTCTGGCCTACACTTACAGAGCGAAAACAATCGAACGGAGGTCATATGAAGCGTTTTAGTCTGGCAATGCTGGCTCTGCTCACCTGTGCGGGTGCGCAGGCCGCCAGTGAAGAAGTGCAGATGAACCTCGTCACCGCGCAGGGCGTCGGGCAGTCCGTGGGTAGCGTGAAGATCAGCGAAACCGATAAAGGGCTGGAGTTTGCGCCCGACCTTAACGCGCTGCCGCCCGGCGAGCACGGTTTCCATGTTCATGCGAAAGGGAGCTGCGAACCGGCGATGAAAGAGGGCAAGCCCTCTGCCGCTGAAGCCGCGGGCGGCCACCTCGATCCTCATAAAACAGGCAAACATGCAGGACCGGAAGGGGAAGGCCATTTAGGCGACCTGCCGGTGCTGGTGGTCAATAATGACGGTAAAGCGACCGATGCCGTCGTCGCGCCGCGCCTGAAAAAGCTGGACGAGGTGAAAGGTAAGGCGCTGATGATCCACGTCGGTGGCGATAACATGTCCGATCAGCCGAAACCGCTCGGCGGTGGCGGGGCGCGTTATGCCTGCGGCGTAATTAAGTAACCGGCTCGCTGATTGTCCCTGGCGCGGGCGCGTTTTCCAGCTGGGCAAGCGCGCAGTAAAGACGCCAGATTAGCGAGGCGAGTTCCCGCGCGGCGGGCTGGTGATGCTGACCCAGCGCCGCGCAAATCCGATCTAACTCTGCGAGCGTGGCGTTGAGCGACCGTTGCTGCACGCCGCGCTCGCTCATCACATCCCGCAGCAGACCAATGGCGCGATCGCGCACCCGGCTTAACGGATCGGAACGCGTCTCCCAGCCGCGCAGTTGCCACACCACATGCGAACAGTTGAGCAGCACCACGCCCCAACGCAACAACCAGCGCCGCGCCTGTGCATCCTGGCTGTTACTGAGCTGGCTGATGTGGTGATAAACAACCGACTCATATTGGTGTTCCTGCAACTTCGGCGTGCGGCTCAGTTGGTCAACAAAATGGCGGCGCAGGGCGCGAATATGGCGACGGCTTTTGCGCGCATCCGATCCCGGTCGCAACACCGCAAAGGCGAGCCAGGCCAGCGCCACGCCGAGGATCTTTGCCAGATCGGCATTGAGAAAATCGGCAAAATCAAACACCGGTGGGTCGCTCACCGCGATAAACGATCCCATAAAGACAATCAGTTGCCCCCACAGCCCGGCGCGCTTTGGCATCTGAAGCTTGAGCAATTGCAGGGTGGTAAGCAGGGGAAAGAGAAACAGCAGAAACAGCGCCAGCGCATTGATCTGCACCATCAGGCCAAATTTCACCACAAAGCTAAACAGCGTCAGCAGGGCAAGCGTGCGCAACAGCAGAGTTAAAGAGTTGAACGGTGCGGGCGAAACGGAGTAGAGCACACAACTGATCGCCGCCAGTGTCAGCGCGGCGGAGCCATGCTCCCACTGCGCGTTAAGACTCCACGCCCCGACCATGATCAGCGCGACAAAGGTTCGCAGCCCGCTCCACAATGCCTCGGCATTGTCGATATCGCGCATTAACGCCGGGCTGCGCGGTGGCAGCGCTTCGCTTACCGGCGAGGCATTTTCCAGATGGCGTAACCAGCGGCTGCTGGCAAGGTATAACCGACAAAAGTAGCGCAGCCGCTGCCAGAAAGCGTGATGGCGATAGTCAGCGTCCGGCGCAGGTGCCAGCGGAGCAATGATGCGCGCGACCGTGAGCGCGTCGGCATCGTGATGCGCCAGCTCTGCCAGCAGCTGCTCAAGCACAGGGCGCAGAGAGGCGGGCGCGTCTGGCCAGTTGAGCATCATTCGCCGCAGGCTGGAGATGACGCTGGTCATGCGCAACTGCTGATGGAGCAGCCAGGTGAGCACGCGGTTTTGGCGGCGAAAGCGATAGTGGCTCCAGAAGGCCTGAATGCGCAGCAGGTTCGTGGTGAGGATCTGCCCAATCAGGCTCTCATGTGCGTTGCGGATGGCGTCGTTTGTTTCGGCTTGCCAGAGCAGGCTGGCGTGCTCCAGCAGCCGGGCATGCATCCTTCTTAGCGCGGCGAGCAGCGTCGGGCCATCGGCAGTGCCAGGCAGGATCATCATCATCAGGCCGCCGCACAGAATGCCGAGAATCACCTCGCAGACGCGTGCCTGGGCGATGTCCCACAATTCGGTAATTTCAGTGATATTGGTCATTGCAAACGCGATGATGGCAGCGGTGTAGCCCGCCAGCTGGAAGGCGTAGGCGACATTATTGCTGAACTGGGCGCAGGCCCAGGTGCAGAAGGCTATCCAGCCCGCCATGGCAAACAGAAAAAGCCACGGATCGTTAAGGGTTTGCCCGGCGATAATCAGTGCGGCGCACGCCCCAAGCAGGCTGCCGGCAATGCGCCCGAGGCTTTTGCTGATCACGCCGCCGACGGTGGGAAAACTGACGACCGCCGCAGAGGTCATTGCCCAGTAAGGTTCGTCAAGATTGAGCGCATAGGCAAGCGTCAGGGCGAGGCACATAGCAATGCCGTTACGCAGCGCGTAGCGCCACTGACCGCCGGTCGCCTTGACCCACGGCAGGTTTTGCCACAGCCGCGCCAGCCTGCTCACGGCTGCTCGCTGATGGTCACGGTGCAGGTGGTGCCGGCCACCAGCGTCATATCCTGCGGCAGGGCGTCAAACTGAATGCGTACCGGCACACGCTGCGCCAGCCGCACCCATGGAACAGTCGGTTTTATATCCGCCACCAGCCCGCTGTCCGCCTCCACGCTCTGATCGTAAATGGCGCGACCAATGCTGGCTACGTGACCCTGTAACGTTTTGTTGCTGCTGTAGAGCACAATCTTCGCTGCGGCACCTTCACGAATATGGCGCAGTTTGGTCTCTTCGAAATAGCCGACGACATAAAACGAGTGGCTGTCGACCAGCGCAAATACCGGCTGACCGGCAGTGGCGTAGTTGCCCGTGCGCGCAGAGAGGTTAGTCACCCAGCCATCAACCGGCGCGGTAACGCGGGTTTGCGCCAGCTGCCATTTCGCCTGGTTGAGCTGCGCCGTGGCGACGGCGACATCGGCCTGCGCCGCTTTAACGCCAATATTGGCGGTGTCGAGGTCTTCAGCCGAAATGTAGTTATGTGAGAGGTGGCGGCGGCGGTTGGCTTCGTTGTTAGCTTTTGCCAGCTCAGTTTGCGCCTTCGCCAGTTGCCCTTCGGCATTCACTACCGCGATGTGATAAGGGGTATCGTCAAGCAGAAACAGCAGCTCGCCTGCGTGAACATACTGGTTATCTTTCACCGCCAGTTGGCGAATACTGCCGGAGACCTGCGGGGTGATGCTCACCTGCTCGGCGCGCACTTTGCCATCTCGCGTCCAGGGCGACTGCATATAGACATTCCACATCCACCAGCCTGCGGCCAGCGCAATCGCCACGACCAATAACGTTGAGAAATACTTCAGTGAGTTAAGCCGCATCGTTACCACACCATCAACAGGCCGAGCGCGAGGCTCAGCGCAATCACAAAGAGGGAGAGATCCATCAGCATCGGGTGCCAGATGTCGCCCGCGTAGATCCAGTCGCGCAGCAGGCGGTGCGCCATCAGCCAGATAAGAAAACCCAGCATCACGGCTTTGAAGAGCGGCGGAAAATAGACCGAGGCGCCAAAGATAAGATCCTGGAAGGGTAAATCGGGAGAACTTGAGGTT
This sequence comes from Kosakonia sp. CFBP8986, assembly GCF_034044935.1. NCBI lineage: Bacteria > Pseudomonadati > Pseudomonadota > Gammaproteobacteria > Enterobacterales > Enterobacteriaceae > Kosakonia > Kosakonia sp. CFBP8986. Next base: position 392,883 of record NZ_JAXCXB010000005.1, on the reverse strand, counting down.
AACTTCACGCGTCACTGTCCTGTTTAAAATAAGTGCGCCAGCGCGCGGAAAGCGGCGCGGCACAAGCCCTGGCGAGGCGAGCAATATATTTGTTTTACAAATATAAATGCTGCAAACTATTCTAAAATGAGTATAATAACTTAGCAAACTAATTATAAGGAGATGAAATTGGAATCGCCATTAGGTTCTGATCTGGCACGCTTAGTGCGCATTTGGCGTGCTTTGATTGACCATCGCCTAAAACCTCTGGAATTAACGCAGACACACTGGGTGACGCTGCACAATATTCATCAGTTACCGCCCGACCAGTCGCAGATTCAACTGGCAAAAGCGATCGGCATTGAGCAGCCTTCACTGGTGCGCACGCTCGATCAACTGGAAGAGAAGGGCCTGATTTCTCGCCAGACTTGCGCCAGCGATCGGCGGGCAAAACGCATTAAATTGACTGACAAAGCGTCGCCTATCATCGATCAGATGGAGACGGTAATTCGTAAGACCCGGGGTGAGATTTTATCCGGGTTCTCTGCGGAGGAGCTTGAGATGTTGATTAAGATGATCGCCCGGCTGGAGCACAATATTACCGAGCTCCAGTCGCGAGACTGAAAGCAAAAAGCCTTGCAATCGCAAGGCTTTTTTTATGCCCGTTAAGGGCAGGCTTATGCGGCCATCAGCATGACCGCACACGCTTATGATTAACGCGGGGAAACGGTAATTTCGCGGCCGTTGCTCGCCATGACGACGCGCTGACCTGCAACGTACTGGGTTTTACCCTGTTTCTGCACCACCATAATGGTGTTGCCGTCATCCTTACGAATTTCCAGCTCCACGCCCTGGGTTTTGTTCATCGCACCCTGCGCGGATTGACCCGCAACGCCACCGGCTACTGCACCTGCGGCGGTTGCCAGCGAACGACCTGCGCCGCCGCCAACGGTGTTGCCCAGGAAACCACCCAGCACGGCACCGCCCAGCGCGCCGATAACATTGCTGTCATCGCCGCCCTGAATCTGCACCGGACGAACGTTAACCACGGTGCCGTAAGTGACATTTTGCACCTGTTTGGCTTCGGATGCAGAGTAGACGTCGCCGGAGAGCGAGTCGTTATTCACACACCCAGCCAATGTAAAACCAACCAGCGAAACTGCCAGTGCACGTAACATCATTTATGAATCTCCTGTTCACCATGAAACGCCCTTGCGAGCATCCGTCATGGCTAAATTATATGGCATATTCGCAATGCCACTCGAATCTTCAGCCAATTCCCGAAAAAAATGATACACAAAGCGCGATCAACCCGATCTAAACGAAGCGATTATAAGCGTACTTTGCGCCATTTACACTTAAGCAAAATGGTGAGGATTGTTAAAAAGTGTTTGCAGTTGATGGCGTAAACGGACGCTTTATGGTGGAGTGGAGCCTCTTTGCCATGCATGAAAGGAAGGGATATGAAATCAGGTCGCTATATTGGGGTGATGTCGGGCACCAGTCTGGACGGGGTAGATGTGGTGCTGGCCGCCATCGACGACACCATGGTCGCGCAGCAGGCAAGCCTGACCTTTCCCATTCCGCTGCCGCTTAAAGAGGGGATCCTCAATATCTGTCAGGGGCAGGAGCTGACCCTCTCTCAGCTTGGCCGCCTCGACACGCAGCTCGGCAAACTCTTTGCCGATGCGGTATTAGCCCTGATGGACAGAGAGCAGCTCGTTGCCCAGGATATTGTGGCGATTGGCTGTCACGGCCAGACCGTCTGGCACGAACCAACGGGCGTGGCGCCGCATACGCTGCAAATCGGCGATAACAACCAGATTGCCGCGCGTACCGGTGTTACCGTAGTCGGTGATTTTCGCCGCCGCGATATGGCGCTCGGCGGGCAGGGCGCGCCGCTGGTCCCCGCTTTTCATCACGCGCTGCTCGCGCACCCGGTTGAGCGGCGTATGGTGCTCAATATCGGCGGTATCGCCAATCTCTCACTCTTAATCCCGGGTCAGCCGGTCAGAGGTTTCGACACCGGGCCGGGCAATATGCTGCTTGATGCGTGGATCTGGCGTCATCTGGGCAAACCCTACGATGAGAACGCGCAGTGGGCGAGCGAAGGCAAAGTGATCCTGCCGCTGCTGCAAAGAATGCTGAGCGATCCCTATTTTGCCGAGCCGGCACCGAAGAGCACCGGGCGGGAGTATTTCAATGCCGCCTGGCTGGAGCGTCATCTTGTTCACTATCCGGGGCTTGCCGCCTGCGATGTACAGGCGACGCTGGTGGAGCTGACGGCGGTCACCATCTCCGAACAGGTGTTACTCAGCGGCGGCTGCGAACGGCTGCTGGTGTGCGGTGGTGGCAGCCGTAACCCGCTTTTAATGGCGCGCCTGGCAAGCCAGCTTCCGGGTATTGAAGTGGCACCGACAGATGATGCCGGGATCAGCGGCGACGATATGGAAGCGCTGGCCTTTGCGTGGCTGGCGTGGCGCACGCTGGCTGGCTTGCCGGGCAATCTCCCCTCGGTGACCGGTGCTGCCGCGCCAACGGTGCTGGGGGCTATCTTCCCGGCTAACCCACGGCAGAATCAGAGTTAACCGCATTCCACTTCAGGGGTACGCCGCTAGACTGACCGGGTTTAAGGAGGGCGCTTCGCTCTCCGTGACCTGGAGCGTCCCGGAGTATCCTATGAAAAAAATTCTTATCGTCTGCCTGCCCGCACTGCTCGCCGGATGCAGCTATTACAACCAGTTCGTTGAGCGCATGCACACCGATACTCTCGCCTATCAGTGCGATGAAAAGCCGCTGACCGTCAAGATTAACCAGACCCGCCAGCAGGCGAGTTTCGTGCTTGATAACCAGCAACTGACCCTGCAACAGGGGCTCTCCGCCTCGGGCGCGCGTTACACCGACGGCGTATACGTTTTCTGGTCAAAAGGCGACGGCGCCACCGTCTATAAACACGACCGCATTGTGTTAAACAACTGTCAGTTAATTCCGCAGCGTTGAGATTTTCACCGGGGGGCGCATAATAGCTCTCCCTGAGGACAACTTTCGCTAACGCCATGACTGATAACGATCAATTGCAGCACATCGCGCACCTGCGCCGTGAGTACACCAAAGGCGGTCTGCGCCGCGCCGACCTTCCCGCTGAACCCTTAACGCTCTTTGAGCGCTGGCTTGGCCAGGCGTGTGAAGCGCAGCTCGCGGACCCGACTGCCATGGTGGTCGCCACCGTTGATGAGCAGGGGCAACCCTATCAGCGCATCGTGCTGCTCAAGCACTACGACGAAAAAGGGCTGGTGTTCTACACCAACCTCGGCAGCCGTAAAGCCCAGCATCTGGAACATAATCCGGCTATCAGCCTGCTCTTTCCGTGGCACATGCTGGAGCGCCAGGTGATGGTGACCGGCAAAGCGGAGCGTCTCTCCACCCTTGAAGTAGTGAAGTATTTCCACAGCCGCCCGCGCGACAGCCAAATCGGTGCATGGGTCTCAAAGCAATCAAGCCGCATCTCGGCGCGCGGTATCCTCGAAAGCAAATTCCTCGAACTGAAACAGAAATTCCAGCAAGGCGAGGTGCCACTGCCCAGTTTCTGGGGCGGCTATCGCATCCCGATTGAGCAGATGGAGTTCTGGCAGGGCGGTGCAAATCGTCTGCACGATCGTTTTTTGTACCAGCGTGAAAATGGCGCGTGGAAAATCGACCGTCTGGCACCGTAAAACGCCGAAAATGTTGTGATAAGCGCTGGTGCAACGTAGCCCGGCGCTTTATGCTATCTGCCCCCCTGAAGTATCCTTTCGCATCTGGCGAAAAGTCGTGTACCGGCATAGGTGCAGTCCGTTTTATACATGGAGAATTTGATGGCTAGCAGTAACTTGATTAAACAATTGCAAGAGCGGGGCCTGGTGGCCCAGGTGACGGATGAGGAAGCGTTAGCAGAGCGACTGGCGCAGGGGCCAATCGCGCTCTATTGCGGCTTCGATCCCACCGCTGACAGCTTGCATTTGGGGCATCTGGTTCCTTTGTTATGCCTGAAACGCTTCCAGCAGGCGGGTCACAAACCGGTCGCGTTGGTGGGCGGCGCCACGGGGCTTATCGGCGATCCGAGCTTTAAAGCCTCCGAGCGTAAACTCAATACCGAAGATACCGTGCAGGAGTGGGTCGACAAGATCCGCAACCAGGTGGCACCGTTCCTCGATTTTGACTGCGGCGAGAACGCAGCTATCGCGGCGAACAACTACGACTGGTTCGGCAGCATGAACGTGCTGACCTTCCTGCGCGACATCGGTAAGCATTTCTCTGTTAACCAGATGATTAACAAAGAAGCGGTCAAACAGCGTCTGAACCGCGATGATGTCGGCATCTCCTTCACTGAATTCTCCTACAACCTGCTGCAGGGCTATGACTTTGCCTGCCTGAACGAGCGCTACGGCGTGGCGTTGCAGATTGGCGGCTCCGATCAGTGGGGCAACATCACCTCCGGTATCGATCTGACCCGTCGTCTGCATCAGAACCAGGTCTTCGGCCTGACCGTACCGCTGATCACCAAAGCCGACGGCACCAAGTTTGGTAAAACCGAAGGCGGCGCGGTGTGGCTCGATCCGAAGAAAACCAGCCCGTACAAGTTCTACCAGTTCTGGATCAACACCGCTGATGCCGATGTCTATCGCTTCCTGAAATTCTTCACCTTTATGGACATCGCTGAGATCAACGCGCTGGAAGAAGAGGATAAGAACAGCGGGAAAGCGCCGCGCGCGCAGTATGTGCTGGCCGAGCAGGTAACACGTCTGGTTCACGGTGACGAGGGTCTGACCGCCGCGAAACGCATCACCGCAAGCCTGTTCAACGGCACGCTGAGCGATCTCAGCGAAGCTGACTTTGAACAGCTGGCGCAGGATGGCGTACCGATGGTTGAGATGGAGAAGGGCGCGGATCTGATGCAGGCGCTGGTGGATTCCGAGCTGCAGCCGTCCCGCGGCCAGGCGCGCAAAACCATCGCCTCTAACGCGGTCACCATTAACGGTGAAAAGCAGGCCGATCCGGAGTACTTCTTTACCGATGCCGACCGTCTGTTCGGTCGCTACACGCTGCTGCGTCGCGGTAAGAAGAACTACTGCCTGGTGTGCTGGAAGTAACCTTCACTGGCTTCAGACGATAAAAAAGGCGGGATATTCCCGCCTTTTTCTTTGCCTTGCATTTAGGCAGGCCGCTGTAAATCAGGCAATGCCTTCCGCGGAGAGTGCCGCAGCCACCGCCGGGCGTGCCGCCACGCGTGACATGTAGGCTTCGATATTGCCAAGACCGCTCATATCGAGTTTTACCGCATGCGCCCAGCGCAGCACGGTGAAAAGATAGCCATCGGCAATGGTAAAGTGCTCACCACTGATCCAGCCGTTACCGCTCAGGGCGTCGTTAACGTAGTGCAGCTTCTTCTCCAGCTGTGCGCGCACGGTCGGTTTGTACTCTTCCGGCGTATCCGGGCGGAACAGCGGGGTAAAGCCCTTGTGCAGCTCGGTGGCGATATAGTTCAGCCACTCCAGCGCCTTGTAGCGCGGCAGCGTACCGACAGCCGGCAGCAGCTGGCTTTGCGGCGCGTTATCCGCAACGTACTGCATAATGGCAACGCCTTCGGTGATCAGCGTGCTGTCATCCAGCAGCAGCGCCGGAACCTGGCCTTTCGGGTTAATCGCGAAAAAGTCTTCGCCATCTTCCAGACGTTTTTTCATCAGATCGACGCTGATAAGGGAGATCTCTTTTCCGGTTTCGCGCAGGGCGATATGGGAGGCAAGTGAGCAGGCACCTGGCTTGTAGAACAGTTTCATCGACGTTTCCTTTTATCTAAATTCCGGCATAGAGTAGTACGCCGTTGCATAAAAAAAAAGCCGCTAACTGACGTTAACGGCTTCTTCATGTTTACCCGCTTGCGATTACGCAGTGGCGGTTTTGGACGCTTCATCCGCGTCGTCACGGCTCTGGGTCATGCGGTTCAGCTTCGGCGCAGTCAGCACCATCAGCACGGCAATCACCGCCGTCGCAATACCAATCTGCAGGAAGACGCTACCGTAGATGTTCAGGGACATCAGCGGGTCGGTGACGTTCTCCGGGATCGCCATCTGGTTGGCCACGTAGCCGGCGATGATATTCGCGCCCGCGGTGGTCAGGAACCAGCTGCCCATAATAAAGCCCATCAGACGCTGCGGCACCAGCTGTGCGACCATCGCCAGGCCAAGGCCGGAGATCATCAGCTCACCAATACTCTGCAGGCCGTAGCTCGCAATCAGCCAGCTTACGGAAACAATGCCGGCATCAGAGGCGAACTTGGTGCCCAGCGGCAGCACGAGGAACGCGCCGGAGCAGAGCACCATCCCGATGGCAAACTTGTGCGGCATCGGCAGGGTATCGCCCATTTTGTTATAGATAGCGGCAAGAATCGGGCTACCGATAATGATCCAGAACGGGTTCAGCGCCTGATACTGCTCCGGCTCAAACGCGATGCCGAACAGAGTATGTTCAACGTTACGGATAGCGAAGAAGTTCAGGGAGGTCGGCATCTGGCTGTAGAGCACGAAGAAGACGATAGCCTGCACCATCAGGATAAAGGCGACGATCATCTTGCGACGCGCCGCGCCCTGCAGGGTAAAGGTCTCCTTCGCGAAGATGGCGATAATGCCCAGCGCGATCACGCCCAGTACCATACGCGCGATACCCTGGTTATGCAGCAGCCAGGTGGCGATAGCGATCAGCACCGCGATACCGACGATAGTCGCCAGCAGGTAGCCAACGCGCAGCGGTTCGAAGTCCGGTTTGGAGCCGTAGTTTTTCACCCAGCGTTTGCAGAACGCAAAGTTAACGATGGTGATCAGCAGGCCAACGACGCTCAGACCAAACGCGGTGCTCCAGCCAAAGCGGGCAGCAAGCCATGGCGTTGCAAGCATTGAGAAGAAGGAGCCAACGTTCACCGCCATGTAATACATGGTGAACGCACCGTCGAGACGCGGGTCATCCTTGTCATAGCAAGTTGAGAGCAGCGAAGAGGGGTTGGCTTTAAACAGCCCGTTACCGACGGCAATCGCTGCCATGCCCATATAGACGATGCTGGCATCGTGACCTGACCAGGCCACCAGCGCATAACCCAGCGCCAGCACAATCGCGCCCAGCAGGATCACACGTTTAGTACCGAGCACTTTGTCGCCCAGCCAGCCGCCGATAGCCACCAGGCCATAGACCAGTGCGCTGAAGGAGGAGAAGAGCGTAATGGAGTCTGATTCCGACATTCCCAGTTGCTTAACCAGGTAAACGGCCATGATCCCTTGCAGGCCGTAGTAACCAAAACGTTCCCACAATTCGATCGAGAAGATGAGATAGAACGCTTTCGGTTGTTTGAAAGCGTTCATGCTGACGCTTTCTGTTGGTTTGTTTGCAGTTGACACGTAGACCTCTTTTTTTACATCCCATATTAACGGGGGGTGTTCAGCGCGCGATAACCAGTTTGCATCACGCTTTTAGTTATATTGGGAGGAGAAACGGCGGGTAATGTTCACTATCCTGGCCCATGAGGCAAGTCTTTTGACATATTCTGTTACATAGATCCAGCGCATAACTTTGCTCGGCAAACTGAATTGTTATTCAGAGTTTAATTTTATCATTTTGGTAAAAGTGGATTTTTCTACTGGTTCTTAACATCTCAATGCGGGGGTAAGGGATATGTTCGGCTATTTTCGCGCACAGGCAGTGCATTGGGCTGGTTTCTGAGACATATCTGGTTGGATGTCCCGGCAGAGTAGGGACGGGATGGATATCAGGGATGCGTAGATTTTAACATTTAGCCCTTTATTAACATTACCTTAGCAAATAAGCCTCAAAGCGCCTGGCGTTGGATTTTTTTCTTCTAAAAAAAGGTTTCAACTGCCTGAAAGTGTATAAGCGGATGATTATTTGCTCAAAGCGCCATTCGACTGCCCGATCGTGTCACCGGGTGACTCTTTTGCAGAGTTGTGAGGCATATCACAATGAGTTATCTCCTAAAATCAGCCACTTTGTGGCGGCTTTTTTTACAAGCGATACGCTTAACAGAGAAATAATTAACAATTCTTGCCCGGATAAGCCGGTTGTTCATGACAGCAGGGGGCTGCAGTGGCAGACTTCTGACTTCATTTTTATGGGAGCAAAGCGATGAATTTTCATCCGTGGATCAACGCAGTACATATTGTCAGCGCAATCATCTGGATTGGCGGCATGCTGATGAGCGCCATGGTGGCGCAGTGGAGCCTGCGACAGAAAGATAAAAGCACCACCCTGGTTCTGCTTAACGATGTACGCAGCTGGAACCGCAGAATGACCAGCCCGGCGATGATCGTGCTGTGGATTGCCGGTATCGCCATGCTGGTGGCCTACGGGCAGATGCCGCACCTGTGGTTAATCATCAAGATCGTGTTTGTGGTGCTGCTATCGGGCCTGCACGGCTTTCTCTCCGCCACGCTGCGTCGGCTGGCGAACGGTGAAGCCCTGAAGCGTACAGGCGCGCTGAACAACGCTACGCTGCTGCTGGTGCTGTTTACCGTGGTGATTACGGTACTGGCGGTGGTACGCCCCTTCTGAGGCGTTAATCGGTCTTACTGTCGTATTCGCACAAATCTTCAATGATGCAGGAGCCGCAGCGGGGTTTACGGGCGATGCAGGTGTATCGCCCGTGCAGAATAAGCCAGTGATGGCAGTCGACTTTAAACTCCGCCGGCACCACTTTCAGCAGCTTCTCCTCCACCTCTTCGACATTCTTCCCCGGCGCAAAGCGCGTGCGGTTAGAGACGCGGAAAATATGGGTATCAACGGCGATAGTCGGCCAGCCAAAAGCAGTGTTCAGCACCACATTGGCGGTTTTACGCCCGACGCCCGGCAGGGCTTCCAGCGCGGCGCGATCTTCGGGCACTTCGCCACCATGTTTTTCCAGCAAAATGCGGCAGGTCTTAATGACGTTCTCCGCTTTACTGTTGTAAAGGCCGATGGTTTTGATGTACTGCTTCACGCCATCAACGCCCAGTTCCAGCATCGCCTGCGGCGTATTGGCAACCGGGTAGAGCAGCGCCGTTGCTTTATTGACGCTGACATCCGTCGCCTGGGCTGAAAGCAGCACGGCGATCAGCAGTTCAAACGGCGAGGTGAAGTTCAGTTCGGTGGTCGGATGCGGGTTGTTCTCCCGCAGCCGGGTGAGGATTTCGAGGCGTTTCGCTTTATTCATTATGCCTTCCCGGGCGAGGTCTCTGGCGCGTCGTTCACCTGCGCGGCGGCAGCGGCTTCACGACGTTTTTTCATTTTCTGATCGATTAAGTATTTCACTGCCAGCATCATACCGAGGCCGATAAACGCGCCCGGCGGCAGCATCGCCAACAGGAACGGCGAGTCCGTATGGAACACTTCGATGCGCAGCCCTTTAGCCCAACTGCCCAGCAGGCCATCCGCGCCGTCAAACAGCGTGCCGTTGCCGAGCATCTCACGCATTGAACCGAGCACAAACATTGCGCCGGTCGCCCCCATGCCGATGGCAAAACCGTCCAGCGCCGACAGCGCCGGCCCTTTTTTCGCCGCAAACGCCTCTGCGCGACCGACCACGATGCAGTTGGTGACGATCAGTGGAATAAAGATGCCCAGCGACTGATAGAGGCCGAAAGCATAGGCGTTGATCAGCATCTGCACTGCGCTCACCACCGAGGCGATGATCATTACGTAGATGGGAATACGGATCTCCGACGGCGTCCAGCGCCGCAGCAGGGAGATAAACAGGTTGGTCAGGGTCAGCACCAGCGTAGTCGCCAGCCCCAGCCCGAGGGCGTTGGTAGCGGTCGACGTTACCGCCAGCAGCGGACACATGCCGAGTAACTGCACCAGCGCGGAGTTGTTTTTCCACAACCCCTGGACAATAACCTCTTTTACTTCGCTCATCGTTTACTCTCCACACTCTGGCAAACGGGACAGCTGCTCAGGCAGCGTCATGGCGTAAATCCCGGTGCGTTTGACTGCATTCACCACCGCGCGCGGGGTGATGGTCGCACCGGTAAACTGATCGAAATCGCCGCCATCTTTCTTCACGGCGAAGTGGCTATCGGCCGGGCCGTCGATTTTCTTGCCGGCAAAGTAGGTGATCCAGTTACTGATGCGCAGCTCGATTTTATCCCCAAGCCCCGGCGTTTCATGGTGTTCGGTAACACGCACGCCCAGCACCGTGCCGCTAAAATCCGCGCCGACCAGCAGCTGGATAGCACCGGAGTAGCCATCCGGCGCGGTGGACTCAATCACCGCCGCCACCGGTTTATCGTCCTTCTGCGCAATCCAGACGCGATGCGGGCCTTTGCCGAGCGCCGGGTCGCTCACCACATAACAGCTCTGCGCCAGCGCGTTAGTATAGCTCTCGGGTGGCAGCACCTGATCGAAGAGCGCTTTTTGCTGCAATACCGCCTGGTCGGCGATGGTGCTTTTGGTCATCTGGTTAATGGCGGCGGTCAGGCCGGTGGAGCCAGCGGCAAAGAGGGCCAGCGTGACGCCATGTTTACGCATTGTATCTAGCATGACGGCTCCTTAACGATGTCCGTACACGCGCGGGCGCGTGTAGTAATCAATCAGCGGCACGGTGATATTCGCCAGCAGCACCGCAAAGGCCACGCCATCCGGGTAGCCGCCGAAGCTGCGGATCAGCCACACCAGCAAACCGGCCAGCGCGCCGAAAATCAGACGACCTTTGTTAGTGGTCGAGGCGGTGACCGGATCTGTAAGAATAAAGAATGCGCCGAGCATCGTCGCACCCGAGAGCAGATGCAGCTGCGGGGCTAAGAAGGTCTGCGGGGCAAAGAGCCAGCCAAGGGTGGCACACAGGGTTAGCGAGAGCAGGAAGCTGACCGGGATATGCCAGCGAATGGTGTTCTGCGACAGCAAAAAGATCCCGCCCGCCAGATAGCCGAGGTTGACCCACTGCCAGCCTGCACCTGCCAGCACGCCGCTGTAGATCGGGTACTGCATTATCTGCTCAACGCTGTGTCCGGCATGCAGCGAGGTTTTAAAGGTGTCGAGAGGTGTCGCCTGGCTGATGCCATCCACCCCCATGCGCAGCGCATCCATCGTTGCACCCGTGGTGCTGTGACCGGTAAAGATCACCTGAAGGGCATCCAGCAAACCGGGCACCGTGCGCGCAATATCATGGGGCGGCAACCAGCTGGTCATCTGCACCGGGAATGAGATAAGCAGCACCACATAGCCGATCATCGCCGGGTTAAAGGGGTTATGGCCGAGACCGCCATACAGCTGCTTGGCGATAATCACTGCAAACACAGTGCCCAGCACCACCATCCACCACGGCGCAAAGGAGGGGATGCTGATGGCGAGCAGCAGGCCGGTTAACAGGGCCGAGTTATCCGCCAGAATGGTGCTGATGGACTGTTTGCGCAGTTTCAGCACCAGCCCTTCCGCCAGCAGGGCGCTGACGATAGCGAGGATAAGCTGGATCAATGTTCCCCAGCCGAAGAACCACAGCTGCGCGGCGATGCCCGGTATCGTCGCCAGCGTGACCAGCAGCATAATGCGCGAGGTCTGGCGCTGGTTATGGGTGTAAGGGGAACTTGCGATTCTGAAAACCATTTAATCCTCGTTAACAGCTTGCTGCGCGGCTTTTTTAGCCTGAACTCGGGCAATGGCCGCCGCGACCGCCGCTTTACGCGGCTCGTCATTGGCAGCCTTGGTGTGCGTGGAGGCCTCTTCTGCGCTGGACTGCGCGCGGGCCTGCTCTGCTTTGCGTGCTTTGGCACGGGCAATCGCCGCTTCGACGGCGGCTTTGCGCGGGTCAACCGGCTCGCTGCTTTCCGGCTCGGCGGCAGGCGTCTCTTTCTGCGCCTGCTCCGCTTTACGTGCTTTGGCACGGGCGATTGCTGCTTCAACGGCGGCTTTGCGCGGGTCGACCGGCTCACTTGTTTCCGGCTCGGCAGCAGGCGTCTCTTTCTGTGCCTGCTCCGCTTTACGTGCTTTGGCACGGGCAATCGCTGCTTCAACGGCGGCTTTGCGCGGATCGACCAGTTCGGTGGTTTCCGGTTCGGTAGCGGCAGCGACTTTCTGCGCATGCTCAGCTTTACGGGCTTTGGCGCGGGCAATCGCTGCTTCGACAGCGGATTTGCGCGGGTCGTCGCCTTCAGCCGTCTGCTGCGCTTTTTCCGCCTGACGCGCGCGCGCCTCGGCTTTACGCGCTTCGCGGGCGGCAATCACTTCACGGTTATCCGGCTCGGCGCCAGCCTGCACCACCACCGGCTCTGCGGCAGCGGCCTGTTTCTCTTTCACGCGCGAGAGCGCGGCTTCAATTGCCTGCTTATCCTCTTCGCCAGGCTTCGCTGCGGCCTGCTTGTGTCGCGCCTGGCGCGCCAGTTTCTCGCGCTCAAGGCGCGCCTGACGGGCTTCAAAACGCGCCTTCGCTTCGGCGGTGCGTCGCTCTTCCTCGGCGATGGCGGAGATCTCCGCTTTCTCCTGGCGGAAATATTGCACCAGCGGAATATTGCTCGGGCAGACCCATGCGCAGGCACCACACTCGATGCAGTCGGAGAGATTGTGTGCGATGGCTTTGTCGTGCTGTTGCCCTTTGCTGAACCAGTAGAGCTGCTGCGGCAGTAAGTCCGCCGGGCAGGCATCGGCGCAGGCGCTACAACGGATGCACCCTTTCTCTTCCTGCGTTTCGCCCATTTCGCTGGCCGAAGGGGCGAGCAGGCAGTTAGTAATTTTGACCACCGGCACATCCAGCCACGGCAGGGTAAAGCCCATCAGCGGGCCGCCCATAATCACCAACTGTTCTGCCGAAGGCTGGAAGCCAGCATAATCGAGCAGGTGACGAACCGGCGTGCCGAGCCGCGCCCAGACGTTGCCCGGCCGGGTAACCGCTTCACCGGTCAGAGTCACCACGCGCTCCGTTAACGGTTCACCGTCGATCACCGCGCGCTTCACCGCATAGGCGGTGCCGACGTTCTGCATCAGCACGCCGATATCGGACGAGCGGCCACCGTGCGGCACCTGCTTGCCAGTGAGGATCTGCGTCAGTTGCTTTGCGCCGCCGGAGGGGTATTTGGTCGGGATCACTTTCAGCTGAATATCGTGGCTGCCCGCCAGCACCGCACGCATCATCGAGATCGCCTGCGGTTTATTATCTTCGATACCGATCAGCACCTGGCGCGGCTGAAGGATATGCGCGAGGATGCGCACCCCTTCCATAATCTGCGCGGCGCAATCCTGCATCAGGCGATCGTCGGCGGTGATATAGGGTTCGCACTCGGCGGCATTGATAATCAGCGTATCGACTTTATCGCCTGCACCTTGCAGCTTGGCACCAGTCGGGAAGCCGGCTCCGCCCAGCCCGGCAACGCCGAACTGATGGATGCGCTCAATCAGTGCCTCAACGCTCTGGGCGCGATAATCCTGCCACCCTTCGCGCGCAATCCAGCGATCTTCGCCGTCCGCTTCGATAATGACGCTCAGTTCAGGCAGGGCGGAGGGGTGCGCGGTAGCGTGAGGGGCAATCGCCACAACGGTGCCGGAGGTCGGCGCGTGCACCGGCAGCATACGACCGCGGCCGCGGGTCAGCGGCTGTCCGCGCAAAACGCTATCGCCCACGCTGACGCACAGTTCGCCTTCAGCGCCGATATGCTGCTTTAAAGGAATGACAAAACGGTTCGCCAGCGGCAGTTGACGTAGCGGCGTACCGTTAGACTGGGTTTTCATCTCCGGCGGATGAATGCCGCCGTGGAAATCCCACAGTTTCTCTTTTCGGAATGCGGAAAATAACTTAAGCATGGTGCTCCACAGGAATAGTGCGCACCGGAATGGTGTGCAGATCCCATTTCCAGTTCTGCGTGGTTGGCGCAACCGGGCGCAGGTCGATACACTGCGTCGGGCACGGATCCACACAAAGATTACAGCCAGTGCAGAGATCGCTTACCACCGTATGCATGGCGCGGGTTGCGCCCACGATGGCGTCGACCGGGCAGGCCTGGATGCATTTTGTACAGCCGATGCAGTTGCTCTCATCGATGATGGCAAGCATACGCACCGGCTCCAGCGCGTCGGCATCGCCATCAATCGGCTGCGGGTCGACGTTTAACAGCGTGGCGATTTTCTGCATCACCGCTTCGCCGCCGGGGGCGCAGCGGTTGATCTTTTCACCCTGGGTGCCTACCGCTTCGGCGTAGGGGCGACAGCCGGGGTAGCCGCACTGCCCACACTGGCTCTGCGGCAGCAGTTCATCGATACGTTCAACAACCGGATCGTCCTCGACCGCAAACCGGCGCGAGGCGTAACCGAGGATCAGGCCGAACAGCAGCCCAAGTACGCTCAGGACTGCAACGGCGATGGTTATCGCATTCATTACAGTTTTACCAGACCACTAAAGCCCATAAAGGCCAGAGACATTAAGCCGGCGGTAACTAACGCAATCGCATTACCGCGAAACGGCGCGGGAACATCGGCGACGGCAAGGCGTTCGCGGATCGCGGCGAACAGCACCATCACCAGTGAGAAGCCGACGGCGGCGGCGAAGCCATACAGCGCCGACTGCATAAAGTTGTGCCCAAGGTTGATGTTGAGCAGCGCGACGCCGAGCACCGCGCAGTTGGTGGTGATAAGCGGCAGAAAGATACCGAGCAGGCGATAGAGCGCCGGGCTGGTTTTACGCACCACCATCTCGGTGAACTGCACCACCACGGCAATAATCAGGATAAAGGAGAGGGTGCGCAGATAGACCAGGTTCAACGGGATCAGCACCCAGTTGTCGATAAGCCATGAGCAGATCGAAGCCATGGTCATGACGAAGGTGGTTGCGAGCCCCATACCCATTGCGCTTTCCAGCTTTTTGGAAACGCCCATAAACGGACACAGGCCAAGAAACTTCACTAGTACGAAGTTGTTGACCAGTACCGTTCCGATAAATAGCAGAAGATAGTCTGTCATTATTTGGCCTGAAATGAAAAAAGCCGCCTATTATCGGGCAAACTGCCCCGGGCGACAACAGGTTAACTGTAAGGTTATTTACGGGTTAATAAAGGTCTTCTTCACGCGCACCGCGCGCTTGAAGTAGGGCACAAACAGCGCCGCCGCCAGCAGCGGAAAGATCAGCTGGCGAACCGCCATCGCATCGGAAACGGGTGAAAAAGCAAATGCTTTTATCGCCAGCAGCACGCAGACCAGCAGCCAGATAATGTAGTGTTTCGGCACCAGGCTGCGGCGTTTGAAAAAGGCGATGGTCAGCCAGAGCGTATAGCACCAGAGTGCGGCAGCAAAAATAAAGGATAAGATCAACAGCAGCATCGCTTTCGACGGCTGCGCTAGCAGGGCCGAGAGCGCATGCGGCGTTAACAGGGCGGTGACGTAGAGCATTAACGCCAGCGAGGTGCTTAATAACGCGACCAGCAACCAGGCCAGAGGGGCGAGTAACCAGCCTCCGATACGTTCTGCGGGTGTTGTTGTCATGCCATTTCCTCTGTTAACACATTCAGTTGCGGCAAACATTGCCGGGCGACGAGTATAAAGCATCGCACGGCGATTGCCAGCGGCCTCAGACCACGTAGCGCCATACCGAGCGCGGAACGCACCCAATGTCAAATAGCCGCCCGCCGGAGACCAGCTCAGCGCGGCGGTGATCGGCCGCGCGATACATATTAATGATCTCACTGCTCTCGGTCAGGGTGTAGTTAAGGTGATCAAAGAGCTTTTCCAGGCTTTCAAGCGAACTGATTTTGCGAAATTTTAATAAATAGTCCTGCACGGTCATGTCGGAGGGTGTCCATATAATGAAGAGGCAAAAAAAGAACGACTATGCGCGCAAATAATAGACGTTATTATCCGGGCGTAACTAGCGTGAGAATAATCTGCCATTAAATTAAGCATATTCTTTTCAGATAAAAACCCGGCGCCACGAAGGCGCCGGGCGAAGAAGGTTAACGTCCTTCCTCATGACGGGCAACCCGCTTCTGGCGCGATATGGGCTATCGCAGCAATAGGGAATACCTTTATTTCTTTTGCACTACCACGCTTTGCTCAGGCGGCTGGTAATTATCAATATGGCTGGCAAACACCAACAGAATGGTTGATACGCCGAGCACAATCCAGCCCATTAATTCAACAATCCGATTGAATATTGCGGTCATATTTATACTGCTCCCTGGGATTAACATCACACGCCGGTAGTCATTAACGGGTGTTGGGCGCAGATTTAAGCAGATTTTGTGACCGGAAACCAGACCAGAATAGGCTGAATTATTCGTCGTAAAAATGCGACACAACAGCGGTTGTCGGCATCAGGCAGATAGTGTGAAATGGAGGTCCACTGAAAAGAGGCCGTGATATGAGTGATATTATTCGGGTTGGCGTGATCGGATATGGCTACGCCAGTAAAACATTTCATGCACCGCTGATTGCAGGCACCGCCGGAATGGCGCTGGCGGCTATTTCCAGCAGTGATGAGTCAAAAGTCAAAGCCGACTGGCCGAACGTCGATGTCGTTGCCGATCCCAAACGTCTGTTTAACGATCCCAATATCGATTTAATTGTCATCCCCACACCTAACGATACCCACTTTCCGCTGGCGAAAGCGGCGCTGGAAGCGGGCAAACATGTGGTGGTTGATAAACCCTTTACCGTGACACTGTCACAGGCGCGTGAACTGGATGCGCTGGCACGCAGCTATGGTCGCCTGTTGTCGGTGTTTCACAACCGCCGCTGGGATAGCGACTTCCTGACGCTGAAAGCGCTGCTTGCCGATGGCGCACTGGGTGAAGTGGCCTATTTCGAATCGCATTTCGACCGCTTCCGCCCGCAGGTGCGTGACCGCTGGCGCGAACAGGGCGGCCCGGGGAGCGGCATCTGGTACGATTTAGCCCCACATTTACTCGACCAGGCGGTCAATCTGTTTGGTCTGCCGGTCTCATTAACTGTCGATCTGGCCCAGCTGCGCCCGGGCGCGCAGTCCACCGACTATTTTCACGCGGTATTGACCTATCCCCAGCGTCGCGTGGTGCTGCACGGCACACTGCTGGCAGCAGCGGAATCCGCGCGCTATATCGTCCACGGCACGCGCGGCAGCTATGTGAAATATGGGCTTGATCCGCAGGAGGAGCGCTTAAAAAGCGGGGCGCGCTTACCGCAGGAGGATTGGGGCTATGACATGCGTGATGGCGTGTTGACCCGCATCGACGGCGAAACGCGGAAAGAGGAGACCTGGCTGACGCTGCCGGGCAACTATCCGGCCTATTATGCGGCAATCCGTGATGCGCTGATGGGCGGCGGGGAGAACCCGGTTCCGGCCAGCCAGGCGATCCGCATTATGGAGCTGATTGAGCTTGGTATTGAGTCGGCAAAACACCGCGCAACCCTCAGCCTCACCTGAATGAGTGGCTCACGGCCTGCCGTGAGCCACGCTCATCAAGCCTGCGCGACGCGCTCGCGCAGCGCCTGTTTCTCTTCGGCAGTGATAAAGGCCAACTCCAGCCCGTTAATCTGCGCCTGGCGGATCTGCTCTGCGCTCAGACCGGCTGCCGGAGCGGCAACCTCATACTCGTGACCAATGTCGATCCCCTGTACCGCCGGATCGTCCGTATTAATGCTGGCCAGAATGCCGTGATCGAGGAAGGCTTTCAGCGGGTGGCGATCGAGAGAGGCCACGGTGCTGGTCTGAATGTTAGAGGTGAGGCAGGATTCAATACCAATGCGCTGTTCGGCGAGGAAGTCCATCAGCGCGGCATCTTCAATCGCTTTTACCCCGTGACCGATGCGCACGGCACCCAGTTCACGGATCGCCTGCCAGATGCTCTCGGGACCCGCGGCTTCACCGGCATGCACGGTGATCTGCCAGCCGGCATCGCGGGCGCGGGTAAAGTGGGAGAGGAACAGGCTTCCCGGAAAACCGAGCTCATCGCCCGCCAGATCAAGCGCGGTAATACCGTCGCGATGGGCGAGCAGCGCGTCCAGCTCCTGTTCGCAGGCTGCTTCGCCGAAGGTGCGGCTCAGAATGCCGATTAAGCGCGCCTGCACATTAAAATCGCGGCTCCCTTCACGCACACCGGCAATCACCGCTTCCACCACGCCCGCCACCGGCAGGTTGTGGGTCATCGCCATATAGCCCGGCGAGAAGCGCAGCTCAACATAGTGCAGGCCATTTCGCGCTGCATCCTCCATGTTTTCATAAGCGACGCGACGGCAGGCATCCAGCGAGGCCAGCACCTTCACGCCCCAGTCGAGTTTGGCGAGAAAGCTCACCAGATCCGGTTCGTTCGAGGTGACCTGCACATGCGGGCGCAGCTCGTCGAGGGTTTGCGCGGGGAGAGTTAAATTATACTGGCGGCCAAGATCGAGGATGGTTTGGGCACGGATATTGCCGTCAAGATGACGATGGATATCGGTTAAAGGCAGTTTTAAATCAATCATGATCGCACTCATCTTTTTGTAAAAGTGCAAAGCATTATACAACACTTCGTTAACTTATTAAAAATAGTAATAAAATGAGCAGGATGGAAAAGGAGGGCGTGCAAAGATGAGGGAAAAATACGCACCTGTGGATGCCAGCGCAAGCCGGGCTGGCATCGATCACGCCCTCAGAAGAAGACGTTGAAAATTACTGTGACGATCAGCAGCCAGCAGGGGAGAGAAAAGTAGAGCGTGCCCTTTTTGTCCGGGCTACGTTTAAGCAACTGGAGCGTGATAAAGGTCACCGCCAGCGCGGCGAGATAGAGGATCACCAGCAAGTGGCTCTGCAGCACATTGTGCAGCGCGATGGCCAGCAGCAGGCTCGACACCAGCGCATAGAGGCGGAACGTGCGGGTAAAAAAGATCCAGCCGAGAACAAAGTAAACCAGCGACACGCCCCAGACCATCATTCACTCCCTTGATAAATTTCGCCACAGGCTAACATGAACGCAGCGCGGCAATCAGCCTTTTTACTCCCTCTTCCAGCTTTACACGCGGGCAGCCGACGTTGAGACGAATAAACCCTCGTCCCTGTGACCCGTAGACATCGCCGCGCATAATCGCCACCTGCTGCTCCTCAATCAGCGTTTTTTGCAGCCTGTCATCATCAATCTCCAGCGCTCGCAAATCGATCCACGCCAGATAGGTCGACTCCGGCGGCTGCCAGCGCAGCTGCGGGAAGGCGTCGTTCAGGGCAGTAGCGAGGTAAGCGAGGTTAGCGCGCAAATAGCTGCGCAGGGCTTTAAACCATGGGGCGCCTTCACGATAGGCGGCAACATGTGCCGCTACTGCCAGCACCGCCGGGGAGGATAAGCCGTTCGCGTTTTTTAACGCATCGAGGTAGCCGTTGCGCGACGCCTTGTCGCCAAACAGCCCCCATGCGCCGGTTAAGGCCGGGATATTGAAACTTTTAGATGCCGAGGAGAAGAGCGCCCACGTTGAGCGCGCGACATTGCACCACGGAATGTGCTGCTGCGCGGCCCAGACCATATCCATATGGATCTCGTCGCTAATCACTTTCACCTGGTGGCGCTCGCACAGTAATGCCATCGCGGCCAGCTCTTCATGCGTCCACACTTTGCCGGTTGGGTTATGCGGGCTGCAGAGCAGCAGAACCTTGCTTTCCGGCCGTGCCAGCACCGCTTCGAGCTGCGTCATGTCACACACCCAGCCGCCGTGATACTGATGCAGCGGTACCGTCAGCAGCTTGCGCTGATTGTGGCTTATCATCTTCGGAAAGGCGTCATAGGCGGGCGTGTGAACCACAACGGCATCGCCGGGCTGCGTCCACTGGCGGATGGTCTCGGCAATCATCCAGATAACCGATGGCCCATAGACCAGGGCGTCGCAGTCGATTCGGGTGTCGAAACGGCTGGCGAGCCAGTATTCGATGGCGCCGATGAAGTCATCGTTCTGCCAGCGGCTGTAGCCGAAAACCCCGTGCGCAAGGCGCTTTTGCATGGCGTTGAGAATGCAGGGCGCGGTGGCGAAATCCATATCCGAGATGGTAAAGGGCAGCAGGTCGGCGCGGCCAAAACGATCGCTCACGTAGTCCCACTGGGTGCACCAGGTGCCGTGGCGATCGACCGGGGTGGAAAAATCAAAGGAAACGTCGCGCTTCATCTACTTGCCTCTGGGGTTATCTGTACCTGCGCTGCCGTGATGAGCTGCGCCATTTCATCTTTTACCGATTGCACCTGCGGCCCAATCACCACCTGCAGGTTGTGGTCGTTGACCTTCACCACGCCGAGGGCGCGATGGGCTTTCAGCGCGGCGGCATCGACCTGCGCCATGCTGCCCACCGACAGGCGCAGGCGGGTAATGCAGTTATCCAGGCTCTGCACATTTTGCGCTCCGCCAAGGGCGGCAAGCAAGGCCGGGACATCATAGCCGGAGCGACCTCTCGCTTCTGGCGTCGTACTTTGCTCGCTCTCAACCGTCTGCGGTTCACGGCCGGGCGTCTTCAGATCGAAACGGGTAATGGCAAAGCGGAACAGCGCGTAGTAGACGATAAACCACACCGCGGCGACCAGCGGCACCAGATACCATTTGGTCGCCAGCCCGTGCAGCACGCCGAAGACGATAAAATCAATCACATTGCCGTCGGTATTACCAATCGTCACCCCAAGCACCGCCATCACGGTAAAACCGAGGCCAGTGAGGAGGGCGTGGATCAGGTAGAGCGCCGGGGCGACAAAAAGAAACAGAAACTCAACCGGTTCGGTAGTGCCGCCAACGACGCAGGCGATAACGCCTGAAATCAGCAGCCCCTTAATCTTATGACGGTTTTCCGGGCGCGCGCAGTGGTACATCGCCAGCGCTGCGCCGGGCAGCCCACCCAGGAACGCAGGCATTTTCCCCTGCGAGAGAAAACGCGTCGCGCTCTCAGAAAAGCCGTGCGTCTGCGGGCAGCCAAGCTGGGCCTGGAAGATGGTCAGCGCGCCGCTTACCTGATGACCACACACCTCCATGGTGCCGCCTGCGTCGGTAAAGCGGATCAGCGCCACCAGAATATGTTGTAAGCCGAAGGGGAGCAGCAGCCGCTCGCCGGTGCCGAAGATCATCGGCCCGAAGTCGCCCGCGCGATCGATAAGCTGCCCGAGGCCGCTAATGCCGAGCGCAAACCAGGGCCAGATAAGCGGGATCAGCAGGCCAGCAATGCCCATTACTACGCTTGTGACAATCGGGACGGAACGCGTGCCGCCAAAAAAGGCCAGCGCGTCCGGCAGGCGCAGGGTGTGAAAGCGCTCATGCAGCCGCCAGACGATCACCCCCGCAATCACTGCGCCGAGAATGCCGGTGTCAATTGACTGGATGCCGAGCACGCTCTGAATATTATGTGCCTTGAGCACGGCAGCGTCGCTGGTGGGTAAAATGCCCTGCGCGGTGAGCCAGAAGTTGACCGCCAGGTTCATCACCGCATAGCCGACAAAGCCAGAAAAGGCGGCGACGCCTTTATCTTCCCGCGCAAGGCCCAGCGGGATGGCAATACAGAACATGACCGGTAAGAAGGTGAAGGCAAATGCGCCGATTTTGCTCATCCAGATAAAGATCGCCTGCAATAACGGATGGCCTAATAGCGGCAGCAGCGTAATCACATCGCGGCTGCTCAGTGAGCTGCCAATCCCCAGCATAATGCCGCAGAAGGAGAGCAGCGCGACCGGCAGCATAAAGGTGCGGCCCAGCTGCTGAAAAAATTCCCATATGGCATTACCCGACCTTTTTTTACCCGTCATAACAACTCCTCAAAAAAGTAAGCGAACGGCAGGCTTCCTGACTATGCGTATAGCGTTGTATCAGGTTTCTGGCGCTGGCGGCAGAGCTAATCATCCTGACGATCTTAATTAGGAATTCAACAAGATAGAGGGCGATTTGCGAGCTGTTTTCCAGCTTTGGTAAATGGCTGAGAAAATTTTATATATCCTGTTGCGAAGGCTGAAAACCACGACTATTTTTAGTGGCGAAATTACACCCTCCGACCCTGATGCGGAGGCCCGCTTTTCGTATCGCTATGCAGGATGAGTATGCAGACGACAACCACAGAAGAGCAGTTCAACGCCTTTTTTGGCGTGACCGCGCGTGATGAAGAGGCTGAAAAGCAGGTCATTAGCACCATCCTTTCGAACCTGCGTTTGCAGCAGCGCGACGTCAACGATAAACATCTCATCCTGGCACTGATTGGGCTGCTGGAAACAGAAGATAACCCCGCAATGCTGGAGGTGTATCGCAACGCATTAGAAAGAGTGGTGCAGAAAACGCCGGACCATATCTAAACCGGCATCGATTTATCAACGAAGACGCCTTCATAACAGACGAAGGCGTTTTCACGTTAATCAGGCGGAGTAGGTTATCCTGTCGAGGATAAGCTGCCGGGCGGCATCGAACACGCGCTTCTGTCTGGGATCGGTGGTTATACTGCTCTGCGCACGCAGCACCATAATCAGGTTGCTGGGTTTCACAGGCCGTTGAGAATGCATAAGGTAGGTGGCGGCTAAGCCGATAGCCTCATGGATCTCTGCGGGTTGAACTTGCACATCGTCGTTCAATGATTCTCCCTTATTGCACTGGTGACTTTTTCTTCTAAGCCTGCGGGCCAGATCAAATCCACTGTGCATTCGTCGAAACATGCGAAGCAAGTCTGAATAGAAGGGTGAAAATAATGGTCCGGTAGGGAACGCCAGACCTGGTGAAGAGATGTTGCTGGAAAAATCAGTGCTTGCGGGCTTTGTTATCGATGCCCGGGCCTGATAAAGGCAACCGGCTCTTTAGGCGGCTGGCCTGTAAACTGCTTTTGCGCCCGCGCGTGGCCGGCTGGGTTTTATAGTGGTGGATACCGCTGATCGCGATTTGAAGTGCTTTACGCCGTGTGCTGTCGACTTCACTCATCAGGGACTCTTGCAACTGCCCAATCAGCGCATCGAAAGAGACATCATCATCTGAATCAAGCAGGGCCAGTACCGCCTCGCCCATTACCGTATCTACAAGCTTATCTGACTCATTTTTACTCATTCTGCCTCACACATTTGCTGCACCGTACAAAGGTTTCCCGGTCATGCATCTTAGTAACGTTATGCTGCATGTTATAGCTTATTCATTAAGATTATGGAAATGACGAGCCCATTTTTCTGGTGAAAATCAGCTTCAGCAGATCGCCATAGCGCGCTTCTGTTAACGGATCGTTGGCGTTATCAAGACGCGTTGCCAGTTTGATACAGAGGCTTTGTCGGCTGACCTGGCCTTTTTCACGCAAAAGCTCGATCACAATCTCACCTAACAGCTCCTCTTGCGAGAGCGTGCAACCCGGCTGGAAGAACGCACTCTCATCCGGACCTTTACCCTGGAAACCTTTCACGACTGTCCTCTCTTCAACGGGCTAAATGCCAAAAGAATGATTTTGCATCAACGGACTGATTCGGTTATCAGCCTCGCGCTACAAAGCATTCAGCAGCCCCGAATTTTGCTGGCTAATAATAACTGAAAGAAATAGATAGGGAAGGGAAAAGGGGCTTACGGAGGATATATCTTCCAGGGGAAAGCAAAAAAATGCCCCTCATGTGAGGGGCGTTTTGCTTACTGCTGCGGGATTGCCGGCGAAGCGGGAGGAACCGTCTCGCCCGGCATGGCTGGCTGCAGTGACGGCAGGCCAAACATGCCGACAAACTGCTCCAGCGGCATCTTCTCGCCGTTCAGCGTCACCTGGCCGTTGGCATACTGCAGGCTGGTGAGAATGGTGTTGTTCTCAAGGGTAGTGATGCGGAACATCTGGCCCATTGCCGCCAGGCCTTTCACCTGCTGGTTAGCCAGTTTCGCCGCATCCTCTTGCTGATACCCTTGAAGCTTCGCTACCTGCGTCATCAGCTCGGTCGCCATATCCACCGGAATGGAGAGCTTGCCATCGAGAGATTTCACATTGCGATCAACCTGCTGCGCCAGCGTCTGCGGGGCATCAGCGGTTTTTGCCGGATCTTTCAGGAACAGCGAGAGGTTAAAGGTCGATTCGCCTTTCGCATTTTTCCAGCTCAGCGGCGCAACGGTAATCACCGGCTCGCCTTTCAGCAGCAGCGGCACGACGCTGAGAAACGCTTCGGTCGCTTTCTGCTGGTACAGTTCAGGATTCTGGGCGATATCAGGCTGCGCCATCAGCGCGCGGATCTGCGCATCATACTGCTGCGTGGCCTGATGCCAGGCATTGCCATCCACCTGGCCGACTTTCAGCGTCAGTTTGCCGTTGCCGAGATCCTGACCCTGTACTTTGAGGCTGTTAAGGGTGTAATCGACCTGGCTGTTGATATTTTTCTTATCATCCGCCACGTCCGATTTTGCCGTAAGCTCCATCCCTTCAAGAATCGCCATCTCTTTGTTTTCAATGGAGATAGCAAGTTTATCAAGGCTCATCTTCTGGCTGCCGGTGCGCTCATTAAAGGCGCTGATTTCACTGGAGCCATCGGTTTTGAAGTTATTAAAGGAGAGCTGCACTTTCTGGCCAAACTCGTTAACCGTATCGACCAGGCCGCTTTGCGCTTCGCCGCTCACCGCGACCGCATTGCCCTCTTTATCAGCGCTGACGCGGAAATTACCGCCGCCGAAAGCGACTTTCTCACCCTCATTTTCGACATTCAGCGCGCGCAGGTTGATGTCGCTGCGGGTATCACCGGCGTAGCCAATACGCGTTTCGGCGACGAACGGAGACTCACCTTTCGCCATCTCAAACAGCGCTTTGGTGACATCATTATTGACCAGCTGCGTATGGACGGAGGCCATCGCCGGCGTCAGGCTGAAGGATTTCAGCTGCGCCAGCGGGAAGGGGCCGTGATCGACATTTTCATGCAGAACCACGCTCTGGCCGGGCTTCAGCCACGGGCTGGTGGTGCCGGCAATCGGCTTGACCTGCAGGGTGAAGGTACTGGAGAAGAGGCTGCGTTTGTAATCCTGCGCCGAAAGCTCAACATTGGCGTCCGGCGCGCTGCGTTTGATCTGGGC
Source organism: Kosakonia sp. CFBP8986 (assembly GCF_034044935.1). NCBI lineage: Bacteria > Pseudomonadati > Pseudomonadota > Gammaproteobacteria > Enterobacterales > Enterobacteriaceae > Kosakonia > Kosakonia sp. CFBP8986. The sequence continues at coordinate 367,959 of NZ_JAXCXB010000005.1, read as the reverse complement.
ATTTGCCTGGCTCACCATCTCGCCCAGACGTCCTTCCAGCTGTTTCCCGGTATACCAGGCTCCGCCTGCCCAGACGACACCTAATGCAACAATAACCCCGGCGGCAACCAACGTTTTTTTCATAGCGCTTATCCCTGAAAAAGAAACCAGGCGGTGTAAACCGCCTGGACTGTCAATGAAGTTCGCTAAAGCTTAGCAATAGTTGCTTAAAACTTCAGTAACTTAGTCGATTTTATTAAACACGCGTGCCACCCGTCCGGTGCCGCTTGCGGCGACCGGCGACTCATCCGCGCCGATAAACGCCGATTCACCCGCTTTCAGCACCAGCGTTTGTTCACCTTTGCTGAGCACCGCTTCGCCTTCGACACAGAAGATAATCGCCGCGCTCTGCTGCGCCAGCGGCGTCTCGTGGGTGGAGAGATCGTGCAGCGAGAAGGCGAAGTCAGCGACCGGAATCGGGAAGTCGAGGGCGGCATTGTCACGAACCGGCTGTGTCAGCAGATCATCCGCCGCTTTCGGCGTGAATTTGACGTTCGCCACCAGTTCCGGGATATCAATATATTTCGGCGTCAACCCGGCGCGCAGCACGTTATCGGAGTTGGCCATTACCTCCAGCGCAACGCCTTGAAGGTAAGCATGCGGGGTTTCCGCGAACAGGAACATCGCTTCGCCAGGGTTAAGTTTGACCACGTTAAGCAGCAGGGGTGAGAAGAGGCCGCTATCGTCCGGGTAGAATTCGGCGATGGTGCGGATTGTGTTCCACGGCTCGCCATGCTCTTTATCAAGCACCGATTTCAGCACCGCCAGCGCGCGGGATTTCTCCTCATTCTGCATGTTGAGCAGCGCGGCAAAAAGCTCGCTCAGGCGATCGGCTCCGGGCTCCTGCAAGAAATGCGCAATGGCGGGGTGTGCACCGGCGACAGGTTGCAGCAGGGAGACGATATCAGAGAACTCGCGGAACGCGTTCATCGCCAGGAAAGGGGTGAGGGCAAAGACCAGTTCCGGCTTGTGGTTAGGATCTTTGTAGTTGCGCTCGGCGGCATCCAGCGGGATACCGGCCGCGTTCTCTTTCGCAAAGCCCAGCTCTGAGTTTTTCTTGTTCGGGTGAACCTGGATTGAGAGCGGTTGGTCAGCGCAGAGCACTTTAAACAGGAACGGCAGTTCGCCAAAGCGTTCAGCCTCGGCATCGCCAAGCAGGCGGCGCTTATCGGCCTCGATTACCTCGCGCAGCGCGCGGGTTTGCCCCTGTTCGTCCTGCACTTTTGAGCTGCTCTTCGGGTGGGCACCCATCCATAACTCGGCCATTGGCAGATTATCCGGATTGGCGATGCCGTAGAGTTCCGTTAACGCACTTTTACTACCCCAGGCATAGTTCTGCACGGAGTTGATGAGTTTTTGCATTATCAAGCCCTTTTTTGATTAGGAAAATTATCGCGCCATTAAAGCAACAAACCCGGCGGAAGTAATCAGTGAGGGTAAAAAGTCGTACTAGTCTCAGTTTTTGTTAAAAATTTGTGTAGGATATGGCGACTCGCTTTAACACAGGCTGAGGGATCTCCTGCCTGAACAATAACCAAATCTTGCCGTAAGTGAGAGAACAATGTCGAACAAACCCTTCTGTTATCAGGATCCTTTCCCCCTCGGAGAGGATGACACCGAATACTATCTGCTAAGCCGCGACCACGTCTCCGTTGCCCAGTTCGAGGGGCAGGATATTCTTAAAGTCGATCCGCAGGCGCTGACGCTGCTGGCACAGCATGCCTTCCATGATGCATCGTTTCTCCTGCGCCCGGCGCATCAGCAGCAGGTTGCCGATATTCTGAGCGATCCGGAGGCAAGCGAGAACGATAAATATGTCGCACTGCAGTTCCTGCGCAACTCGGAAATCGCCGCTAAAGGCATTCTGCCGACCTGCCAGGATACCGGCACGGCGATCATCATGGGTAAAAAGGGGCAGCGCGTCTGGACCGGCGGCGGCGATGAAGCCGCGCTGGCGCAGGGCGTTTACAACACCTATACCGAAGATAACCTGCGCTACTCGCAAAACGCGCCGCTGGATATGTATAAAGAGGTCAACACCGGCACCAACCTGCCAGCGCAGATCGATCTCTATAGCGTGGATGGCGAGTCCTATAAGTTCCTGTTTATCGCCAAAGGCGGCGGCTCGGCAAACAAAACTTATCTCTACCAGGAGACAAAAGCGCTGATCACCCCGGCGAAACTGAAAAACTATCTGGTAGAAAAAATGCGTACCCTTGGCACCGCGGCCTGCCCGCCGTACCACATCGCTTTTGTCATTGGCGGAACCTCTGCGGAAGCGACGCTGAAGACCGTTAAACTGGCTTCGACCAAATATTATGACGCGCTACCAACCCAGGGTAACGAGCACGGCCAGGCGTTCCGCGACGTGCAGCTTGAGCAGGAGTTACTGCAGGAAGCACGCAACCTCGGCCTCGGCGCGCAGTTCGGCGGCAAATACTTCGCTCACGATATCCGCGTCATCCGTCTCCCGCGCCACGGCGCATCCTGCCCGGTCGGCATGGGCGTGTCGTGCTCCGCTGACCGTAATATTAAAGGCAAAATTACCCGCGATGGCATCTGGCTTGAGCGCCTCGAGCAGAATCCTGGCAAATACATCCCGGAAGCACTGCGCCAGGCGGGCGAGGGTGAGGCGGTAAAAGTCGATCTCAACCGCCCGATGAGCGAGATTCTGGCTCAGCTGTCGCACTATCCGGTCTCTACACGCCTGTCGCTCACCGGGACGATTATCGTCGCCCGCGACATTGCCCATGCCAAACTGAAAGAGCTGATGGACAGCGGCGAGCATCTGCCGCAGTACGTAAAAGATCACCCAATTTACTACGCCGGACCGGCGAAAACGCCGGAAGGGTACGCGTCGGGATCGCTCGGCCCAACCACCGCCGGACGTATGGACTCCTACGTCGATCAGCTGCAATCCCAGGGCGGTAGCATGATCATGCTGGCGAAGGGCAACCGCAGCAAACAGGTGACAGACGCCTGTGCGAAACACGGCGGCTTCTACCTCGGCAGTATCGGTGGCCCGGCGGCGATCCTCGCGCAAAATAGCATTAAGCATCTCGAGTGCGTCGCCTACCCGGAGCTGGGTATGGAGGCTATCTGGAAAATTGAGGTGGAGGATTTTCCGGCGTTTATCCTCGTGGATGACAAAGGCAATGACTTCTTCCAGCAGATCCAGTCTGGTCAGTGCGCCAGCTGCCTGAAATAGTACCTGCCGCCCTGCGGGGCGGCTTTTTCCCCGTTTTGGCCGTTATAAAGCACGAACTTCACAACAACATTCTAAAAAGCATCAATACTTTTACCTGTTTGCAAGTGAGCCAGTCGAAAACCCTATCACTTTGTACCCAAGGAGAGAGTAATGACAACGCATCGCAGTGAGAAAGATTCGATGGGCGCGATTGACGTCCCGGCAGATAAGCTGTGGGGCGCGCAGACCCAGCGGTCGCTTGAGCATTTCCGTATCTCAACAGAGAAGATGCCGGTCTCGCTGATCCACGCCCTGGCGCTGACCAAACGCGCGGCGGCAAAAGTGAACCAGGATCTGGGGCTGCTGCCGGAAGAGAAGGCGCGTGCGATTATGGCGGCGGCCGATGAGGTGCTGGCCGGAAAACATCCTGAAGAGTTTCCGCTGGCGATCTGGCAGACCGGATCGGGCACCCAGAGCAACATGAACATGAATGAGGTTCTGGCAAACCGTGCCAGCGAGATCCTCGGCGGCGAGCGCGGTATGGCGCGCAAAATCCACCCCAATGATGACGTCAACAAGAGCCAGAGCTCCAACGATGTCTTCCCGACGGCGATGCACGTCGCGGCGGTGATTGGCGTGCGCGAGCAGCTTATCCCACAGCTTCAGGTGCTGAAAAAGACCCTCAGCGAAAAAGCCACCGCCTTTGCCGATATCGTCAAAATTGGCCGTACCCATCTGCAGGATGCAACGCCGCTGACTCTCGGCCAGGAGATCTCCGGCTGGGTAGCGATGCTTGAGCACAATCTTAAACATATCGAACAGAGCCTGCCGCATCTCGGCGAGCTGGCGCTGGGCGGCACGGCGGTAGGTACCGGGCTGAATACCCATCCGGAATATGCCGAACGGGTGGCAAAAGAGCTGGCAAGCTTTACGCAGCAGCCGTTCATTACCGCGCCGAACAAATTTGAAGCGCTGGCGACCTGCGATGCGCTGGTGCATGCCCACGGCGCGTTAAAAGGGCTGGCGGCGTCGCTGATGAAAATCGCCAACGACGTGCGCTGGCTCGCCTCCGGCCCGCGCTGCGGGATCGGCGAAATTTCGATCCCGGAAAATGAGCCGGGCAGCTCCATCATGCCGGGCAAAGTGAACCCGACCCAGTGCGAAGCGATGACCATGCTCTGCTGCCAGGTGCTGGGTAATGACGTGGCGGTGAATATGGGCGGTGCCTCGGGTAACTTTGAGCTTAATGTCTTCCGCCCGATGGTGATCCATAATTTCCTGCAGTCGATTCGCCTGCTGGCGGATGGCATGGAGAGCTTCAATGAGCACTGTGCGGTTGGCATTGAGCCAAACCGGGAGCGTATCGATCAGTTGCTGAATGAGTCGCTGATGCTGGTGACTGCCCTCAATACCCATATTGGCTATGACAAAGCGGCGGAGATTGCCAAGAAGGCGCATAAAGAGGGGCTGACGCTGAAAGCCTCGGCGCTGGCGCTCGGCTACCTGACGGAAGCCGAGTTTGACAACTGGGTACGGCCGGAATCGATGGTCGGCAGCATGAAGCCTGCCTAATCCGCCACGTAGAGGTGCAGCCGGGGAATAATCGGGGTTAACGGCTGCGCCTGCGGTTTGTAGCGGTGCTGAATGTTATCGGCGTTGTAGTCCAGCAGTTCGCCGACGTCCGGCACCGCGCCGCCATTCTCCTCCGAGATCAGCGTGATAATCGGCGTCGGGCAGGCGTGCTGCACCTGTTTTTGCGAGCCGGCGTACCAGACGCGGGCGATAGGTTGTACCTTCACCGGGCGTTTGATCTTCAATCGCGCTTTTTGCGGCAGGGCGGCGATATCGTTGTACTCCTGCTGAACGCGCGCCAGCCACTCATCTCTGCTCCAGCCTGCCACTGCGCGCGGTGATTTTAGGCTCTTCTCCAGCTGTGCCAGCACCTCATCGCGGGTGAAATTTTTAATAATGTGCTTATTGGCCCAGCCGAAACGGATGGTCGCCGGTGCGCGCAGCAGTGTTAACGTACGGTAGGCATTGAGGGTGATAAGCCCCGGCAGATGGCGGTGCACCCACTCGAAGCGGGCCGTGGGCGCCAGCCCGGATTCAACCGTGACGATCTTTTCAAACGCCTGCTTGAGTGAATTAATCGTTTTAATGCGCGCTTCCAGCACCTGCAACATCGCGTCACTTGCCTGATAACAGACCACGCCGGGCAGCCGCACGGCGGCTTTACTGCTGCGGTTTTCCGACTGCTGCTGAATAAAGAGGTGGGTGTAATGGTTGAGCGCGAGGCCGGCCGCCGCTTTGCCGATATGCTGCTTCACCGCGATGGTCGGGAGCGGATCGTGCTCGGCCCCTTTGGCAATTGCCGGCAGGGTAAAGACGCGGGCGACCATCAGGCGGCACTCACTCAGTTCAGCCTTCAGTGCCGCCAGCTCTCGCTCCAGCTGGCGAAAGGTGCTGTTCAGACGGTCAATCAGATCTAACGCAGCCATTTTGCGCTCCTGTAGTTACAACATACTCATGGTTTATAGCACAGGAGCCGGGCATTAGCCACTGTGCGTTGAAGGGTTAAACAGGAAGCGGAAGGTTATGGTAGATCGGCCACTGGAAGGTAAATTTCGCGCCGCCAAGCTCGCTCTCGCCGCAACTGACGCTGCCGCCAAAGGCCTGGGCGATGGAGTGGACAATCGCCAGCCCTAAGCCGCAGCCGCCGGTGGCGCGATCGCGGCTCGGATCGAGGCGCACAAAGGGTTCGAAAATACGCTCCCGTTCAGCTGGTGCGATACCGGGGCCATCGTCTTCCACCGTCATGCTGGCAAGCGAGCCCTGACGCTGCAACGTCACCTTAATCGTCCCTTCGCTGTAGCGCAGGGCATTATTCACCAGGTTATCGAGCACGCGCTCCATCAGGCGCATATCGAGCGCGCCATACTCGTCACCAGCCTGGCAGTCGAGCAGCAAGCTGTGTTGCGGGTTCATGCTGCGCGCATCATCGAGATAACTGCTGAACCAGGCGGGCAGAACCGGCGTCGTCAGCTGCAATTCCGTCTGTGGGCGATCGAGTCTGGCGTAAGTCAGCAACTCCTCAATCAACCCCTCCAGTTGCCCGATATCGCGGTTCAGCGCGGTGTGCTCCGCCTCGCTGAGGTTATCGCTCATCTCCAGCCGGTAACGCAGCCTGACCAGCGGCGTACGCAATTCATGGGCGATACCGTCAATCAGCTGCTTCTTACTGGCGATTAAGGCGTTGATATTGTCCGCCATCTGGTTAAAAGCGATGCCGAGCCGTTCGAAACTGGAGGCGCTATCAAAGTGGATGCGCTCCTCAAGATGGCCTTCGCCAAAACGCTGTGCGGCGGACTCCAGCCGCAGCATCTCTTGCCAGTGTGGCCGCATCCAGATAAAGACCGGGAAGGCCAGCGAGATGGCAATCAGCGCCATTAACCCCATATCCAGCAGCCGCGTTTCATGCAGGAAAAAGAGATAGGGCACCGGGCCGACCGCCAGCACATAGTGGCTGCGCGGAATGCGCTGGATAAAGGTGTATTCCGAATCAAGTGCGACGATATCGCCCTCGCGCAGACGCTGGGCAGCAGCCGGATCGAGGTTGAACTTGTTCATCGGCTCGACCTGCAGATCGAACGAGAGATTAAGATCGAGCTCTTTTAAGGTCTTTGCCCACTCGTGAGGCGGGATTTCACGCAGTTCGCTGCGCATCAGGTAGAGCGAGCTTTTCATCAGGTCGTCGAGAGACTGGCGACCGGCGCGCTCGGCGGTAAATTTGTAGACCAGACCGACCAGCATCGTCATCACCAGAAAGCAGACGAACAGCAGAAGGTAAAACTGGACGAACAGCTTTTTCATCGTGACACCTGGTTACGGATTTCAGTTGTCCCACGCATGGGGAGCAAACAGATAGCCTTTGTTACGGACGGTTTTAATACGATAGGGCTCAGTGGCGCTGTCGAGGAGCTTTTTACGCAGGCGCGAAATCGCCACATCAACACTGCGATCCATCCCGTCGTAGCTTACGCCGCGCAGGTTTTTCAGCAACGCATCGCGATCCATAATCTGCCCCGCGTGGGTGGCAAGCTCCCACAGCAGATCGAAGTCAGCGGTTGAGAGCGCCACTTCAACGCCTGCCAGCAGAACCTGGCGGTTAACGGGGTCAATCGACAGTGTGCCGAAGGTAATGGTTTTATGCTGTTTCAGCGACGGCACCGCAGGCTCGGCGGCCGCGGCGCTGCGCTGGCGTAGATGGAGCCGTAGCCGCGCCAGCAGCACGGCGGGCGGGGTGGTTTTCAGAATATAGTCGTTAGCGCCCATCTCCAGCGACAGGATATGGTTCATATCGCTATCAAGGGAGGTCAGCAGCACAATCGGCCCGTTCCACTGTTTGCGCAGATCGCGGCACAGGGTCATGCCATCTTTGCCTGGCAGCATGATATCGAGCAGCACCAGCTCCGGGTTTTCCCGCGCGATCACCTCTTCCGCGCGATCGCCTCTCGGCTCGACAATGACATCCATATCGTGCTTGCCAAGGTATGCGGCAATCAGGGCACCCACATCCGGGTCGTCTTCTACAAAAACGATCTTATTCATAAGCCATCATGATGAGCAAAAACGTCAACATACACCGCCTTGATAGAACCTGCCATTACTCTTTTCTAAACGAGCGCGCTTCCGCTATGCTGGCGGTCTATGTTGTTGAAGTGTTAACGGGAAAAATGATGGGCTTGCTGATGAAGGCAGCGATTGGCGCGCTGGTGGTAGTGCTGATTGGTCTGCTGGCGAAGACAAAAAACTACTATATAGCCGGATTAATCCCGCTCTTTCCTACCTTTGCCATGATTGCGCACTATATTGTCGCCACCGAGCGCGGTGTCGAGGCGCTGCGCACCACCATTATCTTTGGCATGTGGGCGATCATCCCTTACTTTCTCTATCTGCTTTCACTCTGGTACTTCACCGCTTTTATGCGGGTAGGGCCGGCGCTGGGCTGTGCGGTGATCTGCTGGAGCCTCAGCGCCTGGCTGTTAATCTACTGCTGGAGTCGCCTGCACTGATCTCAGCGCACCAGCATCCAGGTGGCGGGCAGGGCGGCAACCAGCAGCAGGAAAATCAGCACTTTTTCGCGCTGCATCAGCGAGATGGTTTCGCTATGGGTGCTGCGGGCATAGATAAAGACCAGCAGACCGGGGGCATAGAGCACCACCGAGAGCAGCAGGTGCATCGGGCCGGAGGCATAGAGCAGCCATAAACCGTAGAGGCAGGCCCCAACGGCGACCATCCGATGCAGCGGACGGCGCGCGATTTTCAGCAGGAAAGCGCCAACCAGCAGATAGGGCACGAGGATCATCTCTGAAGCAATGGTCAGCAGAGTGTTGTAATCCGAGCCGGTAAGCCAGATCAGCACCAGGCAGATCTGCACGCTGGCGTTGGTCAGCCACAGCGAGGCCGCAGGCGCGCTCTGTTTGTTCTGGTGCGCAAAGATACGCGGGAAGGCTTTATGCGTTGCCGCCAGCAGCGGCACTTCCGCCGCCATAATGGTCCAGCTCAGGTAGGCACCGCACACGGAGATAATTAACCCCGTCGCGATCACCACTTCGCCCCAACTGCCCAGCAGTTTCACCATCAGCCCGGCCATCGACGGGTTGCGCATTTCTGCCAGTTCCGGACGCGCGACCACGCCTAAAGAGAGCAGTGTAACCAGCAGATAGACCGTCAGTGCCGCCAGCACCGCCAGCAGCGTCGCGCGGCCCACATCCTGTTTGTTACGCGCGCGGGCAGAGACGACCACCGCGCCCTCCACGCCGATAAATACCCACAGGGTGATCAGCATGGTGTTTTTCACCTGCTCCCACACCGGCACGCCGAGCGCTACGCCGCTGAAGTCGAGGGAGAATTTATCGAGGTTGAAGGCCAGCGCCGCCAGCACGACAAACAGCCCGAGCGGGACCAGTTTCGCCAGCGTTGCCGCCAGGTTGATGCTCGCTGCGGTTTGCACGCCGCGCAGCACCAGCGCATGAACAATCCACAGCAGCGCAGAGGCACCGACAATCGACTGCCAGGTGTTGCCATCGCCAAACAGCCGCAATGACGGGCTGTCAGTGAAGAAACTGAGGGCGGAGAAGACGATCACCAGATAGGAGACATTGGCAATCACTGCGCATAGCCAGTAGCCCCAGGCGGAGCAGAAACCAATCAGCTCGCCAAAGCCTTCGCGGGCATAGGTGAAGATACCGCCATCGAGATCCGGGCGGATGCGGGTCAGGATCAGCATGGCGAAGGCGAGAAGGATGATGCCGACGCCGGTGATCAGCCAGCCGATAATCAGCGCGGCAGGGCTGGCGACTTCCGCCATATTTTGCGGCAGGCTGAAGACGCCCGCACCAAGCATTGAGCTCAGGACCAGCGCAGTTAAAGCGCTAAGGCCAAGTTTCTTTTCCATTGTTATCCTGTCAAAAAAGCAACTCATCCAGAATAATTATTTTGCCGGAGCGCATAAATATGGTGGATATCACTAAGGCGCGGAATTTTACGGAGAGTCGTCAGGGCATGCAATGAGGGCGAGGGGAATTTTGTGAAAAAGTAGATAAAACTGAAAAAAAAGGCGGCTTTCTAAGCCGCCTTTTCTCTGAGCGACGCCTTATTTATAGAGGTCGGCGCTGATGGTCATGTTGTTGCCGCTTTCAGACCACTGACGCGTGATGTGATAGTACTTCGCGCCTTTTGCGGCGGCACGTTTGGCGACCTGATAAGAGATTTCAGTCATGTTGCCATAGTTGCCGGTGAACTTAACGCTGTCGAAAGGCACCATCTGCGCGGCGGTGATTTTATTCAGCTCTTCAATCTTTTGACCGTCCGGAAGCGTGACACTGTAACGACCACCGGTAGAGGATTGCGTTTCAAAGAAACGGCCGACGCCGACGCCTGCGGTGGCGTCTGACGCTACGCCTGGAATTTCAACACGCTTCGCTTCTTCACCGCCTTTCGCCAGCGCGGCACGGCCCGCTTCGGAGTTGCGTGGGATGGCGTCTGCGCTCTGAATTACGCGTTTTTTCGCATTGGCTTTATAGATGAAGGCCGTAATCAGCTGGTTGCCGCCCTGGTTGGCATCAACCTGGCGCACGATATAGAACGCATCCGCGCCCTTGGCTTTCGCCGCTTTGCTGATAGCGTCGTTAACTTCCGGCTGGGTGCGGTAGAAACCCTGCACCGTCACGGTATCGTAAGGCTCGAGCGCAATGGCTTTATCTTTTGGATATTCGGTTACGCCATTGATCACACGATAGGTCGGCTTGTCTGCTTTCGCCGCATCAGCTTTATAGAGATCGGCGGTGACGCGCTGGTTGCCGCTGTTATTGGCATCAGAGGTGTCAACGACATAAAAAGAGGCCGCGCCTTCTTTATCTGCGCGTTTGGAGACGGCGTTAACCGCATCGCCAATCGCGTTAAAACGTCCGGTAATCACGATGCGATCGTAAGGCTTCACCGCAGCGGCTTGCTCCGGTGTTAACTCTGTCGCGGCGTTAGCAGTAAACGCGGTTGCGGACAGAAGTGCTGACGCCAGGAGGGTGTACTTGAGCTTCATAAAAATAATCCTTCGCCTTGCGCAAACCATAAGTTGTTATTAATAAAACGTTGGTGATTATTGCATTTAAACCGCGCGACTGTCTGCGTCATTTTTTACAGAGTGTGCGCGGCCAGGGGGATAAACCATAACCTTTGGTGATATGTTGAAAAAATAGCCCCTTGACCAGCAAAAGTGATAAAGGTTATGAGTTTTTAAAGTTAATGTAATGTTAAAAGGGATGGTGGGGCGGAGATAAATCATGTTTTGCCGCTTCGCTTAAGCGGAATATCAGCCTTTCCACGTTAATTTAAGTCAAATAACCCTGCCAGCCCGCTTCAGCGCTTAATTTTCGCGGATTAGTGCAGCATTTCGCTTTTCTGACGGTGGATCGCAGGCGTTATTTTCAGTAGGTTATAGAAAGTTTGTTACTGTTTTATTTTCCGCACGGCGTTAATTAGCCACCGCGAAAAACGGACAAACCATCAACTAAAACCGATGGAAGGGAAAACTATGCGTATTGGTGTACCTAAAGAGAGGTTGGCCAATGAAACCCGCGTGGCCGCGACGCCGAAAACGGTCGAGCAGCTACTAAAACTGGGTTTCACCGTCGCGATTGAGAGCGGCGCGGGCAAGCTGGCAAGTTTTGACGACGAGGCGTTTGCCCAGGCGGGCGCGACCATTGTCGATAGCGATAATGTCTGGCATTCAGATGTGATCCTGAAAGTGAACGCGCCGCTGGAGGAGGAGATTGCACTGCTCAATCCGGGCACAACGCTGGTGAGCTTTATCTGGCCTGCGCAAAACCCGGCGCTGATTGAGACGCTGGCGGCACGCAACGTCACGGTGATGGCGATGGACTCCGTTCCGCGCATCTCGCGCGCCCAGTCGCTGGATGCGCTGAGCTCGATGGCGAATATCGCTGGTTATCGCGCCATTGTCGAAGCCGCTCACGAGTTTGGCCGCTTCTTTACGGGGCAGATCACCGCCGCCGGTAAAGTGCCACCAGCCAAAGTGATGGTGATTGGCGCAGGCGTTGCCGGCCTTGCCGCCATCGGTGCGGCCAACAGCCTTGGCGCGATTGTCCGCGCCTTCGATACCCGCCCGGAAGTGAAGGAGCAGGTGCAAAGTATGGGCGCCGAGTTCCTCGAGCTTGATTTTGAAGAGGAAGCGGGCAGCGGCGACGGCTATGCGAAGGTGATGTCGGAAGCCTTTATCAAAGCGGAGATGGAGCTCTTTGCCGCGCAAGCGAAAGAGGTCGACATCATCGTCACCACGGCACTCATTCCGGGCAAACCGGCGCCGAAACTGATCACCCGCGAGATGGTTGACTCCATGCAGCCGGGCAGCGTGATTGTCGATCTGGCGGCGCAAAACGGCGGTAACTGCGAATATACCGTGCCGAACCAGGTCACCACTACCGCCAACGGCGTCAAAGTGATTGGCTACACCGATCTCCCGGGCCGCCTGCCGACTCAGTCGTCACAACTCTATGGCACCAACCTGGTTAACCTGCTGAAACTGCTCTGCGTTGAGAAAGATGGCAACGTAGTGGTTAACTTCGACGACGTGGTGGTGCGCGGCGTAACGGTGGTGCGTGAAGGTGAAGTGACCTGGCCGGCACCGCCGATTCAGGTCTCTGCCCAGCCGCAGGCCGCACCGAAAGCGGCCCCCGCTGCGCCGAAAGAGGAGCCGACACCGGCTTCACCGTGGCGTAAATATGCGCTGATGGCGCTGGCGATTGTGCTGTTTGGCTGGCTTGCCGATGTCGCACCGAAAGAGTTCCTCGGTCACTTCACCGTGTTTGCGCTCTCCTGTGTGGTGGGCTTCTACGTCGTGTGGAACGTCTCCCATGCGCTGCATACGCCGCTGATGTCGGTCACCAATGCCATCTCCGGCATTATTGTCGTCGGGGCGCTGCTACAGATGGGGCACGGCGGCTGGGTCAGCTTCTTCAGCTTTATCGCGGTGCTGATTGCCAGTATCAATATTTTTGGTGGTTTCACCGTCACTCAGCGCATGCTGAAAATGTTCCGGAAGAACTAAGGGGTAACAAATGTCTGGTGGATTAGTTACAGCTGCATACATTGTTGCCGCGATCCTGTTTATTTTCAGCCTGGCGGGGCTTTCAAAGCATGAGACCTCCCAGCAGGGTAACAACTTCGGTATCGCCGGGATGGCGATCGCGCTGGTGGCGACCATCTTTGGTCCGGATGCTGGCAACGTCGCGTGGATCCTGCTGGCGATGATCATCGGTGGCGCAATCGGTATGCGTCTGGCGAAGCGCGTCGAAATGACCGAAATGCCGGAGCTTGTCGCAGTGCTGCATAGCTTTGTTGGCCTGGCGGCGGTGCTGGTGGGCTTCAACAGCTATCTCGACCACAACCCGGGTATGGATCCGGTGCTGGTCAATATTCATCTCACCGAAGTATTTATCGGTATCTTTATCGGTGCCGTCACCTTCACCGGGTCGATTGTGGCATTTGGTAAGCTGCGTGGGAAAATCTCCTCGAAGCCGCTGATGCTGCCGAATCGTCACAAGATGAACCTCGCCGCGCTGGTGGTTTCCTTTGTGCTGCTGCTGGTGTTTGTACGTACCGAAAGCGTTGGCCTGCAGGTGCTGGCGCTGCTGCTGATGACCATCATTGCGCTGGTATTTGGCTGGCATCTGGTGGCGTCGATTGGCGGCGCGGATATGCCGGTCGTGGTCTCGATGCTTAACTCCTACTCCGGTTGGGCGGCGGCGGCGGCGGGCTTTATGCTCAGCAACGACCTGCTGATCGTCACCGGTGCGCTGGTTGGTTCGTCCGGGGCAATCCTCTCCTACATTATGTGTAAGGCGATGAACCGCTCCTTTATCAGCGTGATTGCCGGTGGGTTTGGCACCGACGGCTCTTCCAGCGGTAGCGAAGAGGAAGCGGGCGAGCACCGCGAAATCAACGCTGAAGAGACGGCGGAACTGCTGAAAAACTCCCACTCGGTGATCATCACTCCGGGCTATGGGATGGCGGTAGCGCAGGCGCAGTATCCGGTAGCGGAAATTACTGAAAAACTGCGCGCCCGCGGCGTGAAAGTGCGTTTCGGTATTCACCCGGTTGCCGGGCGCTTGCCGGGCCATATGAACGTGCTGCTGGCGGAAGCGAAAGTGCCGTATGACATCGTGCTGGAGATGGATGAGATCAACGATGATTTCGCCGATACCGACACGGTGCTGGTGATTGGCGCGAACGACACCGTTAACCCGGCGGCGCAGGACGATCCGCGCAGCCCCATCGCCGGTATGCCGGTGCTGGAAGTGTGGAAGGCGCAGAACGTGATTGTCTTTAAACGTTCAATGAACACCGGTTACGCCGGCGTGCAGAACCCGCTCTTCTTCAAAGAGAATACGCAGATGCTGTTTGGCGATGCCAAAGCCAGCGTCGATGCCATTCTCAAAGCGCTGTAAGGTTTACTGCTTAACGATACCGCTCTTCGGAGCGGTATTTTTTTGCCCGCAGTAAGGCTGGTCAGAGCGTCTATACTTCTTGCTTGATCTTTTTTATAAGGAGGAAGGATGACGTTTTTGTCACGTTTTGACTTTATATCCATCTTGATGATGCCCTCATTCTGGATTGGTCTTGGTACGGTGGTGATTGTGACGCTGGTGGTTTACTGGCTCTTCACCCACTTACTGAAAACGGTGCTGAAAGGCGCGCGTAGCTGGAGTGAAAAGCAGGGCGGCGTCGGCACATTGCAGCATGTGGTGGTGGATATGCTCAGCCGCACCAGCAGATTCCTGCTCTTTGTCGCGGCATTACTCTTCAGCCTGCGCTTCGTCGACCTTCCCGACCACCTCTTTAAAACCCTCGGGCACGCCTGGTTTTTAGTGCTGGCGATCCAGATTGCGCTCTGGCTTGATCAGGGCGTGGTGTCGTGGATGCGCCACCTGATGTACTCCCCCAATACCAGCAAAAACCCGGTCACCATGGTGATTGCCGGTCTGCTGCTGCGCATGATGCTCTGGACGATGATGCTGCTGTCGATCCTGGCGAATGTCGGCGTCAATATTACCGCGCTGGTGGCCAGCCTCGGGGTGGGCGGTATCGCCATTGCGCTGGCGGTGCAAACCATTCTGAGCGATGTTTTTGCCTCGCTCTCCATCGGCTTCGATAAACCCTTCGAGATCGGCGACTTTGTGGTGTTCGGCGACGTTGCCGGTACCATTGAGCATATTGGTCTCAAAACCACCCGTATTCGCAGCCTGAGCGGGGAGCAGATTGTCTGCGGTAACGCCATTCTGTTGCAGCAAACGCTGCATAACTACAAGCGTATGCAGACGCGCCGTATCGTCTTTACGTTTGGCCTGGCGCTCACCACGCCGCCGGATAAGCTGCGCAAAGTGGGCGAGATGGTAAAAACCATCATTACCGACGTGGGCAATACGCGTTTCGATCGCGCCCACTTTCTCGGCTTTGGTACCGATCGGCTGAACTTTGAAGTGGTGCACATTGTTAATTCGGCGGATTACAACACCTACATGGATATTCAGCAGGAGATCAATATCCGCATCATGGAGCAGCTGGCGGCAGAAGGGATTGAGCTAGCGATACCGTGCGTGGTGGTGAAAGGGGGGCTGGCAGTTGAAACTCCCTCCTCAGAGCCGCAGAGTGAACAACCGGCAGTATAAAAAAACCCGCCTTGCGGCGGGTTGTTTGCTTAGTCGTCTTCGTCGTCATCCAGTGCCACGGGCGACTGGTAATCATCCGGTTTGATAACCAGCAAATCGCAGCGCAGGTGATCGATCACCTGCTCTGCGGTGTTGCCGAGAAACGCGGCGGAGATACCGGTGCGGCCAATGGTGCCAAGCACCACAATGCCAGCCTGCAGATGTTCCGCCAGGTCCGGGATCACCTCTTCCGGCAACCCTTTCTCGACATGGGTCATTTTCTCATCGATACCAAACTTTTGCCGCAGCGCTTTCATCGCCAGCAGATGCTGGCCGCGAATGGCGTCGTTATAGACGCTCGGATCAAACTCCGGCAGTTCAATCGCAATATTGATGGGGGTGACAGGATAGGCACCGACGAGGTGCACTTCAGTATGGTTGACCTGCTCAGCCAGATGCTGGGTCTCTTTCACCAGCTTCTCATTCAGCGCGTTGTGATAGATCTCTTCGCTGGCAAGGTTAACGGCAACCACAGCGCGACCGCCTTCCGGCCACGGCTGATCTTTTACCATCCACACCGGGCAGGGGCATTTACGCAGCAGATGCCAGTCGGTCGGGGTGAAAATCACTGATTCCAGTTTGTCGTGCTGGTGGGTCATCTTCAGCAGCAGATCGTGGCCGCCGGAGAGCACTTCCTGAATAATCGCTTCGAAAGGACGGTTATGCCACACCACTTTGATGTCGATTGGCACACCTGCGTCGATATAGTATTTCGCCTGTTCGCGGATCCATGCGGTGCGCTGGCTGATAACGCCCTGGCGCATCGCTGTTCGCTCATCGGGGGACAGAAGGGTGGTCATCTCGTATGAGAAGTCGTAAATCGGCAAAAATGCTTTGATCCGACCGCCAATCCGTTGATGCAAATACACGGCACGTCGTAATGCGGGTTGATCGTCCTGATTAGGATCGATGGCGACCAACATATTCTGATACTTAGCCATACAGGGTCTCCTTACATCTGTCACCACTCTCTGACAGTAAAAGATAACCCATATAAGCTGAATGAAACAGCGGAAACCTTTTGCCGGATCAATAAATCAGAAAAATGTAACGACCCGGCAAAAAGGCTAAAGGTGGGGGTGAAACTCAGGCAACGTTACGGGCGTGGCCCGCCAGCTCGGAGAGCAGATCGCCATTTTCGATGGTGATATATTTCCCCTTCACCGCCAGCATGCCACTCTTCTGGAAACGACCCAGCAGACGGCTGATGGTCTCAACGGTCAGGCCCAGGTAGTTGCCGATGTCGCCACGGGTCATGGTCAGACGGAATTCACGCGGCGAGAAACCACGCTGCGCAAAACGACGGGAGAGGTTGTAGATAAACGCCGCCAGGCGCTCTTCCGCGTTTTTCTTCGACAGCAGCAGGATCATATCCTGATCGCCTTTGATCTCGCCGCTCATCAGACGCATCATCTGCTGGCGCAGGCTCGGCATCTTACCGGAGAGATCGTCCAGCGTTTCGAACGGGATCTCACACACCATTGAGGTCTCCAGCGCCTGAGCGAAGCTCGGGTGATGGCCGGTACCGATGGCGTCAAAGCCCACCAGATCGCCCGCCAGATGGAAACCGGTGATCTGCTCATCGCCCTGTTCGGTGATGGTATAACTTTTGATAGTGCCAGAACGGATAGCGTAGAGCGATTTCAGCTCATCGCCTGCTTTAAACAGGGTCTGACCTTTCTGGATGGGCTTTTTACGCTCAATGATATTGTCGAGCTGATCCAGCTCATGCTCATTAAGAGTAAAGGGGATGCAAAGCTGGCTGATACTGCAATCCTGACAATGGATAGCACAACCGCCAGACTGAATGCGTCGAATAATTCGCTTTTCCGGGATCATAGGTCTGCTCTACGCCGTAATTGATATTGGTCAATTTTAACATCTTTTTATGGCGCACGTAAGCCTGGCAAAACGTCAATTCACCATAAATGAAACAGTGGAACGAAACGGTAAAGACTTACTTTGTCTCATGTTATTGAATTTCCACCAATTCACTAAGGCTTTAGCGAGGGAAGTGCATGAAATGCATACTAAACAGACCTGTTTTCTCACAATAGTAAGTAACGTTCATGGCGCAGCAGCCACTCTTTACGGGCCACGCCGCCCGCATAGCCGGTTAGCATGCCATTACTGCCGATCACGCGGTGGCAGGGGACAACAATACTGATCGGATTGGCACCGTTCGCTGCACCCACGGCACGCGCCGCGCCCGCGCGCCCAAGAATTGTCGCCAGTTGACCATAATGCATCACCTGACCACAGGGAATGGTGCGCAGCATCTGCCACACTTCGCGTTGAAAAGGGGTACCGCCCGTCGCGGTCGGCAGGGTATCAATCACCGCCAGATCGCCGTCGAAATAGTCCTGCAGTTTTTGGCTCAACCCGCCAGGATTCTGCGAAGCCACGCGCTGATACCCTTCACGGCGATAGTGAATATTAAGCAGTTCAACCATCCGGGCATCATGTTCTTCCCACTCGACGGCGCGCAGCTGAAACTGCTCATCGCAGATGATCCACAGCGGGCCAAGCGGGGTGGAGATTTTATCTTCAAGCAGGGTGAGCATCGGGCGTCCTTATCACTAAATAGCGGCGATAATTTAGCAAACAAAAAAGCGCCTCACCATACCCTGAAAGGGTGGTAGCTTGAGTCTTCAATAAGGGAATAACACGTAAGAGTTAATTGGCGGATAAAATATAAGGTTACTAACGTTTATTAATTAAAAAAATAGAGCCTGCCGACATCCGTCAGGCTCCAGAGTACACACAAACTGAGCATCCAATCTTTATTTTTTGCACGCGATCCTTGCGCCTTCTTTATATTTATAGCGGCCATAATAATTATTGCCAGTTTTAATCAGTGATTAATTTCACGATTATTTAACAAAGGTTCAGGGTATAAAGAAACGCCTCGTTATACCCTTTTTATAACACCTTGAGCCTACGCATAATTTGCCCGCCGCATTGAGAAGCGCTCCTGCGCCAGCTATAGTACTTCAGCAGATGTTGCTGGAGGACTGCCCCATGAACCCGGATGAAAAATCGCTGTTTCTTGACGCCATGGAGGATGTCCAACCCCTGAAGCGCAGTGCTGATGTGCACTGGCACCCGAGCCATAAATCCCGACCATTGCAGCGCATTGACACCCTGCAACTCGATAATTTTTTGACCACTGGCTTTCTTGACCCGGTAGCGCTTGATACGCCGCTGGAGTTTCGCCGCGAAGGGCTACAAGTCGGCGTGCTCGATAAGCTGCGGCTGGGCAAATATACCCAGCAGGCAAGCCTGAACCTGCTGCGCCAGCCCGTCGAACAGTGCCGGCAGATGCTGTTTAGCTTTATGCATCAGAGCCGTAAGGATGGGCTACGCAATGTGCTGATCATTCACGGAAAAGGGCGCGATGAGACCTCGCACGCCAATATCATCCGCAGCTACCTGGCGCGCTGGCTGCCAGAGTTTGAGGATGTGCAGGCGTTCTGCCCGGCGTTGCCGCACCACGGCGGCAGCGGCGCATGCTATGTCGCCCTGCGCAAATCCGAGCAGGCAAAGCAGGAGAACTGGGAGCGGCACGCCAAGCGCAGCCGCTAGCCGACAAGCGGAACATCCGCTAAGCGTGTGGTCCAGGCGGGGGAGAGCAGGGAGCGCTTCATCTTCCAGCCTGGCGTGATGCCCTGGCCGGCAAACCATAATTTATTTCCCTTCTTATTAAGCATGTCTAAAACATTCATTAGTGATTCGCTATTTTCACGCGGAGTAAATTCATCGAATAAATTAAGTTGCGCGACGCCTTTACTAAAAAAATCCCCCAGCATAACGCCCGCTTTTTGATATCTCGGCCCTTGCTTCCAGATAATATCCAGGCTACGCGTTGCCGCTGCAATAATATCGCGGGTGTCATGGGTTGGCGTCAGTAAACGAATGCCTGCACTGTTGCTGTAATAAGGTTCGTCATCATCGTGCGGGCTACTCTTTATAAAAGCCCCGACATAACGGCAATATTGACGATCCGCGCGCAGCTTTTCAGCGGCCCGCGCCGCCCAGGTGCAGATGCCTTCGCGCACCGATGCGTAGTCGCTGACCCGCTCGCCAAAGGAGCGGGAGCTGATGATCTCATGCTTCGCCGGTGTGAACTCGGCAAATCCAAGACAGGGCTCGCCGCGCAGTTCACGTACCGTTCGCTCCAGCACCACGCTGAAGTTTTTACGGATAAGCCATAAATCGCTCTGCGCCAGCTTGAGCACGGTATCAATACCCATCGCCTCCAGCCGCTTGCTCAGACGGCGACCAATCCCCCACACTTCGCCTACCGGCAGGGCGGCCATCAGCTTTAGCTGCTGCGACTGGCGCGACAGATCGACCACGCCGCCCGACGCATCCGGCCACTTTTTCGCGGCGTTATTCGCCAGCTTGGCCAGCGTTTTCGTCGGCGCAATGCCGACGCCGACGGTAAGCATGGTGCGCTGATAAATCGCATTACGCAGGGTACGCCCAAACTCGCGCAGCTGTGGAATGCCGGTTAAATCCACAAACGCTTCATCGATGCTGTAGATATCTACCGCCGGGCAGAGCTCTTCCAGCAGCGTCATCACCCGATGGCTCATATCGCCATACAGTGCGTAGTTACTGCTGAATACCGCCACATTGTGACGCTCCATTAGCGCCTTCTGCTTGAAGTAGGGGTCAGCCATCGTAATGCCGAGCGCTTTGGCTTCAGCCGAGCGGGAGATGACGCAGCCATCGTTATTGGATAACACCACCACCGGCTTACCGGTTAAATCGGGCCGGAAGACGGTCTCGCAGCTGGTATAGAACGAGTTCACATCAACGAGCGCGTACATGATGGCGGGGCGGCAAAGTGATCACGGTCGTTACGACGCCAACAATATGCGCGCCTTCCTCTTCTTCGATCCTGATCGCCGGGTAAGCGGGGTTATCCGCCACCAGCTGCGGATAAGGCCGCAGCCGCAGCCGCTTTACCATAAAACCGCTTAACAGGCGGGCGACAACAATATCGCCATCGCCCGGTTGCAGGCTGGTATCGACCAGTAACAGCGAACCCGGCAGGATCGCCGCCTCGCACATGGCGTCACTGGAAGCCCGCATTACATAGGTGGCCGACGGGTGGGCGATCAGGCTGCTCACCAGGTCGATCGCATCTTCAATGTAGTCCGCAGCCGGACTCGGAAAAGCGCTGGTAGTCATAATGGGTGTCGATCTTTTATTATTACTGTATATAAATACAGTATCGTTGTTCGCACGAAAGGATCAACCCCCTGGAGGCAGGATCGTTGAAAGATCCTGATGATATTGGCAATTTTTTGCACAATCATTTTCAGCGTTTGCGCGGCGGGCTGCATGTTTCTCCGGTTAATGCTTTTGCAATCAAAGGGTAAGACACTACACTTAGTGAGAATCTTTCCATTGGACGGTCCGCATGACAACGCTCAAGAGCAACAACTTCTTTTTTACCATTTTGTTATTACTGGTCAGCGTGGCGTTTTTCACCCTGATCCAGCCTTACTACTCCGCCATTATCTGGGCGGTGATCCTGGCATTGATCTTCTATCCGCTGCGCACAAAGCTCACCGTGCTCCTGCGCGGGCGGAACGGTATCGCCTCGCTGATTACCGTGCTGCTGATCTGCATCCTCGTCTTTATCCCGATGATGATCGTGCTCTCGTCGCTGGCGGTAGAGATCAACGCGCTCTATCAGCGTCTGCAAACTAACGCGACGGATCTGCCGCAGCTGTTAAGTAACGGCATTGCGCACCTGCCGGAGTGGGCAAAACATGCGCTGCGCGAAAATAATTTCGATTCGGTGGACGCGATCCGCGAAAAACTCTCGGGTGTTGCGCTCAGCGTCGGGCGTTATCTGGCGGGCAGCGCGGTGATTATCGGTAAAGGGACGCTGGGGCTAACCATCAGCTTCTCGCTGATGGTCTATCTGCTCTTTTTCCTGCTGAAAGATGGCGCCGCGCTGGTGAAGAAAATCTACGAGGTGATGCCGCTGTCGGCCAAAATCAAACGCCGTCTGTTCCTGAAATTTGCCGGTGTGGCGCGCGCGACGGTAAAAGGGACGCTGGTTGTAGCGATTGCGCAGGGTGCGCTGGGCGGGATTGGTTTCTGGTTTGCTGGCCTGAGCGGCAGCCTGCTGTGGGGTGCGCTGATGGCGTTCCTGTCGCTGATCCCGGCGGTCGGTACCGCGCTTATCTGGATCCCGGCTGTGATCTTCCTCTACTCCACGGGCGAGCTGCTCACCGCCACGCTGCTGACCCTCTACTTTGTGATTGTAGTCGGGCTGGCAGACAACCTGCTGCGTCCGCTGCTGGTGGGGAAAGATACCCGTATGCCGGACTACCTGATCCTGCTGACCACCCTTGGCGGTCTGCAATTCTTTGGCATCAATGGCTTCGTGCTTGGGCCACTTATTGCAGGGCTGTTTATCTCCTCCTGGAACTTGCTGGCAGAAGCGCGTGCCAATGCGCTTAATACGCCGCCGGAATAAAACGTAACAGGCTGCCGGAAATAAACCGGCAGCCGTTCGTTTAGCCTGCGTTTAATTAATTCGACGAGCGGTAAAGAATTGCAAATACTTTGAGTAAAATCTTAGCTTGTGCTAAATATAAGGCATGTACAACAACTGAGGACAATTTTTAACCGCCACGAAGAGAAGCAACGCGCGGTAAATTGTAAAAATATGGACATTCGGTTCAGTAGTCTTACCCCCTGTTTTTCACTTCCCGTCTCCTTCTGCTGCCCGCCTGCGGGCGAACAATACTGGCGCACTGCGCTGTAGTCCTCTCCTGCCCGATCCGGCGCCCTGTGCGCAACTGTTTATTTTTTTACGGTTTTCCGCTATGCGGTAAATCGCAAGGATCTCTATTCTCAAGCAGGAGAAAAAATATGATTTACTGGATTTTATTAGCGTTGGCGATTGTCTCGGAAATAACCGGCACGCTATCTATGAAATGGGCAAGTATTAACGACAGCCACAGCGGTTTTATTTTAATGCTGGTGATGATCGCCTGTTCCTATATTTTCCTGGCGTTTGCGGTGAAAAAAATCGCCCTCGGCGTGGCCTACGCCTTATGGGAAGGTGTCGGTATTGCCATTATTACGCTGTTTAGCGTGCTGCTGTTTGATGAACCCCTCTCACCGTTGAAAGCGGCGGGTCTGGTGGCGCTGGCGCTCGGTATTGTGCTGATCAAGTCCGGCACGCGTAAGGCCCCACGTCAGGAGCAGGGTCATGTTACTGCTTGAGTGGGTACACGCGTTATGGCTGGCGATGGCCATCATTCTGGAAATTGTTGCCAACATCTTTTTAAAACTTTCTGACGGCTTTCGTCGCAAACTCTATGGTTGCGGATCGTTAGTGGCAGTGCTGGCGGCGTTCAGTGCGCTGTCGCAGGCGGTAAAGGGGATCGATCTCTCTGTCGCCTACGCCCTGTGGGGCGGGTTTGGTATCGTGGCGACGCTCGCCGCCGGCTGGATCCTCTTCGGCCAGCGCCTCAATGGCAAAGGCTGGATCGGCCTGGCGCTGCTGCTTATTGGGATGATGCTGATAAAACTTGCCTGATGTGATATTGCCCGCGTTTGCGGGCAACGAAATTTGTGGGCTGTATTACGCTTAGAGGACAATAACAAACGTTACGGGACACCAGTAAGGGTCGTCGATGCTCAATCCGCTAAGCTGGCGCAATATCCCCACAGCAAGAACGCTTTTTGTGATGATTTTTCTGGCGGGAGCTGGGCTCATCATCTCCGTCGTTGCGCTCCTCTATCTCTCACTGCACCTGATTAGCAGTAAAGCGAATGAAATCGATGAGCACCGCGCGGCGCTCGCCGTGCAGGGGGCGATTCAGACTTCGGTCAACAGGATGCGATCTCTCGGCCTCGATAACGCGGTGTGGGATGAAGCGGTGCGCGTCGTCTACCGCACGCCGATGGATACCGGCTGGCTCTACAACACCTGGGGCGCGGGCTTTAAAGTCGATAATCTCTATGACGGCACTTTTGTGCTGGATGAGCACTTTGCGGTGGTGTGGGGGGCGTTTCGCAGCTTGCCTTTTAATGAGCGCAATCTCGCCTTTTTTGGTGACGGGCTGGCGGCGCTCATCCGCAACCATGCCGCGGCGCTGCAGCAGGGCAAAGATATTTTTGCCGGCATCACCCGCACGCGTCGGGGGGTAGCGTTTGTCAGCATTGGCCTGATCCGCCCGGTGTCGGGCCGGCTTGATAAGCAGGGCAGCGCGCGGCGTTACTTAGTGATGACCCGTCATCTTGATGATGAGCTGCTCAGCGAACTGGGCAGCACCTTTCAGATCCAGAACCTGCGCCTGACATCGCAAAACGCGCCGGCAAGCAGCATGCCGTTGCACGGCTCCGCCGACGAATTCCTCGGTTATATGAGCTGGGAGCCGCACTTTCCGGGCGCGGAAGCGGCAGACGCGGCGGCAGACGATATCCGCCAGATCGCGATGCTCGCCTCGGGTCTTATCCTGCTGTTTATCGTGCTCAGCAGCGCCGGGCTTTATAAGCTGGCAAAAGGGGAGAAGCTGGCGCGCAGCATTGCGTTAACCGACTGGCTCAGCCGTCTGCCCAACCGACGCGCGCTGATTGAGCAGTTAGATCAGTGGAGCGAGTGGGGCAACAGCGATCTGATAAGCGTGGTGTTTATCGATCTTGATGGCTTTAAAGATGTGAACGATATCTATGGTCATGACGTGGGTGACCGGCTGATCGTCACCATTGCGCAGACATTGCAGGAAAAAGTGCCAACTGACGGCATGCTGGCGCGCATGGGTGGGGATGAGTTTGCCATGACCCTGAGCGGGCCGTGGTCGGTTGAAAAAGCCGCCGACTTTGCGCAAATGGTGCTCGACTACTTCTGCGCGCCGGTGCGCATTGGCAAACGTTCACTGCATATCAGCGCCAGCATCGGCATCGCCAGCGGAACGCTGGTGGAGTGCTCAAGCTCCGAGCTGTTCCGCCGGGCTGATATCGCCATGTACCATTCGAAAATGTGCGGCAAAGCGCGGATGACGCACTATGACGCCGCACTAAACAGCGCCCGCGAGCGCCAGCTGATGATTGAAAACGATATTCGTGACGGGCTGGAGCGCGAAGAGTTTGACGTCTGGTATCAGCCGATTATCGATGCCCGCAGCGGCAAGATGAGCGGCGTTGAAGCGCTGGCGCGCTGGCCGCGTCGCCCGGATGGCGAGCTGAAACCGGACGAGTTTATCCCGATTGCTGAAACCAGCGGCCTGATTTACGCGCTGGGGCAGTTTGTCCTGCGTCGTGCCTGCCGCGATCTCTACCCGCACACCGGGCTCAAACTGTCGGTCAATATCTCTCCCGCGCAGTTTCGCGACCCGGAGTTTGAAGACAAAGTCGCTCAGGTGCTGGAGACCTGTCGCTTTCCGGCGCAGCGCCTGCAACTGGAGGTGACGGAAACGTACGTGCTGGAGAACCCGGAGCGCGCGCAGGCGGCGATTGCCAACTTAAAAGCGCTGGGCACGGCGGTCGCACTCGATGATTTCGGCACCGGTTACTCCAGCATCGGCTACCTGCGGCGCTTTAATTTCGACACCATCAAAATTGATAAATCCCTCGCCGGATTAGTGGATAACGATGAGCAGGCCTCAGCATTAGTAAGCGGCACAATCCGCATTGCCAGCGCACTGGGGATGCAGGTCGTAGCGGAAGGGGTGGAAAACGAAACGCAAATGGCGCTGCTGCGTGATGCGGGCTGCGATCAGTTGCAGGGCTTCTACTTTAGCGCGCCGATGCCGCTGGAGAGGCTGTTACAACACCATCTCCAGCGGCAGGAGTGAGTTACTGCACCGTATCGCTGGCCAGCGCGTCCAGCTTGTCACGAAAACCGGTCACCGCAATCGCCCGGTTATCGGCGCGCCAGCGATCTTTTGCCGCCGGGGCTGAGCTTTGCACGGCGATCAGCTGCCAGCCCTCATCGGTTTTTAACATCAGCGGTGAACCGCTATCGCCCGGTAGCGTATCGCACTGATGCGACAGCACGCTGCTCTGCGCCCAGCCCGTCACAATACAATCCTGGTGGCTGAAGAGATTATCCAGATGATCTTGCGGATAACCTGCCTGCGTCACTTTGCGGTTGGCGGCTTTCAGCGCGGCAGTAAGCGCATCTTTATCGCCGCTAAACAGCGGTAGCGGCGTAATGCCGGAGGGCGGATAGCGCAAAACGATCAGCCCAAAATCCCATGAGGCGGCCGAGGAGGGGACAATCCACCCTTCGCCGTCGGCCTTCAGGCGTCGACCTAACGAGGCATCAACGCGCCCTTCAATACCGTGGATCTCATAGCGCCAGACCCCTTTTTGCGACACAAAGCGCAGCGCTATCGCTTTATCAATTTTGCCGCGCGGCGGCGTCAGCAGACAGTGCCCGGCGGTTAAGGCGAGATGCGGGGAGATAAGCGTGGCGGTGCAGAGATTGCCGCTGGCGGTCTCGAGCTGACCTATCGCATCCCACGGTGCGGTGGTCGGTGACGCGACGCGGACACGATCGTCATGCCCAAAAAAAAGGGTTTTTATATCCCTGGCGCTAACCGCGTCCTCATCGCCATCATCAGCATGTCCAACAGCGGAAAACAAAAGCAGCGGTCCCAGCAACAGCACAACGGTTCTTCGCATAGTACTCTCAGGTGGGGAAATTATGATTATTAAGGTCGAGCCATGAGTAATAAATATAGACGGGACGCATAGAAAGCGGGAGTAAAATCAGCGTGCTACATCAATAAAGATAGAAACGGAGGGCGATAAGCGCGCAGAGAATTAACATCATCAGGATAACTTCAAAACGATAACGTCGCAGCATGCTCAGGCCTCCAGAGAAAAACGGCGCTTCACCCGAAGGGCTCAGCGCCGCGTTTTAGCACGGCGCTCGCGGGGAGCGCCGGTTACAGACACGTGGCTTATGCAGCCGGCTGTGCAGCCGGTTTAGCAGCAGTGTGTTTTACGTGTTTGTGGTGTTTTTTAGCAGCCTGGGCTTTCTGCTCTACAGCCGGTTTAGCAGCGGCTTTTTTGTGGTGCTTTTTAGCAGCCTGGGCTTTCTGCTCAGCAGCCGGTTTAGCGGCGGCTTTCTTGTGCTGTTTTTTAGCAGCCTGAGCTTTCTGCTCAGCGGCTTTTTTGTGTTTCTTGTGGTGAACTTTCTTCGCCGGAGCTGCTTTGGTGTCAGCAGCAGCCGGAGCAGCGGTAGTGGTGGTCGGCGCAGCAGCCGGAGCCTGAGAGGTGGCAGCGGTGTCAGCAGCGAAAGCAGCAGAAGACAGACCCATTGCAGCGGCAACAACCAGAGCTAATACTTTTTTCATTTTGATATCCTCGAATTGGTTTCTTCATTCAACCCCACTGCGGGGCCGTTGAAAGAACTATATCCCTGTTATCGAAGCGTTTCCGTGAGTGATTGGTATCGGCGTGTAACGGAATGTACAGCGGGGGAAAACGCGCCGGAAAGCGGCTCCGGCGCGGGAGGATTAGAGGTAACGGCGGGTAAGGTGCTGGCGGAAATAATCCGCATTCAGCGGCTCGCCGGTGGCGTTGGCAATCAGCTGGGCAGTGCTAAAGCGGCTGCCATGCTGCCAGATGTTCTGGCGCAGCCACTCAAACAGCGCGCTGAAATCACCGGCGGCGATGGCTTCTTCAAGGCCCGGCAGCGCGCGACGCGCGGCGTGGAACAGCTGTGCGGCGTACATTGCGCCCAGCGTGTACGAGGGGAAGTAACCAAAGCCACCGTCGGTCCAGTGGATATCCTGCATACAGCCGTTGCGGTAGTTGCCTTCGGTCGATAGCCCAAGCCAGGAGTGCATCTTCTCATTCCATAGGGCTGGAATATCGTCGACCTCGATCTCACCGTCGATCAACGCCCGCTCGATCTCATAGCGCAGAATAACGTGTGCCGGATAACTCACCTCATCGGCGTCAACGCGAATATAGCCCGGCTTCACGCGCTGGTTCCAGGCGATAAAGTTGTGCTCTTCAAAGGCTGGCTGCATACCGAACCGCTCAATAATCGCGGGCTGCAGGCGACGCAGGAAAGCTTCGCTGCGCCCGAGCTGCATCTCAAAGAAGAGGCTCTGTGATTCATGGATCGCCGTGGAGCGTGCCAGCGCAATCGGCTGACCCGGCCAGCTGCGCGGCAGGTTCTGCTCATAGCGGGCATGACCGGTTTCATGCACCACGCCGAACAGAGCACTCAGCAACTCATTTTCATCGTAACGGGTGGTGATGCGCACATCTTCCGGCACGCCGCCGCAGAAGGGGTGGGCGCTGACATCAAGGCGTCCGCCGTTAAAGTCGAAACCGAGCGTCTTCATCGCCTGCAAACCCAGCTCACGCTGATCGGCAATCGGGAACGGCCCTTGCGGGGCGATAAGCGTCTGCTGCGCCTGTTTCTCTACCGCCTGTTTCAGCAGATCCGGCAGCCAGCTTTTGACCTCGCCAAACAGCTCATCAAGGCGGGCGCTGGTCATATCCGGCTCGAACTTATCCAGCAGGGCATCATAGGGCGAGCAGCCTTTTGCCGCCGCGCGCAGCTTCGCCTCTTCGCGGGTGAGTTTCACCACCTCTTTCAGATTGGCGGAGAAGCCCGCCCAGTCATTGGCCGGGCGCTGGGTACGCCAGGCGTGTTCACATTTACTGCCCGCCAGCGACAGGGCTTCCACTAGCGCTTCCGGCAGCAGAGCTGCTTCATCGTAGTGGCGCTGCATTTCACGCAGGTTAGCCTGTTCAACGTCGTTGAGATCTTCCTGACCGGCGCTGGAGAGCCACTGGCCGACCTGCGGATTGGTTAAAATCTGGTGGCGCAGCACGCTCAGCTCGGCCAGCGCTTCACCGCGCGCGGCGCTGCCGCCCGGCGGCATCATGGCGAACATATCCCAGCCGGCGACAGCGGCAAGATGTGAGAAACGTGACAGGCGAAGGAAGGTACGGGTGAGTTGTTGATAGTTCTGCTTATCCATAATGCCTCTGATTTTTTTGCATTTTATTAACCCGAACGCCCAAAAATAGTAGTTCTGCGGCTAATGTTAAAATCTGTACCATAATAGAGAACTCATTCATTTAACCAATAAACGCATAACACAGCAAAAAACCATGAATCCTTTCATTTGGGTGATCTGCAGTTTAATGGCGCTTGACGCTGTGCGGGAGTTGATGGGCGCAAGCTCTGTCTTCGCGCTTTTCTAGCCCTTTTCCGCACTACATCGCAATAAAAAAGCCCCGCTTGCGCAGGGCCTGCCTTCCTTATACCTACTCGCGCAGAGGTGCGTGCAGCATCTTGCCTGTATAAAAAATAGCCACTACCTTTTAAGAAGGCTTCATTTTACTTCGGGCTATTCATCTATCCATGAAATCACCTGCGTGTTGTAGAGGAGCTGCATATGTACAAAATTCTGCATAAGGCACTCAACACCTTTACCAATCTCTATTCAGAGAGTGAACAGCCTGAAGAGGAAGTGCAGGCGAATAAAGCGGTGAGAAGTGCCAGAGAACTGGTGTATGGCATTTTTACTTTTGAAGATATCACCAAGGAGGGCCGCAGGCTGTCCATCCAGGGGCACGGCGGCATCATAAAAAATAAAGGCTATATAGCCGATGCCAAAGGCAATTTTTATGATGGAAAAGCGCTGAAGCGGTTACTTATCACTTCAGGGGTTGATATCAGACGCTTCAAGAAAGTGCGTCTCATCTGTTGCCGCTCGGCTGATAGTGGCGCACCTTTGGCACAGCAGGTTGCCAATGAGTTCAACCTTCCTACCAAAGGCTACACCGGCTCGGCATGGGGCAATGTCCGAAACTCCATGCTTCGCGCGTGGATTGATGACTACGATCAATTCACTGAAGCACAGGCAAAAAGATTTACCGGTGAAGGCAACTATATGCATAAAGGCGTGAGCTGGCGTGTTGAGGGGGGGAGGAAAAAATTAATCGAGAATATGCCGGTGAAATTTAAACCGCAGATTGCCGATATTATTGAAGATAACCCCGGCGCCATCCTCAATTCCGGTTTAGACGCTCGCTAATAAAAAGCCCCGCTTGCGCAGGGCCTGCCTTCCTTATAAGCGCTAGCGCAGACGCGCGTGCAGCCTTATGCCGACCAGCAGGGCCAGCACCAGCATCGCCGCGATAAACCCGCCGACACCGTTCCAGCCATAGCTGTGCCAGAAGACGCCGCCTAAGGTTCCTGCCACGCTGGAGCCAAGATAGTAGCTGAAGAGATAGAGCGACGAGGCCTGGCCTCTGGCGCGCTTAGCGCGGGGGCCAATCCAGCTGCTGGCAACGGAGTGTGCGGCAAAAAAACCGCTGGTAAAGAGCAGCATGCCGATAAAGATCGCCCACAGCGACGAGAAGAGCGTCAGCAGTAAACCGAGCAGCATGATTGAGGTAAAGGCAATCATCACCGGGCCGCGGCCATATTTGCTGGTCATCGCGCCCGCTTTTGGCGAACTCCAGGTGCCGGTCAGATAGGCCACCGACAGCAGGCCAACCACCGCCTGGCTCAGCATCCATGGGGATTGCATCAGGCGATAGCCAATATAGTTAAACAGCGTGACAAACGACCCCATCAGCAAAAAGCCTTCGAGAAAGAGCAGCGGCAGGCCGCGATCGCGCCAGTGCAGACGGAAGTTAATCAGCAGCGTTTTTGGCCGCAGAGAGGAGGGGCGAAAGTGGCGCGAGGGGGGCAAAATCTTCCAGAACATCAGCGCCGAGGCCAGCGCAAAGCAGCCAATCACCGCCACCGCTACCCGCCAGTTAAAGAAGTCGGTAAAAACACCGCTCAGCAAGCGGCCGCTCATGCCGCCGATGGAATTACCGCTGATATAAAGCCCCATCGAGAAGGCGACAAAACTGGGGTGGATCTCTTCACTCAGGTAGGTCATGCCGACTGCCGCCACGCCGCTTAGGGATAGCCCCACCAGCGCGCGCATCACCAGAATGCCGTGCCAGCTGGTCATCATCGTTGAGAGCAGCGTACAGCACGACGCCAGAAGCAGCGCGGTAACCATCACATTTTTGCGCCCAATCGCATCCGATAACGGCCCGGTAAACAGCAGGCCAATCGCCAGCATGGCGGTAGAAATAGAGAGGGAGATACTGCTGCTGGCGGGCGAAACACCGAACTCATGGGAGAGCACCGGCAAGATGGGCTGAACGCAGTAGAGCAGGGCGAAGGTCGCCAGCCCGGCGGAAAAGAGCGCCAGCGTGACGCGCATAAATTGGGGAGTGCCACGTTTAATAAACTGCCCCGGCAGGGCGGCGGGTTTTTCGTTAACGATGTGTGTCGGTTCGCTATCAACCGTTGTTGTACGACTCACTTGAGATCCTTACCTTTTTGGCCCGTCATTACGGGGACGGGCTTACCACGGCGTAAGGGTATGAAAGTGGCAATATTCTGTCTAATATATTAATTATCTCAAATAAGTCGTTATACATATCAATGAATATCGAACTGCGCCATCTGCGCTACTTTATCGCCGTTGCGGAAGAGCTCCATTTTGGTCATGCCGCCGCACGGCTGAACATCTCGCAGCCGCCCCTGAGCCAGCAAATTCAGATCCTCGAACAGCAGGTCGGCGCGCGGTTGCTGGCCCGCACAAATCGTAGCGTCTCATTGACCCCGGCCGGACGCCAGTTTCTGGCCGACAGCCGGCAGATCTTAAACCAGGTGGATGAAGCCGCCGCCCGTGCGCTGCGTTTGCACCAGGGCGAAACAGGCGAGTTACGCATTGGCTTTACCTCCTCCGCGCCCTTTATTAAAGCGGTCTCAGATACCCTCTCTTCCTTTCGCCAGCGCTACCCGGATGTGCATATCCAGACGCGAGAGATCAACACCCGCGAACAGATAGCTCCACTTAATGAGGGAACGCTGGATCTCGGTTTAATGCGCAACACCCCGTTGCCGGAGACGCTGGCGTGGGAGGTGATCCTGCGCGAGCCGCTGCTGGCGATGGTTCCGCGTAACCACCCACTGGCAACACGCACGGCCGTCTCGCTGCATGAGCTGGCGCAGGAGCCGTTTGTCTTTTTCGATCCCCATGTCGGCACCGGCCTGTATGACGATATCCTCAGCCTGATGCGACGCTACCAGTTGACGCCGCGCATCGCGCAGGAGGTGGGCGAGGCGATGACCATTATTGGCCTGGTGGCCGCAGGGCTTGGCGTGTCGATTTTGCCCGCCTCGTTTCACCGCGTTCAGCTCAGTGAGATGCGCTGGATACCGATTGTTGAAGAGGATGCCGTCTCGGAGATGTGGCTGGTGTGGTCAAAACACCAGGAGCAGGGGGCGGCCGCGGCGCGTTTCAAACAGCAGCTCCTTGACGCGGCAAACGGCTGAATTTCGCCCATAATGGCAGGCAAAATGTGCGTTAAATCACAAGCATGGGTAAATATTTGACGACAGCCGTTAAGTGTTTCACCATAGCCGAATGTTTATTTCGAAGCGCGAAAATAAGGGAGTATGAGGTGGTCGCTGATAGCCAGCCGGGGCATATTGATCAAATAAAGCAGACCAATGCGGGCGCAGTCTATCGCCTCATCGACCAGCTTGGCCCGGTCTCGCGTATCGACCTCTCCCGGTTAGCGCAGCTGGCTCCCGCTAGCATCACCAAAATCGTGCGCGAAATGCTCGAAGCCCACCTGGTGCAGGAGACGGAGATCCAGGAGCCGGGCAGCCGCGGGCGTCCGGCGGTCGGGCTGGTGGTCGAAACCGAAGCATGGCACTACCTCTCATTACGCATCAGCCGCGGCGAAATTTTTCTCTCCCTGCGCGATTTAAGCAGCAAGCTGGTGGTCGAGGATCGTCTCGATCTTCCCTTAACTGCTGCCGAACCCTTGCTCAGCCGCATCATTACCCAAATCGATCAATTTTTTATCCGCCATCAGCACAAGCTTGAGCGGCTGACGGCGATCGCTATCACGCTGCCGGGCATTATTGATACGGAAAATGGCGTTATCCACCGCATGCCTTTCTATGAGGATGTGAAGGAGATGCCGCTCGGCGAAGCGCTGGAGGCCCATACCGGCGTGCCGGTCTATGTGCAGCATGACATCAGTGCCTGGACGATGGCGGAAGCGCTGTTTGGCGCCTCGCGCGGCGCGCGGGATGTGATTCAGGTGGTGATCGATCATAACGTCGGTGCCGGGGTGATCACCGATGGACGCCTGCTCCATGCGGGCAGCAGCAGCCTGGTGGAGATTGGACATACGCAAGTCGATCCCTACGGCAAGCGCTGCTACTGCGGCAACCACGGCTGCCTGGAAACAATTGCCAGCGTCGAGAGCGTGCTGGAGCTGGCGCAGCTGCGCATGAGCCAGTCGATGAGTTCGATGCTGCACCAGCAGCCGCTGACGGTAGAGTGGCTCTGCCAGGCGGCGCAGCAGGGCGATCTGCTGGCAAAAGATATCATCAGCGGCGTCGGGGCGAATGTCGGGCGCATCCTGGCCATCATGGTCAATTTGTTCAATCCGCAAAAAATATTGATTGGCTCGCCGCTAAGCCTGGCGGCAGATGTGCTGTTTCCTACCATCGCCGACTGCATTCGCCAGCAGGCGCTACCCGCGTACAGCCAACATATCTCCGTTGAGAGTACGCAGTTCACTAACCAGGGCACCATGGCGGGCGCCGCGCTGGTAAAAGATGCGATGTATAACGGATCGCTGCTGATTCGTTTGTTACAGGGGTAACATTTTTACCCAGTCGCGATAAAAATTGCGCTATCTCAAATTGAGCCTCCACCACTTCCCGTAGACTTTCTGCTCTGAATTATATTTCCGGTTTATATTTTCGTTGCTTAACGGTGGGGTTACTTATGCTTAAGCGTTTCTTTGTAACGGGTACAGACACTTCTGTCGGGAAGACAGTGGCGTCCCGCGCGCTGCTCCAGGCGCTGGCTGCCAGCGGCAAAACGGTGGCAGGTTATAAGCCTGTTGCAAAAGGAAGTCAGGCAACGCCGGAAGGGCTGCGTAATAAAGACGCGCTGGTGCTGCAAAGTGTCTCCTCCCTCGAACTGCCTTACAGCGCCGTCAACCCGATTGCGCTGAGTGAAGAGGAGAGCAGCGTGGCGCATAGCTGTCCCATCAACTACACCTTGCTGTCGAACGGGCTGGCCGATTTGTGTAAGCAGGTCGATCACGTCGTTGTCGAAGGCACCGGCGGCTGGCGCAGCCTGATGAACGATCTGCGTCCGCTTTCCGAGTGGGTGGTGCAGGAGCAGATGGCGGTGGTGATGGTGGTGGGGATTCAGGAAGGGTGCCTCAACCATGCGTTGCTCACCGCGCAGGCGATCGCCAGCGATGGCCTGCCGCTGATCGGCTGGGTGGCAAACCGCATCAACCCGGGCCTTGCACACTATGCAGAGATCATTAATGTGCTGAGCAAAAAACTGCCCGCGCCGCTGGTGGGCGAGCTGCCTTACCTGCCGCGGCCTGAACAGCGCGATCTCGCCCACTATATCAATCTGCAAATGGCCACCGGCATGCTGGTCGCCGATCGCGTGCTGGCCTGAGCCTATTTTTGAACGTTCGCCGGACAGGGCTAATGGCTGTCCGGCCTGTGCTCATTTCCCCATGAAACTTCTGAAAGCCCTCTTCACGAACTAAGGCCATAGCTACGCTTAACGGAAAATCGTTTCCGGAGATGACGTTTATGTATGCCTATGCAAAAGAGAAAACCAAGCCTCAATATCCTGAACAAACTGCCGCGCTTTCAGAAGAGGAAATCCTCGAACAACTCCGGTTTAATAATTTCCCTAGGGATGATCCCAAAACCATCCTCGATAAAATAAAGCAACTTAATCCCAAATTAAAACAGCCCCACCTGCTGGTCGCAAAATATTACTCAGGTGCCGCTGCAAACAGCAAGGGTAGCGCCAGCGCTACATCATCCAAAAGTGCAGCACCAACAGCGTCTGCGGGACGCAAATTCCACCGCGACATTGTGGATGGCGCGCTCTATTTATACGCCACCAATGACGGTTCTCTGTTTATAAACTCGCTTATCAGAAAGGCAAAAGGGCAGGATATTGACATTCCTGATTCGTCGAAGCTGGCGCGGGTGGCCAAAAAACAGTTTGAAGTCGGCACAAATCCTCCGGCTTTTGCGCCCGGGATAGATATGAAGCTCGTAATCAAAACGTTAAGCCACAAAAGCAACGCCGTGGCCATCATGAACCAGGCCGTAGAGGAGGCGAAGTTTACCGGGATGGATAACTATTACAGAGGGACAAAACACCGACCCGTTCTGAATGCCATCTCACCGGGTATGTTAGTCAGCACCAATTTTCTTATGTCGGTTACCCAGGATAAGAAAATGGCAAAAAGATTTGCCTCGGGTAAATATAACTCACTCGCAGATTTGGATGAGGTAGGTGTGATATACGATATTGTGGGCAATCCAAAGAACTTTAAATATGGTGATTTGGTTGAAAAAGAGAGTCTTTTCCCCGTCGGAACGAAGTTCAAATATATCGGGCATACCGGTACCACCTATCGCTTTGTTGAGCAATCGGCGGCGCAAGTGAAAAATTATAGTGGTGATATTTACAGGTTGTACAGATAACGCTGTTGGCGGTTGATCAGCGGAGCGGTCGGGTAAATCAAAGCGCCGGGAGAGAAACGGATGTATGCCTATGCAAAAGAGAAAGCCGGGCCAGCCGTCCGCTTCGTCTCATGAACAGGATGACAATGTGATGACGCAGCAGGAGCGTATTGCAATACAGGCGCAGCGGGCGATTATTTAAGTAAACGAGCCAGTTTTATTGCTGCCTGGGAAAAAGATCTGGGCAACACAACGCCGGAGTCATTCGATAATTACTACTGGCGGGGCGGAAGAGGCATTTGCCGAAGGCTTCAGCGATTTGTACGGTAAGACGGAATACCGGAAATGGCCGAATATTAAAGCTTATCTTGCGCGCAAAATGAAATCGGTGACCTGAAGGCACTAACCGGGGCTTGTTTGCCTGCGGTTAGCGCCATTTGGCAAATTTCCTTAACTCTCGCTATGGATCGCCAGCGCCCGGCGCGTTTTCCCGGAGCTTAAATACTCGGCGATGTAGTCCTGCGAAATCTCGCCGTTATAGCGACCCTCTTCATCCACGATGGGCATCCAGCTGGTGTTACTCTCATAGAGCCGCGAAAGCACCACGCGCAGGTTATCCTCCGCTTTACCGGTGATGCGGAACGGGTGCAGAAGTGCAGCGCAGTCGCGGGCATCATGCCGTGCTTCGCGGCGTTTAACGAAGCCGAGCGGTTTACCGGCGCCGTCAACCACCGTTACGGCACGCATATCGTTATCATCCATAATGGCGAACGCCTCAGCGGCCGGGGTCGATTCCCGCACGGTGATGGTCGGTTGCTGATCGGTCACATCACCGGCTGATACCAGCAGCAGGCGCTTGAGCGTCCGGTCCTGACCGACAAACGAGCCGACAAACTCGTTCGCCGGTTTTGCCAGCAGCTCATCGGGGCTGGCGCACTGCACAATGCGTCCCTGGCGGAACACCGCAATCCGGTCACCGAGCTTTAACGCTTCGTCGATATCGTGGCTGACCAGCAGCACCGTCTTTTTCAGCGCGCGCTGCATTTCAAGAAACTGGTTCTGGATCACTTCGCGGTTAATCGGGTCGACCGCGCCGAAGGGTTCATCCATCAGCAACACCGGCGGATCGGCCGCCAGCGCGCGGATCACGCCAATACGCTGCTGTTGGCCGCCGGACATTTCGCGCGGATAGCGGTGCAGGAACTTTTTCGCATCGAGCGCCACCATCTCCATCAGCTCTTCCGCGCGGCTTTTACAGCGCGCTTTATCCCAGCCCAGCATGCGCGGTACCACGGTAATGTTCTCTTCGATGGTCATATTGGGAAACAGGCCAATCTGCTGGATCACATAGCCAATATTGCGCCGCAGAGTAACCGTATCCATGCCGCTGGTGTCTTCACCGTTAATCAGGATCTTTCCACTACTTGGCGTAATCAGACGGTTAATCATCTTAAGTGTAGTGGTTTTGCCGCAGCCAGAAGGGCCGAGCAGCACACACATTTCACCTTCCGGCACCATCAGATTGACATTGTCGACGGCATTCACACTCTGGCCGTTCTTCTGCGTAAATTGTTTGGTCAGATTTTCCAGTTTAATCATTATCGAATCCCCTTCGGCGTCAGCACGATTTGTAAGCGGTGCAGTAACCAGTCGAGCACGACTGCCAGTAGACAGATCATCACCGCGCCGGCAATCAGCATGCGAATATCACTCCCGCCAATGCCGTTCAGCAACAGCAGCCCCAGCCCACCCGCGCCAATCACGGCGGCGATGGCCATCACGCCAATATTCATCACCACGGCGGTACGGATCCCGCCGAAAATCACCGGCAGCGCCATCGGGATCTCCACCCAGCGCAAACGCTGCCAGAAGGTCATGCCAATCCCGCGCCCCGCTTCACGCAGCCCAGGCGGCAGGCTGTCGAGGGCGGTATGGGTGTTGCGCACAATCGGCAGCAGCGAGTAGAGAAACACCGCGGTAATTGCCGGCAGGGCGCCAATCCCCTGGCCGACCAGTGAAAAGAGCGGGATCATCAGGCCAAACAGGGCAATTGACGGAATGGTCAGCACCAGCGTCGCCAGGCCAAGCACCGGCGTTGCCAGCCATTTGTGGCGCACAATCAGCACCCCCAGCGGCACGCCAATGAGTATTGCCAGGCCCACGGCCAGCAGCACCAGCCAGAGGTGCTGGAAGGTGAGGGTGGCCAGGTAGCCGGCGTTGTCCATCATGTAGTGAATCGTGTCCATAGGCTCTCCTTACAGCAACCCTTTCTCTCGCAGGAAGTCGCGTGCGACCTGCTGCGGCGTCTGGTGATCGATATCGACTTTCGCGTTGAGGGAGATAATCACCTCGTTGTTCAGCAGCCCGGAGAGCGTATTGAGCGCCTCTTCTAAGCCCGGATTGGCTTCAAGCGTGTCTTTACGCACCACCGGCGTGACCGCATAGCTCGGGAAAAAGCCTTTGTCATCTTCCAGCGTTTTCAGATCGAAGCCCTTCAGGCGGCCATCGGTGGTGTAGACCAGCCCGGCATCGACAAAGCCGTCGCGGATGGCGTTATAGACGAGGCCGGGATCCATCTGGCGGATTTGCGGACGATCCAGCTCCATGCCATAAGCCTCCTGCAACGGCTTCATGCCGTCGCTGCGCCCGGCAAACTCCAGGTCGAGGCCCAGCAGCCAGTTCTTTTTCGGGTTGGTTTTACGGATCTCTTCAATCTTCGCCACCATCTGTGACATGGTGGTGATGTGCTCAGCCTCGGCGCGTTTGCGCTGCATAGCGAAGGCATAAGTGTTGTTCATATTGGCCGGATTGAGCCACACCAGGCCGTGTTTCGCATCGAGGCGTTTAACGGTGTCGTAGGTCTCCTGTGCCGACATGCGTTTGTTGATGTGGTTAAAAATGATCAGCGAGGTGCCGGTATACTCCCAGGTCATATCAACCTGCTTGTTGATCATCGCGTTGCGTGAAATCACCGTTGCGATATTGGTCTGCGGCTGCACCTGAAAGCCTTTTTTCTGCAGATACTGCACGGTAAGGGCCGACAAAATATGCTGCTCGGTAAAGCTTTTGGTCGCCACAACCAGCGGTGCTGCATGGGCGCTGGCAGTGAGC
Source organism: Kosakonia sp. CFBP8986 (assembly GCF_034044935.1). Taxonomy (NCBI): domain Bacteria; kingdom Pseudomonadati; phylum Pseudomonadota; class Gammaproteobacteria; order Enterobacterales; family Enterobacteriaceae; genus Kosakonia; species Kosakonia sp. CFBP8986. Next base: position 329,774 of record NZ_JAXCXB010000005.1, on the reverse strand, counting down.
AGCGCGGCTGCTGCCAGCCAGCCCAGCGTATGAAAAAGTCGTTTCATCACACTTCCTCTTATTGTTATCACGCCGTGTGCGGGCTAAGAAGACGGCCCAGCGCCGCCAGCAGGGTATCGAGGATCAGGGCGAACAGCGCCGTGGCGGCTGCGCCTAAAATCAGCGTCGGGAAATCGTTGAGATAGATACCGGGGAAGATCAGTTCGCCATAGCTGCTGGCGCCAATCAGAAACGCCAGCGGCGCGGTACCGACGTTAATTGCCGTCGCAATTCGCACCCCGGAGAGGATCACCGGCAGGGCATTCGGCAACTCCACCTGGCGTAAGCGCTGCCACTTTGTCATGCCAATTCCATTCGCCGCTTCAATTAAAGAGGCGGGCACCGAGCAGAGCCCGGCATAGGTGTTACGCACAATCGGCAGCAGCGAGGCGAGGAACAGGGCGATGATCGCCGGGATATCGCCAATGCCAATCACCACCATCGCCAGGGCCAGCACCGCCAGCGGCGGCAGCGTGTTGCCGACGTTGAAAATCTGCATCACATACTCGGCAACCCCACGAGCGGCGGGGCGGCTAAGGGCGATACCGCTGGGAATACCGACCAGCAGGGCAAAAAACATCGAGCTGAACACCAGAATCAGGTGCTGTTGCCCGAGGTAAATCAAATCCACCTGGCGGGCTTTTATCGTCTCCAGCCCGACTCCCCAGGTAATCAGCGCCAGTATGGCGATAATCCCGGCGATAAAAAGCAGCGCGCGGGTAAGCATGGAAGTCTGCATTGCAGTGTCTCTCCCTGTTTGCATGCGTTATAGCAACGGCAAGTTGCGTGTTGTTATGCCATGTTCGGCAGGGTGCTTTGAGCTATAGCAAGCGTGCGGGGATGCTTCCAGTTCTGAGGCCGCTTTTTAAAACCCAGCGGCAGGCGGCTTTTGCACAGTAAGCCTTACCGTGTACAGGCTGATCGGAAGATTAAAGAATTGTCTTAAAAGCGAAGCGGCAAAAGTGACATTGTCACCAATGTGATTGCCGGGATAAACTATTCCGGCGCGTGAGAGGGCGAAAAATCACCTCAACAGCCGGTTTAACGCGGCGGTGAATAAAAACAGGTTGATGAGAACTCTTAAAAAATAAGCTCTGTTTATGTAGGGCACATATCCTTAAACCAACCCGGTTATCGTCATAAAACCCTGCGAGGAGGCCCCCCATGTATGCTTCAGCGACAAAAAAGCCACTCGGCGCCTGGGCAGGAAAAGGGAGTCAGGAACCCTATGCAGAATCATCGCCGCTTTCATCACTGCATAAAGTTTCAGGTAAACAATCAGCCGCGTCGATCAACGAGAACAAATCACAAAAAATCGCTGAAGTGGTGAATAAAATCACCTCTTCGCACGCCGCACCCGCAAAAAAAACGTCCGCCTATAGCGCATTCACTTCAGATGCCAGAAACAGCTTTGAGTCGCGAGGCCACCATGAAGCAGTGCGGATATTCACCTTGCCGGATAACCGGCTGGGGCGGCAACTACCTGCTTTACCTTCACCAGCCGAGCTGGGTTTAACGGAGAGCGAAATTTCGGCCATCAAAGTCTACACATCAAGTAACTACACCCTGCTTAATAAATATGAAAGAAGCAGGAACATGGAAAACTATGAAGTCGAAAAGCTTGTTAACACACTGATAAAAAATGGTTTTTTAAAATCCGGCTTTGTGGGGAAAGAGTCTCTGGAAAGCGGAGTGAAAAATTTTAACCAGGTGCTGGATAGATCCAGAAAAAAACACCCCTCGAATGAAAGCTTTGGCAATGTGGTGGTGCGCGGTATTGGTTTCGATTATCCCTTTGGCGAAAAAGAGGCGAGGCAATACGCCACTGTCGGGGCTGTCATTGGGCAAAAAAGTTACACCAGCACCAGCGTCAGCACACCCTATTTAAATACCCATCTTCTGATCCTTGAAGCGCCGCCAGAAGCTGAAGGGCACTGGATTGCGCCAACCTCCGTGTTGCCCCAGGAGGATGAAATACTGTTTGCACCCGGCGTGCAAATCAAAATCAAAGATGTGGTTGATGTTAATGAGTTTGGCAGTGCTGATGCGGTGAGCTCCGTTTTCAAGCGGTTTCATATATCGGGCGAAATCAGGCAATCACCTGTGTTTAAGAGCCTCAAGCAACCGCATCACTACATTAAAAAATATATCTATGGTGAACTGCTGCCGCAAAAGTCCACGTGAACTCCAGAAGCGTTTTGTAAAAAAATCCGGCCTGAGCGGCCGGAAAAGGTGTTAACGGAAGAGCGCTTTTTGCGCTACCGGCATCAGCAGGTTCGTTTGCCACTCCGCCAGCGTAAGCTGTGCCAGCCGGGCGAGCGCCTGCCAGAAAGGGTGCTGCGCCTGCTCCTCCAGCACGGTAAGAAAGCGGCCCGACCACGGCAGCAGATGCCACGCCAGAAGCTCATCGCAGGCCTGCGTCTTTCCCTGCTCCGTCAGCCAGGCCGCGAGCAGCAGCAGGGTGCCGATATGATCTTCTGGCTCGTTTTGCTGCGTCGCGAAAGCAATATTGTTGTCGCGCAGCCACTGGCGCAGGGCCAGCGTTGAGTCGCCAAACAGCACGCACTCTTTATCCAGCCATACCGAGCCCCACGGCGGCGCAGGCAGCGCCCACGGGCCGATAAACAGCCGTTGCCAGGCATCAGTTAACGGCTCTTCGCTATCCGCTGAAAATTGTTCAGCCAGCGGGAGCAGCAGGCTTTGCGCCAGCGGCCATGACGCCATCCACGCATTATGCGTAAAGGCGCTGACCAGCGGTGCAGCAGGTTCGCTCTCCGGCGGGTAGTAAAAGAGGGCGCCGAGCACGCGGGCGGTGAAAATAAACGATTCACGGTTTTCAACTGTCATGGTATTTCCCGAAAAAGTGCCGAAGGCCGGATAAGCGTTCACCGCTATCCGGCCCCGCAATCGATCACCCGGCAACGGCGACGCCAACGGTCATATGCAGTCCATAAAAGAGGCCACGGCCAATCAGCTCCCCGGCAACCACCAGCACAAACCCAACCAGCAGGCTACTGACGCGCGGCTGTCTGCGCAGCACCAGCGGGCAGTACCAGCAGCCCAGCCCCAGCGCTAAAAGCAGCAGTCGCAGCGCCTGGAGTAAGCCGTAATCCGGGATCAGCGCTGTAGCCTGCTGCACGGACGAGTGGGTTTCGCCAAGCTGCATGCTCTGCATCATCACCACCGCTGCGCTTGCCAGCAGTGCGATCGCGCTTATCGCCGCAAAACGGGATGCCGGAAAGCGTATGCCGACAAGGCGCAGTAACAGTGCTGCGAGCAGCGGGCCGCCAATCAGCATGGTAAGGAAGAAGCTGGCGGTGGTGTAGCCGTTATGCCAGGTCGGCACGGTCTCAATCTGATAGACCCGCGTCATCGCCCAGACAAACAGCACGCCAGAGACCATACTGATCAGCAGCCAGATACGCCCGAGACCTGAAGGCATTTTGCCCAGCCAGCTCAGCAGCCACCAGATGCCGCCGATGGCAAAAAAGAGCGAGCCGGCGGCAATCTCATTACTCAACGCAGAAGCGCCAATGCGGTTAAGGGAGTTAAAGGCGCGCAGCGGCGAGCCGAGGTGCATCATCGAAGCGACAAAGCCGATGCCCATCAGCAGCCAGAGAAAAAACTGGCTGCGAACGATATGCAACTGACCGCGGCGATCGCCCTCATTGGCCATCCATACCAGGCCGGTGCCAATCACACCGCCCGCCACGCACTGACCGAGCACCGTAAAGAGCACCAGCGGCCATTCATGCCATCCGTTTCCCATTTCATACCTCCTGTGGATTAGCCAGATAGCCGGTTGTATCCCCGGTCGGGCGGCTGTTGGCGTTGGGTTTGATGACAATATTTGGCCGGGTAAAGTGCGCCGCCGGAATAGGTGCGACCGCTGCCAGCGTGCCGTGCTTTTTACGCAACGTCTCAATCGGGCCAAAATCGAGGGCGCGCAGCGGGCAGGACTCGACGCAGACAGGTTTTTTGCCCTCGGCCACACGCTCGTGGCAGCCGTCGCACTTCGTCATATGGCCTTTTGCCGCATTGTATTGCGGCGCGCCGTACGGGCAGGCCATATGGCAGTAGCGGCAGCCGATACAGACCTCTTCGTCGACCACCACAAAGCCATCTTCACGTTTATGCATCGCGCCGCTCGGGCAGACTTTGGTGCAGGCCGGATCCTCACAGTGGTTACAGGAGAGTGAGAGATAGTAGGCAAAGACGTTTTGCTGCCAGACGCCGTTATCCTCCTGCCAGTTGCCGCCCGCGTACTCGTAGACGCGGCGGAAACTGACGTCCGGGGTTAAATCTTTGTAATCTTTACAGGCCAGTTCGCAGGTTTTACAACCGGTGCAGCGGGCGGAATCAATAAAAAATCCATACTGGGTGCTCATCGGCTACTCCTCAAACCTTTTGAATGTCGACCAGATTGGTGTGCTGCGGGTTACCTTTCGCCAGCGGCGAAGGGCGGTGCGTGGTCAGCGTATTGACGCAGCCGCCGTGATCGACGCGATCGCCCGCCATATCCGCCTGGTGCCACGCACCCTGACCCATGGCGCTGACGCCCGGCATAATGCGCGGCGTCACTTTCGCTGCAATCCGCACTTCGCCACGGTCGTTAAACACGCGTACCAGATCGCCGTTCTTAATCCCGCGCCGTTCGGCATCAAGCGGGTTGATCCACACCTCCTGGCGGCAGGCCTCTTTCAGCACATCAATGTTGCCGTAGCTGGAGTGGGTGCGTGCTTTGTAGTGAAAACCGAAAAGTTGCAGCGGAAAGGTGGCACGCGCCGGATCGTCCCAGCCTTCAAAGGTGGAGGCATAGACCGGCAGTGGGCTTATCACCTCATCCTTTTGCAGTTCCCAATGGCTTGCGATCTCCGCCAGCTTGCTGGAGTAGATCTCAATTTTGCCCGACGGCGTTTTCAGCGGGTTGGCCTGCGGATCGTCGCGGAATTTTTTATAGGCCACGAAGTGGCCGTTCGGATCTTTGCGTTTGTAGATACCCATCGCTTTCAACGCCTCGTAGGAGGGCAGCGCGGGATCTTTCTCTACCATTCTGGCGTAGAGGTATTTCAGCCACTCCTCCTGCGTGCGCCCTTCGGTGAAGCGCTGGTGGATATCCGGCCCAAGGCGGCGGGCGATCTCGCTGGTGATCCAGTAAATGCCTTTGCGCTCGAACTTCGGCGCGGTGACTGGTTGCAGGAAGATGAGGTAGCCCATGTTGCCGGCGTAGTCGTTGGGGATAATATCCTCCTGCTCAACGGTCATCAGATCCGGCAGCAGGATATCGGCATACATCGCAGACGAGGTCATAAAGTTCTCAATCACCACGATCGTCTCGCACTTGCTCTCATCCTGCAGCACATCGTGAGTGTGGTTGATGTCGCCGTGCTGGTTGACGAGGGTATTACCGGCATAGTTCCAGATGAACTTGATCGGCACATCGAGCTTCTCTTTGCCGCGCACGCCGTCGCGCGTCGCCGTCATCTCTGGCCCGCGGGAGATGGCGTCGGTCCAGCTAAAGCAGGAGATGGCGGTTTTTACCGGGTTCTCCGGCATCGGCATCCGCTCGATGGTGATGGTATAAGTTGACTCACGCGCGCCGCTGTTGCCGCCGTTAATGCCGACATTGCCGGTGAGGATCGGCAGCATGGCGATCGCACGGGCGGTCAGCTCGCCGTTGGCCTGCCGTTGCGGGCCCCAGCCCTGGCAGATATAGGCCGGTTTGGTGCTGCCAATCTCTCTGGCGAGCTTGATGATTTTGTCTGCCGGAATGCCGGTAATGCGCGACGCCCACTGCGGCGTTTTCGCCACGCCGTCATCACCCTGACCGAGAATATAGGCTTTGTAGTGGCCGTTTGCTGGCGCACCGGCGGGCAGCGTTTTTTCGTCGTAGCCAACGCAGTAGTTATCGAGGAAGGTTTGATCGACCAGGTTTTCGCTGATCAGTACCCAGGCCATACCGGCGACCAGCGCGGCGTCGGTGCCGGGACGGATCGGCACCCACTCATCTTCGCGTCCGGCAGCGGTGTCGGTATAGCGCGGGTCAATCACCACCATTCGCGCATTTGAGCGTTCGCGCGCCTGCTCGAGAAAGTAGGTAATGCCGCCGCCGCTCATGCGGGTCTCCGCTGGGTTGTTGCCGAACATCACCACCAGCTTGCTGTTTTCAATATCGGAGGTGCTGTTCCCTTCGTTGGAGCCGTAGGTGTAGGGCATCGCGCAGGCGATTTGCGCCGTGCTGTAGGTGCCATATTGATTGAGAAAGCCGCCGTACATCGCCATCAGGCGGGCGACGAGCGAGGCGGACGGGGATGAGCGGGTAATGTTGCCGCCGACGATGCCGGAGGAGTAGTTGATATAGACCGCTTCGTTGCCATATTTGTCCACTACCCCTTTCAGGCGGGCGGCGATGGTATCGAGGGCTTCATCCCAACTGATGCGCTGAAATTTGCCTTCGCCGCGTTTGCCGACGCGTTTCATCGGATAGTTGAGGCGATCCGGGTGATTGATACGCCGCCGGATAGAGCGGCCGCGCAGGCAGGCGCGCACCTGATGGTTGCCATACTGATCTTCGCCGGTGTTATCGGTTTCGACCCAGTAGACCTCCTCATCGCGCACATGCAGACGCAGTGCGCAGCGGCTGCCGCAGTTGACCGAGCAGGCTCCCCAGACCACTTTATCCGGCGCGGGTTGCATCGCCTGTTGCACCGCGGCAGCGGCGGAGCGCATACCAAACGGGAGAGAAAAACTGCTTGCTGCCAGCGCTAACGATCCGAGGGCAGTCGACTTTACCAGCGTTCGTCGGCTAATACCCCCGGCATATTCCGTCTTCGACATGACTCACTCCATTATTATTTTTAAATAAAAACTTACCCGCGCAAATTAAAAGCAGGCTAATGATGGAGCTATGGTAATCATTAGGGAGTAGGGGAATGTTATGCACGATCAAATAGAGGGGGATCCCCCTGGAAATCAGGGGGATTAGATTTTACTGATTGCTGTTACTGTTTTCGTTCTGAGATGATGCGCCGCCATTACGGGCGTAGATAATTTTGTAAGTGTCATTGGCACAGTGACCAACCACCTGTCCGCCCGCCTGTTCGGCTTGATCGTTTGGTACCACGGTCAATTCGAACCCGGACTCCGGGACACCATTGTTAATAATTTTTTGCTGGATATCCGTTTTAACGCGTTCGCATGAATCCGGCGCGGCGAAAGCAGGAACAGAACCTACCAGCAGTGCTGCGCACAGCCAACGTGAATAGTGCATGCTTGTCTCCTTATTTATTGTGCGCTTTAAGCTTAGCACTTCTCTTTTCGACAAAAGGTAAATCTCTGAATCATCTTAGCTGTATGTGAAATTCCGCAGATACCCGATAAGGAAGTCGCTAACTCATTACGCTATCGGGTAAATGTTTTGCTAATATAAGCGCCATTCTAAAGAAAACTGTGGTGGAACCTTTGAAAAAACAGTTATTACTTATCTCTCTGGCCCTGGTTTTGGTCGGATGTGATGAGGAAAAAGGCCCGGTGGCATTCACGCCGGAGATGGCAAGTTTTTCGAATGAATTCGATTTTGATCCTCTGCGCGGTGCGGTAAAAAACTTTAGTCAGACCCTGCTTAACGAAAAGGGTGAAGTGACAAAGCGCGTCAGCGGTACGCTGTCGAAAGAGGGCTGTTTCGATACGCTCGAACTTCACGACCTGGAGAACAATAGCGGCGTATCGCTGGTACTGGATGCCAACTACTATATCGAAGCTGAAACGCAGGAGAAGCGTCTGCGGCTGCAGGGGAAATGCCAGCTGGCAGAGTTCCCGTCGGCGGGTGTCACCTGGGATACCGACGATAACGGCTTTGTGGTGCGCGCATCAGGCAAAGATATGGAAGTGAAGTATCGCTATGATGACGAAGGCTACCCACTGGGCAAATCAACCACTTCAAAAGATGTGCATCTCGATGTCGCTTCCACGCCGGCGAAAGATAAGCGCAAGAAGCTCGATTATGCCGCGGTAAGTACGCTCAATGATAAGCCGCTGAGTAAAGTGCAGCAGACCTGCGACTACGACAAACATGATAATCCGCTGAGTTGTAGCCTGGAGATTGTTGATGAGAGCGTAACGCCGCAGGTGACACATAAATACAGCATCAAAAACACCATCGAGTATTATTGATGCTGTCCGCTCACCGCGCTTATTGCGCGGTGGGTTTTAACAGCGTACTGCCGCTGGTTTTATGTTCCTGCAGATAGTGCTGCTGAAAAATACACATGCGGATAGTGTTGCGGTATTCGCCATTAATAAAGAACTCATGAATTAATTCCCCCTCCACCTGAAAACCCAGCTTGCGGTAGATGTGAATCGCTTTCTCATTCTCTTTATCAACGATGAGATAGAGCTTATAGAGGTTTAATACCGTAAAACCATAATCCATCGCCAGCTTAGCGGCTTTTGACGCCAGCCCTTTGCCCTGGAATTCCGGCGAGATAATGATTTGAAACTCCGCGCGGCGGTGCACATGGTTAATTTCAACCAGTTCCACCAGACCGGCATTGGTGCCATTACACTCGACGACGAAACGGCGCTCGCTTTGATCGTGGATGTGCTTATCGTAAAGATCGGAGAGTTCTACAAAAGCTTCATAAGGCTCTTCGAACCAGTAGCGCATTACGCTGGCGTTGTTGTCGAGCTGGTGGACAAAACGAAGGTCTTCGCGCTCAAGCGGGCGAAGCCGGACAGGATAGTCGTCACTCATAAAAATCCTTTCTCTGAGATGAAGGCGGGCGCAGCGCGCCCGACGAGATTACTGAACTTCACGCCCGGTGCGGCGATCCAGGCAGCGCAGGGTATTGGGTTCCCAGTACGCATTCAGGTTGCTGCTTTTCTGGCAGTTGTCGCGCGCATCGAAGGCGACATCATCTTTGTCCCACTCTTTCTCGACGCGTTTATTGACTTTATGGCGCAGGCTGCGGGTATCGTTCCACTGCTCTTTTTCCATCGCGGCGGATTGACGGGACTGCGCATTGTCGCCCGATTCGATCACCAGACGGTTGGTTTCAGCCAGTGCGGAAGTGGTGTACACAATGGCACCCAGCGTCAGCATTGCGGTCAGGCACAGGCGTTTGCTAAGTGTAGAAGTCATGGCAATGGTCCTTAAGTGAGGAAAAACGTCTCTATTCTAAGCGATCTCCGCCTGCCAGCATACCGGGGCGAAACCGACTGTAAGAGCATTATCAGGTAAGATGGTTCAACCTATTTTCAATAAACGACCTGACTATGCTGAAAATTACGCTGCTCTTTTTTGTCACCGCTCTGTGTGAAATTGTAGGCTGTTTCTTGCCCTGGCTGTGGCTAAAACGCGAAGGCTCACCACTGCTGCTGATTCCTGCCGCGATCGTACTGGCGCTTTTTGTCTGGCTGCTGACGCTGCATCCGGTTGCCAGCGGGCGCGTCTATGCCGCTTACGGCGGGGTTTATGTCTGCACCGCGCTTCTCTGGCTGCGGGTTGTCGAAGGGGTAAAGCTAACCGTTTATGACTGGCTGGGCGCAGGGGTTGCGCTGTGCGGCATGTTGATCATCGTCGCAGGATGGTCGCGAAGCTAACAACCACGCGGTGATTTCCCTCCCCGTTGACCTGGCTGGGGAGTGGGGCCTCTTATCTTTCTGCACAACCTCTACTTTCTTCTCATAATGATGAGCAGATCTATGACACATTTGGTTACCATTCTAGTTGGTGTAGTCAGCAAATCCTGTCGCAAATCATAGTCGGGTTTTAACGACGCCTTAATCTAGTGAACCACTGTTTCATTTAATAAGATGAGTCTCACCATGGAAAACAGGCTGTTAACGGCGAAAGCCACTCTACCTCAGTACGATCGCAGCAAGCTGGTTGCGCGCATTGTGCATCTTGGTTTTGGCGCATTCCATCGCGCGCATCAGTCGGTCTACACCGATATCCTCGCCGCAGAGCACGGCAGCGACTGGGGTTACTGCGAAGTTAATCTTATCGGCGGCGAGCAGCAGATTGCCGATCTAAAACAGCAGGATAATCTCTACACCGTGGCGGAGATGTCCGCCGACGCGTGGACCGCGCGCGTGGTTGGCGTGGCGAAACGTGCGCTGCATGCACAGGTCGACGGGCTTGAAACGGTGCTGGATGCCATGTGTGAGCCGCAGGTCGCCATTGTTTCGCTGACCATCACCGAGAAAGGCTACTGCCACTCACCGGCGACCGGGGAGCTAATGCTCGATCACCCGTTGATCGTAGCCGATCTGCAAAACCCACATCAGCCACAATCCGCCGCCGGGGTGATTGTCGAAGCGCTCTCCCGTCGTAAAGCCGCAGGTTTACCGCCGTTCAGCGTAATGTCCTGCGACAACATGCCGGAAAATGGCCACGTTACGCGCAACGTTGTCTGCGCCTATGCCCGCACGGTGGACGCCGCGCTGGCGCGCTGGATTGAAGAGAACGTTACTTTCCCCTCCACGATGGTCGATCGTATTGTTCCGGCCGTTACGGCTGAAACCCTTGAGAAGATCGAACAGCTTACCGGTGTGCGCGATCCGGCGGGCGTCGCCTGTGAACCGTTCCGCCAGTGGGTGATTGAAGATAATTTTGTCGCAGGCCGCCCGGCGTGGGAGAAAGCGGGCGCGGAGCTGGTGAGCGATGTGGTGCCCTTTGAAGAGATGAAGCTGCGCATGCTGAACGGCAGCCACTCCTTCCTCGCCTACCTTGGCTATCTGGCGGGCTATCAGCACATCAATGAGTGCATGGAAGATGAACACTACCGCCGCGCGGCACACGCGCTGATGCTGCGCGAACAGGCGCCGACGCTGAAAGTCCAAGGCGTCGATCTGGCGCACTACGCCGATCTGCTGATCGCGCGTTACAGCAACACCGCGCTGCGTCACCGCACCTGGCAGATCGCCATGGACGGCAGTCAGAAGCTGCCGCAGCGCATGCTCGATTCTGTGCGCTGGCATCTGGCGCAGGGCAGCGATTTCTCACTGCTGGCGTTAGGCGTCGCGGGCTGGATGCGCTATGTGGGTGGCGTTGACGAGCAGGGGCAAGCGATTGAGGTATGCGATCCGCTGCTTGCGGTTATTCAGAAAGCGGTGAGCAGTAGCGCTGAAGGCGAAGCGCGCGTAGAGGCGTTGCTGGGCATTGAGGCGATCTTTGGCCGTGAATTGCCGAAAGCGCGCGCGTTTGTGGCGCAGGTACAGAAGGCGTATCAAATGCTGCTGGCGAAAGGTGCTAAAGCGACCGTTGCACACTTCGCGGCGGGGCTGTAACTAAACAGTGAGTGCCGCTGCGGCGGCACTCATCTTCATCATGTTTTGCCAATCAGTGCAGGCCGAGGCGGATCAGCTCTACCGGCTCGAATTTGCCTTCACACCCTTCCACTTCCACCGTTTTGTTACGGCGCACTTTTTCAGCACTTAAGCCCTCGGCGTGAATAGCGACAATTTTGCCAATGCGGCCAGTGCCATTAATCATTACGCGTGAGCCGGTGGTGATAGGATTACGGTTGCGGTCATAAGTCATCATGATGGTTTCTCCTTGATAATATCCATAAAGCGAACCGGGGCAGAAGATGGCCCCAAAACGGACGCCCTATAAATACGCCACTGAGATGATGAGTTTTTGTTTTTGATCAAGGTCACACTTTTTTCTGGCAAAAAAGGTGACCTGATAAGGGAAAAAAGAGGGGGATTACTCTTCGCTGAACCAGTCGCGATTTTCCTGGCGAATGGTTTTAACCGACTCGCTGATCTCCTGCAGATGCAACGTCATCGCATGCTCAACCGCATCGGCGTCGCGTTTTTCCAGCGCTTCGAAAATGGCCTGGTGCTGGCGCAGCAGCATCTCCGGCGGCGAAACATGATCGAGGCTCATATAGCGCACACGATCGATTGTTGCCTTGATGTTTTCAATCGTATCCCACGCGAGCTGGCAGTCTGCGATCAGCGCCAGCTTGTGGTGAAAATCATCATCCAGTTCAAAGAAATCATTCAGCTGCTTACGCTCAATGGCGATCCGCTGCTGGTGGAGATTCTGCTCAAGCTGATAACAGGCGCTGTCATCTATCATCTGCGCGGCGCGGCGGGCCACGGCGCACTCTATCGCCTGGCGGACAAAACAACCGTTGCGCACCTGTGTGAGGGAGATTTTGTTAACGTAGCTTCCGCGCTGGGGGCGGATCTGAATCAACCCGTTTTCCGCAAGCTTGATAAAGGCTTCACGCACCGGCTGGCGCGAGACGTCAAAACGCACCGACACCTCTTTTTCAGAGAGCGGTGTGCCCGGTGGGATCAGGCAGTGGACAATATCCCGTCGCAGGATGGTATAGATCTGTTGATTAACGGGTTGCGTAGGGTTGAGTTGCGTTTCGGCGGCCATTCGCTCTTACTTTTTAAAGGGTTAACCCGGCTACCATACCATTGTTTCTGCGCACATCCCATACCCGGCCCGCAGGCCGGGCGGGAAGCATCAGCTCTGGCGGTGCACGCTCAGACCGGCGTAGCTCTGGCTGACCGGCATCATCTCAAGTGTGTTGATATTGACATGCTTCGGCAGTGTCGCCACCCACCACACCGCTTCGGTCACATCTTCCGAGCTCAGTGCGGTGGTGTTTTCGTAGGTTTTCGTCGCTTTATCGTCATCGCCTTTAAAGCGCACGTTGGAGAACTCGGTGCCGCCAACCAGACCCGGCTCGATATTGGTGACACGCACCGCGGTACCGCTCAGATCGGTGCGCAGGTTGAGGCTGAACTGGCGCACAAAGGCTTTGCTCGCGCCATACACGTTGCCGCCCGCGTAAGGCCAGCTACCGGCCGTTGATCCAAGGTTGATTATATGACCGCGATTGCGCTCAACCATTCCCGGCAGCACGGCGCGGGTCATATAGACCAGCCCTTTATTGTTGGTGTCGATCATCGTTTCCCAGTCATCAACATTGGCTTTGTGCGCAGGCTCCATGCCCAGCGCCAGCCCGGCGTTATTGACCAGTACGTCAATCTCGCGCCACTGCGCGGGCAGGGCGGCGATAAACTCGTCGATCGCCGCGCGGTTACGCACATCCAGCTGCGCGGTGTAGAGATTTTCGCCCAGCTCCTCTTTCAGCTCCTGCAAACGCTCCTGGCGGCGGCCGGTGGCGATCACGTGGTGACCATTTTGAATAAAACGGCGGGTAATGCTCTCGCCGAACCCTGCGGTTGCCCCGGTAACAAGAATAATCATGTCATTGTTCCTCAACGATTTTTGTGATGACGTCACATAGCATGCACCGCACAGAGGCGGCAATACAAGTTTTGACTGTTAAAGAGTGTGGCAAAAAATGGTGGCTTGCGCAGGGGCGAGAAAGGATTGCGCCGCGCGCGGTGGATGCCTACTCTGATGAGACTTACCGCATTCAGGAGCAAACTATGTCGGTCTCTAATCCCTTTTTTACTGCCAGCCCGCTGCCATATCAGGCGCCACCCTTCGATCTTATTGAGCAGGAGCACTATCGCCCGGCCTTTGATGAAGGGGTGCGGCAAAAACGCGAGCAGATCGCGGCGATCGCGCAAAACAGCGCGCCTGCAGACTTCGACAACACCATCCTGGCGCTGGAGCAGAGTGGTGCTTTGCTCACTTACGTGACCAGCGTCTTTTTTGCCATGACCTCGGCGGATACCAATGATTTCCTCCAGCAACTGGATGAAGCCTTCTCGACGGAGTTAGCGGAACTGGCAAACGACATCTATCTTGATGAACAGCTTTTTGACCGCGTTGAGGCGGTATGGAAAAGCCTTGATACCGCTAACCTCGATGCTGAATCGGCGCGTCTGGTAGAAGTGACCTATCAGCGTTTTGTGCTGGCGGGCGCGATGCTGGATGAGCAGGATAAAGCGACGCTGAAAGCGCTCAATACCGAAGCTGCATCCCTGATAAGCCAGTTTAACCAGCGCCTGCTGGCCGCGGATAAAGCGGGCGGCCTGGTGGTGGATGATGTGCGCCAGCTCGACGGCATGAGTGCTGAAGAGATTGAGCATGCCGCCGAAGCGGCGAGGGCTAAAGGGCTGGAGAACCGCTGGCTGTTAACACTGCTTAACACTACTCAGCAACCGGCGCTGGCCGTACTGCGCGATCGTCAAACACGAGAGAATCTGTTTAAAGCCAGCTGGCTGCGTACCGAGCGCAACGATGCTAACGACACGCGTGCACTGGTGCTGCGCCTGGCCAGCCTGCGTGCCGAGCAGGCACATCTGCTCGGCTTTGATGATTTCGCCAGCTGGAAGATCGCCGATCAGATGGCGGGTACGCCGCAGGCGGCGCTGGAATTTATGCGCAATATCGCACCGGCTGCCCGTGCGCGCGCTGAACGCGAGCTGGCAGATATTCAGCAGGTTATTGATAACCAGCAGGGCGGGTTCACCGCTCAGGCCTGGGACTGGGCCTTCTATGCTGAGCAGGTTCGTATGGCGAAATACGATCTCGACGAGACGCAGATAAAACCCTACTTCGCGTTGAACACGGTATTAACGGAGGGGGTATTCTGGGCGGCAAGCCAGCTGTTCGGCATCCGTTTTCAGGAGCGGTTTGATATCCCCGTCTATCATCCGGACGTGCGTGTATGGGAGATTTTTGACGCCGACGATCGCGGGCTGGCGCTCTTTTATGGCGACTTCTTTGCCCGCGACTCGAAAAGCGGCGGCGCCTGGATGGGTAACTTTATCGAGCAGTCGACGCTTAACGGCACGCAGCCGGTTATCTACAACGTCTGCAACTACCAGAAACCGGCTAACGGCCAGCCTGCGCTGCTCTCCTGGGATGAGGTGATTACGACTTTCCACGAGTTTGGCCATACGCTGCACGGGCTGTTTGCCAGCCAGCGCTATGCCAGCCTCTCCGGCACCAACACGCCGCGCGATTTTGTTGAGTTCCCGTCGCAGATTAACGAGCACTGGGCCAGCCAGCCGGAGGTGTTTGCCCATTACGCCCGCCACTACCAAAGCGGCGAGCCGATGCCGGACGCCCTGCGCGACAAGATGCTGCGCGCCACGCAGTTTAATAAAGGCTATGACATGACCGAACTGCTGAGCGCAGCGTTGCTGGATATGAACTGGCATGGGCTGGCGGCGAATGCGGAAGTCAACGATGTGGCAAGCTTCGAAGCGCAGGCCATTGCCAAAGAGAAGCTCGACCTGGCCGCCGTACCGCCGCGCTATCGCAGCAGCTATTTTTCCCATATCTTCGGCGGCGGTTATGCCGCAGGTTATTACGCCTATTTATGGACGCAAATGCTCGCCGACGATGGCTATCAGTGGTTCGTTGAGCAGGGCGAGTTAAGTCGTGAAAATGGGCAAAAATTTCGTGATGCCATTCTGTCGCGCGGCAACAGCACGGATTTAGCTGAACTCTATCGCCAGTGGCGCGGGCACGATCCGCAGATCGAGCCGATGCTGAAAAACCGTGGATTGAGCGAGTAAATAAAATAAAGCCTGTATAAAATCAGGCTTTCTTAAACGTAAGAGAACTGTTGGTGCGAAAGGATATATTATGGGGTTTTACTCAGATTCAGTTGTTATGAAGGGTTTGGAAGAATTAGATGCATTTTTTTCAGGCAAACTTCCAAATTATGATAAAAACATCATCATTAATGAAGATGACTCTGATGCGCTATTATTCAACAATGCATTAACATCCTCATGGAGAGCGTTTTTTTTCCTTGCAAGAAATGATGTTGAAAAATTAAATGACAATACAAGGTTTAATCAGGAGTATATGTCGGAGCGTATGCGCTTCACAGTGAAAAGTTACAAGGATAATGAAGTTGTTTTCCTTTCAGATTTAATGAGGGTGTTATATGAATTTAGGTTCTGGACCGGAGCTCCGTTGAGTTTTGATTTTTTCTCTCATGGCGTTTTAACCCGAATACATGATAGCTATGGAGTTCAGAATAGCCCTTATGCTCAGTTCGATTGGATCAGAGATACCCTGAGTGCTACCTTGGTACAATGGTTGGTCAATGGGGAGAAATTCACTCAAGCAAAAATATTTCTTATGGAAATTGATGCTCGGAGGGAAAAATTCCTTGACGAGCTGACCAAAACAGGGAACGAGTATCAACAACAGATTGATGGGGCGTTAAGTGCAGCCCAGGAGATGCTTGATAAGCGGTCAAGGGAGCAAAGTAATGTGTTGAGTGATCAACACGCAGCCGCAATTACAGAGCTAACGGATCATTTCTCCAAAATACAAAGTGATATTGAAAACGTTAAAAATGAAGCATCAGTTGGTTTGGAGTATATAAAATCGGCGAAGGACGAAATAAATGCTTTAGAGCAACGAATCGAAAACCTTAAGTCGGAATACAATTTTGTTGGTTTGAGTTCGGGTTTTAATCAAATAAAAGACAAGAAAGAAAAAGAGTTGCATGATGTTGAGATGAACTATAGAAATTTATTTGGTTGCATTTTTATAGCGCCAGTGTTGGCGGTAATCTTACATTTTGTTTATCCTTCTGTTTATCCAAGGGATTATTCTGCAATATTTATTGCGCTGCCTTTTTTTACTATCGAGATGGCCTTAATTTATTTTTTCAGACTTTCTTATTTGGAGGCGAAGTCTATACGAACTCAACTTGTGCAAATAGAGTTGAGATTGAGTCTTTGTGCATTTATTGATGGCTATGTAGAATACAGAAGAAAAAATGAAACTGATGTGAGTAAAGTTCTAGACTGCTTTGATTCTTTGATATTCAGTCCAATTCAAATGAATGAGAACAATATACCCTCCATGTTTGACGGTGTAGAAGCGATAGCCGGATTAGCGGAAAAAGTGATGAAAAAATGATATGCCCATGGCTTAGGTAAGATTGATCTGCTAGTTCCTGGAGCAGGGAGGGTGGATCGTGAAAACGGGCAAAAAATTCAGTGATGCGATTATTTCTCGCGGCAACAACACGGATTTAGCTGAACTCTATCGCCGCCAATGGCGCGGGCACGATCCTCAGATCGAGCCGATGCTGAAAAATCGGGGATTAAGCGAGTAACGTAGTTTAAGTGCAGAAATAGAACCGGGCGCAATGCCCGGTTTTTTGTGTGTTTAACAACGAGCTTAGATCGTGCTCTAAAGATAATCGCGGGGCTGGCTTTAACGCTACTGAGTAGGTAGAACCCAATATTCGTTAATAGAGTTTTCATGTTCACTTATTCGTCAACTCCTTGTCCGCGCATCAATAAAAATTATGAACGCCTTGGAAACAGAGGGGCGGGACTGGCAGCAGCGCCAACCCCCCTGCCAGTAATTAGCGAACTCTTCAGATGAGAAGCCAACGTTGTTTCAAACCGCACGACTTCATAAGTAACATGTCAGGGCTGTTAAATCTTTGTTCCCATAATCCGCGAAACAACGGCTTTTGCCGCATCAAGCTTGGCTTTACCAGCGTCAGAGTGCGTACCGGTTTCGAATGCTTTGAAGTTACCTTCAATCTTCTCAGCGGCTCTTTCAATGAACACGTGCGGCAGCTCAGAGAAGATGGACTGGAAAATGACTTCATAGGCTAAAGCGCGACACTGCAGATCGCTAATCGTTTCTTCGGTTGTCTTCATCATCTCTCCTTAAGAAATGCTGTGATATATCTTACTGTTTAATTTGAAAACTCTTCGGATTACCTGAACGAGCTAAATGCTCACTTCTTGAGGACATCACGGATTTGACCCTGTCAGCGTTCGAGAACGTTTCCTGTTAACCTTTATCGACCAGCTAACCGCTATTCTTTATCAAAAATTTAAATCGCTGCCTTTTACGTGCTACGCGACGATGCATTTCGAGCGAGGCTGTCTATTCCCCTCCGCGTTATCGCCGTTCGATAAACGTTTGCGCTTTAAAAACTTACATAACCCGCATGAGCATTGACCGTTCTCCCTTCGCTTAATAACGTTAAGCGTGGTGATGAATCCCCCTACGCGGAGGGGCTACCAGCCACATCTTTTGGGGTGAAAGCGAGTTGTGCGGGCTGGCGCGCACTCACCGGGAGGCACCCGGCATCACCGAAATATCCTTAGCCAGAGACAGGTTATTTGGCCGGTCTCTGGCTTTTTGCCGCCTTTTTATACCCACACAATTGCGAAAGTGTGGTCCACCTCACGTTTCCCGCCGTAGCGTTATCCCTCTCATTAAGCCAAATTATAGGACCTAATTTTTAGCGCTTAACAATCTATGGCATGGCGCAGGCATGATGAGCATGGCTGTGTTAATGTCGAAGGCAATTTAAGCAACTGAGGTAACCGACATGACCAAAAATGTAGTGGTAATTCGCGCCGGTGGTAAGGTTGAGCAGGTGTCCGTGGAAGATAACGCCAAATCGGTCACCTTTAAAAATGAGCAAAGCGCTTTTCTGGAAATCCCGATCGAGCCGTGGGAGCTCGACGGCGAGACCTACTTCGTCGCCCGTTTCTCCGATCTGGTCACCCAGCAGGAGACGGAGCAAGCTATTCGCCAGTTTCATTAAACCCTAACCGCCTTCGGGCGGTTTTTTTTGCCTGTATGTGGAGGTATCGATGGAAACAGAACGTGAAGTAACAGCCGCTACGCCGACTATCAGCACGCAGGACAGCGCGCTGTCGCATCTGGTCTCCTGCGCAAACCTTGGCGCAAGCATGGTTGTCACGCTGGTGGTTGGCGGACAGGTGGTGGCAGGTGAACTGGTATCAGGTAAAGAGTATGCGCTGTCGACGGCGCAGGCGATTCGTTCTGTTGCCGGCGATGAGGATATTAAAAATCCTATCGCTACTTTTTTCGATCAGCTGGCAGAAGATTACCGCGTCGACGACGAGCATGAGATTCCACTTAATTACCTGCATATTAAAGATCCCTCATGGATGACAGGTAATGGCGGCTGGACGAGTGTGAAGGGCACAATATTACGAGTACATATTGCGAAAGTCAGCGGGTTTTCATTAGGCAAAGCAAAAAACGCGTAAACAAAAAACGGGGCCGGGAAAGAGGCCCCATTTTTATAAAACGTGTTTCGGCCAGCGCCGTCTTCTGAGTGCAGGAATACAGGTTAACGCAGTAAGTCGCGCGCCACACACTGAGCAAATCGCCCCGTGCGAAGGAAGTTTATCAGAACAATAGGTAGTAAAAGTAAACTTGTGGCTACTGCAAACCGGGCACGTAAATTTAAGATTGGGGATAACCCCTCCGGTCTGTGGAATTGAAAACCCAGCCTAACACGCCCATAAGACCAAAAGGGATATATCCTCTTTGTTTTCAAAGTAAAAGGTCAATTTATGTCAGGCAATCGTTTCGATGGTTTCGCCTGATGAAGGGGTAATGGCAGGCGTCGTTTAGGTTCTGTTGAGGTTGTTACTGATAAAGTGACATCAGCCCGTTAACATTGAAAAACGAGTTAGCGTGTAACAATAAGCACAAATCTATCCATGCAAGCATTGACCGCCATAACCGGCGGTTTTTTTTGCGCCAGATAAAGCAAAAACGGCTTCTTACATATAATGTAAGAAGCCGTCGCGGTGGGGGATTATCGTCGTTCATCAATCGTCCCATTTATGGCTAAAATAAGCGGCTAAAAAACCTGAAAACAAAATAATGCCCAGAACCGCCATAAATACATGAATATTTCCCATTTTGTACCTCTCCATTTATTTCACTGATTTGCCTCACTTGAAAATTTTATCGCTGCAATGGAGAGATAATAGCCTGCTAAATATCAACAAACGCTTAATAATGTGAATTAATTCACCGCTTCGGTAAATTTTTTCCGATACGCCGCGGGCGACAGGGCGTGCTGCTGTTGAAAATGGTGGCGCAGCGAGGCGGCGTTAGCGAACCCGCTGTGACGGGCGATAAGCTCTATGCTCATCCGCGTTTGCGTCAGCAGCGACTGCGCGCGCAGCAACCGCTCCTGCAATATCCAGCGTGCGGGCGTGGTGCCGGTTGCTTCCTGAAAACGGCGAAGAAAGGTGCGCTCGCTCATGCCGGTACGCTGCGCCAGCGCGGCGACCGTATGGTTGCCCGCCAGGTGCTGGTGCAGATAATCAAACAGCAGGCCGAGCTGGCGGCTTTCACGTGTTCGCGCCACCGGGCGAGCCAGGTGCTGGGTTTGCGCGCCGTCACGGTGAGGCTGCACCACCAGCCGTCTGGCGACGCTATTCGCTGCCTCAATGCCAAAATCCTCGCGCACCACGTGCAGGCAGAGATCGATCCCCGCCGCGCTGCCCGCCGAGGTCATCACATTTCCCTCGTCATAATAGAGAGCGTCGTCAAGCACGACGATGGCTGGATAGTGCTCACGTAGCCGGTCGGTATAGCGCCAGTGCGTGGTGGCTTTACGCCCGTTGAGTAATCCCGCGGCCGCCAGTACAAACACCCCAGAACAGATCGAGATAATCCGGCAGCCGCGCTGCCAGGCTTCCTGTAACGCACGGCATAAGGCGGGTGGAACCGGGTGATCGGCGCCGCGCCAGCCAGGAATCACCACGGTATTCGCCTCAGCAAGCAGTTCAAGGCCGCCTTCCGCCATAATGCGAATGCCGCCGGTAGCGCGCAGTTCGCCCGCATCAACGGCGGCAACCGCAAAGTCATACCACTTATCGCCCATCTCCGGGCGCGGCAGGCCAAACACTTCCACGGCGACGCCAAATTCAAAGGTACAGAGCCCGTCATAGGCGAGGGCGACCACGCGATGGCGGGCCGCAGGGTGTCGTAAAGTTGTCATTATCCTGGTGTTATCTGGCAGAGAAGGGCGCATTCAGCGCGCGCTGTTTTGGTTAGAGTAGTGTTAACACAACCACGGAGAAAAGACGATGAGCTATGTAACCGATATTCCCGCCGCCTCCCCGGAAGAAGCTGCCAGCCACTTTATGCACCGCCTGAGCGTTGAGACGGACTGCGCGGACGTGCACCACGCCCTGACCCATAACGAGAAAGATTTTGTCTTACTGCACGTAGTCGGCAGCCCGGATGCCTTTGCGCGTCGCCATCTGCCGGGCGCGATCCATCTGCCTCACAACACCATCACGCCGGAGCGGATGGCCGAATGGCCTGCTGATACGCTGTTTGTAGTTTACTGCGCGGGCCCGCACTGCAACGGGGCTGATTTCGCAGCACTGAAGCTGGCGCGCCTCGGGCTGGCTGTAAAGATCATGATCGGCGGTATTACCGGTTGGCAGGATGAGGGTTTTAGCTTCGCCAGCGGGATAGAGCACGCCGCCTGATCGGGGATTAATTTCACCTTACTGCCCTGAACATGAATATTTTTCAAGGGACGTGAAATTTTCTCGTTTGCCGCCGTGCGCCCGGTGTGACATTTTGTTTGGACATTTAGCCGTCCAGAAGTCTAAATATTCAAATAATGAATTATCACGCCGGGCAACCATCTGCCACGGCGCATTAAGGAGAGAGTTATGCAGCGACATCAGGCCCCGTTCCGCGCAGACGTAGTCGGCAGTTTTTTACGTCCCGACGCTATTAAGCAGGCGCGTCAGCAGTTTGCGCAGGGTGAAATCAGCGCCGATCAGCTGCGTCATGTTGAAAACGAAGAGATTCGTCATGTGGTGGAACAGCAGTGTGCCTGCGGTCTGCACGTGGTGACCGATGGCGAGTTTCGCCGCGCCTGGTGGCATTTTGATTTCTTTGCCGGGCTGGAGGGCGTTGAGCTTTTCGAAGCCGAGCAGGGGATCCAGTTCAATGGTGTGCAGACTAAAGCACACGGCGTACGCGTGACGGGCAAAGTGAGCTTTAAAGACCACCCGATGCTGGAAGATTTTCGCTATCTGAAGAGCATCAGCGGCGATGCGCAGCCGAAAATGACCATCCCCAGCCCGAGCGTGCTCCACTTCCGCGGCGGCCGTAAGGTGATCGACGCGACGGTATACCCTGAGCTGGATGCCTATTTTGACGATCTCGCCACCACCTGGCGTGATGCGATCCGCGCGTTTTATGACGCTGGCTGCCGTTATCTGCAGCTGGACGATACCGTCTGGGCCTATCTCTGCTCTGACGATCAGCGCAAACAGATTGTCGCACGCGGTGACGATCCGGAAGAGCTGGCGCGCATTTACGCCCGCGTACTAAACAAGGCGCTGGAGGGGAAACCGGAAGATTTGACCATCGGGTTGCATGTCTGCCGCGGCAACTTCCGCTCGACCTGGATCTCCGAAGGGGGTTACGAGCCGGTAGCAGAGGTGCTGTTCGGCGGCGTGAATGTCGACGCCTTCTTCCTTGAGTATGACAATGACCGCTCCGGTGACTTTGCGCCGCTGCGCTTTGTGCGCCCTGGCAAACAGCAAGTGGTGCTGGGCCTGATCACCACTAAAAACGGTGAGCTTGAGAACCCGGAAGGGGTAAAAGCGCGTGTTGAGGAAGCGGCGAAGTATGTTGATATCAGCCAGATTTGCCTCAGCCCGCAGTGCGGTTTTGCCTCAACCGAAGAGGGCAATTCGCTGACGCCGGAGCAGCAGTGGGAGAAAGTACGCCTGGTGACCCGTATCGCTGAGCAGGTGTGGTAACAGGCGCCAGCCTTGGTTTGCCTCCGCTGCACGATTGCCGGATGGCGGCTACGCCTTATCCGGCCTACGGGAATGGGGCCACTGAAACGGCGTAGGCCGGATAAGCGGTTACGCGCCATCCGGCAATGGGGTTGGCATGTGACTTTGGTGGAATGGTTCCGTTCACCAGCCGTTCGGGAGTTTCATTAATCTCTTATGCGGTGAACGGGACAAGGGGGGACCGCTCCCCCCTTGTCAATCCCCGCGGCCCCGCGAGGAAATCGGTGCTGCGCACTGCGCTCACCTCCCGCGTGCCTGACTGCGGCCGGCTCGACTCGGCTTGCTCGCCCCTACAGGACTCGCTCCATGCCTCGGTTCGCCTCTGTCCGCCATCCATGGCATCCAGACCTTGTCATTCACGCTTCGGTTCGCCGATTTCAGCGGGGACACAACCCCATCGCTGTGAGACCTGAAGTAAAAGCACTTTCGGTGTCGCTGAATGCACGTTTTTGTAGGCCGGATAAGGCGCAGCCGCCATCCGGCAATTGTGCCGCGGTGATAATGCCTGATGGCGCTACGCTTATCAGGCCTAAACCGTTTCAGGGGCTTCGTTACCGTAAGCCGAATAAGGCGCAGTTGCGGTTCGGGATGACGGGCATCCCCTTATTGCGTCTGCAACACGCCCCATGGCCGGACTCGCATCCCTTTGAGCATCATCAGCCAGGCAATGACAATAGTGACCATCAGGATGACAAACAGCGACCAGGGCGGCAGCGTGGTGAGGATCACGCCGGTTAACAATGGGTTCATCGCCGCGCCCAGCCAGCCGAGCGCCTGCGCCGAGAAATAGGTCGCTTTCATGCCCGGCGGCGCAATGTTATCAATCAACAGATACTCGCCCGGCGCATAGATCACCTCGCCGAGGGTAAACACCGCGGCAGAGAGGCCCCACAGCCATAAATTGTCGCCAGAGAGCATAAAGCCCGCGAGACCGATAACAAAACTGAGCGTACCAATCCCCATCAATGGCCGCAGGTTGCCCGGGGTGAGCTTTCGCCCAACGGCATACTGCAAGGTGACGACTATCGCTGCGTTGACCGGCAAAACCACCGCCACCACGCGCTCGGCGAACTCACTGCTCGCCACCACCATCACATACTGCGACAGGCAGGACGCAAAAGAGCCGGCAACGAACGAGGCAAGAAAGTTAGAGAGGGTAAACCAGCCCAGCGCTTTATCCCTCAGCAGCACCGACGGGGACCAGGCCGCAGCAGGATCGTGACCCTCTCCGACAGCGATGCGCTGCACATAGAGCTGAATAAACACCAGCGGAAAGGCAGCGCAGAACACCGCCAGCCAGAAGGGCAGATTGATGCTCTGCATCACCAGCAACGTGCCGAGCGGCGGCCCGACGGTCCAGCCGATGTTGAGGAAGGTGTAGTTGAGCGAGAAAATTTTCGCTTTTGCCGCTGGCAGCAGCGTATCGGCAAAATAGGCTTTCAATACCGTTGAAAAAACCGAATAGGCGCAGTTGATCAGCGCGAAAAAGAGCACCACCAGGCCAGCATGATGGGTCAGCGGAATGGCGGCAAATCCGCCGATAAAGGCGACAATTGCCAGCAACATATAGCGTTTTTTGTCGAACTTATCCGCCAACATGCCGAAGCCAAGGCTGAAGATCACCCCTACGGTCAGGGCGATACTCATCGCATAGCCAACCTGATCGACCGCCATGCCGTACTGGCGATTGAGGTAGATGGTCATAAACGGCAGCGTTGCGCCGCGGCCAATTGTTAACAAGAGTGATGAAATCAGTAATGCGGTTGTGGAGCGCGTTTGTGTCGAGGTCATTTTCTTACCCGGCATGATTATTTTCGTTTTTGTGATACCAACAGCAATAACACGCCGAAACTGAGGCGCACAACCGCCAATTTGTCTGTAGGTGCCAAAAACGACCTACCGAATTTAATGATCTATTACTGGACTATTTTTTCAGTTAACGTAAATTTTTTACAAATTTGTAAATAAAAAGGGGCGTAGATGGCGCGTAAAGATGTGCTGCTGGCAATGCTGGTAGTCGTGGCCTGGGGCCTCAATTTTGTGGTGATCAAAGTGGGTCTGCACGCCATGCCACCGCTGATGCTCGCGGGGCTACGCTTTCTGCTGGTCGCTTTCCCGGCGTTGCTGTTTGTCGCCCGACCCAAAGTGCCGATGCGCCTGCTGCTCGGGTATGGCCTGACCATCAGCTTCGGGCAATTCGCGTTTCTCTTCTGCGCTATCAAGTTCGGTATGCCCGCAGGATTAGCCTCGCTGGTTCTGCAAGCTCAGGCCTTCTTCACCATCATTCTCGGGGCGGGGATCTTTGGCGAACGGTTGCAAGTCAAACAGCTGGTCGGCATTGCGCTGGCGGTCGTGGGCGTGCTGGTGCTGATTCAGGCGAGCTTCACGGGGCAACATATTCCGCTGCTCGGCTTTATGCTCACGCTGGCGGGGGCCTTTAGCTGGGCGTGCGGCAATATCTTTAATAAAAAAATTATGCAGCACAGTTCGCGCCCGGCGGTGATGTCGCTGGTGGTGTGGAGCGCGCTGATCCCGATTGTGCCGTTTATGGTCTGCTCGCTGATTTTCGACGGCCCGGCGCTGATGCTGGAAAGCGTGGTGGCCATCGATACCACGACGCTGCTGTCGCTGGTCTATCTGGCGTTTATCGCCACCATTCTCGGCTACGGAATTTGGGGAACGCTGCTGGGGCGGTATGAAACCTGGCGTGTTGCGCCGTTATCCCTGCTGGTGCCGGTGGTCGGCATGGCAAGTGCTGCACTGCTGCTGGATGAGAAATTATCCGTGATGCAGCTGGCCGGTGCGGTGCTGGTGATGGCCGGGCTCTATATCAATGTGTTTGGTTTTCGTCTGCGCCGGGCGGCACAGGCAAACTGAAGGTAAAAAAAAGCCCCGCACGGTACGGGGCAAAACGGTTAGCTGCGTTGATGGTAATACGCTACGCCTAACTCGTCAGATTTGTCGCTTCCCGCCCCCATATGGTTGAAGTCATACGGCGATGTTTGTTGGGCGGCGGGTATGATCATTGCGTCACGGGAATTTTGCCCGGCGCTGTGATCAAACTGCTCCGCATAACTCTGGCCACTCAGCAGCACCAAAAATGCCGCTGCGGCACAGGTAATACGTTTCATACTTTCCTCGATACGTCTTTAATTACAGGCGATTAGTTAACAAGCGTGATTTAACGGATAGAGATAGCGGGACTCCGCAGGCATATCCGTGACACGGAACTTATGCGGCGGCACGTCAAAATAGTTTTTGAACGTGCGGGTCAGGGTCTGTTGCGATTCAAACCCGTAACGCTCCGCCAGATACAGGATCGGCTCATTACTTCCCTTGAGCTTCTGCGCAATTTCCGTCAGCTTGCGGCTGCGAATGTATTGACCCAGTGAATGACCAGTCTCTTTTTTAAACATCCGTTGCAGGTGCCACTTTGAGTAACCCGAACGCTCTGACACCTTTTCCAGGGAGAGCGGTGACTCCAGGTTATCCTCGATCCAGTCCAAAATGCTATGAATGGTAATAGCGTCAGTGTTGCGTCTGGACATCGTCATACCTCTTTGTTTTTACGGCAAGACTTTCTTAAGCAAATGCTCAAGTGTTGCCACTTCTTCTGCGGTTAAGTTTTTTGTTAATTCCTGATGCAGGTCTTGACCCACTAATTGATGACATTGCTCACAGAGCGTCGCGCCTTCAGGTGTTAATCGCACCAGCACGCCGCGCTTGTCATTAGGATTCGGGCTGCGTTCAATCCACCCTTTGCACACCAGCCTGTCCATCATGCGGGTCAGTGCGCCAAGGTCGACGGAGAGAACTTTTTTCAACTCAACCGGGGTAATACACCCTTCACAGCGGACAGAGCAGAGCACCTTAAACTGGGCTGCGGTGATATCCAGCGGCGAAAGATAGTCGTTGAGTAAACGATCTTTTTTTTGGTTAACCATGTGGATCAAGCGGCCTAAAGGAATGATGTCGTTGAATAGATCATTCGTGCTTTTCACAATGGTTGCCCCGGCAAGTAGTTTAATCACGGCAGATATTATTGCTCAGGCAAATATAAGTCAACCAAATGGGTATCGGATGCCACTAATTGCTAAAACTTTTCATGCTTAAGAATGTTTTTAATTTCATCTGCTTGAATTTACGTAACTTTTACCCATTATCAGCATAAGTGAAGGCGCTTTTGCCGCCGCGTTGCGGCTATACTGGCGGGGTGGTTAACCGGGGAGAGGTGAAACGTACCATGATGGAATTGATCAAAATTATCGGTCTCGGGCTGGTAGTGTTGCTGCCGCTGGCTAATCCGCTGACCACCGTCGCGTTGTTCTTAGGCCTGGCGGGCAACATGAACAGCGTCCAGCGAAACCAGCAGGCGCGCATGGCTTCGCTCTATGTCTTTATCATCATGATGGTCGCCTGGTACGCAGGCCAGTTGGTGATGAACACCTTTGGCATCTCGATTCCAGGCCTGC
Source organism: Kosakonia sp. CFBP8986 (assembly GCF_034044935.1). Lineage (NCBI taxonomy): Bacteria > Pseudomonadati > Pseudomonadota > Gammaproteobacteria > Enterobacterales > Enterobacteriaceae > Kosakonia > Kosakonia sp. CFBP8986. The sequence goes on along the minus strand of NZ_JAXCXB010000005.1, from coordinate 302,712 downwards.
GCATTGCCGGTGGGCTGATTGTGGCGTTTATCGGCTTTCGTATGCTCTTTCCGCCAGCAAAAAGTCATGAGTCGCCGGAGACAAAAGCCAAGACGGCTGAACTGGCGGATGAGCCGGAGACCAATATTGCCTTTGTACCGCTGGCGATGCCGAGCACTGCCGGGCCTGGCACCATTGCGATGATTATCAGCTCGGCGTCGACCGTTCGCCACGGCGCTGATTTTCCCGCCTGGGTGATCGCCGTTGCGCCGCCGCTTGTTTTTGCCGCCGTGGCGCTGATTTTGTGGGTAAGCCTGCGTAGTTCCGGCGCGATTATGCGGCTGGTGGGCAAGGGCGGCATTGAAGCAATCTCGCGGCTGATGGGCTTCCTGCTGGTCTGCATGGGCGTGCAGTTCATCATTAATGGCGTACTGGAGATTATCTCGACCTATCCGGCAGGCGCCTGATGCGCCAGCTCTCCTGCTTCATTTTGTGCTGTTGTCTGCTGCTCGTCGGCTGCCAGCAGCAAAAGCGCGTCTCCACGCCGCTCGGGCAGAGCAGTTTTGCCGAGTATCAACAGCAGACGCGCGATTATGTTGCCGCCCACCGCGCCTTTCAGACGCTGGATAAACCTGCCGAATTACGGCTCAATACGCCGCAGGAGTGGCGACCGGCGCAGAAAGCGCGCAAGGGGATTTTGCTGATCCACGGTCTCGGCGACGGGCCAGGATCGTTTGTCGATATCGGCCCGCAGCTTGCCCGTGAAGGGTTTCTGGTGCGCACCGTGCTGCTGGACGGGCACGGCACACGTCCCGCCGACCTGATTGGCGTCAGCGTTGACCAGTGGCGGCAGGTGGTGAATGAGCAGGCAGCGATTCTGGCGAAAGAGGTCGATTCACTCTGGCTGGGCGGCTTCTCTACCGGCGGCAACCTGGCGCTGGAATATGCCATGGCCCATGACAACGTGCAGGGGCTTCTGCTCTTTTCGCCGGCCTTCAGGCCGAGTACCCGCTACGCTTTTCTGGCGCCGACGCTGGCGTTGTTTCGCGACTGGCTGCGCCCGCCGGGTGCGCTTTTCCCCCAGCAGATCGCCACCCGCTATCTGCGCGTGCCGACTAACGGTTTTGCCCAGTTCTGGCGAACCAGCGCCAGCGCGCAGAGTTTGCTGGCGCAGAAGTCGTTCAATAAGCCGACACTGGTGGTATTAACGGAGCATGATTCGGTGCTGGATACGCGCTGGATCCTCGATCGGTTCGATCACGCCTTTACCCATCCCGCCAGCCGTGCGATCTGGTACGGCACGCCGCCGCCCGAATCAGTGACAATGTCACGCCTGCGCGTGAAAACCGATGTGCTGCCGCAGGATCGCATCAGCCAGTTTTCCCATATGTCGGTGCTCTTTTCACCGGATAATCCGCTTTATGGTCGCCAGGGCAGTGTAAGGCTTTGCGGTAACGGGCAGTCGGAAGCAGCGGCAGAGCGTTGCCTGAAGGGGGACGAGGTGTGGTATTCCGATTGGGGGTTAGTGACGCCGGGAAAAATTCACGCCCGGTTGACGTGGAACCCGTGGTTTGAATGGCAGAATTCGGTGATGGACGACGTTATCAGCGCAGCGCCCTGATGGTGGAAACCGCGGCGATCCCGTAGGCCGGATAAGCGTATGCGCCATCCGGCATTATCGCCGCGGTACCATTGCCGGATGGCGGCTGCGCCTTATCCGGCCTACAAAATCGAGCCTACAGCGACACCAGTGTGGCTTTGATTTTCGGTCTTGCAGCGATGGGGTTGTGTCCCCGCTGAAATCGGCGAACCGAAGCGGGAATGACAAGGTCTGGACGCCATGGATGGCGGACAGAGGCGAACCGAGACAGGATGTCGAGTCGAGCCGACCGCAGTCAGGCACGCGGGAGGTGAGCGCAGTGCGCAGCACCGATTTCCTCGCGGGGCCGCGGGGATTGACAAGGGGAGCGCGGCCGCTTCCCTTGTCCCGTTCACCGCATAAGAGATGAATGAAACTCCCGAACGTATGGTGAACGGAACCATTCCACCATGGTCACGCCATTGCCGGATGGCGCGTTACACGCTTATCCGGCCTACGCGGTTTCAGAACGATCACACTGGCTCGCTCTGCTCCTCGAGCTGCACCGGCCAGCGGCGGAAAATCACCACCGCCCACACCAGCGCGGCAATCGCCGGGACGGCACCGGCATAACCGATGGTGCTCATCGACCAGTGCAGGCTCACCTGATTGCCCACCAGCGCGCCTGCGCCAATACCGATATTAAAAATCCCGGAAAAAAGCGCCATCGCCACATCGGTGGCATCCGGTGCCAGCGCCAGCACTTTCACCTGCATGCCGAGGCCAATAATCATAATCGCCACGCCCCAAAACAGGCTTAGCACGGCGAGATAGCTTTCGCTTCCGGCGGCGGGAAGCAGCATCACCAGCGAAATCACCAGCAGCCCGATGGCGCTGCACACCAGCCCGGAGGCGTGCCGGTTGCCGAGCTTACCGAACAGCACGCTGCCAATAATCCCCGCACCACCAAGCAACAGCAGCAGGATAGTCGCGAAATTGGCGCTAAACCCCGCTACATTCTGCACAAACGGCTCAATATAGCTGTACGCGGTGTAATGGGCGGTCACCACCACTGCCGTCAGCACATAGATGCTGACCAGCGCCGGGCGACGGAACAGCAGCGGCAGGCTTTTCAGCGAGCCGGAGTGCTCGCTGTTGAGCGTCGGCAGCAGCTTCACCAGGCAAATAAGCGTTACCAGCGCGCCCATGCCAATCACAAAGAAGGTGGTGCGCCAGCCAAAGTACTGCCCGACGATGCGGCCAATCGGCAAGCCGAGCACCATCGCCAGCGCGGTACCGGTGGCGAGCAGGCTTAACGCCTGTGCGCGTTTACCCGCCGGTGCCAGGCGGATCGCCAGTGAGGCGGTAATCGACCACAAGATGGCATGAGCAAACGCAATGCCGATACGGCTAATCACCAGCACCTCAAAATTCCACGCAAGGAAGGAGAGAACATGGCTGGCGATAAACAGCACAAACAGCGCAATCAGCAATTTTCGCCGCTCAATATGGCTGGTTAGCAGCATAAAGGGCAGCGACATCAGCGCCACCACCCACGCGTAGATGGTCAGCATGATCCCGACCTGCGGGGTCTCCATATCGAAGCTCTGGGCGATATCAGAGAGCAACCCCACCGGCACAAATTCGGTGGTGTTGAAAATAAAAGCGGCAACGGCAAGCGTAACCACCCGTAGCCACGCGACTTTACGTGAAACAGTATTCGTCATCATAAGAGTGCTTTGGGTTGGTTGGAGGGAAGAAGAGGCGAAGATCTTAATGCTTTTGCCGGCGGAAAGACAAACTTTTTGTGATGTAGATCTCATTTTTCATTCAGCAAAAAAATAGCGGTTGCGCCGCCGAAGGTTTGCCGTCAGAACAAAAGAAAAGATGAGGAAAAACAATGCACACAATTGACTTCTATCTGGTCGACGCTTTCAGCGACCACACCTTCGGCGGTAACGCCGCCGCGGTCTGTCCACTTACCGAGTGGCTGCCGGACGATCTGCTACTGAAAATGGCGCAGCAGCATAACCAGTCGGAAACCGCTTTTTTTGTGCGCAACGACAGCGGCTTCGAGCTGCGCTGGTTCACGACGCAGGATGAGATCAATCTCTGCGGTCACGCAACGCTCGCCGCCGCTCACGTTATCTTCGAATACCTCGATTATCCAGAGACTGAGATCCGCTTCAGCACCCGTTTTGTCGGTGAGTTAACCGTTGCGCGCAACGGCGACTGGCTCACTCTCAATTTTCCGGCATGGGCAACCCAGGCCGTTGAGAACCCGCCGCCGCTGCTGCTGGAAACGCTGGGCATTGCAAAGGCACAGGCGGTGTATGAAGGACGCGATTACATGGTCGTGCTGGAGAGCCAGGCGCAGGTCGAAGCCTTGCAGCCCGATATCGCCGCCATGAAACCGCTGGGAAAAATGGTCTGCGTTACGGCACCGGGAGAGGAGTATGACTTTGTCAGCCGCTTCTTCTGCCCGGGCGAGTCGGTAGCCGAAGATCCGGTTACCGGTTCGTCGCACAGCATGCTGATCCCCTACTGGGGCGAGAAGCTCGGCAAAACGGTGATGCAGGCGCGCCAAGTCTCCGCGCGCGGCGGCGATCTGCGCTGCGAGTGGCGGGGCGATCGGGTGTTGATTGGCGGCCAGGCGACGCTCTATTTAATCGGCAAAGTCTACCTGCGCTAGCACAATGACCGGGGGCGTTAGCGCCCCCGCAGCGCGCTTATTACGGCAAGCGCGCAATGTTGGCTTTGATCACCTCAACGGAGTGGTTGAACTTCGCCACTTCATCCTCGGTTAAGTGCAGTTCGATAATCTGCTCCACGCCGCTGTGGGTCAGCACCGCAGGCACGCCAATCGCCACATCGTGCGCGCCATACTCCCCGTCAAGAATGCAGGAGATCGCCAGCGCGCGGTGGCTGCCGGTAAAGATATTGCGGCAGATCTCGGCGATCGTGCCGGCAATGCCATATTCGGTGCAGCCTTTACGAGCAAAGATCTCGAAGCCATGGCGGCGCACGCGATCCGCCAGCGCATCCGCATCCAGCGGCTGGCCGGTCTTTTGCTGATAGACGTCGGCGATGGGCGAACCATAAATCGATGAGTGCGACCACACCGGAAACTGCGTATCGCCATGTTCGCCCATAATAAACGCATCAATGCTCTGCGCGCCGATATCCAGCGCCTGCGCCAGCAGGCGGCGAAGACGGGTGGTGTCAAGCCAGACGCCGGTGCCGATCACCTGGTTGCGCGGCAGGCCGGAGAGGGACCACACCTGCCAGGTAATGATGTCGCAAGGATTGGTCGCCACCAGAAAAATGCCGTTAAAGCCGTTTGCCATCATGGTGGGCACAATGTTTTTAACGATGCGCGCGGTGTTGGCAAGCTCATCCAGCCGCGTCTGGCCGGGTTTTAGCGCGCCGCCGGAGACGGTGATCACCGCGATATCGACATCCGCGCACGCCTCGATGGAACGGGTGGAGATGGTCATCATCCCCGGCATAAACGCGGCGGCATCCGCCAGATCCTGCGCGTGTCCCTCTACGCGCTGGGCATTCACATCCACCAGGATCAACTCTTCACAAATGTTCTGGTTTAAAAGAGCGTAAGCGGCAGACGCACCGACATTACCGGTGCCGATAATCATCACTTTGCGGGCTTTTGTATTCATGGCGATTCCCTTGTCAGAATATTCTTGTGCGTAAAGTACAGCCTGTTATTGCTGGCGTGCAATATTGTCGCGGATCTATAGGTTATTCATATGAGTTAAGCGGCACTATTTTCGCTAATTTAACAACGTGATAACTATAAGGAGCCGCTATGTACCGTATTGTTGATGCCACCGCCACGCAGCCGGAGGTGATTGCCCTCATCGCCGCCCTCGACCGCTACCAGACCGCGCTTTACCCGGCAGAGAGCAACCATCTGGTTGATCTGGCTTCCTTTCCCGAAGAGACGCTGATCCTGCGTAAAATCGTGCATCAGCAGGATGCCGTTGGCTGCGGCGCGGTGTTGCTTAATGAGGATGGCAGCGCGGAGATGAAGCGGGTGTTTATCGATCCGACGCACCGCGGGCAGAAACTGGGCGAGCAGTTGATTGCCGCGCTGGAGCAGGCGGCGAGCGAGAAGGGGTGCCACACGCTGCGGCTGGAGACGGGCATTGAGCAGCACGCGGCGGTGAAGCTTTATCAGCGCTGCGGATACCAGATTTGCGAGGCGTTTGCGCCCTATGAGCCCGACCCGTTAAGTGTGTTTATGGAGAGGGCGTTGCGCGAAGCAGTTGCGTGATGGCGCTACAAGCGTAGGCCGGATAAGCGTGTAACGCGCCATCCGGCAATCGGCGCGGCACGTTAACTCGGTGGGGTTCTGTAGGCCGGATAAGGCATAGCCGCCATCCGGCAACAGGAGTTGCATGTTGCACTGGTGGAATGGTTCCGTTCACCATACGTTCGGGAGTTTCATTAATCTCTTATGCGGTGAACGGGATAAGGGAAGCGGCCGCGCTCCCCTTATCAATCCCCGCGGCCCCGCGAGGAAATCGGTGCTGCGCACTGCGCTCACCTCCCGCGTGCCTGACTGCGGCCGGCTCGACTCGGCTTGCTCGCCCCTACGGACTCGCTCCATGCCTCGATTCGCCTCTGTCCGCCATCCATGGCGTCCAGACCTTGTCATTCACGCTTCGGTTCGCCGATTTCAGCGGGGGTCAACAAAGCCGCTGTGATACCGCAGGTAAAGGCAATATCGGTGTGGCTGTAGGCTCGTTTTGGTAGGCCGGATAAGGCGCAGCCGCCATCCGGCAATGGGTGCCGGGGAGACAATGCCTGATGGCGCTGCGCTTATCAGGCCTACGCGGTTTCAGCCGCACCTTTCCTGTAGGCCGGATAAGGCGTAGCCGCCATCCGGCAATCAGCCGTGGTTTCAGGGGCTTCGTTACTGTAGGCCGGATAAGCGTGTAACGCGCCATCCGGCATAACAAACCGCACGCCGCTAAAACGCTACGGCAACAGCGCAATAAATGCTTCAAGATGTCGGCTTTTCGCGCCGCGTCGCCACACCAGCCAGGTGGTGAGCCAGCGCCACTCCTCTGCCAACGGCCAGGCATTGACCTGCTGATGGGCGGGCATGCTCTCCAGCATACTGCGTGGGATCAGTGCCAGCCCGGCACCGGCAATCACGCAGGCCAGCATGCCGTGGTAGGACTCCAGCTCGTGAATTTTCCCCGGCGTGGCGCGGTCGGCCTGAAACCAGCTCTCAAAATGGCGGCGATAAGAGCAGTTAGCGCGAAAGGCATAAATACTGGCACCGTTTACCTGCGAAGCGCGGGTAATCGGCTCATGGCCCGCCGGGGCGACAATCATCATCTCTTCACGATAGACCGGAATGCCCTCCAGCCCCGGGTGCATAATCGGCCCGTCAACAAACGCCGCGCTCAGCGTCCCCTCAAGCACGCCATCAATCATCGTGCCGGAAGGGCCGGTTGAAAGATCGAACTGAATGCGCGGGTAGCGCTGGTTATAGGCGGCGAGCGTCGCCGGAATGCGCACCGCGGCGGTGCTCTCCAGCGCGCCCAGGGAGAACAACCCCTGTGGCTCATCGCCCGCCACCACCATGCGGGCCTCATCAACCAGCGCGAGGATCTGCTGGCTGTAGCGTAAAAAGCTGTGTCCAGCAGGCGACAGGCGCAGGCGCTGATTTTCGCGGATAAAGAGATCGACGCCGAGATCCGCTTCCAACTGGCGAATGCGCGTCGTCAGGTTTGACGGCACCCGATGCACCTTCTGCGCGGCCTGGGTAATGCTGCCGGTCTGCGCCACGGCGTTAAACATCTCAAGCTGGGTTAAATCCATGCTGTTCTCGTAACGTGAATGGTGAAGTTAATATTATTCAGTTTTCAGAAATAGCAAACTGCGTCACCCTAATGCAAGTTCTGAAATCATTGAGGGAAAAAATAATGTCTCCGACCGCAACCACCCATGCACTCTCCATCAACCCGGCGACGGGTGAAACCCTGCGCGCCACACCGTGGGCCAGCCGCGAAGAGGTTGATCGCGCGCTGGCGCTGGCCGATAGCGGCTACCGCCAGTGGCGCAACGTCAGCGTCAATGAGCGCGCGCAGAAGCTGCGCGATCTGGCCGCCGTGCTGCGTCACCGCGCAGAAGAGATGGCGCAGATGATGAGTGAAGAGATGGGCAAACCGATCCTGCAGGCGCGGGCAGAAGTGGCGAAATCCGCCGCGCTGTGCGACTGGTACGCCGAACACGGCCCGCTGATGCTCGGCAGCGAAGCCACCCAGGTTGAAGCGCAGCGTGCGCGCATCGAATATCGCCCGCTGGGGCCGATTCTGGCGGTGATGCCGTGGAACTTCCCGCTCTGGCAGGTGCTGCGCGGCGCGGTGCCGATCTTGCTGGCAGGCAACAGCTATCTGTTAAAACATGCGCCGAATGTGCTCGGATCCGCGGCGCTGATCGGTGAGTTCTTCAGCGAAGCCGGGTTTGCGCCGGGCGTCTTTGGCTGGGTCAACGCCACAAATGAGGGCGTCAGCCAGGCGATTAACGATGCACGCATTGCCGCCGTGACCGTCACCGGCAGCGTGCGTGCCGGGGCGGCAATCGGTGCTCAGGCCGGTGCGGCGCTGAAAAAGTGCGTGCTCGAACTGGGCGGTTCCGATCCCTTTATCGTGCTCAACGATGCCGATCTCGATCTGGCGGTGAAAGCCGCCGTTGCCGGGCGTTATCAGAACACCGGGCAGGTGTGCGCCGCGGCGAAACGCTTCATTGTTGAAGAGGGGATTGCCGACGCGTTCACCGAGAAATTTGTCGCTGCGGCGGCGGCATTACAGCAGGGCGCGCCGGAAAAAGAGGAGAACTACCTCGGGCCGATGGCGCGCTTCGATCTGCGCGACGAGCTGCACGCTCAGGTTGAGGCGAGCATCAAAGAGGGCGCCACCGTGCGGCTCGGCGGCGAGAAGACGCCGGGCAACGGCAACTACTACCCGGCGACGGTGCTGACCAACGTTACGCCGCAGATGACAGCATTCCGCCAGGAGCTGTTTGGCCCGGTTGCGGCGATCACCATCGCCCGTGATGCAGAGCATGCGCTGGCGCTGGCCAACGACAGCGACTTTGGCCTCTCGGCCACGGTATTCACTGCCGACAGCGCGCAGGCCGAATGGTTTGCCGATAATCTCGAGTGCGGCGGCGTGTTTATCAACGGCTTTAGCGCCAGCGATCCGCGCGTGGCTTTCGGCGGCGTGAAGAAGAGCGGCTTTGGGCGCGAACTCTCCCACTTTGGTTTGCACGAGTTCTGCAACGTTCAGACCGTGTGGAAAGATCGTCTGTAAGCGCAACGCGCCCCTGTGGGGCGCGTCATCACTGGCTGTCATGGATGTGTCATGATCCTTTTGTAGACTCACCGCAACTTAGTGGTTACAGATGAATATCATGAACTTAACACAAATTTTTCGCCGAATTTTTCGGCGTATCGCACCGCAGCAGTTTGGTTTGTTGGCCGGAATTTTTTGCATCATCGCACTCTTTTCCGCCCTGCAAATCGCCTCCTCCTTTTTCCTTACCGCCTCGCTTCGCAGCGCGCAGCACGATGAGAGCCTGAACCAACAGGCGCATCTGCAACAGGTGCGGGCCGATGAGGCGCGCATTGCGCTTCTCAGCGCAAGCGATCTGCTCAACCGCGCCGGCGTCTACTTTATGCAGGATAAAGCGACCGGTTCAGACGGCAGCTGGCACAGCCTGATGGACGAAACCCAGCAGGCGCTGGCCGCGTCGAATAAAGCCTGGCTTGCCTTTCAGGCGCTCAATCCGCCAAAAGATGACGGGCTGGTCAACAGCTACCAGCTCTTTTATGGCGCGCTGAAAGAGCAGGCTGATGGGCTGGTGAAAACCCAGTCGATCGACGCCTTTTTTGCCGTTCCGGCGCAGGCATTCCAGGCCGATTTCAACGATAACTACGCCCGTTTCCAGCAGGCGGGCGCGCAGCACGCCGAACAGGGAAGGCAGTCGCTGCTTGCCAGCCTCAGCCGTTTGCAGCAGGTCTTTATGCTGATCCCGGCGCTGCTGGTCGCCATTGCGCTTGTGGTGTGGTTCGGCATGTCGCGCTGGGTCATCACGCCGCTGCGCACACTGATTGCCCATATCAATATTCTTGCCGCCGGCGATCTCGGCACGCCGTTGCCACCGGTGCAGCGTTTCAACCGCGAAATCACTCAGCTTAGCGACAGCGTCGGTACCATGCAGCGGGGGCTGCAACAGCTAGTGATGCAGGTGAGCGACGCCACCGCGTCAATGATTGGCACCATCGGCAGCCTGGCGGAAGGCAACCAGTCGCTTAATCAGCAGTCGGCGAAGCAGGCGCAGGAGCTGAACGATGTTACCGAGCATATCGCTACGCTGGAGTCCCATGTCGAAGGGAATACCGGTTTTGCTGAAGAGGCGCGCCAACAGGCGGATGAAGCACGTAAAGTGGCGGCGGGCGGCGACAGGATGATGGAGACGGTCACGCAGTCAATGCGTGAGATTGTTGACCGCTCTGCCGAGATGCGCAATATCGTGGCGCTGATCGACGGCGTGGCGTTTCAGACCAATATTCTGGCGCTGAATGCCGCCATTGAGGCGGCGCATGCGGGCAACCACGGGCGCGGCTTTGCGGTGGTAGCTAAAGAGGTGGGTCTGCTGGCGCGTAAGAGCAGCCACTCGACGCAAACCATTCAGCAGCTGATTAACCACTCATTGCAGGGGATCAATGATGGCACCCAGGCGGTGAGCCGTCTCGAAGATAACCTGCAACAGGTGACCGGGCTGGTCGGGCATCTGAGCGGGGTGTTGAGTGAAATCTCTGCCGCCACGCTGAGCCAGGGCGAGAGCATCCATAAGATGACCCGACGCCTTCACTCCCTTAACAGCGTGGCGCGGCGCACCGGTGAGCTGGTGACCACGGCAGCAGCGGCCTCCGAGCAGCTTTATCACGATTCGCAAGTATTAATGCAAGCGGTTGCGCGTTTTCGTCTCAGCGCCTGACGCGGCAAAACAGCTCTGGTATACTCGCAGCCCGATTTGGCCTGTGGGCGAGGAGTGAAAGTGGCATCGGTGATGGATAATGGCGTGCTGGGGGCGATAGTCGACCAGGTACACCCGCTGCTGGGACGCGGAAAGGTCGCGGATTATATCCCGGCGCTGGCGGCAGTCAGCGGCAATAAACTGGGTATCGCGATCAGCACCGTCAATGGGGAGCACTATCAGGCGGGTGATGCCGATGAGCGCTTCTCCATTCAGTCGATCTCAAAAGTGCTTAGCCTGGTGGTGGCAATGAACCACTACGGCGAGGAGGAGATCTGGCAGCGCGTCGGTAAAGATCCTTCCGGCCAGCCTTTTAACTCGTTGCTGCAGCTGGAGATTGAGCAGGGCAAACCGCGCAATCCTTTCATTAACGCCGGGGCGCTGGTGGTGTGCGATATGCTGCAAAGCCGCCTCAGCGCGCCGCGCCAGCGCATGCTGGAGATTGTACGCAAGCTCGCAGGCGTCGAGGATATCGTTTACGACACGGCGGTGGCGCGATCGGAGTTCGACAATGCCGCGCGCAACACCGCCATCGCCTGGCTGATGAAGTCTTTCGGCAACTTCCACAATGATGTCACCACCGTTCTGCAAAATTACTTCCACTACTGCGCACTGAAGATGAGCTGCGCTGAGCTGGCGCGCACCTTTCTCTTTTTAGCGCAGAGCGGGCAGGCGGAGCACCTCGGCCAGCCGGTAGTATCGCCAAGGCAGGCGCGGCAGATTAACGCCCTGATGGCGACCAGCGGTATGTACCAGAACGCCGGGGAGTTTGCCTTCCGCGTCGGCCTGCCGGCGAAGTCGGGCGTTGGCGGCGGGATTGTGGCGATAGTGCCTCATGAGATGGCGATTGCGGTGTGGAGCCCGGAGCTGGATGACGCGGGCAACTCGCTGGCGGGCGTCGCGCTGCTGGAAGCGCTCAGCCAGCGTCTTGGCAGATCGGTCTACTGATGGCGGATTTCGACGCGCTGTTTGCCCGCCTTGGGCGCTCAACCTTTCGCTCCCGTTTCCGCTTAGGTGCAAAGGAGCGGCACTACTGCGAAGAGAAGGGGGCAGAGGTGATTGCTGCCCACGCCGCCGATTTCGTCGCCCGACGCCTTGCGCCTGCGCTGCCTGACAATGACGGTAAACAGACGCCGATGCGCGGCCACCCGGTATTTATCGCCCAGCATGCTACCGCCACCTGTTGCCGCGGCTGTCTGGCGAAGTGGCACGCCATTGCGGCGGGCCAGCCGCTGTCGCCGGCGCAGCAGCAGTATGTTGTTGATGTGATTTATCACTGGCTGGTGATACAGATGAATTCGCCGCGCTGATGGCGTTTGCGCAACACCCTATAGCGGAAAACAAGCATGCTAAGCTTTAGGCTATTTCCGACGCTACTTCGGGCAGCTCCTGCCGCCCGCGACAGGAATTGAGATTTGATGCGAGCTTTGTTGTCATCCTGGCGTCCGTTCAGGGAAGAGACCCCGCTGATCAATGCGGGGATGATTTTTGCGCTGACCACGCTGTTCTATTTTATCGGCGCGATGATGCGCCTGGTCGAAGAGCTGTCGCTCTTCTGGCCACTGAACGCGGTAATGGCCGGTGTTTTTGCCCGCTACGCGTTTTTGCACCGCTGGCACTACTACTTAATCAGCTACGTCGCGATGCTGGCTTACGATGCCGTCACCACCAGTTGGGGCACGGCGTCGCTGATCATCAACTTCTCTAATATGGTGTTTATCATCACTATGGCGCAGCTTATTGGTCGTGAGCGCCGCCAGATGGTGAAGACGCCACAGCCGATCAATGCTCTGAAACTCTTTAGCTACTGTCTGGTGGCGGCGCTGCTCTGCGCCTTCTTTGGCGCGCTGGGCTCGGTCGGGATCGACGATCAGGGTTTCTGGCCGCTGCTGGCGGACTGGTTTGGCGAGCAGTTCTCAACGGGCGTGCTGATTTTGCCGTGCCTGCTGACCATGACGCGCCCGCGCGCGCTTAAGGTTTTTTCACTGCCGCAGGTGATGCCGATCCTTGCGCTGGCAGTGTCGGTCGCCGCCTCAGTGGTGATTGGCGGTGCCGGAAGCCTGGCGTTTCCGCTCCCGGCGCTGATCTGGTGCGCGGTGCGCTATTCACTGCCGTTAACCTGCCTGGTGACGCTTATCACCGGCGGGCTGGAGATTATGCTGGTCTCCAGCGGGCAGATCGATATTCACGTCCACTCGCCGTTTGATATTCCGCAGATGCTCTCGGCGCGCCTTGGCGTGGCAACGATGGCCATCTGCCCGGTGATCGTCTCGGTCAGCGTTGAAGCTATCAACCGCCTGATGCGCCAGGTGTCGCTGCGCGCCGATTTTGATTTCCTCACCCGCGTTTACTCCCGCTCCGGCCTGTATGAAGCCCTGCGCAAAGAGGAGAAGCGCTTTGTCGGCAAACATCTTTCGGTGATGCTGATGGATATCGACTATTTCAAAAGCGTCAATGACAGTTATGGTCACGAGTGCGGCGACAAAGTGCTGACTTCGTTCGCGCAAAAAGTGCAGCAAGAGCTTGGCACTCGCGGGCTGGTGGCGCGCATGGGCGGCGAGGAGTTTGTGGTGGTCGCCGTAACGAAAGATGCGACGGCAGGAAAAGCGCTGGCGGAGACGCTGCGCCGTGCTGTGGAAAACCATCACTTTAAATGGCGTCAGCAGACGTTGCATCTGACGATGAGCGTCGGCATCGGGCACGGCACGCCCGACCCACGCCAGTTAACAGAGGGGTTCAATGATCTGCTGGCCGAGGCCGATGAGCATCTCTACCGCTCGAAGAAACATGGCAGAAACTGTACTAGCGATAACCAAAGCGATGCGCAGGAAGTGGCTGTTTCGCCCGCCACGTGAAATAAGCAACACAATAAATATTAATAACTTATAAATATCTTGCGGCTGATTTTTGAGACCCATATGATTAACGTCGCGCGGTCGCAAGCAGCGGATTCGCACACCCTGACAAACGTGCCGAATAGGCTACGCTTAATGCTGTAAACCGTTGTCTACTCGCCCGTTTGCACGAGCGCGGCGGTCCAGACTGAGAATGATGAGATCGGCACTCTATGAAAACACCTGCGATTCCCGCAAATGAGGCACAGCGCCTGGCGTCATTGCATGACTCCGGCCTGCTGGAGGGTGGTGTCAACGCCCGTTTAGACCGCTTAACGCGCCTGGCGCAACGGATGTTCAATGTCCCGGCAGCGCTTATCACGCTGGTTGATGAAGAGACATTGCACTTCAAATCCACCGGCGGTTATCCGGCAGACAATCCCACTCTGCCGCGCAACATCTCCTTTTGCGGTCACGTCATTTTGTCTGAAACGGCGATGATCATTGAAGACACCCATCTTGATGAGCGATTTACCGATAATCCGCTGGTGACCGGCGAACCGCATATTCGTTTCTATGCCGGTTACCCGCTGCGCCTGCCGGACGGTGCGCTGGTGGGATCGCTGTGCGTGATTGATAAAGCAGCGCGCGGCTTTTCCGGTGCGGAAGTCGATACCCTGAAAGATTTCGCCATGATTGTCGAAGATGAGTTCGCGGTGATGAGCGCGGCGACGACCGATGAGTTAACCGGCCTCTTTAACCGCCGTGGCTTCGATAACCTGGCGAAGTTCGCGATTGTTGGCGCACGCCGCCGCGCGCAGCCATTGACGCTCGCGTGGATCGACCTTGATAACTTCAAAGAGATTAATGACACCTACGGCCACGGCGAAGGGGATGAAGCCCTAAAGGCGATGGCGGAGGTGATGACCGCCAGCCTGCGCGAAGCGGATCTGCGAGTTCGCTACGGCGGCGACGAGTTCGCGATTGTCTTCTCTGACACTAATGAAGAGGGCGCATGGATTGCGATGCAGCATCTGGTCGAACAGGTTGAGGCTTGGAACCAGCAGTCGGGCAAACCCTGGAAGCTCGGTTTCTCCTGGGGCATCAGCGAATTTAATCACGATGGAAATGACGATCTCCGCAGCTGGATGAAAGAGGCGGATGAGAAGATGTATGCCATGAAATCCCGCAACAATCGCGGGCGCTGATCCATAACAAAATCGTATGGGCGCGGCGCTTGAGTTAGCCCGTTCCGCGTTGAATAGTGGTCATTTTACAAGGAAGACAAATGACCGCTTATCATATCAATAGCCTCTCTGGTGAGGCGATCCTCTGCCATATCGACAGCCTGTGCGGCGTGCTGGAAAACTGCGTCGCCGGCGGTGCCTCCGTCAGCTTTATGCATCCGCTTTCGCGGGAAAAATCACATCAGTTTTGGTCCGGCGTTGCCGCAAGCGTAACGCGCGGTGAGCGCATTGTGCTGGCCGCGCAGGATGAGGCGGGCGAGATTGTAGGCGCCGTTCAGGTGGTGCTCGATCAGCCGGAAAACCAGCCGCACCGCGCCGATGTCTCGAAATTACTGGTGCATGATAACGCGCGGCGTCAGGGGCTGGCGCGTCGCCTGATGACAACCCTTGAGCGTGAGGCGCAGGCGCACGGGAAAAGCGTGCTGGTGCTGGATACAGCGACCGGAAGCGGGGCGGAGAACTTCTACATCGCCTGCGGCTGGCAGCGGGTGGGTGAGATCCCGCGTTACGCGCTGATGCCGAATGGAAATGTGACGGCGACGACACTTTTTTACAAGTTCATATAACTGGCGCCAATAAGCCGCGCCAGTTTGATCAAAACAGGGTTTCATGGTCGTAAAGTCTGATAAGTTATTACACCAATCTTCCAAGGTTGTATGACTAATCTAAAAAGGAACCCACTGTGAACACATTAAACCGTCGCAATTTTCCCGGGGCTGACTATCCAGAACGTATTATTCAGTTTGGCGAAGGGAATTTTTTGCGCGCTTTTATCGACTGGCAAATCGATCTGTTGAATGAGCACACCGACCTTAACGCCGGTGTGGTGGTGGTTCGCCCAATCGAGAGTGATTTCCCGCCTTCTCTGAGCACGCAGGATGGTCTCTACACCACCATTATTCGCGGCCTCAACGAGCAGGGCGAAGCGGTGAGCGACGCGCGTCTTATCCGCTCCGTTAACCGCGAAATCAGTGTTTACACGCAGTATGACGAGTTTCTTAAGCTGGCCCACAATGCGGATATCCGCTTCGTTTTCTCCAATACCACTGAAGCGGGTATCAGCTACCACGCCGGGGATAAATTCGATGATGCCCCGGCGGTAAGCTACCCGGCAAAACTGACCCGCCTGCTGTTTGAACGCTTCCGCCATTTTGCCGGTGCGCAAGATAAAGGCTGGATAATTATCCCTTGTGAATTAATCGATTATAACGGCGACGCGCTGCGTGAACTGGTGCTGCGTTATGCCAACGAGTGGGCGCTGGGCGCGGAATTTATCCAGTGGCTTGAGACGGCGAACAGCTTCTGCTCAACGCTGGTTGACCGCATTGTTACCGGTTATCCGCGTGATGAAGTGGCGAAACTGGAAGCGGAGCTGGGTTATCAGGATGCCTTCCTCGATACTGCCGAGCACTTCTATCTGTTTGTTATTCAGGGGCCTAAATCGCTGGCCGCTGAGCTGCGTCTGGATAAATACCCGCTGAACGTGCTGATTGTGGACGACATCAAGCCATACAAAGAGCGTAAGGTGGCGATCCTCAACGGGGCACATACGGCACTGGTGCCAGTCGCATTCCAGGCGGGTATCGATACGGTTGGCGAAGCGATGAGTGATACCGAGATCTGTGCGTTTGTCGAGAAAGCGATTTACGAAGAGATCATTCCGGTGCTGGATCTGCCGCGCGACGAACTGGAGTCTTTCGCCAGCGCAGTGACCGGGCGTTTCCGTAACCCCTATATCAAACACCAACTGCTCTCCATCGCCCTGAACGGCATGACCAAATACCGCACCCGCATTCTGCCGCAGCTGCTGGCAGGGCAGAAAGCCAGCGGTGAATTACCTGCGCGCCTGACGTTTGCACTGGCGGCGCTGATTGCGTTTTATCGCAGTGAGCGTGACGGGAAAAGTTATCCGGTGCAGGATGATGCGCACTGGATTGAGCGTTACCAACAGCTGTGGAGCCAGCATGGTGACCGTCAAATCAGCACCCGCGAGCTGGTGAGTGCGGTGCTGTCGGTGAGCGATCATTGGGAGCAGGATCTGAGCAAAGTGCCAGGCCTGGTAGAGCAGGTGACGCAAGATTTGGATGCGATTCTGCTGCGCGGCATGCGCGAAGCGGTAAAACCGCTCTGCTAATAGATGCCTGTAAAATGCCGGATGGCGCTGGCGCTTATCCGGCTTACATTTTTCACTCCCACACTCCACTCGATCCCGTAGGCCGGATAAGGTGTAGCCGCCATCCGGCAATTCCACACTCCACCCGATCCCGTAGGCCGGATAAGGCGCAGCCGCCATCCGGCAATTCCACACTCCACTCAATCCCGTAGGCCGGATAAGGCGCAGCCGCCATCCGGCAATTCCACTCTCCACTCGATCCCGTAGGCCGGATAAGGTATAGCCGCTATCCGCCAATTCCACTCTCTACTCAATCCCGTAGGCCGGATAAGGTGTAGCCGCCATCCGGCAAAACAGCGATAGCTGAAAGTACCCATCTAGTTACAACATACTATTACTAAGTTGTATAACAGGTTCCAGCGACCTCTGCGCCAATGCCTTGTCGAGCAGGGCGAAATTACGTCACAATCCGTTAGCAAACTTGCAACTGTGACATTGATCACGTTTAATAGCCGCTGCGCTCCTTTTTCCCCTGAATAATTATGATTGTCCGTCCTGAAAAACACTGGCTTGCTCGTCTCTTCGTCTGGCATGGCTCCGTACTGCCGAAAATCGCTTCACGCCTTACCATGAACTTCCTGCTCTCGGTCGCCGTCATCTGGATGCTGCCGTGGTACACCTCGCTGGGCATCAAGCTAACGGTCGCACCGTTCAGCATTCTCGGTGTGGCGATTGCTATCTTTCTCGGTTTTCGCAACAACGCCTGTTTCGCCCGCTACTCGGAAGCGCGTCTATTATGGGGGCAGTTGATGATCGCCTCGCGCTCGCTGCTGCGGGAAGTGAAAACCACGCTGCCAGACGAAAGTGACGTGCGCCACTTTATGCAGCTACAGTTCGCCTTTGCCCACGCGCTGCGCATGACGCTGCGACGCAAACCGCAGGGCGACGTGCTGTCAAAATATCTCTCGGCTGATGAGTTACGGCAGGTCTTAAATGCCCATTCGCCAGCAAACCGTATTCTGCTGTTGATGGGCCAGTGGCTGGGCGAGCGCAGGGCACAAGGAGCGCTGTCGGATATTATGTTCCACAGCATTACTCAGCGCTTACACGATATGTCCGCGGTGCAGGCCGGCTGCGAGCGTATCTTTAATACGCCGCTGCCTTTTGCCTATTCACTGATTTTGCACCGCACCGTCTATCTCTTCTGCATCATGCTGCCGTTTGCGCTGGTGGTGGATCTGCACTTTATGACGCCCTTTATCTCTGTGCTGATCTCCTACACCTTTATCTCGCTCGATACGCTGGCGGAAGAGCTGGAAGATCCGTTTGGCGAAGAGGATAACGATCTGCCGCTGGATGCCTACTGCAATGCGATTGAAATCGATCTGCTGCAAATGGAAGACGCCGAAGATCTGCCGGTCAAACTGACACCGGACAAAAATTACCAATTGACCTAAACTTACAGGGGCGTAAGCCGTAAGATTTTTTCACTCTCCTGGCTCAGGTCATCTAAAAAGAGGGACATGCGATGGAAAAGTCCGATAAAACCTTCTCGTTCGCGCTGACGTTTATCGTTGGCCTGTCACTGCTCGCCACGGCATGGGATATCTCACTCTTCAGTAGCCTGCCGTGAGCCATCTGCCAGCAGCGCCTGCGTCTCTTGCGCCGGGCGCTGCAATAGTGCAATCGCCTCTTCAGCTGACGTGACATTGGTGTAACCGATAATCAAACCGTAACGTGGCGAATCACCCCTGTACCATTCTGAAAGCGGGCTGACCTGCAACTGATGTTGTTGCCAGAGTTGCGCAAGCGCCACATCCTGCGTGCTATCACGCAAAAACGCGATGATGTGCATGCCGCCATCGCGCACCTCTACATCAAAAAGCTGCGGATAGATCTGCGCCAAAGCTGCCAGCACGAACCCGCGCCGTGCAGAGTAAAGATTGCGCATCTTCTTCAGATGCTTATAAAAGTGGCCTTCGCTGAGAAAGGCGGCGAGAATTTTTTGCGTTAACAGCGGCTGGCCGCTCTCGGTGAGTTCAGCTGTTTGCCTGAACTGCGCGAGTAGCGCACGCGGCAGCACCAGATAACTGGTGCGTAAGGAGGGCAACATGGTTTTGCTGAAGGTGCCCATATAGATAACCCGGTCATCACTATCGAGGCTTTTCAGCGCAGGCACCACTTTGCGGGTGTAGTGAAACTCGCCGTCATAATCATCCTCAACAATCCAGCTTTTGTGCTGCGTTGCCCATGCCAGCAGCTGCTGTCTGCGGGGCAGGGAGAGGGTGACCGCCAGTGGGCTTTGGTGTGACGGTGTCACAAATAGCAGGCGGGCGTCATGGTGATGGTGCAACAGCAACTGCATATCCAGACCGTCGTTATCGACCGGCACGCTATGCAGTTGTTGGCACGTATGCTCCAGAATGCGCTTGCCTAAAAAATAACCCGGCTCTTCAAACACCACTTTATGCTGTGAGCCTGCAAGCAGGGTAAGGATCACTCGCAAGTTATGTTGATACCCGCCGGTGATCATCACCTGTTCCGGGCTACAGGTGAGCCCGCGCGAAACATTCAGATAGTGGGCAATAGCGTCGCGCAGAGGAGCGTAGCCCATTAACGGTGGCGTAAGCATTTCGCTTGGATGTAGCGCGCGCACCGCTTTAGCACTGAGCAGCAGCCATTTTTTGCGCGGGAAGGCATCAAGCGCCGGAATGCCGAGGCGTAAGAAACCGCTCTGTTTACGTTCGGCATCGCCAAACGCTGACGCCGGGTTGGAAAGGGGCTTATCGCGAGCTCTATGCTTGACCGGCGACAGCACCAGTTCAGGGTTGACGCGCGTGCCGCGCGCGCCATCGCTGACCAGAAACCCTTCACCGATCAGAATCGACCACGCGGTTTCCACCGTTTTTCGCGCCACGCCCAGTTCGCTGGCCAGCACGCGCACCGAGGGGACTTTCTCGCCGGGCTTAAGCAAACCCTGCGTAATGCTCTCTCGATACTGCGAATAAATAGCTCTGTATCCTGGCTTCATGTCCTACCTGTTTTTCGCGTTTTTGCATCTTTTTCCTGCGACATTGATGCGTAATATAGCCCCCGTTGAAACAATAAACGAGGCAAATAATATGAGCACCCGCATCAATCTCTTCCAGCGCGTTCCTGACCTGATCAAAGCCCTTTCCGATGCCAGCCAGGCCTCGCACCACAGCGGTCTGGATAGCACGTTAAAAAATCTGGTGGATATTCGTGCTTCGCAGCTAAACGGCTGCGCCTTCTGTCTGGATATGCACATTAAACAGGCACGAATTCTGGGCGAGCGGGAGCTGCGGTTGCATCATGTCGCCATCTGGCGCGAATCGCCGTTATTCACCGCGAAAGAGAAGGCGGCACTGGCGTTGACCGAAGCCCTGACCCGGCCCGGTGCTGAAGGGGTAAGCGATGCTATTTATGACGCGGCGCGTGAACATTTTGATGAAGTGGCGTTATCAGAGCTGGCGTTTGCTATCTCGATTATCAATACCTGGAACCGTTTGATGATCGTCTCGCAAACCGCGCCGGGCGCGCTCGATAAAGCCTACGGCCTCGATCGCGCGAATCTCGAATAGTCGTGCGGTTTCGTAGGCCGGATAAGCGCCAGCGCCATCCGGCAATACTCCCCGGCTCAATGAACCGGGGTACTGTATTCGCATCCGGAAAGGGATGACCCAACCATTAATGCGCCAGCTGGAAGAAACGCACCGAGTTACGCAGCGCCTCGCTCTGCTCCGTCATTGACTGCGCGGCCACCGCGGCCTGTTCCACCAGCGTGGCGTTCTGCTGGGTCACCTGGTCCATTTGATCGATGGCGACGCTGATCTCTTTAATCCCCTGGTGCTGCTCGGTTGAAGCGGCGGAAATATCGGCGACAATTTCCGTCACCTTATTCACCGACGAGACAATCTCCTCCATCGCACGGCTGGCGGTATCGGCAAAACGTGAACCGTCGGTGATTTTTTCCACCGTCCCCTCAATCAACTGCTTAATCTCTTTTGCCGCATCGGCGCTCTTCTGCGCCAGGTTACGCACTTCGCCAGCGACCACCGCAAACCCTTTGCCCTGTTCACCGGCGCGCGCCGCTTCCACAGCGGCGTTGAGCGCCAGAATATTGGTCTGAAACGCGATCCCCTCAATTACCGAAATAATGTCGACAATCTTCTGCGAACTGTCAGAGATCTCATGCATGCGCGTCAGCATATCGTTAACCTCTTTGCCGCCTTTGAGTGCGGTTGCAGAGGTCTGGCGCGCCAGCTCGCTCGCTTTACGGGCGTTCTCCGCATTACTCTTCACGTTTTCCGTGATCTGCTGCATGTTGGATGACGTCTGCACCAGCGAAGCCGCCTGCTCCTCGGTGCGCTGCGACAAGTCATTATTACCCTCGGCGATCTCACCGGCGGCATGGGAGATCGATTCGCTACCATCAATAATGCCGCGAATAATCTCCGCCAGCTGGCTGTTCATATATTTAATCGTCGCCAGCAGACTGTTGTTATCACCTTCACGTAAATCGACTGCCGTCTCCAGCTTGCCGGCGGCCACCGCCTGCATAATCGACATCGCATAATCCGGCTCGCCGCCCAGTTGCCGCGCCAGGCTGCGTGAAATAAAGAGGGCGCTCACGCCTGTGGTAATCAGCGCCAGTAGCAGTAAGCCGATCAGCACATAGAGCGCGTGGTTGTAATTATCCTGCGTCGTTTCGCCCATCCGATCGCCGATAGCCACTTCCATATCGACCAGCGTCGCCAGGTCTTTCATCAACTGCGTGCGGTATTTCGCCGACACCACGCCGCTGATCTTCGCCGCTTCTGCCGCGTCGCCGTGGTTCATCGCCTCAATCACTTTCGCGTTGACGTCGATGAAGTTTTTGAAGTTATCAACCACCGTAACAAACAGCGCGTTCATCTCCGGCGTTGCATCGGCAGAGATTTTTGCGTACTGCCGCTGGGCATTGAGGAACGTCTCCTGGTTTTGCAGCAGTTCATTACGATGCTGATCGAGGGAAGCGGGGGTTGTCGAAGCGATGTACTGCACCTGCTGTAAGCGCATTTCCGCTAACACCCCGCGCATCTCAAGGGTGTAGCGAATGCCGGGCATGCGCAGCTGGCGGAATTTATCAATTTGTTGTTTGCTGCCGTTAAGCTGATAAATAGAGACAATGCCAACAATTAACATCATCACAATAAGAATAGAGAAACCAACGAGCAGTTTCGTTAATACCGTCGCGTGCGCAATTTTTTTCATGATCCTGAAGTTTTAAAAAAGAGTGGTACTAGTAATAACGGCAGAAACCGTAGAAAGATTGAGGTTAAAAGTCGATCTGTATCACATATCGCACTGATATTTGGGCAAATATCTCACAGGCGGCATTGGTTTTATTTAAGGGGAGAGGGAGTGTTAAATAATATCGGGAAGCTGTGTTAATTAATTGAAATAATATTTAACTTAAAGCGATAAATATTATTTGCGCACGCCTGACGTGCGCGAATAATTAACCTTTAAGACTCAGCGGCAGCTCATCTGCCCACTTGGTGGCTTGCGTCATTAATTCTGATACTGCGGAGTAAGGCAGGCCAATCTTGTCTGCAATCGCGCTGGTCTCATCCCATAAACGCTGTTCATAGACGCGGGCGAGGTGAACATAGGGGTAGAGTTCGCCGCTCTCTTTTTCCAGCGCTGTTGCCACATCCGGCGAGACGGAGATCTGCTCCATCAGCTCCTCAAGCGGCAGGCCGAGGATCACATCCAGCAGCGAGAAGAGCCCCACCAGGAAAGCGTCATTGGCGACATTATTGCTGGACGTGCGCGCCGCCACCAGTTCGCAAAACTTGGCGCGGATCAGGCTCAGATAGTAGATCTCGGTATTGGTCACGTGCTCAAACGACGTCAGACAGGCCACCAGTACAAAACGGCGCATCTCGTTGATGCCGAGGTAAACCACAATGTCGCGTAAGGACTGGTTACGAAAACCGCTGATCCCGCGTGTGTTATATAAGATGTTCTGCGCATAGCGCATGATCTTAAACGAGAGGGAGACATCGCGTTTCAACAGCTCTTCAATGCGGTTTAAGTTCGGCGACTCGACGTTAACCTCCTGCATCAACCGCAGTGCGAAGGCGCGGTTCTGCACCAGCTTGTTGCGCTTAGATACCACCGGTTTGCTGAAGAAGTAGCCCTGGAAGAGGCGAAAACCCAGTTTCTTATAGGCTTCGAACTCCTCATAGGTTTCCACTTTCTCCGCCAGCAGCACCGCGTGGCGCAGCGCATCGCGGTTGGCGTTGACCCAGGCGTCAATCTCTTCCAGTGAGCTTCGTCTGATATCAAACTTAATCACATCGATATAGGGCAGGAAAGCGTCCCACTGGTTGCCGGGTGCGAAATCGTCAAGGGCGACGCGAAAGCCGAGGTTCTGCAGGCGTTTTACCGTCTCCAGCAGTTGCTTGTCCGGCTGCGCATCTTCGAGGACTTCGATCACCACGCGGTTTTTCGGCAGCGTTTCGGCAAGGCCGTCAATCAGTAACTGGTAGGGGAAATTGACATATACCGTCGTCAGATCGTTCTTACGTCCGACAGGCGCACTGAGAAACTGCTCTTCGATCAGTTGGGTCGTGGCTTGCTCGGCAGAGATCTCCGGAAAACGGTTATCCATGCTATTGCGGAACAGCAGTTCGTAACCGACGGTGTTCAGTTGGTTATCAAAGATCGCCTGTCTGGCCACAAAAGAAAACATTCACCACCCCGTACACCGTGTACTTTTGTATAAGTATTACAAATATATAAGCTTATAACACACCCTGAATAGCTGAAGCGTGCGCCTGATACTAAAAAAGTGACCTTTAGCGCTAAAAATATAGGCCAGCAAAGCGGTAAGTGTACAGGTAATGAGGATATTCTTAAGCGTAACCGCTCAAAGTAGCAGCATCACGCTGTAAAAAACGGCAAATATGCAGGAAAGCGTAAGCGAGGCAGGGGATAAAACAGGCGCTGCGCCTGCGTGACAGTCAAAATCGCTGTCCGGCATGGCGCAGCGCCTAAGGCGCGGGATTAAGTACGCGGCGTCTGTTCAGCCGGCGCGGTGGCATGCACTTCGTTCACGCGCTTACGCACGCCAAACCAGCCAGCAATCAGCAGAACGGCGATCAGCGGAATAGAGCCGATAGTGAAGGTACCGTTCGGATAGTCGAACGCCATCAGCACCAGCACGCTGAGCAGGAACAGCAGCGTCAGCCAGGAAGTCACCGGCGCACCGGGCATCTTGAAGCTGACATCTTCTGCTTTGCCTTCGCGGATCGCTTTGCGCAGGCGCATCTGACACACCACGATAAAGCCCCAGGAGGCAATAATCCCCAGCGACGCGACGTTAAGCACAATCTCAAACACCTGCGACGGCACCAGGTAGTTCAGGAACACGCCCACAATGTAGACGCAGATTGTCGCCAGAATACCGGCATACGGCACCTGCTGGCGGCTCATCTTCGACATAAATTTCGGTGCGGAACCGCCCATCGACATTGAGCGCAGAATACGCCCGGTGCTGTAGAGGCCGGAGTTGAGGCTGGAGAGCGCGGCGGTCAACACCACGATATTCATCACGTCGCCAATATATGGCACGCCAAGCTTCGAGAAGAAGGTGACGAACGGGCTTTGCCCCGCCTGGTAAGCGTTCCACGGCAGCAGAAGCACCAGCAGCACCACCGAGCCAACGTAGAACAGGCCGATACGCCAGATCACGCTGTTGATCGCTTTCGGCACCATGGTCTTCGGCTCTTTACATTCGCCTGCGGCGGTACCGACCAGCTCAATAGAGGCGAAGGCGAATACCACGCCCTGCACCAGCACCAGTGCGGCCATCATGCCGTGGGGGAAGAAGCCGCCGTTATCGGTAATCAAATGGAAGCCGGTGCTGTTGCCATCAAGCGGTTTGCCGGTGCCGAGGAAAACCGTCCCGACCACCAGAAACAGCACAATCGCCAGCACTTTCAGCAGCGCAAACCAGAACTCCATCTCGGCGAACCACTTCACGCCGATCATGTTCATGGTGCCGACAATCGCCAGCGCGCCGAGGGCGAAAACCCACTGCGGCACGTCGCCAAAAGCACCCCAATAGTGCATATAAAGCGCGACGGCGGTGATATCGACAATGCCGGTCATCGCCCAGTTGATGAAGTACATCCAGCCGGCGACATAGGCGGCTTTTTCACCGAGGAACTCACGGGCGTAAGAGACGAAGCTGCCGCTGGAAGGGCGGTGTAACACCAGTTCGCCCAGCGCACGCAGAATAAAGAACGAGAAGATACCGCAAACGAGATAGACGATAGCCAGCGATGGCCCGGCCATTTGCAGTCGCGCGCCGGCACCGAGGAAAAGACCGGTACCGATTGCGCCGCCGATGGCGATCATTTGTACATGGCGGTTACCCATCGCCCGGCTGTAGCCCTCTTCATGAGAGTTCAGCCAGCGACGTTTCGCCGCGTGATGCTCCGTGGTGTTGTTGTTCTCTGTTTTCATTGCATTACCCTGTTGACCTGTCTGACCTTGCGGAATGTCTCAAGCCGCAGCACAAAAACCACACGATTTGCACCGTCGGCTACACGTTCTCTCTTTCCATTGTTTCTGTGTATGGATAAGGGAAAACATGGCGCAGCATCGTAACCGCAATCGTTTACTGACGCAAAACATACCCAGACGTAAACAGCACACTATTAGTCGAAATTGTGAAGTCAACTCCATCAAGCAGAGGAAATGATTCAGGATGGTGAAAAATGCAACAGAAAAAACCACAACCATAGAACGGTGTTTTACCCAGTCCGCACCTGCATTTGTCATCATTCATTTGCAGAACAAATAGCTTCAGCGCCTGGCAACGCTGACTTTGCGAATTTTTTGCTTACCAAATGTAAATTAATTGTTTCACAGCAGATTCCGCGCGCTCCAGTATTGGTCCATCTTCTCTGACACGAGAGCGTGCCATGTCTTACCGACTGAGTTTGCTGGACAAAAGCCCCATCGCGGAGCATGAAACCGCGCAGGACGCGCTCCTGCGCACGCTGCAACTGGCGCAGCAGGCGGAAAACTGGGGCTATCACCGCTTCTGGATAGCTGAACACCACAACACTTCACAGCTGGCGAGCCCGTCGCCAGAGCTGCTGATCGCCTGGATACTCGGCCAGACGCGGCGCATCCGCGTCGGCTCCGGCGGCGTGATGCTGCAACACTACAGCCCCTACAAAGTGGCGGAGAATTTTAACCTGCTGGCGAACCTTGCTCCGGGGCGTGTCGACCTGGGTGTGGGCAAAGCGCCCGGCGGTTTACCGCTCTCCACCCGCGCGTTGCAGCAGGGGGTGAACCCAGACGAGAAGGGGCGTTTTGCCGATCAGCTGGCGCAACTGGATAACTGGCTGTCGCTGACCCCGGACGAAAGCGCGGATGAGTCCTTACTGGCGACGCCGCTTGCGCCAGTGCAGGCGGAGCGTTTCCTGCTCGGTGCCAGCCTTGAGAGCGCAACGCTTGCGGCATCCCTCGACTGGCACTTTGTCTACGCCGCGCATCTGAATGGCGACAAAACCCTCTTGCGTGACGTTGTCACGAAATGGCATCAGCTAAGCCGCCGCGACACGCTGGTTGCTGTGCAGGTGATTGTGGCAGAAACCCAGGCGCAGGCTGACACGCTGGCGCAGCAGGTCGAAGTGTGGGGCGTTGAGCTGGCGAACGGGCAAAAAGTGAGCGTCGCGAGTGAAGCGCAGGGGCAGGCCTTTGCCCGCCAGGCTGGCAGCCCGGCAGTGCGTATTGCACGGCGCGAAAGCGCCATCATTGCCGGCACGCCAGAAAAGGTGCGCGCCGGGCTGGATGGGCTGCATCAGCACTTTGGCATTGACGAATTTATTATCGACACGCCGGTGGCGGAAGGACGCGCGCGCTTAACCTCGCTCCTGCTGCTGGCGCAGGCGGTCGCGCAGACGCAAACCCTACAGGAGGTGGCGGGATGAGCTTTACCGAGCAGTTAATTGCGTGGCGGCGCGAGCTGCATCAGCACCCGGAGCTTTCGCTCCAGGAGTTTGAAACCACGCGGCGCATTCGCCACTGGCTGGAGCATGCCGGGCTGCGCCTGTTGCCGCTCGATCTGCCGACCGGAGTGGTCGCGGAGGTCGGAAGCGGCGAGAAGGTGATCGCGCTGCGCGCCGATATCGATGCATTACCGATTGAGGAGGCGGTTGAATCGCCGTTTGCCTCGCGCAATCCCGGTGTGATGCACGCCTGCGGGCACGATATTCATACCAGCGTCATGCTCGGCGCGGCTTTGCTGTTAAAGGAGCGTGAGCAGCACCTGCCGGGCAGGGTGCGCATCCTGTTTCAGCCGGCGGAAGAGAATTTTGGCGGCGCGAAACGGCTGATTAAGGCCGGTGCGCTCGAGAGTGTGAGCGCGATATTTGGCATGCATAACGAACCCGGCCTGCCGGTCGGCGCATTTGCCACGCGCGGCGGCGCGTTTTACGCCAATGTCGATCGCTTCAGTCTGAAGGTGAGCGGTAAAGGGGCGCACGCGGCGCGGCCGCATGAGGGCAACGACGCCATTCTGCTCGCCAGCCAATTGGTTGTGGCGCTGCAAAGTATCGCCAGCCGCAACGTCAACACCCTCGAATCGGTGGTGTTAAGCGTGACGCGTATTCAGGGCGGCAATACCTGGAACGTGCTGCCAGAGCATGTCGAGCTGGAGGGAACTCTGCGCACCCACGATGCGGCTATTCGCGCGCAGGTGAAAAAACGCGTTGAGGCGATCGCCGCCGGGCTGGCGCAGGCCTTCGATGCCGCTATCGCCGTGACCTGGTTCGACGGCCCGGATGCGCTTGTCAATCACCCGCAGTGGGCAGACTTCGCCCGCGAGGTCGCCAACGAACACGGATACCGTACCGCAGAGGCGGATCTGCATATGGGCGGGGAGGATTTCGCCGTCTATCTCCAGCAGATACCCGGCGCGTTTGTCAGTATCGGCAGCGACAGCCCGAACGGCCTGCATCATCCCGCGTTTAATCCTGATGAAGGGTTGATTGATGAGGCGGCGCGCTACTTTGCCCGCCTGGCAGAAAAAGCCTTACAGCACCCTTAACAAACCTTTAAATGACCTGGGGCGGTGGCTCCGGGCCACCTGTTGCCTGAATTCCGGAGGGAGTATGTCTACAGCACGACAATTGCGGCTTGGCACTATCTTGCATGGCGCATCGGGAAATATGTCCGCCTGGCGACATCCTGCGGCGGTCGCCGACGCCAGTATTAATTTTGACTTTGTGCAGGAGACGGCGCGTATCGCTGAGCAGGGAAAACTCGATTTCTTATTTGTCGCTGACGGCTTATATATCAATGAAAAATCGATCCCGCACTTCTTAAATCGCTTTGAACCGTTGACGGTGTTGTCGGCGCTGGCAAGCGTCACCCGGCACCTTGGTCTGGTGGGCACGCTCTCAACCTCCTATAGCGAACCCTTTACCGTGGCGCGGCAGTTCGCCAGTCTCGATCACCTGAGCCATGGCCGGGCAGGCTGGAACGTCGTCACCTCACCGCTGGAGGGATCGGCGAAAAACTTCTCCCGTGAAAAGCACCCGGATCACGCCTTGCGTTACCGCATTGCCGATGAGTATCTCGATGTGGTGAAAGGGTTGTGGGACTCCTGGGAGGAGGACGCCTTTATTCGTGATAAAGCCAGCGGACAATTTTTCGACCCGGCAAAACTGCACACCCTCAACCACCACGGCGACTTTTTCCAGGTCGCAGGCCCGCTGAACATTGGCCGCACGCCGCAGGGCAGGCCGATTATTTTCCAGGCGGGCGCCTCGGAGGATGGCAAAAAACTGGCGGCGCGCCATGCCGATGCCATTTTTACTCACCATGAAACGTTAGCGGAGGCGCAGGCCTTCTACCGCGACGTGAAGCAGCAGCTGGAACAGCACGGGCGGCGTCACGACGAACTGCACATTTTCCAGGGCGTCAGCGTGATTGTCGGCGACAGCGAAGCGGATGCCGAGCAGCAGTATCAAACCACCGCCGCGCTGGTCTCCATCAATGACGCGCTCAACTACCTCGGACGCTACTTCGAGCACCACGACTTTAGCCAGTACCCCCTCGACGAACCCTTCCCGGAGATTGGCGATTTAGGGCAGAACAGCTTTCGCAGCACCACTGATGAGATCAAACGCAACGCCCGCGAACGCCAGCTGACGCTGCGCCAGGTGGCGCTGGAGAGCGCCTCGCCGCGCCCGCGTTTTTCCGGCACCGCTGAGCAGGTGGCCGACGGCTTGCAGGCATGGTTTGAGAGCCGCGCCGCCGACGGGTTCATCATCCAGGGCGGCACGCCGGATACCTTCCCGCGCTTCGTCGAAAAAGTGGTGCCGATCCTGCAAGCGCGCGGTCTGTTCCGCACCGACTACCCCGGCACAACCCTGCGCGAAAGTTTAGGCCTGGCGCTGCCCGCACATCCCCGGTCAACACAATAGAAGAAGAGAACGCTATGCAGAGACGCACCCTTTTACTGGCGGCAACGCTTGCATTGACGCCGCTGGCGCAGGCCAGCGAGGTGACCATCAACGGCACCGGCGTTAGCCTTGAGGCCAACTCCACGCCGATCCATACGGCGAAAAACCCGCAGGCGATAAGCCAGCTTCCGCAAGGGTACCGCTTTGTGCAGCCGGGTAAATTCACCGTGGCGGTTGCTGCGCTTAACTCACCGCCGCTGACGGTGTTTGCCGCCGATAACAAAACCCTGCTCGGCAGCGAAGTGGATATCGCCCGGCTGGTGGCCGACAGCCTCGGGCTTGAACTGAATGTGGTGCCGACCTCCTGGGAGGACTGGCCGCTGGGCGTGGCCTCCGGCAAATATGATGCCGCGATCAGCAATATCACCGTCACCCAGGCGCGCAAAGCGAAGTTTGATTTCGCTACCTATCGCAAAGACTCCCTCGGTTTTTATGTCAAAACCGCAAGCCCCATCAAACAGATTCAGCAGGCGTCGGATATCGCCGGGCTGCGCATCATTGTTGGCTCCGGCACCAATCAGGAGGCGATCCTGCTGGCCTGGAACGCGGAAAACCTGAAGAAGGGGCTTAAACCCTTTACGCCGGTCTACACCAAAGATGACGCTGCGCAGACGCTGGCGCTGCAATCCGGTCGCGCGGATGCCTTCTTTGGCCCCAATGTGATTGGTGCCTGGAAAGCGGCGCTGACCGGCAAAACCCGGCTGGTGGGTAGCGTCGACGGCGGCTGGCCAAAAGCGGCGCATATTGCCGTGACGTTGCGTAAAGGCAACGGGTTGGCACCGGCGGTACAGAGCGCGCTGAATGGTGCGATGGCGAGGGGCGATTACGACAAGGTGCTCAACCGCTGGGGCGAAGGGGTAGAGCGTATCGCGCAATCAGAAATTAACCCGCCAGGCCTTGGCGATTAAGGAGCAGAGGATGAACGAACGTTTCCGTGATGTCTCGCCCGACGCAGACGAGCTGCAACCGATCCTCGCCGGGCTGTTTGCCGAGTATGCCGCCCGCTACGGGGACTACTTCTCCCGCGACGCCGAAGTGGAGCTGAGCGAGTGGTATGTACCGCCGCAGGGGCTGTTTATCGTGCTCGAGCGCGACGGAAAGATCATCGCCACCGGCGCTTACAAACCTTTTGATCAGCGCACTGCCGAAATCAAACGCATCTGGACCGACGCCTCGCTGCGCCAGCAGGGGCTGGCGGCGCGCGTAGTGCAGGAGCTGGAGCGCCGCGCCGAGCTTGCCGGTTATAGCCAGATCTACCTGACTACCGGCTTTCGCCAGCCGGAAGCGGTACGGCTCTACCTGAGCCAGGGCTATCAGCCGCACTTCGACCTGACGCGCGATACGGAAGAGTACAGCCTGCCGCCGTTTGATGGCCGGCTGCGCTTCAGCAAAGTGCTGTCATCGGCCCGTCTGAGCAAAACCGCCTGAGGAGCGACCATGAAAAGTACCGAAACAATCAAAGTGGTGCCGGCCCGCTACCCGCTGCGCACCGTGGGGGCCATCGTCGCGCTGTTTGTGCTGGCGGCGGTGATCCAGTCCGTGGCTTTCAATCCGCGCTGGGAATGGGGCGTCTTTGCCCGCTGGTTTTTCGACCCGGTGATCCTCGAAGGATTAGGGCAAACGCTGCTGCTGACGCTGGTCGGCACGGTGTTGAGCGTCCTTCTCGGCGGGCTGCTGGCGCTGGCGAGGCTCTCCTCGTCGTGGCTGCTGAGCAGCCTCGCCTGGGGCTATATCTGGCTGTTCCGCTCGCTGCCGCTGATTGTGGTGCTGATCATTTTGTATAACTTCTCCTACCTCTATGACTCGCTCGCCATCGGCATTCCCTTTACCGGAATTGAGTGGGCGCGCTACGAGACGATTAATGTGCTCGGTCAGTTCGCCACGGCGGTAGTCGGGCTGACGCTGGTGCAGAGCGCCTATACCGCAGAGATCATTCGCGGCGGTTTTCTTGGCGTCGATCACGGTCAGTATGAAGCCGCTGCCGCGCTTGGGCTTCCCGCCTGGCGGCGCACGGTGCGCATTATTTTGCCGCAGGCGCTGCGCACCATTTTACCTTCGGGGTTCAACGAAATTATCAGCCTCGCCAAAGGCACGGCGATGGTTTACGTGCTGGCGATGCCGGAGCTTTTTTACACCATCCAGATGATCTACAACCGCACCCAGGAGGTGATCCCGCTGCTGATGGTTGGCGCCGCCTGGTATCTGGTGATCACCAGCGTGTTGTCGGCGATCCAGTATCTGGTTGAACGCTGGCTGGCGCGCAGTGAACGCCGCTCGGCTATCAATCCGTCCGTTTACCGCGCAGCGGCGACGACGCACACCACCCACGCCACGGAGCCTGCTCATGCCCATCTCTCCTGAAGGCCATATCTCGATTAGCGGCGTCAGCAAATATTTTGGCCGCCATAAAGCGCTGGATAATGTGTCGCTGGAGATCCCGCCCGGCACGGTGACGGTGATCCTCGGCCCCTCCGGCTCCGGCAAGTCGACGTTGCTGCGCACCATTAATCACCTTGAGCGCGTCGACGAGGGCTTTATTCGTATCGACGGCGAGTACATCGGCTACCGCCAGCAGGGGGACAAACTCTACGAGCTGAAAGAGAAGGAGATCCTGCGCCAGCGGGTCAACGTCGGGTACGTGTTTCAGAACTTCAATCTCTTTCCGCACCTGACGGTGCTGGAGAATCTGATTGAAGCGCCGATTGCCCATAAAAAGCTGAGCCGTAAAGCGGCGGTCGAGCAGGCTTTTGAACTGCTGGATGTGGTCGGGCTGCGTAACAAAGCCGATGCCTGGTCGCGTCATCTCTCCGGCGGCCAGCAGCAGCGTATCGCCATCGCCCGTGCGCTCTCGCTGCGCCCGCGCGTGATGCTGTTTGATGAGCCGACCTCCGCGCTCGATCCGGAACTGGTGGGCGAGGTGCTGGATGTGATCAAAAAGCTGGCGCGGGCCGGATCGACGCTGGTGGTGGTGACCCATGAGATCGGTTTTGCCCGCGAGGTCGCCGACCAGGTGGTGTTTATGGTCGACGGCAAAATTGTGGAGCAGGGGAGTAGTGAGGCGGTGCTGAATCAGCCGCAGCACGCCCGCACGCGCCAGTTTCTCTCCAAAGTGCTGTAGGGAGTGCGTATGAAAAAGGCATTACTGGCGCTGATATTGTGCAGCGCAGGCCCGGTTGTGGCCGGGCAGATCGATCTGCGCGCCAACGAGCAGCCGATTGTGGCGACGCGGGATGAGGAGGCAATCGCTAAAATCCCGGCGAATTACCGTTTTGTTGAGCCGGGCACGCTGACGGTTGCCATCTCCGCGCTTAACTCACCGCCGCTGGCTTTACTGGCGAGCGATAACCGCACGCGTATTGGCAGCGATCCGGATATCGCCAGGCTGCTGGCGAGCAGTCTTGGTCTCAAAATGAAACTGGTACCGACCGCCTGGGAGGACTGGCCGCTCGGCATCACCTCCGGGCGCTACGATGTGGCGCTGGTCAATATTGCCGTCACCGAGGCGCGTAAGCAGAAGTTTGACTTCGCTACTTATCGCGCCGACTCACTCGCTTTTTCAGTGAAAGCCACCAGCCCGATAAACGCGATTAGCGGCCCAGCCGACCTGGCCGGGCGCAGAGTGATTGTTGGCTCCGGCACCAACCAGGAGCGGATCTTGCTGCGCTGGAATGAGGAGAACCGCGCCGCCGGGCGCGAGGCGGCAAAACCGATCTACCTGACGGATGATGCCTCCGGCAATTTGTATATTCAGTCCGGGCGGGCGGACGTGGTGTTTGGTCCGCAGTCGGTCGCGGCATATAAAGCGGCGCTGAATGGTACAACAAAAGTGGTCGGGCTGGGGCCGAAGAAAACCTGGGTGGCGACCACCAGCAAAAAGGGTAACGGCCTGGTGCTGGCTTTGCAGGCGGCGATCAACGGCGCCATCGCCCGCGGCGAGTATCAACAGGTGCTGGCGCGCTGGGGTGAGCAGGGCGAAGGGGTTGACACTTCGCAGGTCAATCCGCCGGGCGTAAGCTGGTAAAAAATGATAGCGCTAACATGATTATGGTGGGCTTTTGCAGCTTGTTTAGTGCACCAAACTTGTACAAAAAGTGAAAATGCGATCGGCTGCAAAAACTTCCGTCAGGAGGGTGTCCGCTCAGCGGTAACTGGCGTGTTAGTTGATGTTAGCGCTAACATTTTTTAAGCAAAACGGTGAGGTAATGCACTGATTTAAAAGTGAACAGAGGTATTGATTGGAGTTATAGTTATACTACAAAATATAACGTAGCCAATGCTAACGCCTCTGCGGGCTCTGTGAGTGAAGATGGCAAGACCTTCTCGTGCTGTTATCTCCCGCGCGCCGACGCTGGATGACGTTGCCCGCGCCGCCGGGCTCTCCTCCATGACCGTCAGTCGGGCGCTTAACACGCCGGACCAGGTGCGAGCGGAAACCGTGAAAAAGGTGCTCGCCGCGGTTAAAGCGACGGGTTACATTCCCAACGCGTTGGCCGGTGGGCTGGCCTCACGGCGCAGCAAACTGGTTGCCGTGCTGGTGCCCCACATCAACGATCCGCTGTTTGCCGATACGCTTCAGGCAATGGGTGAAACACTCTCACAGCGCGGTTATCAGATGCTGCTGTGCAGCGCCGGTTACACGCCGCAAACGGAAACCGAGCTGGTATCGACCCTGATGTCGCGCCGCCCGGACGGCATTGTGCTCACCGGCATCCACCACGCTAATGACCTGAAAAAGATCATCTTCAACGCCAGTGTGCCGGTGGTGGAGACATGGGATATCACGCCAACACCCATCGACATGCTGGTCGGCTTCTCCCATGAGAAAGCGGGCCTGGCGACGGCAGAGTATCTGCTCGGCAAAGGATACCGGCGGCCGGGGCTGTTATGGACGACAGAGAGAACGGCTGCGCAGCGTAAAAACGGGCTGTACGAAGGGCTGGCGCGACACGGCATTACCGACGCACCTTATGTTGAGTCGCAACTGCCTGCCCGCTTTGCTGATGGTCGGGCGGGTGCGGCGCAATTGCTGGAAACAACAGAACTAGATGTGATTATCTGCGGCTCCGACACCCTTGCGCAGGGGGCGATTAGCGAGCTTCAGGCGCGCGGGCTGCGCGTGCCGCAGGACGTGGCGGTAATGGGCTTTGGCGATCTCGATTTTGCCGCAGCAAATGTGCCCGCCATCACCACGGTTGCTCTTGATCGTTACGCTATCGGCGCGCGGGCGGCGACACTGCTGGCTAATCGCATCGAGGGACGTAGCGACGGCGAGCAGATTATCGATATTGGCTTTCACCTGACTGAGCGGGAATCGGCGTAAAAGATGAGAATCAACATTATTGGTACCAGCGGCAGCGGCAAATCGACGCTGGGTAAGCGTCTCGCGCGCCAGCTTGACGTCCCTTATATCGATATGGACACCCTTTACTGGCGGCCCAACTGGCAGGGGACGCCGGACGAAGAGCTCTACGCGAAACTTGAACAGCTCCTGCAACAGCCGGGCTGGGTGCTGGACGGCAACTATAACCGCAGCCGCGACATCAAATGGCGTAACGTCGATCTGATTATCTGGATCGATTACGGCTTCTGGCGCACCCTGCGCCAGGCGGTGCTGCGGGCGATAAAACGCGCGTGGCACAAACAGGAGCTGTGGCCCGGCACCGGGAATTGCGAAAGCTTTCGCCGCTCCTTCCTGAGCCGCGAGTCGATCATTCTCTGGACCATCAAGACCTGGCGCAGCAACCGCGAGCGTTACGCGCGTGATATGGCCGATCCGCGCTACCAGCACCTGCGCTTTGTGCGCCTGACCTCGCCACAGCAGGCTGACGAATTTCTCGCCACTCTGACCTAAGCTTAAGCCTCTTGTGACGTGCGAGGTAACCCTATGATCACCGTTTATGGCGTACCCGGCTTTGGATCGGCCATCAGCGAAGCGATGCTTACGCTGGCTGATATCCCTTATCAGTTTCACGATGTTAAAGGCTTTGACCAGCCCGGCCCGCAGCAGGAGATGCTGCGCAAGCTCAACCCGCTCTGCCAGGTGCCTACGCTGCAACTGGAAGATGGCAGTGTGATGACCGAATCCGCTGCCGTGGCGCTGATGATCCTCGACAGTCGTCCTGATTTGGCTCCGCCAGAAGGGACGCCGGAGCGCCAGCAGTTCTGGCGGCTGCTGATATGGCTGGTGGCGAATGTCTACCCGACCTTTACCTATGCTGATTACCCGGAGCGCTGGGCGCCGGACGCGGCGGAGCAGTTGAAAGAGAGCTGCATCGCTTATCGCAAAACCCTCTATCTGTGGCTGGAGAGCCAGCTGCAAGCCGCCCCTTACGCCTTCGGTGAACAGCTTACGCTGCTGGACATCTATCTCTGCGTGATGCGGAGCTGGGGGCCGCGCCAGGCGTGGTTTGCCAGCAACACGCCGAAGATGAATGCCATTGCCGATGCCGTCTGCGCGCTGCCAAAACTGGAGGCGGTGCTGCGGCGCAACGACATTATCGGCTAGCGCGCGTGGCCCGCTGTGTTATCGTCATTTTTTATTAAAAAAGGAGCAGACCATGCCGCATATCGATATCAAATGTTTTCCCCGCGATCTGAACGACGAGCAGAAGAGCGCGCTGGCGGCGGATATCACCGAGGTGATTGTTCGCCATCTCAACAGCAAAGAGAGTTCCATCAGCGTGGCGCTCACCGAGATCGCACCGGAAGAGTGGCAGGTGAACGCCTGGGATAAAGAGATTGCGCCGCAGATGGAGAAGCTGATTAAAAAGCCCGGCTACAGTATGTAACGGCTGGCCGGGCAGGCCTTACTGCCCGGCCATCATCGTTTTGCCACTGGCGACAAAGGTACCGCCGCCGAGATGGTGGATAGTGTTCAACTGATCATCATCAAACTGCCAGCGCCCCTGCACAAAAGCGCGCTCATCGGCGGCGGCAGAGACCACTTCGCCAAACAGCGTGTCATATTTCTCCTGCGCGGCGGTCGGCGGCAGCAGGCGACACTCCATCCACGCCAGACACTTCTCTTCCACCACCGGCAGGCCCAGCACCGGCCCGGCAATCGCCGGAATGCCATAACAGTTGAACTTATCCTCATCGCGCCCGGTAATGCTGCCCACGGCGTAAGTCCAGTTCGCGGCGGCAACGCCGGGGATGACAATGCCGAACATGCCGCTGCGCTCAATTAGCTCGCGCGACCAGGTGCTTTTATCCACCACGATGGCGATGCGCGGCGGTGAAAACTCGACCGGCATCGACCAGGCGGCGCTCATCACATTGCGGCGGTCGATCTGCTCATCGCGGCTGGTGATCATCACGGTCGGGCCGTGGTTTAACAGGCGGCTGGCGTGCTCTAACGCCACCGGACGAAAATGGCTCATAACCTCTCCTTTAGCAAAATTTCCGCAACTACCCGGCGTGGCGGGCAACCACAATCTGCCCGCGGCCTTGCTCCTTCGCCATATAGAGCGCGAGGTCGGCGGCACGCACCAGGTTATCAGCCCTGGCGTGGCGCGGCCAAGTGGCGAGACCGATGGAGACCGACACCGGGCCTATATCCTGCGACTCGTAACGCATCGGGTGTTTAAGTATGGTATTTAGCAGCCGCTCGGCGAGCATTTTCGCTTCCGTTTCGCTCTTCCCCGGCAGGATCAGCAAAAACTCCTCGCCGCCGTAGCGGAAGGCGACGCCGCACTCGCCGAGCGTGTCGGTAATAATGCGCGACAGCTCGCGCAGCACTTTATCGCCTGCGTCATGTCCGTGCAGGTCGTTGAGTTTTTTGAAGTAGTCGACATCCAGCATCAGGCAGCTCAGCAGCGTATTGTCGACCATTGCCTGATCGATCATATTGCGCAGCGTCTCTTCAAGGCTGTGGCGGTTACGCAGGCCGGTCAGGGAATCATAGGTCGCTTTTTCGGTGAGCGTATCGCGCAGCATCTGGTTGGCTAACGCCAGCGCGAGGGTTTCCGCCAGCAGTTCAAGATAGATATAGGGCGGCTCTTTGCCCGGCGTGTAGTTATCAAAGGTCAGCAGGCCGATACTTTTGTTCTGGGCATTCAGCGGCACGCAGATCGCCCGGGCGGCGATCTCGGGCACGATGTGATCGCAGGGCATATCAACGTCGCCGTTACCGGGGCTGTGCAGCTGGCCGCGCTTCAGCGCCCAGCAGCTGTCCGGCGCGAAAGGGGAATCTTCACCGGGCGGCAGCGCCCAGCGGGCGACACACTTCATGCGATTAGCGTTGCTGTCCAGCAGATAGAGCCGCGCGCCCATATCGGGAATGATTTGCGGCGCAAAACGGCTCACCACCCGCACAATCGCCTGCAAAGAGTCGCACCCCTGCAAGCGCTGGGTCATGCGCGCCAGCAGGGTGCGCGTCGCCCATTCGGCATCGCGCTCCAGCTCGAGGCGCTGGCGGGCCAGCCCGTTCTCACGAAAAATGCGGATTGCCTGCGCCATATCGCCAATCTCATCGACCTGCGCCAGCACCGGCGCTTCGACGTTGTAATCCTGCGTCGCCAGCCGGTTCACCACGTCGCTTAGCGTCACCACCGGGCGCAGGATGCGGTGTTTAATAATAAAACCGAGCACAAACAGAAACAGCAGGGCGGTCAGGCCGACCATGATCTCAGAGAGGGTGCGCAGGCGCAGGGAGAGGTCGGTGGCGTTCGCAATAGCGCTTTGCGTGCGCTGATCGATCAGGCTGCGAAAGTGCGCGAAGCGATATTCGGTTTCTGAAAGGCGCTCTTCATAGCTGGTGCTAAAGAGCAGGTTCATCGCCTCATCGGTTTTTCCCGCCTCAACGTCGCTGATGGCGATCCGCTGCTCATCTTCCAGTTGATCGAGGGTTGAGAGACCGTCGCGCAGAATAAGCAACTCCTCATCGGAGGCACCATTATCCCGCAGCGCGGCGAGATGATTCTCCAGATCAATATCCTGTTCCGCGCGGGTCTTCCAGCTCTGGAGGATTTCCGGCTGTTTTTTGATCACCGCTTCGCGCGCCAGCTCGCTTAATGCCCAGGCCTCTTTTTCCAGCGCATCGGTGAGGGTGTCGAAGAGGCGACTTTGCGTCACCGCCTCGCGCTCATTGTGTTCCGCGCTGGAGGCCAGAAATAGCGCGACGCCGGAGCTGAGCGTTAACACCACCGTGGCGATATAGGCAAAATTGGTTATCGTGGCGATCCGCACGGGCATCCCTTTTAGGTTAAAAACAGCGTTCTTTTCAGTGTAGACATTCCTTAAAAATCAAGGCGCCATATAAGTGTCATTTCACCGTCACACTCCCTGCCTATAGTCAGCCGCAATCAAATCCCAAAGAGGATAACAAGATGTTTGCTCCCCTGACTTCTGCTCAGGTGGATGCGCCCTGCGGATGCAGACCGCGGGTTTCGCACGGCTTCCTGAAACAGGAGGGCGTCGATGAGCGCATTTACTGACATCCGGCTGCAAGGCGTTTCGTACGCTTTCGGCGCGCACACCGTTCTCAATCGAATCGACTTAGCCATTCCGGCGGGCACCATCGTCGCGCTGCTCGGCCCCTCCGGCTGCGGCAAAAGCACGCTGCTGCGCCTGCTGGCGGGGCTGGCGCAACCGGCTAATGGCGACATCTGGTTTGGCGATCGCTGCGTGGCGAAGGCGGGCTGGTCGTTGCCGCCCGAAGCGCGCGACATCGGCATGGTATTCCAGGATTACGCGCTGTGGCCGCACATGAGCGTGGCGCAAAACGTCGCCTTTCCGCTGAAGATGCGCGCTGTGCCGCGCGACGAGCGTGATGCACGAGTAATGCAGGCGCTGACGCGCGTCGGGCTGGCGGATTTCGCCGAGCGCAAACCCGCCGGGCTCTCTGGCGGCCAGCAGCAGCGCGTTGCGCTGGCGCGGGCCATTGTTGCTGAGCCGGGCGTGCTGCTATTTGATGAGCCGCTCTCCAATCTCGATACCGCGCTGCGCGAAGCGTTGTGCCATGAGATGGCGCGCCTGTTGCGCCAGCTTGGCACCACCGCCGTCTATGTCACCCACGATCGCCGTGAAGCAGAGCTGCTCGCCGACCGCATTGTTCATCTCGCTTCCGGCGAGGTGGAGTCTGTTCGCACCGTTACGTCAACCTCAGGGGAATCTGCATGAAAGGTTTACTGTCTGTGAAAAAAGGAGTCGCCCTCGCTATGGCGCTGTCATCGATGATCATATCCAGCGCGCATGCGCTGACGGTTTACACCGCCGGGCCGGGATCGCTGGCGAAAAACCTCGCCAGCGGCTTCGAGCAGCAGAGCGGGGTAAAAGTGAATATCTTC
Source organism: Kosakonia sp. CFBP8986 (assembly GCF_034044935.1). Classification (NCBI taxonomy): domain Bacteria; kingdom Pseudomonadati; phylum Pseudomonadota; class Gammaproteobacteria; order Enterobacterales; family Enterobacteriaceae; genus Kosakonia; species Kosakonia sp. CFBP8986. Next base: position 263,045 of record NZ_JAXCXB010000005.1, on the reverse strand, counting down.
CAGGCCACCACCGGCAAAGTGATGGCGCGCCTGGAGGCGGAGCAGGCCAATCCGCAGGCGGATATTTTGATCTCCGCCTCGTGGGAGACGGCAGAGGATCTGCATAAGCGCGGCTGGCTGCTGCCGTTTACCAGCGCTAATGCCGAAAAAGTGCCGGGGACGCTGAAAAGTGCGGACTATGTAGCGCAGGGCATTTCGGCGCTCGGCATTGTCTGGAACAGCAAAAGCGGCACGCCGGAGCCGAAAGAGTGGCGCGATCTCACCGCGCCTGCGTTCAAGGATAAAGTCACCACGCCCGACCCGGCGCTCTCCGGCGCATCGCTCGATCTGCTGATCGGGCTGCAAAATGGCATGGGCAATAACGCCTGGCAGCTTTTTGACGATCTGAAAAAGAACGGCATGGTGGTGAGCGGCCCGAACGCGCAGGCGGTGACGCCGGTGATGCAGGGGGCGAAAGCGGCAGTCTTCGGCGCGGTGGATTACGTCACCTATGGCAATATCGCGCAGGGCGAATCGCTGAAGGTCATTTTCCCGGCCAGCGGCACGGTGATTGCGCCACGCCCGATGATGATCCTCAAATCCACCCAGCATGAGCAGGAGGCGAAAGCCTTTATCGACTATGTGCTGTCACCGGAAGGGCAGAAAATGGTCGCCGACGCCTGGCTGATGCCTGCCCGTACCGATGTTGCCGCTAAACGTCCGCTGTTAAGCGAGCTGAAACTGCTGCCGACTCAGAGCGACACCGGCAGTGAGCGCGGCGAGATCCTCAAGCGCTTCAACACGCTGTTCGCCCAGTAAAACCCACTGCGGGGGCAACCCCGCTTTCAGGATCCCTTGCCGTGAATCAGACCGTTATCGCCCGGATAACCACGGTGCTGCTGGTGATACTGGTGGCGCTGCCGTTACTCTTTATTGTGTTACAGGCACTCTTTCCCCACTTCAGCGCAGGCTCGCTGCGCGACCCCTTTTCGGCGATCCCGCACCTGCTCGCCGAGCCGCAGCTGCCGGCGATGTTCAGCGGCACGCTGCAAATCGCCCTTGGCGTTGCGCTGCTTAGCGCTTTGATTGGCCTGCCGCTGGGGGTCGCGCGTGGGCTGTTCGATCTGCCGTGCCCGAAGCTGTGGGATCTGCTGTTTCTGATCCCGTTTCTGACGCCGCCTTACATTGCCGCGCTGTCGTGGATGCTGGTGCTGCAAACCCAGGGCTACCTGATGCAGCTCACCGGGCTGGATCTCAATAATCTGCTGTTCAGCAAAAGCGGCATTGTGCTGGTGATGACGCTCAATATCTTCCCGGTGGTCTACTTTGCCGTCTCGCGCAGCCTGCTTGCCAGCGGTCAGCGGCTGGCGCTGGTCGCGCGGGTACATGGCGCCACACCATGGCGGGCGTTTTACCACATCACCTTGCCGCTGCTGTCACCCGCACTGGCGGCGGGGATGCTGCTGGCCTTCACGCTGGCGATTGAGGAGTATGGCGTGCCGGCGGCGCTGGGCACCCGCTCCGGGGTGGTGATGCTGACGGTCGGCATCGAGGAGAAGCTCGCCGACTGGCCGATCGATCTGCCCGGCGCTTCGCTGCTGTCGCTGGTGCTGATTGCGGTTGCGCTCGGCGGCTGGGCGCTGCAACGCAAACTGACCGGCGGCACCGATGTCACCAGCGTCTCCGGCAAACCCGCCGCGCACGTTGGCGCAAAACTGGGGCTGTTTACCACGCCGGTGGTACTGGCGATGGCGATGGTCGGTCTTATCGCGGTGGTGTTGCCGGGGCTGTCGATGGCGGTGACCGGTTTTAGCGCCACACTTTCTGGCGGGCTGGCGTGGGACAATCTCACGGGCGCTCACTTTGCGGCACTCTTTGCCCAGCGCGGTGATGCGCTGCCTGCGCTCGGCACCAGCGTTTCCCTCGCGTTTGCGGCGGCGCTAATTACCGGCCTGCTCGGGTTATGCGCCGCCTGGCTGGTGGTGATGCAGAGGATAAAAGGTCGCGCGCTTATCGATGCGCTCTCGCTTATGCCCGCCGCGCTGCCGGGCGTGGTGGTCGGGGTAGGGTTGATCCTGCTGTGGAACCGCGCGTTCTGGCCGGTTTCACCCTATAACACGTGGGCAATTTTGCTGCTCTCTTACTGCTGTCTGCTGCTCCCGTGGCCGGTGCGCTACATCGGCAGCGCCATGCGCCAGCTCGGCGGTAATCTTGAACCGGCGGCGCGGGTGCATGGTGCCAGTGCGTTTCAGGCGCTGCGCTTTATTGTGCTGCCGCTGATTTTCCCGGCAATGCTCGCGTCGATGTTGATGGTCTTCGCTATTGCTTCGCGCGAACTGGTCACCTCGCTGCTGCTGTCGCCTGCGGGCACGCAAACCGTGGCAGTCTTTATCTGGCGGCAGTTTGAGCAGGGTTCGGTGGGTCAGGGGATGGCGATGGCGACCCTGACGCTGATTACCGGGCTGGGCTTGATGCTGACGGCGCTGGCCATCATGCAGCGCAGCACAAAGGGATAAAGTGAGGGCACGAAAACGCCAGTGGCAGAAAAAATATGGGTTATAACCAAAGGACATCACACGCAAGGAGCCTGTATGACCCCGTTTTTAAGCGCTTATCTGGATCGCATCGACTGGCATCACACGCCGGATGCCACCCTTGAAACCTTACGCGCCGTGCATCTGCACCATAACGCCGCGATCCCGTTCGAAAACATCGACGTGGTGTTGCCGCGTGAAATCGATCTCAGCGATGAGGCGATTTTCGCCAAGCTGGTCGTGGGCCGGCGCGGCGGCTACTGTTTTGAGCAGAACGGCCTTTTTGAGCGCGCGCTGCGCGAGATGGGGTTTGAGGTGCGCAGCCTGCTGGCGCGCGTACTGCTCGCCAACCCGGAGCAGATGCCGCCGCGCACCCATCGCCTGCTGCTGGTGCAGCTCAACGGGGAGCCGTGGATCGCCGATGTCGGCTTCGGTGGTCAGAGCCTGACGGCGCCAATCCGCCTGCAGGAGGAGATTGAGCAGGCGACGCCGCACGGTCTCTATCGCTTGTTGCGCGCGGGTGAAAACTGGCAGTTGCAGTTCCGCCATCATGAGCACTGGCAGACGATGTATCAGTTTGAGATGGGGGAGCAGTATCAGGCAGATTACGTGCTGGGCAACTTCCACTCCGCACACTGGCCGACTTCCCATTTTCGCCACCACCTGTTGATGTGCCGCCATCTGCCGGACGGCGGCAAAATGACCCTCACCAACTTCCACTTTACCCACTGGCAGCAGGGCAAAGTGGTGGAGGAGACGCATCTGCCCGATGTTGCCGCGCTGTATGAGACGCTACAGCAGCGCTTCGGGCTGGGGGTGAGCGATGCGCAGTCGGGCTTTACCCTGCAACAGCTGCAAACCGTGATGGACGGCTTTGATCTGCAAAGCGGCAAGCGCTAGCAGAGCTCTTTCTCAATCATCCGTGCCAGATGGCGTTTGAAGGCTGATTCATCGACATCTGGCATGCCGAGGATGCAAATCCCGTCCATGCCGCAAACCATCGCGATCAGCCGCCAGGCGATATCCGCCGCCGGATCATGCAGGGTAAATTCGCCTGCCGCCACGCCCTGTTCAATAAGCCTGACAACTTTGACGTGCCACATCTCCATGGTCAGCAGATAGGCGCCTTTGATTTCCGGATCTTTACTCGCCAGCAGCAGCGCTTCGCGCCACAGATGAATATAGGGCTCCAGCCCGCCTTCATCGCTGCCGAGCATGGCAAACAGCTGCTCGCGCCACGGCGCGGTTTCCGGCACCAGTTCAACCTCCAGCAGTTCATCGATCAGCCGAATAAAGGCCTGCGATTTGAGTTCGTTTGACGAGATGAAATGGTGGTGCACCTGGCCCGTTGCCACCCCGGCTTCACTGGCGATGCGGCGCACCGTCATCGCGGAAAAGCCCTCCGCCAGCGCAACACGCATGGCGGCTTGCAGGATCACTTCCCGGCGATCGTCCCGATTTAAATAGCTCATGAAATATTTTCCCCTTAAAACGTGCCGCGGAGTGTAACAAAAAGCTGGACATGTGTTCAACAATCCGTAGGATCGCATTTCTGGACAGGCGTCCAGAACGGATAAAAGAGGAAGAAGTTATGTTTCGTCAGTGGTTAACGTTGGTCATCATTGTGCTGGTTTATATTCCGGTGGCGATTGATGCGACGGTGCTGCATGTTGCCGCGCCGACGCTCAGCACCGCGCTGGATGCCAGCGGGAATGAGCTGCTCTGGATCATCGATATCTATTCGCTGGTGATGGCAGGGATGGTGCTGCCGATGGGCGCGCTGGGCGACAAAATCGGCTTTAAGCGCCTGCTGCTGATTGGCAGCGGTTTGTTCGGCGGCGCATCGCTGCTGGCGGCATTTGCTCCCACCGCAGGCTGGCTGATTGTCACCCGTGCGCTGCTCGCCGTCGGCGCGGCGATGATTGTGCCCGCGACGCTTGCCGGGATCCGCACCACCTTTTCTCAGGCGCACCATCGCAACACCGCGCTCGGCGTCTGGGCGGCAATTGGCTCCGGCGGTGCGGCATTTGGCCCGCTGATTGGCGGTATGTTGCTTGAGCACTTTTACTGGGGCTCGGTATTTCTCATCAACGTGCCGATTGTGCTGGTCGTGATGACGCTTACCGCCCGGTATGTACCTCGCCAGCAGGGGCGTGCCGATCAGCCGCTGCATCTTAACCAGGCGCTGGCGCTGATTGCCGCCATCCTGTTGCTGGTGTGGAGTGCGAAAACCGCCATGAAAGGGACGCTGCCGCTGTGGCTGGTGGCCAGCACGCTGCTGATTGGCGGCCTGTTACTGACCGGTTTTGTGCGCATCCAGCTGGCGGCGAGCCGGCCGATGATCGACATGCGGCTCTTTACGCACCGTGTGATCCTCAGCGGCGCGCTGATGGCAATTATGGCCATGGTGACGCTGGTGGGCTTCGAGCTGCTGATGGCGCAGGAGCTGCAATTTGTGCACGGCTTTACGCCTTTCGCCGCCGGGGTATTTATGCTGCCGGTGATGATTGCCAGCGGTTTTAGTGGCCCAATTGCCGGGGTGCTGGTCTCAAAACTGGGGCTGCGTTACGTGGCGGCAGGCGGGATGGCGCTCAGCGCAATCAGCTTCTTTGGGCTGTCGCTGACCAACTTCTCGACCCAGCCGGTGCAGGCAGCGGTGCTGATGGCGCTGCTCGGCTTTAGCGCCGCCAGTGCGCTGCTCGCCTCGACGGCGGCCATTATGGCTGCTGCGCCGAAGGAGAAAGCGGCGGCGGCAGGGGCGATTGAAACCATGTCCTATGAGCTGGGCGCGGGTCTGGGAATTGCGGTCTTCGGCCTGATCTTAAGCCGCACATTCTCCGCAACCATCCACCTGCCACAGCAGCTGAGCGCCGAGGCGGCGGCACAGGCCTCATCGTCCATCGGCGAAGCGTTCCGGCTGGCGCGGGAGTCCGATCCGGCGCTGGCAGAGGGGATTATTGCCGCAGCGAAAACGGCGTTTACCCACTCGCACAGCGTCGCGCTCAGCACCGCCAGCATGCTGTTAGTGGTTCTGGCAATTGGGATGTGGTTTAGCCTCGCACGCGTTGAGAAAAGCTGATCCCATCATCGCAACAGGGCGCTCTGCCAGCAGTAAAAGCGCGGGGCGCCCATTCTCCTTTTTCCCCGAAATTGTTTCACCTTTCTTTGCCTGACGCCTGACGCCTGACGCCTGACGCCTGACGCCTGACACGGCTGCGAAATCGTCGTTTTCCTCAGCACGACGGGATCTGCGCTACCTCTTAGGAGGCACTAAAACGCAACGGCAGCGACTATTAGGTGTCAAGCACCCGGCGTTATTGATTTACCGCAATTAATTCATCCCGTGAAATGTTTAGTTTCCCCGCCGCAAGCGAAGATTGATTATTGAGGAAAGCAATGAACGTCAACCGCAGACAGTTTTTCCGTATCTGCGCGGGCGGGATGGCAGGAACCACAGCCGCTGTTTTAGGGTTCGCCCCGAAGATGGCGCTGGCTCAGACGCGAAATTATAAATTACTGCGCGCAAAAGAGACTCGAAACTCCTGTACGTACTGTTCCGTGGGTTGCGGGCTATTAATGTATAGCCTCGGCGATGGCGCAAAGAACGCCAGAGAAGCGATTTATCATATCGAAGGGGACCCGGATCATCCGGTCAGCCGGGGCGCGCTCTGCCCAAAAGGGGCGGGGCTGCTCGATTATGTTCACAGTGAAAACCGCCTGCGTTACCCTGAATACCGCGCGCCGGGCTCGGATAAATGGCAGCGCATCAGCTGGGATGAAGCCTTTGACCGTATCGCCCGCCTGATGAAAGCGGATCGTGATGCGCACTTTGTCGAAACCAACGACGCCGGGGTGAAGGTTAACCGCTGGCTCTCCACCGGCATGCTGTGTGCCTCGGCGGCAAGCAATGAAACGGGCATGCTGACGCAAAAATTTGTGCGCTCTCTCGGCATGCTGGCGGTAGATAACCAGGCGCGCGTCTGACACGGACCAACGGTAGCAAGTCTTGCTCCAACATTTGGTCGCGGTGCGATGACCAACCACTGGGTTGATATCAAAAACGCCAACGTGGTGATGGTAATGGGCGGCAACGCCGCTGAAGCCCACCCGGTCGGTTTCCGCTGGGCAATGGAAGCCAAAAACAACAATGACGCGACGCTTATCGTTGTCGACCCGCGCTTTACGCGCACGGCGTCGGTGGCGGATATCTATGCGCCGATCCGCTCCGGGACGGATATCACCTTCCTCTCCGGCGTGCTGCGCTATCTGATCGAAAACAATAAGATCAACGCGGAATACGTCAGGCACTACACCAACGCCAGCCTGCTGGTGCGGGATGACTTTGCCTTCGAAGAGGGTTTGTTCAGCGGCTACGATGCTGAAAAACGGCAGTACGATAAAACGACGTGGAACTACCAGTTTGATGACAACGGCTATGCGAAACGTGATGAGACGCTGACCCATCCGCGCTGTGTCTGGAACCTGCTCAAACAGCATGTCGATCGCTACACCCCGGAAACGGTAGAGAATATCTGCGGTACGCCAAAAGCGGACTTCCTGAAGGTGTGCGACGTGCTCGCGTCGACCAGTGCCGTAGACAGAACCACGACGTTCCTCTACGCGTTGGGCTGGACGCAGCATACGGTCGGTGCGCAGAACATCCGCACCATGGCGATGATCCAGCTGCTGCTCGGCAATATGGGCATGGCCGGCGGCGGGGTTAACGCCCTGCGTGGTCACTCCAATATTCAGGGGCTGACGGATCTGGGGCTGCTCTCGACCAGCCTGCCGGGTTACCTGACGCTGCCGTCGGAAAAACAGACCGATCTGCAACAGTACCTGGCGGCGAACACGCCGAAAGCGATGCTGCCCGATCAGGTGAATTACTGGAGCAACTATCCGAAGTTCTTCGTCAGCCTGATGAAATCGTTCTATGGCGATGCGGCGCAAAAAGAGAACGACTGGGGCTTCGACTGGCTGCCGAAGTGGGATCAATCCTACGACGTCATCAAATATTTCAACATGATGGCGAAGGGTGAAGTGACCGGCTACATCTGCCAGGGCTTTAACCCGGTGGCCTCGTTCCCGGATAAGAACACGGTTGTCAGCACCCTGAGCAAGCTTAAGTACATGGTGGTGATCGATCCGCTGGTCACCGAGACCTCCAGCTTCTGGCAGAACCACGGCGAGATGAACGACGTTGACCCGTCGGCGATTGCGACAGAAGTGTTCCGTCTGCCCTCCACCTGTTTTGCCGAGGAGGATGGTTCGATTGCCAACTCCGGGCGCTGGCTGCAGTGGCACTGGAAAGGGCAGGATGCGCCGGGCGAAGCGCTTAACGACGGTGAGATCCTGGCGGGTATTTACCACCGGATGCGCGAAATGTACCGCACTGAAGGGGGCAAAGGTGCAGAACCGCTGCTTAATATGTCCTGGCACTACAGCCAGCCGCATAATCCGCACTCCGAAGAGGTCGCAAAAGAGAACAACGGCTACGCGCTGGAAGATCTCTATGACACCAATGGTCAACTCCTGGCGAAGAGAGGCCAGTTGCTGAACAGCTTTGCGCTGCTGCGTGATGATGGCTCCACCGCCTCGTCGTGCTGGATCTATGCGGGCAGTTGGACCGAGCAGGGCAACCAGATGGCAAACCGTGATAACGCCGATCCATCGGGGCTGGGCAATACGCTCGGCTGGGCCTGGGCGTGGCCGATGAACCGCCGGGTGCTCTACAACCGCGCATCGGCGGATTTCATGGGTAAACCCTGGGATGCGAAACGGATGCTGATCCAGTGGAACGGTGCAAAGTGGGTCGGGAATGACATTCCGGACTACAACACCGCGCCGCCGGGAAGTAATACCGGGCCGTTTATCATGCAGCAGGAAGGGATGGGGCGTCTGTTTGCGCTCAATAAACTTGCCGAAGGGCCGTTCCCGGAGCACTACGAACCGGTGGAGACGCCGCTCGGCACCAACCCGCTGCACCCGAACGTGATCTCCAGCCCGGTGGTGCGTATTTACGCAGAGGATGTGAAGCGTATGGGGAAAAAAGAGCACTTCCCTTATGTCGGCACTACCTATCGTCTGACGGAGCACTTCCACACCTGGACCAAGCACGCGCGGCTTAACGCCATTGCCCAGCCGGAGCAGTTTGTTGAAATCAGCGAAACGCTGGCCGCAGCAAAAGGCATCCGCAATGGCGATCGCGTTAAGGTCAGCAGCCAGCGCGGTTTCATTCGCGCGGTGGCGGTGGTCACGCGGCGTCTGCAAACCCTGCAGGTGCACGGTCAGCAGGTTGAGACCGTGGGTATTCCGCTGCACTGGGGCTTTGAAGGCGTGGCGCAGAAGGGGTATATCGCCAACACGCTGACGCCTAACGTCGGCGATGCGAACTCGCAAACGCCGGAATATAAAGCGTTTTTGGTCAATATCGAGAAGGCGTAAGGGCGCGACATTATGGCTATGGAAACTCAGGACATTATTAAACGCTCTGCGACCAACCCCGTCACGCCGCCGCCAAAGGCGCGTGACTATAAAGCGGAGGTTGCCAAACTCATTGATGTCTCCACCTGTGTGGGCTGCAAAGCCTGCCAGGTGGCCTGCTCGGAGTGGAACGATATTCGCGACGAGGTAGGGCACTGCGTCGGGGTCTATGACAACCCCGTCGATCTCAGCGCCAAATCCTGGACGGTGATGCGCTTTAGCGAAACCGAGCAGAACGGCAAGCTGGAGTGGCTGATCCGCAAAGATGGCTGCATGCACTGCGCGGAGCCGGGCTGCCTGAAGGCGTGCCCCTCTGCCGGTGCAATCATTCAGTACGCGAACGGTATCGTCGACTTCCAGCAGGAGAACTGCATCGGCTGCGGCTACTGCATCGCCGGGTGTCCATTTAATGTCCCGCGCCTCAGTAAAGAGGATAACCGGGTCTATAAATGTACGCTCTGCGTCGATCGCGTCAGCGTCGGCCAGGAGCCCGCCTGCGTGAAGACCTGCCCGACTGGCGCTATTCATTTCGGCACCAAAAGGGAGATGCTGGAGCTTGGCGAGCAGCGCGTTGAGAAGCTGAAAGCGCGCGGTTACAGCAATGCGGGTATCTACAATCCGCAGGGCGTGGGCGGCACCCATGTGATGTATGTTTTGCATCATGCCGATAAGCCAGCGCTCTATCACGAGCTGCCCAACGATCCGCATATCGACACGGCGGTTGGGCTGTGGAAAGGGGTATTGAAACCGCTGTCGGCGGCGGGCTTCCTTGCCACGTTCGCCGGGCTGATTTACCACTACATTGGCATCGGCCCCAATAAAGAGGTGGATGACGAAGAGGACGATCATCATGAGTAAGTCGAAAATGATTGTACGGACGAAATTTATCGACCGCGCCTGCCACTGGACGGTGGTGATCTGCTTCTTCTTGGTGGCGCTCTCCGGCATCTCCTTCTTCTTTCCGACGCTGCAGTGGCTGACGGAGACCTTCGGCACACCACAGATGGGGCGCATTTTGCATCCTTTCTTCGGTGTGGTGATCTTCCTGGCGCTGATGTTTATGTTCGTGCGCTTCGTGCATCACAACATCCCGGACAAGAAGGACTGGCCGTGGGTGAAAAATATCGTTGAGGTACTGAAGGGCAACGAGCACAAAGTGGCGAAGGTCGGCAAGTACAATGCCGGGCAGAAGATGATGTTCTGGACCATTATGAGCATGATGACCGTACTGCTGGTGACCGGTGTGGTGATCTGGCGCCCGTACTTTGCCCACTACTTTCCGATTCAGGTCATTCGTTACAGTCTGCTGCTGCACGCGACCTCGGCGATTATTTTGATCCACGCCATCCTGATCCATATGTATATGGCTTTCTGGGTCAAAGGTTCGATCAAAGGCATGATCGAGGGCAAAGTGAGCCGCCGCTGGGCGATGAAACACCATCCGCGCTGGTATCGCGACGTCGAACGTCTCGAAGCGAAAAAAGAGAGTACGGAAGGCATTAAGTAATGCGTTTACCGCTCCGGCATCCTGGCCGGAGCGGTTTTTTAGCTGTACCTGATTACGCTGTATTCCGTCGTTGCCGCGTGTCTCAACGCAACGTAATCTTCGCTTTTCCCCATCCATTTCCATCATCTCCTCCCTGGTTCTGTGCAGCGAAAATTAGCAATCCGCCATCATGCAAACAACGTCCTTTCATCAGGCTTATGCAGAAATTGCGAGGTTGCTTCCTGAATAAAGCAACGCCATGCAAACGGTGAAAATCTTTGCGAGGCACCTTCCAGAATCCAGCATTCCCCTTGGTTTTCCTGGTGACGGCGCGCGGCGTTATGACGATGATGGCGCCCGGCGAAGAGCGTGCCGGGCGCTTTTTGTTATGGGTTTGACGCTGCGCTGCGCAAGGCCAGTTTCCTCTGCAATAGCGGCACCAGCAGAGGAAAGAGAAGGGCGCTGAGGGCGCAAATTATCAGTAATGGTTTAAGGGCGTCGAGGGTCAGCGCCCTGGCGGAGAGCAGCCACGAAGAGAGTGAAAATGCGGCGGTGGTGGCGAGGTGCATCAGCGCCGTTTGCAAAGAGCCAAATCCCGCGCGTTGCGCATTATCCGGGAACTGTAGGGTGAGCACCGATGAGGAGACCAGGCGGCTATAGGCCCCTGAGAGAAACAGCAGCATAAAAAGCCAGGCATTAGAGCAGTGCAGCGCGGGAATCAGCAGGCTGGCAACGAACAGGGCGCTGGAGGTCAGCGCCAGCGCAAGGGCGGTATAGCGTTGCGTCAGCAGGCCGGTAAACCGGGTCGCGAGATACCCAGCGATGCCACCGGCAAAAAAGAGCCAGGCAAGCTCCGTGACCGTTGCGCCAAGCAGCTGTAACAGCGGCACCAGTACAGGAATGAGCAGCATTGGGCTGAACTGCACCAGAGCATTACCGGCGGCGAAGAGCAGCGTTTGCGCATCAAGGGTGATCTTCTGCCGTGAGCCTGAGCCGCCCTGCTGCGCGGGAATGACGCACACAGTCAGCACCAGCGCCACAAGGCAGCAGGCGCTGATTGAGAGCAGTGAGGTTTTCCATCCCCAGCGGGAGCAGATAAACAGCACCGCTGGCATACCGACAATGCTGATCATGGAAAACGCGGCGATCACCGTCGACACCATCTTGCCGCGTAGCTGTGCTGGCGCGGCGTTGATCAGCAGGCTGGTTGCCACCCCCATAGTCGTGCCGCCGACCAGCCCGGCAAAAAAGCGCAGCGCCAGCAGCACGCCAAAGTGGGTGGTGAGTGTCGTCATGAGAGTCAATATGCACAGCAGCGCCATATTGCCGATCAAAAAACGCTGCTGATTAATTGCGCCGATAAAGTAGAACGCGATCACTCCGGAGAACATCGCGGCGAAGGTGTAGGCAGCAGAGACATAGCCGGAGAAGGCGAGCGGCACCGCAAAGGACGGGGCCATAAAGGCGAATATTGGATTGAAGGCCATATATTCCAGCGCATTAGCGAACTGGATAAAGGAGATAACGATGGCCATGCTGGTAAGCATCCGGGAGGCGTTTTGTTGTGACATAAGCAACGAGTAAACCTGTAAAAAAGAGGAGCAGGCACTCTAATACCTGGCAGTTTTGAGAATAAGACGGTAAAAGTGACCGTCATTGTTATCAAAAGTGGGATAAATATGCGGGCAGGGCTGGATTTTACCGCGTTGAAGATATTCTGTGCGGTGGTGGATAAAGGAAGTTTTGTGGCGGCGGCGAAGGCGCTGACCATGCCGACATCGAACGTCAGCCGGACGGTTGCCCGGCTTGAAGAGATGCTCAACGTGCAGCTTATTGAGCGCACAACGCGGCACCGGAAACTGACGCCATCCGGGCAGCTTCTCTATACGCGCTCAAAGCCGCTGCTTGAGTCGCTGGAGCAGACGGAGGCGGAGTTGATGTCGCGGCAGGTGCAGCTCAAAGGGCCGCTACGCATTTGCATTCCGAGCGAGATGGGGCCGGCGCTGCTCGGCGATCTGCTGGCGGATTTCGCCTGCCGTTACCCGGAACTGGAGATCAGCTGCATAACCAATCTCTCCGGCTTCGAATCCCTGCGCGAAGAGGTGGATGTCGCCGTTATCGTTACCCGTGGAGATCTGGATGACAGCGATTATATTGCCCGGCCACTGGCGACGTTTCCCTGCACCATTGTGGCTGCGCCTGTGTTAATTGAACGCTACGGCCTGCCGGTTTCCGTCCGCCAGTTTGAAACCTTACCCTGCATTACCACCGTCAGTGCGCTGAACGGCGCGGCCTGGCAATTTGTCGATGCCGCGGGTAAGCATGAGGTGGTCAATGTGAAAGGGCATTACCGCGTCAACAGTGGTGAGATGGCCTTCAAAGCTGCGCTGGCGGGAGTGGGATTTGCCATCCTGTCAAAACAGGCCTGCCAGCAGCCGATTAACGAGGGACGTCTGGTAGAGATCGTCTTCCCGCAGGCGGCAGCGCCGCTGCGTCTGGTTGCCATCTACTCCAGCCGCCGCTATCTGCCGGTCAAAACGCGGGCGTTGATTGATTTTCTGCAGCAGGGGCTGCAAAGCCCCGCAGATTAAGCAGGGGCAGAAAAACTGTATTCATGGATTAAAACGTCAGCGGGCAGGTTTCAACTGGTCTGCCTTACGCGAATGGTCAATAATGCCCGTCGCAAACTTTTAACAAGTGGTTAGTGGTATGAAAAAAACGGTTTTTTCGTTGGCACTTGCGACCTTTGGTCTTGGGATGGCTGAGTTCGGTATTATGGGCGTGTTGACCGAGCTTGCGAATAACGTCGGGATCTCGATTCCGTCTGCGGGGCATATGATCTCCGCCTATGCGGCGGGTGTGGTTATTGGCGCGCCGATAATGGCGATGTTCTCCAACCGCTTCTCGCTGAAAAATGTGCTGCTCTTTCTGGTGGCGCTCTGCTTTGTCGGTAATACGATTTTCACCTTCTCCAGCGCATATCCGATGCTGGTGATTGGTCGGCTGATCTCGGGTTTTCCACACGGCGCTATCTTTGGCGTCGGCGCCATTATCCTCTCTAAAATCGCGCCTCCGGGCAAAGTGACGATGGCGGTGGCCGGGATGATCGCCGGGATGACCGTCGCTAACCTGATCGGTATTCCTCTTGGTACGTGGATCGGCCATCTCTTTAGCTGGCGCTATACCTTTGTGCTGATCTCGCTCTTCTTTGTACTGGTGATGGTGTCGGTCATTTTCTGGGTGCCGAGCCTGTATGACACTGCGCCGACCCGCCTGAGCGAGCAGTTCCACTTTCTGAAGAAACCGGAGCCGTGGCTGATCTTCGCCGCTACGATGTTCGGCAATGCCGGGGTGTTTGCCTGGTTCAGCTACGTGAAGCCCTTTATGGTGAGCGTCTCCGGCTTTTCACAAAATGCCATGACGCTGATTATGATGCTGATGGGGCTGGGAATGGTGCTGGGGAACATGTTCAGCGGCAGAGTGTCGGCGCGCTTCAGCCCGATACGCATTGCGGCAGCGACCGAACTGGTGATCATGCTGGCGATGGTGGCGCTATTTTTCCTCGGCGACAGCAAAGCAGGCGCGCTCTCGTTGGGCTTCATCTGCTGCGCCGGGCTGTTTGCGCTCTCGGCGCCGCTGCAAATCATGCTGCTGCAAAATGCGAAGGGCGGCGAAATGCTGGGTGCCGCAGGTGGGCAGATGGCGTTTAATTTCGGTAATGCGGTGGGGGCATGGTTTGGCGGGCTGATTATCGCTTTTGGCTTTAGCTATAACTATCTGGCGCTGCCAGCGGCGGTGCTGACTTTTGCCGCGCTTACCTCGCTGCTGATTTATAACCGTCGCATCACCAGGCACCAGACAGAAGTGGTGACAGCGTAACGCAACGCCGGATGGCGGCTTCGCCTTATCCGGCCTACGGGTGCCGGTTTGACTGGGCGAGGCTCGATGATGAAATGCCCGATGGCGGCTTCGCCTTATCCGGCCTACGAATGCCGGTTTGACTGGGCGAGGCTCGGTGATGAAACGCCGGATGGCAGCTGCGCCTTATCCGGCCTACGAATGCCGGTTTGACTGAGTGAGGCGCGATGATGAAATGCCGGATGGCGGCTTTGCCTTATCCGGCCTACGGGTGCCGGTTTGACTGGGCGAGGCTCGGTGATGAAACGCCGGATGGCGGCTTCGCCTTATTCGGCCTACGGGTGCCGGTTTGACTGGGCGAGGCTCGGTGATGAAACGCCGGATGGCGGCTTCGCCTTATCCGGCCTACGGGTGCCGGTTTGACTGGGCGAGGCTCGGTGATGAAACGCCGGATGGCGGCTTCGCCTTATCCGGCCTACGGGTGCCGCTTTGACTGGGCGAGGCTCGATGATGAAATGCCGGATGACGGCTCCACCTTATCCGGCCTGCGGGAGATAAAAGGTTGCGGGGTTTTGTAGGTCGGATAAGCGCAGCGCCATCCGACACGAGGCTACGGCAGGAACGGTTCGCCCAGGGTTAACATCAACCGATTGGCCCAGGCAAAAAAGGCAGCGGACTGAATAAGGTCCAGCTGCTCAAGCGTATCCAGCCCCTCGCTTTCAAGGCGCGATATATGGTCTCTGGTCAGCGCTGGCGGGGTCACGGAGAGCGCGGCGGCGGCGTCAATTTCCGCCTGCCAGCGAGCTGATTGCCCCTCATGCAACGCGCCGCCTGGCGCCACCGCCAGCAACGTCTCTACGGCGTTATCCGCCTTTGATAACTGGCTGGTTTTGCGTGCGTGTACCGAGGCGCAGTAGATACAGCCATTCACCTTACTTGCGACCGTCGCGGCCAGTTCGCGCTCGGCACGCGGCAGCCCACCGGGCGTATAAAAGATCCCTTTATCCGTCAGCGTGCGCTGTTCCAGCACCGGCAGGTTGCGTCCCAGCAGACGAAAATAGTCAGAATTGCTGTGGCCAAACCTGGCGAGAACGGCTTGCTCATCCACACTGAACTCTTCCAGCGGTTTTGCGGCGATCCACGGCTCCCAGCCCAACTCCTGCTGCGTGAAACGCACCGGCGCCGCTTTGCCGCTTCGCGTTTGCGCGGTTGTGTGCCAGCTGCCTGCGACAACAGGGGCGTCATTATGCAATACCGGCTTGCCATTCAGGAGACGCAGCCCGGCAAGCAGGCGGCTCTGAAAACTGACAAAGGCGATCAGTTGCGCCAGCGTAACGATATTTTCTGCACTCCAGCCCGCGGCTTGCAGGCTGTTTAGCGCTTCCGGCGTCGCTTTAACCGGCGAGAAGGTGAGCAGGCGCGCAAACTCAATCGCGGGTGCCAGTTGTGCTGACGTCGGATCGGTCAGACCCAGTCCCGCATAGTGCGCGGCAAGATCGTCCGCGTTGTGCCATTTCGCCACCTTGGCCGCCACGCTAAAGCGCGCCTCGGCAGAGAAGGTTTCATCATGGGTGGTAAAAAGTGCGTCGTAACTGCCTTGCGCATGTCGCGTTGCTGCCTCGCGGGTCTGGCGAGCGGCGGCGAGAGCAGATGACGGGGCGATCCCGGCGAGATCGGTGAGAATATCGTGAAGTAAGCTCATGGTGACTCCTTATAAAATATGCGGCGCAATATGCCCGGCAATCAGTTCAATAGAACGCAGCGTGTCCGGATGGGAAGGCTCCACCGAATGCACCTGGAAAGAGATATCCGTGGCGCGAAGCAGCACGGAATCCTGCCGGAGCGAGGCGAGAACGGTCTGCGAATCGCCAATATGCGCGTCGAACTGCTGGATATAATCGGTGACGTTGTCACCGATGAGTGCATGACCTGCGGCGCGATGCTGCTCTGCCTGGCGGGTCAAACCCGGCGTGGCGACCTGAAGCGCATACGCGGTGGTATCAGCAACAAATGCGGTGCGGGAGGCGAGGATGCGCGGCGCAACGCCGGCTGGCAGGGCATCGAGATAGGCATCGATTATCGGATTCTGGATCTCATCCAGCCTTAAGCCGGGCTTATCAGCAGGGCGCGGCTGCGTACGCGAGAGCATCAAACCGTGTCCGGCCCGCGCGGCACGAACCGCGCCCTCAATGGAAAAGGTCGCGATCCAGACCCGCTCCGTTAGCTGCAGTGCCGGTGGGTAAAGGTGATTATCCGGATGGGCGAGCGAATCGCCGCGCCAGGCGCTCTGAATCAGATGCAGCGACTCCTCAAATACCGCGGCGCGCTGATCAATCGTCAGGCCGAACGGCAGAAACGATGTCGGCGTGCCGCCGGAACCAAAACCAATTTCCAGTCGCCCGTCCGCCAGCAAGTCCAGCACCGCCGCATCCTCCGCCACGCGCAGCGGATTTTCCAGCGGCAGAGTGATAATCGCCGTGCCGAGGCGAATGGTCTGGGTATGCGCCGCAGCATGGGCGAGGAAAAGCAGCGGCGAGGGTAATCCACCCTCATGCTCATGAAAGTGGTGCTGGGCGATCCACGCACTGTCAAAGCCGTGACGCTCAGCGTGGCGGATCTGCTCTGTCGCCAGGCGATAGCGCTCTTTGGGCGGCGCGTTATCCAGTAGACGGGTAAAAAAGCCCAGGCGTTTTCGCGTCATGCGAACTCCTCCGTAGCGGGTTGAAAATGGGGAATGGCGTCAATAAGCTCGCGGGTATAAGCATCCTGCGGCGCGGCAAACAGCGCCTCGACGCTGCCATGCTCAACCACGCGACCGTTGCGCAGTACCGTGACGCTGTGCCCGATACGCCGTACCGTCGCCAGGTCATGGGTGATAAACAGATAGGTCAGCCCCATTTGCTGCTGGAGTTGCTGAAGCAGGGCGAGGATTTGCGCCTGCACCGTGACATCCAGCGCGGAGGTGGCTTCATCCAGCACCAGAATGGAGGGCTCCAGAATCAAGGCGCGCGCAATCGCCACACGCTGGCGCTGCCCGCCAGAGAGTTCACGGGCGCGGCGGCTCAGCAGCTCAACGGGTAAGGCAACCCGACCGGCGACCGCCTCGACCCGCGTTCTGCGCGTCGCTTTATCCACCGGCGCGAAATTTTTAAGCGGCTCTTCAATGATTTCAAACAGCGTCTGGCGCGGATCGAGCGAGGCGAAGGGGTTCTGATAAACGAACTGGATCTCGCGTCGCAGCTGGCGTCGCGCCTCGCGGTTCAGGTGCGTCACGTCACTGCCGTTAATCACCACCGTTCCGCTGTCTGCCTGCTCGAAACCAAGCAGAATACGCGCCAGGGTGGTTTTTCCGGAGCCGGATTCGCCCACCAGCGCATGGGTGCTGCCGCGGCGTACCTCAAAACTTACCGCCTCCAGCGCCTGCAATGTGTGGCCTTTACCCAGCGAAAACTGTTTGGCGATCCCCTGCAGGCGAATCGCCGGGGGGGCGAGAGGATCGCCGGACACCGGGGCGATAGTCAGAGCCTCGCCGCGTACATCGCTAAGCAACTGTCGCGTATAGGGGTGGCGCGGCGCGCGAAGGATAGCGCTGGTATCCCCGTGCTCCTGGATCTCGCCATTTCGAAACACCAGTAGCCGGTCGGCGCGCTCGGCGGCCAGCGCCAGATCATGGGTGACAAACAGCACCGCAGTGCCCGATTCGCGCCGCAACGTGCCCAGCAGATCGAGGATCCGTTTTTGCACCGTGACGTCGAGGGCGCTGGTCGGCTCATCGGCAATAATCACTTCCGGTTGCAGCGCAATGGCGATGGCAATCAATACGCGCTGCTTCATACCACCGGAGAGCTGATGAGGATATTGCGCCATGCGCTGCTCCGGGTGACTCAGCCCCACTTTATGCAACAGCGAGAGCACCTGCGCGTTGCGCTCGGCAGCGCTCAGTTGGCGGTGCAGGCGCAGCACTTCGCCGACCTGCTCGCCAATGGTTTTTACCGGATTGAGGGCGTTACCCGGATCCTGCGGCACCAGGCTTATGCGCGCGCCGCGCAGGCTATCGAGACGCTTCGCCGACCAGTGGCTGATGGTTTCGCCATTGAGCACGATCTCGCCCCGATCGCGGCGGGCATTCTCTGCCAGCAGGCCAATGATCGCCTGCGCGGTGGTGGTTTTCCCTGAGCCGGATTCACCGACAAACGCCAGCATCTCGCCGCGCTTCAGGCTGAAGCTGACGTTATGTACCACTTCGCGCCACGCCTGCCCGGTGCGGTAGCTGAGGGTCAAATTTTCTACGGACAGAAGCGTCATGCGTGGCCTCCACTGAGCTGACGACTGATGCGGTTGACGGCCAGCACCACCATGATCACGACCAGCCCCGGGAAGGTCGTCAGCCACCAGGCGGTAGATAAGTAGTTGCGCCCTTCGGCGATCAGCAATCCCCACTCCGGTACCGGCGGCGGGGTACCGTAACCCAGAAAGCTGAGGGTCGAGAGCGCCAGGATGGCCTGACCAAACTGCAGGGTGGCAAAGGCCAACACGGCGGTAAGCGAATTGGGCAAAATATGCCGCCACACCACTGTCCAGAAGGTGCCACCGCTGCCCCAGGCCGCTTCGACATAATCGGTGTGGCGAACGCGCACCACTTCGCCGCGGGCGAGCCGTGCGAAGCTGGCAACAGAGGCGACGCCGACGGCGATGGCCGCATTCACCGTTCCGAAGCCCAGCAAAATAATCACCGTCAGGGATAAGAGCAGGGACGGGATGGCGAGCAGCACATCCACCAGACGCATCAGGATCGACTCCACCCGACCGGCAAACGCGCCGGCCAGCACACCGATCAGCGTGCCCACCACCAGCCCCATGGTGACGGCGGCCAGCGCGGCGGAGAGCGAGTGCCGGGCACCATAAACAATCCGGGCATAGAGATCGCGACCCAACTGGTCCGTGCCGAGCCAGTGCCCGGCCTGCGGCGCAAGCCGCTGCGCACCGGCAACGCCTTCTTCCGGGTTCCACCCGGTGAACAGTGCAGGGAAAAAGGCGGCCAGCAGCGCCGCAATGAGAACCAGCCACGCGAGCCATAAGCCCGGTTGCCAGCGCAACGGGCTGCGTAGCGGTGTGCGTTTTTGGGCCGCCGCCGCATAATCAACCAGACTCATGACGCGCCTCCGGTGACCGTTTGCAACCGCGGGTCAAACCACGGCATCAGTAAATCCACCAACAGATTGATCAGCACAAAGCCGAGTGCGGAGATCATCACTACCGCCTGTAGCACCGCAATATCCTGATTATTGACCGCCTGCTGCGTAAGCTGGCCCAGCCCGGCACGACCAAACACGGTTTCGGTGATCAACGCGCCAGCAATCAGTTCGCCGAGCAGCAAACCGGCGATATTGAGCACCGGCAGCAGGGCGTTGCCCAGCACATGCCGCCACAACACGCCGGTTTCGCTCATCCCTTTTGCCCGCGCCACGCCGACAAAGGGCTGAACCGATACCTGATCGATGCTGCGCATCAGGATCTGCGCCAGCGGCGCGGAGATCGGGATCGCCACGGTAATAATCGGCAGGATCAGCCCCTGCAACGGCGACGGGTTAATCACCGGAATCAGCCGCAGCTGGAAGGAGAAGAGCTGAATAAGTGCGATGCCGAGCCAGAAGGTCGGCAGCGAGATAAAGAGCACCGGCAGGGACTGGAACACGTTGCTCAGCCAGCGCAGCGCCGGCAAGCGCGAGGCGACCGCCAGGGTAAAGGCCAGCACCGCCGCCAGTAAGAAGGCGGGCAGTGCCAGTGTCAGGGTGTCGGGCAGGTTACTGGCGATCAGCTCGCTCACTGGCACCCCGGCCTGTACGGAGTAACCAACATCGCCGCGCAGCATGGCAAACAGCGTGTGGAAATATTGCTGCCACAGCGGGCTATCCGCGCCGTAAGCAACCCGCATCTCCTCGATTTGCGCCGGGCTAAGGCCCAGATCCGGGTTCTGAAATTTAATCAGTACCGCATCGCCGGGCAGCACCTGGAGCAGAAAAAAGGAGAGGGTAAAGGCGGCCCATAGCACCAGCAGCCCTTGCCCGACGCGTCGCAGAAGATAGTGGCTCATCACGATCCCCTTACTCTTTCTCGATCCAGGCGCCATAGAATGAGGGGCGTCCGACGGCTTCAAAGGCAACGCCTTTCACCGATGGCGCACCGGCAAACACCTGCGGCTCTTCAAAGATAGGGATCACATAGGCGTTATCGAGCAGGTAGCGCTGCGCATCGCCGGTGAGTTGCAGCCGTTTTTGCGGGTCAACTTCGGCTGAAATCGCCGTCAGCTTGTCATTAAGCTGGTCGTCGCGGAAATTCTTCACTTTGTCGCTGGAGCCGCCTTTTTGCAGCAGCGCATCGCGGTTTGCCGGGAAGAACATACTTTTCACCACGTCCGGATCGGCACGGCCTACTTCAGAAACGGTTAAGGGCGTTTTCAGCGGGTCGAGGTTATCCAGCGTGCGGCTGCCAGCATCGCCTGCTTTTACGCTCAGAGCCACGCCGACCTGTTTCCACTGTTGCGCCACCAGTTGCAGCACCTCTTTGTTTTGCGGTTGCGGCAGCGACTCATACACCGTCAGCGCCAGCCGCTGGCCCTCTTTTGCACGTACGCCGTCCGCGCCAGTTTTCCAGCCTGCTTCATCAAGCAACTGGTTAGCCTTTGCCGGGTCAAACGCCAGTTTGTCGCTGAGATTGACATACCCGGCAGCGGAGGCCGCGATCACCGAGGTGGCCTGCGGATAGTTGCGGGAGAAGAGGGTTTCAACCACCTGCTTTGCATTGGTGGCATGCAGCAGCGCCTGACGTACGCGCAGGTCGGCGACCAGCGGGTTATCCGGGCGGAAACTGAGGCTGTCATTAACGCCGCGCGTCGGCGCGGCATAGATGGTAAAGCCCTGGTCGGTGGCCTGCTTCTCGTCGTAGGCCTGAACCTGGCGGATAAACCCGGCCTGGCCCGCCAGCAGCGCGCCAATGCGCACGCTATCTTCCGGCGTGACAATGATTTTTATGCCGTCGAGATTGGCCGGGCCTTGCTGAGTGATATTTTTCGGCCCCCAGCGGTAATCTTTACGCGCCGTGAGGGTCACTTCACGGCCGAGTTTCTCATCGCTGACCACAAACGGTCCGGAGCCAATAATATGCCGGGCATCGCCCAGCGAATCGAAGCTGCGTTGCAGCGTGCTAAGGGAGACCAGGCCGGAGCCGATGGTCGCCGTTCCCTGCAGGAACCCCGGCGAGGGCTTTTTAAAGTAGAACTTCACGGTGTGCGCATCGATCACTTCACTGTGGTCGTAGTTGTTGATCACCTCTGAGACCGGCAGGCGCTGCGCTTTATTCCCCAGCCCGTAGGTATCGAAGTTTTTCGCCACTGCTGCCGCATCCAGCGGCGTGCCATCGGAGAAGGTCACGCCGGGGCGAATTTTGAAGGTGTACTCCGTTTTGTCGGCGTTGCTGCTCCAGCTTTCGGCGATCCACGGCTCCACCTCCAGTGTTTTGGGGTTCTGCCAGGTGAGTTTGTCGGTAATTTGATTGAGGATGCCGCCATTCGGGTAGAAACCCCCTGCCGGGGGGTAGAGGTTGGTGTGTGCCTGCTGCTCAAGATAGATCAGCGTGCCGCCTTTAACCGGCGTTTGTGCTGCCTGGCTCAGCAGCGGAGCAGCCGCGATCAACGCCGCTAACAGCGGTATACGAAAAGGGAAGCGCATGGTGAATTCCTTTGTTATCTCTTGTTTTAACGTCGCCTTCATCATCCGGGGAGCGTCAGAACAAGGGAACAAAGGAAATGAGATAAGCTTTTCAGGAAAGCGCAAAACAGCGGGGATGAAGCCGCAAGAGCGGTGCAGGGCGCGAACACCCTGCACCGTGCGCGATCAATGACGTAAATCGATCACCATACGGCCACGGATCTGGCCCTGCTCCATCTCTTTAAAGATGGCGTTGATATCTTCCAGCGGGCGCAGCGCCACTTTCGGCACCACTTTCCCTTCGGCGGCAAACTGGAAGGCTTCGGTAAGATCCTGACGGGTGCCGACCAGCGAACCCACCACCTGGATGCCGTCCAGCACCAGACGCGGAATATCGAGGCTCATCGCTTCCGGCGGCAGACCAACGGCGACCACGCGTCCACCGGCGCGCACGGCGTCGACCGCCGAGTTAAAGGCCGCTTTCGCCACAGCGGTCACCACGGCTGCATGCGCGCCGCCGGTTTTCTCCTGCACCACTTTCGCCGCATCTTCGCTGCGTGAGTTGATGGTCAGATCGGCGCCCATGCTGGCGGCAAGCTTAAGCTGCTCGTCATTCACATCAATGGCGATCACTTTGGCATTGAAGACATTTTTCGCGTACTGCAACGCCAGGTTGCCGAGGCCGCCCAGACCGTAAATCGCGATCCACTGGCCCGGCTTAATCTGCGACACTTTCACCGCTTTATAGGTGGTGACACCCGCGCAGGTGATGCTGCTGGCTTCCGCGGAACCAAGGCCGTCCGGCACTTTTACCGCGTAATCCGCTACCACAATGCACTCCTGCGCCATGCCGCCATCGGCGGTGTAACCGGCGTTGACCACTTCGCGGCACAGGGTTTCATTGCCGCTGTTGCAATATTCGCAGTGGCCGCAGCCCTGGAAGAACCATGCAACAGAGGCGCGATCGCCTGGTTTCAGCGAGGTGACGCCTTCGGCGATCTCCGTGACGATGCCAATCCCTTCATGACCGAGGATCACCCCGGTCTTGTCGCCAAAATCACCGTTTTTAACATGCAGATCGGTGTGGCATACGCCGCAACACTCCATTTTCAGCAGCGCTTCGCCATGTTTCAGCGGACGCAGCGTTTTCTCTGCAATAGCAACCTGGTGATCCTGAGTAACAACGGCAGCTTTCATCTTTAATCTCCTTGCTGGCAAAAGAACGGTGAAGCGCTATCGCCTCATCCCTCAATACCCCTTAAGAGTTAATGGTTTAGGAAAGGGATTCAATAGCCCGGCAACAGAATGACATACTTTGCCGCCATTACCCTTATATCAGGTAGGGTAAATGGCGAGTAATCAAACAGTTAATGTGGTTACAAAACGTGCTGCACAGATGTCATAGATATGTGGGAAATATGAAAAAAGGCACCTTGCGGTGCCTTTGAAGGAGAGATAAAACGGCTACAACAGCAAGCGAAGACGGGCGATCTCATCGCGCCACTGCGCCTGCAGCTGGGGTTTTTGATGCTTCTCTTTGCGCGCCAGATCCTCCTCCAGCCGCGTTTCCAGATCGATTAGCCGCTCAAGCAGAGCGTCATCATCGTCCGGTGGCGCAGCGGCGCAGGATTGCGTGTTAACCGCAGCAACCGGTGAGCCAGCGCGTTCGCGCAGACGGGCAAACACCGTGTCGGCATCATGCCACTCGCTCAGCTCGCCATCTTCCACCAGCCAGAAACGGTTGCAGCTCTGGCTTATCAACTGCCGGTCGTGACTCACCAGCAGCACGCCGCCGCTGAACTGCGTTAACGCCTGCGCCAGCGCCTCTTTACCCGCCATATCAAGGTGGTTGGTCGGCTCATCGAGCATCAGCAGGTTAAAGCGCGCCAGCGACAGCCCGACAAAGAGCAGCCGCGAGCGCTCGCCGCCGCTGAGTGTTGCCACGCGCTGGCCGTGGCGAGGAAAGACAAAACCGGCGCTGATTAAGGCCATTTTCCTGTCACCTGGTGCGGGGGCGAAAGGCTCGAGCGCGTCGAACAGGGTCGACTCGTCCGGCAACTGGTGCAGGCTCTGATCGTAATATCCAGCATGCAGCCGCGGATGCAGGCGCAGAGCGTCATGCTCCGGCTGGTGGTAAACCTGCCAGATAAGCCTCAGCAGGGAGGATTTCCCGCAGCCGTTACGCCCGAGCACCGCCACCCGATCGCCGCTTTTCAAGCGGGCAAGCGGGATGCGGAACAGCGCAGGCAACCCTGGAGCGGGAGAGACCGCCAGGTTCTCCATCTCCAGCAAGCGGTCAGCCGCTAGGGGTTCGCCATGCAGCGCCAGCCGCCACTGGCTGCCGTCGGTCAGTTCCGTCTGGCTCGCTTTCAGGCGATCCACCTGGCGTGCCATCTGTTTTGCTTTACGCGCCAGATCTTCGTTGTCGTAGACGCGACCCCAGGTCGCCAGCCGTTTGGCGCTGGCGGTCACACGGTCAATCTCCTTCTGCTCCGCTTTATGGCGCAGGGCATCGCTCTCATCCCGCTCCTCAAGCGCTTTGCGCGCAGCGGTGCACGGTAAGGCGAAACCGTGCAGCGTGTGGTCGCGCAGGATCCAGGTGCCGTTGGTGACGGCATCCAGCAGCGCGGCGTCGTGGGAGACCATCACAAAACTGCCGGACCAGCTTTGCAGAAACTGCTCCAGCCACAGCAGAGTGGGCAGATCGAGGTGGTTGCCTGGCTCATCCAGTAACAGCAGGTCGGGTTCGCGGATCAGCGCCCGCGCCAGCAGCAGGCGGGTGTGTTGCCCGCCGCTCAGCGTCGCCGCCGTGAGGGCAATCTCCTGTTCGTTCAGCCCCATCGTGGCGAGCAGCGTTTCTGCGCGCCAGCGCTGGGTTTCCCGTTCAGCAGAGGGGAGTTGCGCCAGCACCGCATCAAGCAGCGTCATTGACAGCAGTTCATCGGGGAGGTGTTGCTCCACGCGCGCCAGCAGGCAGTGATGCGCCTGTGTCACCGTACCGGAAAGCGGGGAGATTGTGCCATCAAGCACCTTCAGCAGGGTACTTTTGCCGCAGCCATTGTCGCCAATAAGCCCAAGGCGATCGCCCTTTTTCAGGGTAAAGGAGAGGTCAGAAAACAGCGGACCGAAGGCAGTCTCAACACGGATTGATTGTGCAGATAGTAGTGTGCTCATTGCTTACTCAAGAGTTACAGGCGTGAAAACGCCTCGTCAAACATCGCTGACGACAACCCGGTAAGCCCGAGGGAAGGGGGAGTTATGCTTCGCTCAAGCAGAGGTTATCGCAGCACGATACCGGTAACGCTTGAGCTGGCGCGATCGCCAAATGCATGTGAATAGTCAAACAATTCACAATACAGCATAGGTAGCCTCCTTTTTTATATTCAGTAAGTTGATGGGTGAAAAGGAGTTTAGCGAGGAAGTGAATGATTTACCAGCAACAAAAACCCGGAGCTGCGTGCTCCGGGTTGCGGGGAGAGTTAAATCGAAGTACGGCGATAGTTGCGGTACTGCGGCTCCCAGAAGTTGTCATCAATGGCCTGCTTCAGCGCTTCCGGGGAGGTTTTCACCGCCACACCTTGCTGCTGCGCCATTTTGCCAACCGCAAAGGCGATCGCGCGCGACACTATCTGAATATCTTTCAGTTCCGGCAGTACCAGCCCTTCTCCGTTCAGCAGCAGCGGCGAGTACTCAGCCAGCGTTTCACTCGCCGCCATCAGCATATCGTCAGTGATACGCGACGCGCCGGAGGAGATCACACCAAGGCCAATGCCCGGGAAGATATAGGCGTTGTTGCACTGGGCAATCGGGAAGACTTTATCCTGCCACTGCACCGGGGCAAACGGGCTGCCGGTGGCAACCAGCGCCATGCCGTTGGTCCAGCTGATGATGTCCTGCGGTGTTGCTTCCACACGGGAGGTCGGGTTAGAGAGCGGCATCACGATTGGACGCGGGCAGTGTTTGTGCATCTCACGGATGATCTCCTCCGTGAACAGCCCGGTCTGGCCGGAGACGCCGATCAGGATATCCGGCTTCACGTTGCGCACCACATCAAGCAGGGAGATCGCTTCATTCTGGACGTTGATATCCCAGTTTTGCAGGTTTTCGCGCTTCTGGACTAATCCGGTCTGGAACGGCAGCAGGTTCGGCATGCCGTCGGTCAGCAGACCGAAGCGGTCAACCATAAAGACTTTCTGGCGCGCGGCCTCTTCGCTAAGACCTTCACGCTGGGTCTGGGCAATGATCTGCTCGGCGATACCGCAGCCAGCGGAACCGGCCCCGAGGAAGACAATTTTCTGGTCGCTGAGCTGGCTGCCCGCCGCGCGGCTGGCGGCAATCAGCGTACCGACGGTGACGGCTGCCGTGCCCTGAATGTCATCGTTAAAGGAGCAGATCTCATCCCGGTAGCGGTTCAGCAGCGGCATGGCGTTCTTCTGGGCGAAATCTTCGAACTGCAACAGCACGTCCGGCCAGCGCTGTTTCACCGCCTGGATGAACTCATCCACAAAGGCGTAGTACTCATCGCCGGTAATGCGCGGATGGCGCGAGCCCATATAGAGCGGATCGTTGAGCAGTTGCTGGTTGTTGGTGCCGACATCCAGCACCACTGGCAGGGTGTAAGCCGGGCTGATGCCGCCGCAGGAGGTGTAGAGCGACAGCTTACCGATAGGAATGCCCATCCCGCCAATGCCCTGGTCGCCGAGACCGAGGATGCGCTCGCCGTCGGTGACCACAATCACTTTGATGTTATGGTTCGGTACGTTTTGCAGGATGTCATCCATGCTGCCGCGGTTTTGCCAGGAGATGAACACACCGCGCGCGCGGCGGTAGATATCTGAGAAGCGTTCGCACGCCCAGCCGACCGTCGGGGTGTAGATCACCGGCATCATCTCTTCAAGATGATTTTCGACGAGACGGTAGAAGAGGGTTTCGTTGGTGTCCTGAATGTTACGCAGGTAAATGTGTTTATCGATATCGGTCTTGAAGCCCTGATACTGCAACCAGGCGCGCTCGGCTTGCTCTTCAATGGTTTCCACCACTTCCGGCAGCAGGCCCAGCAGGTTGAAACTGCTGCGCTCTTCAACGCTGAAGGCGCTACCTTTGTTCAGCAGGGGAAACTCGAGCAACACGGGTCCTGCGTAGGGGATATACAGTGACCGATTCTTATTATGTTTGGCATTCATCTAACAGCTCCTTGAGAAACGAACGCGCGCACGGGGGGTGAGGTCGCACGCGGGTACAGCGGCGGGCGCAATTATAAAGCATTGAATGAGCAAATACTTCCCGATTGACCTATTCGTTGATTGAATTTTTATCAACTTTCCTGGTAAGCGGCACGTGGGGAGCTGAAATGTGATGCTGGCGGCATAAACAAAAATCTCCAGTATCCCTGCAACATGAATGGTCTTTGTCGTTATATGTTTGAAAAAATCGATAGCAAGGAACATTACGTTAAGGAGTAACGCTTATGGCTGCGCATTTCCCTCAAAATATTTATTCAACACGAAGGCATTTTGATGACTACGGCGCGGATGACATGCGCTATGGCGATATTACGCAAGAGCGGCTTAAAAATGAGTTTAAATTAATCAATATTTCTAATGTCGCTGATCCTTATACGCTTACACGGCAGACTTCATTCAATAATCCACAATCACGTTTTTCGGGTGTCTATGGTAATCGCCATGGCGGTTCTCTTACGGTGAATGAATGTGCGGCGCTGCTGTTCGATGAGATGCAGGTGACGTCTCTACCCTATGCCATGGTGGGACCGTCGCGGCAGCTTATCAATCATATGCTTGATCATCTTAAAAAAAATGCAGGAACGCCCTTTAAACACCCACAACTTGATCTTGCCTGGCGTCAGCGAATTACTCAGAACAAAGCGCCTAATAGCGCGCTGGCAAACATAAAAACCGCCATTAATCTCAATATTGATTACGAGAATAAATGTTACCCGCAACGCGCCATCCCTGAAATATCAAGACTTATAAATGGCGGAGTGCTTCCAAAATTCGATTCGATATTGCTCGACAAAATCAATGGGTTAGCCATAACCGTGCATGACATCCATGCAGTCAAAATCGACCTTTTGAACCTGGACGTTGGCGAAGCAAATTGGCACGCAACCGTAAGGTTCCAGGGGCAAGATCACTTTGGCCTTGATGTTGAAGATATTAAGAAAAAAATGTTCAACCAGTTTCAATTCTTCAGGATATGGTTTGTACTACAGCGCTATACCCGCTTCGGCTTTCGGCCTTTTTTAACTAATATGGAAGCCATTGTTGATATTGAAGGCGGTACACAATGAAAAAAGGATTTAGCTTGGCGGTGGCCTTTGTTGCGGCAGGTATTGCTACTTATTTTTATCTTAACAATCGCCCAACGCACATTATTGCCGTACATCAGAATGAATTCGTCGCCTCGGTATTGGTTGATCGCTTGCCGCTGTCTGATAGCAAGCGGATTGCCTGGTGGCTAAGGAACAAAGAGACCATCAGTACGCAATACCACATTACCTCTATCCATGAACGGGGTGCGAAAAGTGTTTATATCTATGCCTTTGGTGAGGGTTATCTTCCCGAAGAGGATAAAGACAGGCTCTGCTTTGAGGATATGCCGGGGCCGAAAAACTGTATCGATAAAAATATCCTGATGATGGTGCTGCGCACGCGCGATGGCGCACAAAAATTCATTTTTGATGATGCGGTTTACGTTAAGGGGCGGGACGGGAAGCTGGTGGAAAAAGCACAGAGTGAGTAGCGCGAAGCAAAGCTGGAATAAACACCACCCCGCAGGGTGGTGTGGGAGTGGGTCTTAACCCGCGCGGCGATGACGGCCGGAGCGGTGGGAGACAACGGTCTCCTCGTTGTTGTCTTTGGTGACAACCTTACGGGTGTTCGACACTTTGTAATCCAGTCCCATAAGATGACGTGCCTGACGGTTCGATTTCATGCTTACTCCTTAATCCAGTTGCGTGTTTCAAGGACAAGCCCGGTAAAGGGCCGGGCGAAATACAATCACATCATTGCAAGGTATGTTTCCATACCGAAAGATTATCCTCGGCTATCGCTGCGCAAATCTCAACCCTGATGGGCACTTTTAAGAACAGTCTCGCTGCCTTGTGCGCCGCATCACGCTTTTGGCCCGATTAGCAGCGTCAGCGGCCCACCGAGGCGCCTGTTTTGCAGCGGTCGCAGGCTGGCGAGCCGTGCGCGCAGATCGTTATTGCAGGTCGAGAGCTGGCACCAGGCCTCAAGCCAGGCGAGATTTGTCGGCTGCTGCAAAAAGGCCATATCCTGCTGAGCGCCGCTTCTGTCGGTGAAGGGCTGCGGATTATCCAGCCCGGCAATCACCTGCGTGGCAAGCCGCTGTAATGCAGCCTTATTCTCCTGAGGCATATTGACTCCATTAGCGCGTGCGAAAAGGGCGATCATCACCAGCGGTTGCAGGGCGTAATTGTGATAAGCCAGCGCCCGCTGGCGACGACGCAGCTCATTAGGCAGAAAGCCGTCGGCATCAATCTGCTGCATAGCGGTGCGGTAGATCGCCAGTGACTGGTCAAAGAGATCCTGCCGCCCGGTTGCTACTGAGGTTGCCATTAACGCCCAGGCCGCCCAGTAGCTGTGATTATTGACCTTGCTTTGCGGTAAATCCCGCCATTCGCTGGCGGTTAAATCCCCCATCTCGCCCAGCCAGCGGGTGATGTTTTGCGTCTGCTCAGGCCAGGCGTTCAGCGGATGGCTCGCTGAAAATTGCAGCTGAAGCCAGCCTGATGAGAAGGTAGCCAGCGCCCATTTGCGCATCGATTTGCCAGTGTGGTTTCGCGCCTCGCCGAGCAGCGCCCCGGCCGTAGCCCAGCGATTGAGCGCGGTGACAACACAGGTAACATCGCGGGCATCGCCGCTGCGGTGCCAGGCGGTGATTTGCGCACTGACGAATTTCTCCATATCGGCGATGGCGCGAGTTTGCTCATGGAAAGCCGCTTCTGCCTGCGGATTGAGCGTGGCGCGGGCGCTGTCTGAACCTTCATATTTACTGCGAAAATCGAGTGCGCCGGTAAAGGGCGGTGGCGCGTCGGGGCAGGAGACGGTTTTAGCCAGCGTGTGCGTTGCCGGGGGCTGGCTAAAGCCTGCGGGGGGAACAAGGGGGGCGGCGAGTGTTGCCGTGGTAAAGAGGATAAAGATCAGCCCTGCGCGCAGAAACATCATGCTACGTTCTCCTTCCGCTACTGGAAGGGGGACTATAGCATGGTCGTTTGCTGCTCAG
Source organism: Kosakonia sp. CFBP8986 (assembly GCF_034044935.1). NCBI lineage: Bacteria > Pseudomonadati > Pseudomonadota > Gammaproteobacteria > Enterobacterales > Enterobacteriaceae > Kosakonia > Kosakonia sp. CFBP8986. The sequence goes on along the minus strand of NZ_JAXCXB010000005.1, from coordinate 232,731 downwards.
CTGCCGCCAAAAACGTGCACCGCACGATGCAGGCGCGCGGCACGCGCAGAGAGGTTTTCCGCCGCCTGGGTGACATGGTCAACCATGCCGCTGTTGTTTTGCGTCATGCTGCCCACGCGGGAGACCGAGTCGTTAATCAGCGCCAGCGCCTGCGTCTGTTCATGGGTGGCGGTGCCGATCTCTTTAATCATCGTCGACATGGTGACCACATTCTCGATCATCGCCGTCAGGTGGCTCTCCGTGCTGGCAACCATACCGACGCCGCTTTTCACATTTGCCACGTTGAGTTCAATCAGCGTCTGGATCTGTCGCGCCGCCGAGGCGGAGTGCTGAGCCAGATTACGCACCTCGGCGGCCACCACGGCAAACCCGCGGCCCGCCTCACCGGCGCGTGCGGCTTCCACCGCCGCGTTGAGGGCGAGAATATTAGTCTGGAAGGCAATGCTGTCGATCACGCCGATAATATCGACGATTTTGCTGTTATCTGCCGAAACCGCCTGCATCATTTCGATCGCCTGTTTCATCGCCTCACCGCTCTTCACGGCGCCGGCGCTGGTTTCGTCTGCCCGGCTCATGGCCTCTGCCGCCGTTTCCGCCGTCTGTTTCACCGCGCTGGCAATCTCCTCAACCGCTGCCGCCGTCTGGTGCAGGTCAGCGGAGGTTTCTGCCGTGCGGCTGTGCAGCGCGTCGCCTTCGCGGGCAATTTGCTCGCTTACCCCGCGGATGCCGGCAATTTGCGCTGAGACATCGCCGACCAGCGAGTTGAGGTTGAGCCCGGACTGATTGACCAAACGCATCAGAAGCCCAATCTCATCGACGCGATTAAAGTGCTGGTAATCGGCTTTGCGCCCGGAAACGACGCGCTGCATTTGCGCGAGCACAATTTTCAGCGGTCGGGAAAATTGCTGCTGCAAAAAGAGCGTGAGCAGGGCGAAAATAATTAACACCGCTGCGGATTTTTCTACGGCATTAAAATAGATGAATTGCAATACCACTAACAGAGCAGCAGAGGGGATGATGCCGAAATAAATGCGTCCGGCTGCACTGATACGTTGAAATAAAGATAAAAATGAAAGTAAACCGCGGCGAACCAGTAATCCTTTATAAAATTTATAACCTTTAATTTTATTTTCATTAACACGCTGATAAAGCGCCGCGCTGGCGTCAATCTCTTCGCGTGCCGGAATATTACGCACTGAGATATAGCCGGTTAATTTCCCTTGCTGGTAGACCGGCGTGACGTTAGCGCGCACCCAGTAGTGATCGCCATTTTGACGGCGGTTCTTGACGATCCCGGTCCAGCTGTCGCCTTGCTGGAGGGTAAACCACATATCGCCGAAGGCGGCGGGTGGCATATCCGGGTGGCGAATAATATTGTGCGGCTGATCTTTCAGCTGCTCTTCCGTAAAACCGCTGGCCTCAATAAATGCTGTGTTGGCATAAGTGATATGGCTTTGCGTATCGGTTGTCGATAATAGTGTCGAGTCTTCGTTAAGTAAATATTCGTTTTGTGTAACGGGTGTGTTGCGTTTCATAATAACCCCACGGTGGATCGCGCCATCTATTGCCGCAGGCGCAAAGAGCATAGTTATTTTCTTCAGGAAATGTCGTTATTGTTATTGCCCGGGCATTTTCCATTAACTTAGGCGACACGAAAAGCGGTTGGGTTAATTATTTTTTAAGTGACGCTAAAAGAGTGAAACGCATAATTGTTATTATTCTGAAAAATAAAAATGCGCTGCGAAATATCAGCTAGCATTAAGTAAACCCTTAAGCCAAATTGATAGCTGGCGATGCAGGGAGGGGACAAAAAAGCGCAGCGGGGAAAAAGAGGTTTTAACATTGGGCTGCGAAGGGTGCGTGAAGGAATGTGTACCATAAAGTCACTTTAATCTGCGATCACGCTAACAGATTGGCCTCTGTTCAGCCAACGGGACGGGCAGGATCTTGCTAGACTCCCGCGATGGCACCATCCATTCGGGTTCTTTGTGGGCATTTTGAGGGTAGCATCGCGTGTTAGCGACTTTGATATACCGTAGCCGACTGAATCGGGCATTAATTCCCTCTCAACTGACTGCTATTGTCGAGCGAGCAAACCACAGCAACGCAGCGTTGCAGGTGACGGGTATCTTATTGTTCGACGGCGAGTACTTTTTGCAGGTTCTTGAAGGACCGCTGGAGTCGGTTAACAGCGTTTTTGAGCGCATCAACAGCGATATTCGCCACGGTAATATCGTCGAACTGCTGCGGGACTTTGCGCCGCGCCGCCGCTTTGTCGATCGCGGCATGGTGCTGTTTGATCTGCGAACGGTGCAACCTGCGACGGTGTTACGCGCGGTATTGCGCTTTGGCATGGTGCGCTACACCCAGGCGAGCAGCGATCGGGCCTACAAATTTATCCGCAATTTTATCTCTTCGGCAAACAACAACGGCGGCGTGCGCAATACCTCGCCTGACGAGTGGCGCTTTACCCGCAAAGCGTCGCCGTTTAGCCAGGGGACGCTGCCCGTGCTTGAAGGGCAGCCCTGTCAGTTTGCCTTTCAGCCGATTATCGAACCCCTGCGCGGCAAAATCTCCTCGCTGGAAGCGCTGATCCGCGGGCCAGACGGCGGCAGCCCGCAGGATTATTTCGCGACCATTGCGCCGGAGAAACTGCACGAAGCGGATCTCGCCTCCAAAGCGTGGGCGCTGGCGATGGCGCGACGCATTGGTATTGGCAATCACAAAATTGCCCTTAACCTGCTGCCGATGTCGCTGGTTAAGATCCCGGGCGCGGTGGATATGCTCCTTGGGCACGTTGCGCGCAATAAGCTCAGCCCCGGGCAGATTATTGTCGAAGTGACGGAAGATGAGGTGATCTCCAGCTATGACGAGTTCACCTGGGCGATTCGCCAGCTGCGCGCGGCGGGAATTGGCCTGGCGATTGATGACTTTGGTTCAGGGTTTGCCGGGCTGTCGCTGCTGGCGAAGTTTCAGCCCGATAAGCTGAAAATCGACCGCACCATCGTTACCGATATTCATCTTCATGGCCCGAAACAGGCGATTGTTAAGGCTATTCTCGACTGCTGCGCCGAGCTGCAAATCAGCGTTGTCGCGGAAGGGGTGGAGAAGGTAGAGGAGTGGTGCTGGCTTGAAGCCGTCGGCGTCGAGCGTTTTCAGGGCTTCCTGTTCGCCCGCCCGATGTTGAATGGCGTCCCGGCGATTAACTGGCCTGAGCGCGTTCCTCTTACTAAAAGAGCCTGACAGTACGAAACGCTTAACCGGTTTGGCTTATAGATCATCGTGCTTCTATGCTTAACGTATCGACAGTGGATGTGACAAAGGAGCGTGGATGAAATTTAGAAAGCAGCTCGCACGGAAACTGGCACTCGAATCTTCGCTTGGGCGCAGTATCACCTTTTTTATCGTGACATTGCTGCTGGCAGGGGTGGCGACCACCACCTGGACGCTGACCCGCTCCTGGGAGCGCGCGGTCGAGGATATTGAGCGCGATGCGGTTAACCTGTCGATCTCGCAGGCGCGGCAAGCGGAAGATACCTTTCTTCAGGCAGAGTTGGTGCTGCGCGACATTCGCCGTAATCTGCCGGTCGAGAACGTTGACCAGATCAATGCACCACAGTTTGATATCTATCTCGCCGATCTGAAATCCCGCCTGCCGCAACTGCATGGTCTGATGGTCTATGACGCTCAGGGCAATATGAAATCGACGTCGTTTGGCAAAATCCCGGTGATGTCAAACAACAGCGACCGCGAATATTTTATCTATCACCGCCGTAATGGGCACGGTAGCGTGCACATTGGTCATGTGATCCGTAGCCGCACAACCGGCGATTTAGTGATCCCGGTGTCGTTGCGCATCAGCGACAAAGCGGGCGGCTTTGAAGGCATCCTGCTGGCGACGGTGCGGATAGACTATTTCCGTCATTTTTACGCCTACTTTGAGCTCGGCAGCCGCGACATGCTGGCGTTGCTGAATATTGACGGCACCGCGCTCTATGTGCGCCCGTATGGTGACGAGATCATTAACCGCAATCTCTCTGCCAGCCCGCTCTTTACCCGGGAGCTGGCGCGAAAAGATCGCGGTAACGGTACCTGGGTCTCTGCCCTTGATCATGTTGAACGCACCTACGGCTTTGCCCGGCTTGAACGCTATCCGCTGGTGGTTGCTGCCGGTTATGACAGACCGGCGCTGTGGAACAGGTGGTTGCAGGAGAGCCTGCCGGATCTGGTGCTTAACGGCATGCTGCTGCTCGGCACCCTGTTGATGGGGTCGATTATCTTTCGCCAGGTGCGGCTTAATGTACGTAATCAGACCGAGCTTGCGGTGCTGCGTGATGAGCTGACCAGTATCAACCATACGCTGCAACTGATGGCGCTGGCGGATGGGCTGACGGGGCTTGCGAACCGTCGCCAGTTCGATCTCTTTTTAAATAAAAGCCTGAAGGCTTCAGCGCTGACGCAAAAACCGGTGGCGTTGATCATGATCGATATCGACTACTTCAAGCGCTATAACGATTTTTACGGCCATGTTGCCGGGGATAACTGTCTGCGGATGGTGGGCGAGATCCTGCAAAAGCTGAAACTGAGACCGAATGATTTGATTGCTCGCTACGGCGGGGAGGAGTTCGCGATTGTTCTGCCGGATACCGGGCCTGAAGCGGCGCTGTTTGTTGCCCGTCAGGCGGTGACTGCGGTGCGCAATGCGCAGATCCCGCACGTCAAGACCAGCGCGCAGCAGAGCATTGTGACCATCAGCGCCGGCTGTTATAGCCTGGTTGCCGATCAAAATTATGATGATGCCATTCGCCTGAAAGAGGGGGCGGATAAGGCGCTCTACCAGGCGAAAATTGACGGGCGCGACCGGGCGCTTTCCGCCTCCTGATATGCGCCCTTGCCGGGTGGCGCTGCGCTTACCCGGCCTGGGACTGCAAATCCTCGTAGGACTGATAAGACGACGTCGTCATCAGGCATTTTGCCGGATGGCGCTACGCTTATCCGGCCTACAACGACCAAATCCAATACCTGCATCATCATCGACTACCCTTAATGTTTCTAATGAAGCTGCAAGGAGAGAGCACGATGAGCATGAAGACCAGCGATTTCTTCGTCCAGCGCCTGAAAGAGTGGGGCGTGACACGTATTTATGGTTACCCCGGAGATGGCATCAACGGCGTGCTCGGGGCAATTCAGCGCGCGAATAAATCCGGCGACGGCATTGAGTTTATCCAGGTTCGCCATGAAGAGATGGCGGCGTTTATGGCGGTTGGCCATGCCAAATTTACCGGCGAACTGGGCGTCTGTCTCTCGACCGGCGGCCCGGGGGCGACCCATATGCTGACCGGCCTCTACGACGCCAAAATGGATCACGCTCCGGTGCTGGCGATTGCCGGCCAGGCAGAGACTACCGCGCGCGGGGCGAGCTACCAGCAGGAGATGAACCTCGATCGCGTCTTCTCTGACGTCGCCAACTTTGTCCAGGAGGCGGCAACGCCTACCCAGGTGCGCCATCTGGTGGATCGCGGTGTGCGCGTGGCGATGGCGCAGAACGGTGTCGGGGTGGTCATTATCCCGAAAGATGTGCAGGACGAACCCTGGCAGGCTCCGCAGCACGCCCACGGTTTTACCCACTCCGGCTCGGGCTATCAGCGCCCGCGCGTTATTCCTCATCAGGTCGATCTGCAACGCGCCGCGGATGTGCTGAATGCCGGTAAAAAAGTGGCCATCCTGATTGGTGCTGGCGCACGCAATGCGGCGGTGGAAGTGGTGCAGGCGGCGAATGTGCTGGGTGCTGGCGTGGCGAAAGCGCTGCTCGGTAAAGATGTCCTGCCTGATGATGCGCCGTTTGTTACCGGCTCGATTGGGCTGCTTGGCACCGAACCCTCGTGGAAACTGATGCAGGAGTGCGACACACTGCTGATGATTGGTAGCGGTTTCCCGTGGACCGAATTTTTGCCGGCGGAGGGCAGCGCCCGCGCCGTGCAGATTGATATCGACCCGGCGATGCTGGGGCTGCGCTATCCCTGCGAAGTCAATCTCCACGGTGACTCAGCAGAGGCGTTACGCGCCTTGCTGCCGCTGCTGGAGCAGAAAACCGATCGCAGCTGGCAGGAGTCGATTGCTAAAAATGTGCAGAGCTGGTGGGAGCTGATGGAGCAGCGCGCGATGGCACCGGCGAACCCGGTTAACCCGCAGCGCGTGGTGTGGGAGATGTCTCCGCTGTTGCCAGATGACGCGATAGTCACTTCCGATTCCGGTTCCTGCGCCAACTGGTTTGCCCGCGATTACCGCGTTAAGCAGGGACAACGCGCGTCGCTCTCCGGCGGGCTTGCCTGTATGGGTGCTGCCGTGCCATATGCGATTGCAGCGAAATTTGCCGCACCGGAGAAGGTGGTTGTCGCGCTGGTGGGTGATGGGGCAATGCAGATGAACAATATGGCAGAGCTGATTACCATTCAGAAGTACTGGCAGCAGTGGGCGAACCCGCGGCTGGTGATTTGCGTCTTCAATAACCAGGATCTTAACCAGGTAACCTGGGAGCAGCGGGTAATGGAGGGCAATCCGCGCTTTGAAGCAACCCAGCAACTGCCGGATGTGCGTTATGCCGAGTTTGCGCAATCGCTGGGGCTGGGCGGGATTTTTGTTGATAACCCGGACGCGCTCTCAACCGCCTGGCAGCAGGCGTTGCAGTCCGACCGCCCGGTGGTGCTGGAGGTGAAGACAGACCCGGAAGTGGCACCGTTGCCGCCGCATATTACCTTTAAGCAGGCGAAAGCCTTTATGGCCTCAATGGCGAAGGGAGATCGTGGTGCCGTGCAGGTGATTAGCGATACCGCCAGCCAGTTGTTCCATAAGAAGTGATGAAAAAGCCCGGTGAGAATGATCTCACCGGGCTTTTGTCAGACTGCCTGATGGCCGCTCCGCCTTATCAGGCCTACGCGGTGTTGCAGGCCGGGTAAGCGCAGTGCTATCCGGCAAGCAGCGCCTGATGATGGCTACGCCTTATCAGGCCTGGAGAGTGTGTAACTCAAATCTTCTGCAAAAAGGCCAGCAGATCGTTATTGAGCTGATCCTGGTGGGTAACGGCAAAGCCGTGCGGACCATTGTCATAAACCTTCAATTCGGCACCGGGGATCATCTCGGCTGAGAGCTTACCGGTCGCTTCGAACGGCACCACCTGGTCATTGCTGCCATGAATCACCAACGTCGGCACATCAACTTTTTTAATGTCTTCGCGGAAGTCGGTTTCCGAAAACGCGGTGACGCAATCAATCGTCCCTTTCAGCGACGCCAGCAGGGCGATATTCAGGGTCTGCGTCAGTACGCCGTCAGACACTTTCTGCCCGGCGTTAAGCCCATAAAACGGCGTGGCAAAGTCGCTAATAAACTGCGCGCGATCTTTACGCAGACCCTCTTTGATCTCATCAAATACGCTCTTATCAACGCCTTCTGGGTGGTCGTCCGTTTTGCCAAAAATAGGCGTAACGGCGCCCAGCAGCGCCAGACCAGCCACGCGCGAGGTGCCATAACGGCCAATGTAGCGCGCCACGTCGCCGCCGCCCATGGAGAAGCCGACCAGCGTGACATCATGCAGATCCAGCGCAGTGATCAGATCGTTGATGTCGGAGGCAAAGGTATCGTAGTCATAGCCGTTCCACGGCTGCTCGGAACGGCCAAAGCCGCGACGGTCAAAGGCGATAACCCGGTAACCGCGCTCGGCGAGGAAGTTGAGCTGGCTGTCCCACATATCACCATCCAGCGGCCAGCCGTGGCTGAACAGCACCGGTTTACCTGAACCCCAATCTTTGTAGTAGATCTGCGTTCCATCTTGCGTTTTGATAGTACTCATTGCCTTACCTCATCGTTGAGTGGTGACACATTCTTGCTGGTTATTCATAAACGTTCGTATCGCGGCTGATTCGCCTCGCGTTTCGAATCACTACCGTAAAACTGTAGCAGCCCATCGCGCGCGTGCAGAGCATGCGGAGGGAATCGGAGAATACGTAAGGAGATAAGGATGAAGATCAGGCTGGCACAACCCGATGAAGCACCGGCTATCTGGCGGGTACGCAATGCGGCGATCCGCCACGGCTGCAAAGGGGTCTATAGCGATGAGATTATTGCCGCCTGGACGCCGGAGACGATGCCGCAGGGGCAGGTAATGATGATTAACGAGAACCCTTTTTATATCGCGCTATCTGAAGAGGGGCAGCCGGTAGCGACCGGCTTTCTCGATATTGCCACTGGCAGCATCGAAGCAATTTTTACCCTGCCGGAGTGGGAAGGCCACGGACTGGCGACGCGCATTATGGATGCTCTGAAACAGGAGGCGCTCAGCCGTGGCTTTAGCCATCTGACGCTTGCGGCAACGCCCAATGCCTGCAACTTCTATCAAAAGCGCGGGTTCGCGGTGGTGCGGGAGAGTGTTTATCACTCGAAGCTGGCGGGTGCGGATCTGAAGTGCATTGATATGATCTGCTATTTGGCTGAAACCTCGTGTAAAACATAAGAGGGCGAAAAGGGGCGTTGCCGCCCCTGATCGTGCTTATCTGATGATTTTTATGCTCTTCGACAGGGGTTCAATTACCGTCGAGACCATAATAAAGCAGAGCGCGCAGAAGCCGGTCATTGCCATAAACACCGCGTCCCAGTTCCAGGTGTCGAGAATCACGCCAACCAGCAGCGGCATACACATCCCGCCGAGCTGCCCGCCCATGTTGATAACGCTGTAGGCCACCGGATAGATCTCTTTACTGGCGCGGCCCATGGCGTAAACGGAGTAGGCCGAGTAGCCCAGCGACAGCATTAACCCCAGCATAAAGAGCATCAGCGAGAGGACTATTTTGCTCTCTGGCGCATAGACCAGCGAATACATGGTGAAGATAGTGGCGCCAGCGCTTAGCAGCATCAGCGGTTTGCGGCGTTTATTTAACACCCGGTCCGACAGCACGCCGCCGAGAAAATTGCCTAATACCGTGCCGAGGAACGGTGCCGCCGCCAGCACGGCGGAGCTGGTTAAATCAAACCCACGTTCAGTGATCAGATATTTGGGCAGCCAGGACATCAACACGCTGACGATGCCGACCATCGAAAAGTAGCCCAGCGCCACGCCATAGATATCCCAGCAGCGAAACACCTGTTTCGAGGTGGTGAGTTCCTCCACCTGCTGTGTGCGAATCAGCTTATCCAGCCAGCCATATTTCAGCGTCTCCTGTTGCGCACTCTGGGTAACCGCCGTCGACTCTTCGCGAATATAGGCCACCTCCTGCGCATTCACGAAACGGCTCTCTTCCGGCTTGTTACGTACCATGAGATACCAGAACAGTGAGAGCAGGATGCCGGGAATGGCGAAGAAGACAAATATATATCGCCAGCCCCAGGTCATGATTATCCAGGCGCAGAGTGCGGGCACAATCAGTGGGCCAAACTTGGATCCCGCGAGAAACAACCCGGTTGCGGTGCCTTTCTCTTTCGCCGGGAACCACTGATTGATGGTGGCCGTGGAGCCAATCACCACCGGCGCTTCGCTGATTCCTACCAGGCAGCGCAGTAGCTTCAGCAACCAGACACTATTTACGACGCCCATAAAGCCGGTAAATATCGAGGTGAGCAGCATGCCGAGAGCGAAAATATTGCGCATGCCATAGCGTTTAATTAAATAGCCGGCGGGAATTTGAAAGAAGGCATAACCGGCAAAGAACAGGCTGATAAGCACGCCTGCCATGGTGTTGGAGAGGTTAAACTCCTCCTGAATAAAAGGGATAGCGAAGCCAATATTGGCGCGATCCGCATTGGCGACGGTGTAGATGACAAAAATAAAGCTCATCACCCACCATCTGTAGTGCGTCATTTTTGGTCTGACTGTTTTGTTATCCATAATAGGTAATTCCGTAGGGTTTATTATTTTTTATCGCCGCAAAAATCAAATTCGCTGTAAGGACGCGCGCGTGAAAGGGCGCTTAAAAGCTGCGGCTCAATGGTTTCCCGTATACCAGAGGCGACGGTTAACAGTGCTTCAAGAGAAATTCCGGTGTTGACGCCCATGCGGTTAAACATATTTACCGCATCTTCCGTGGCGCAATTCCCGGCCGCGCCCGGAGCGAAAGGACAACCGCCCAGCCCGCCCACCGCCGTTTCGAAACGCCTGATTCCGTTCTGATAACCGACCAACATATTGGCGAGCGCCATGCCGTGGGTGTTGTGCATATGCAGGGCGAAATCGACGTCCGGGAAGCGCAGCTGTACGCTTTGCAACACCCGCGCAGTCTGGCGCGGATTGGCAACGCCAATGGTGTCGCACAGGGTGACGCGGCGGATGCCCAGTTGCTGGGCGGAGTCGATGATCTCCAGCAGGGTGTTGCTATCTGTTGCGCCAATAAAGGGGCAACCGAACGCTGTCGCCAGCGACAGCGCGATCGTTAATTCCGGCCAGCGGTGGCGAATCGCACGCAGATCCTCCAGTGACTCCTGATGGCTGCGATTGATATTGGCCCGGTTATGCGCCGGGCTGACCGATATCACATAGTTGATGTGCTTAATCTGATGCTGGTGCGCTAACTGCGCGCCTTTACTGTTAGGCACTAATACCCAGGGTGTTATCTGCGGATGTTCAGCAAGTACGTGTTCAATAACCCTACCGGCGTCGGCCATTTGCGGGATCGCTTTTGGGCTGACCAGCGAGGTTATTTCGATCTGAGTTAAGCCTGCGTCAACGAGTTTATCGATAATCAACGTTTTTAAATCCGTGTCGATAAACGATTTAATATTTTGAAAGCCATCGCGCGGGCCTACTTCGGTAATCTGAATAGCTGTTGGCATCGTTATCTCCTTATAAAACGCCTGTCTGAATAAGCTCTGCGATCTTTTCATCGGAGTAGCCCAGCAGCTCTTTTAATACTTCGTGGTTGTGCTGGCCGAGAGTCGGGGCAGGGAAGCGAATCGAGGCTTTTTTATTGGTGAATTTGACCTGGTTTCCGGTCATGGTGATTTTTCCGGCGACCGGATGGTCAATATCGACGAACATCTCGCGCGCTTTGGCAATATGCGGATCTTGTGTGACGCGATCGATGGTATTAATCGGTGCGGCGGGAATACCGGCTTCCAGCAGGCGCTCGACGATGCGGTCAATAGGCAGCGTGCGCGTCCAGGTCTCAATGATAGGTTTCAGTTCTGCATGATGAGTGACGCGATCGATATTGGTGCGGAATTGTTCATCTTCCAGAGCCGGAATATTGAGCGTCTGTTTTAGCAGGCCATAGAGTTTGTCGTTGCCGCAGGCGATGATGACGTAGCCATCTTGCGCTTCGAAGGAGTCGTAGGGATAGATGGCTTCGTAACGGTTGCCGATACGTGTCGGAATACGCCCCGTATTCAGGTAGATGATATTGATGATCTCAAGGGAAGAGACCATCGAGTCAACCAGCGCAATATCGACTTTGTCTCCAACGCCGGTTTTCAGGCGGTTCGCATAGGCCGCCAGCACGCCGATGGCGCAGCTCATACCGCCGACGACATCCGCAATCGCCGTGCCGGTACGGGTTGGCGGCGTGTCTTGCCAGCCAGTGGTGCTCATCAGCCCGCTCATCGCCTGGCCGATAATGTCGTAACCTGCGCGCCTGGAGTAGGGGCCGGTATGGCCAAATCCAGAGACGGCGCCATAAATAATCGCCGGGTTAACTTTGCGCAAATCTTCGTAACCGAGACCCAGCTTTTCCATTACGCCGGGGCGATAATTCTCAAGAACAATATCGCTATTGCGCACCATATCGAGAAAAATAGCACGGCCTTCTTCTGATTTTAAATTAAGTGTGATGCCGCGCTTGTTTCTATTTAAGTTCATAAAGTAGGCGCTTTCGCCATTTATTTGCGGTGCATTAGCGCGTGAATCATCGCCTCTGCCCGGTAATTCAACTTTAATCACATCGGCACCAAAATCCGCCAGCATCATTCCGCAATAGGGACCTGCTAATACGCGTGTCAAATCGAGAACCCGCACGCCGGACAATACACCTGCCTGATGACTCATAATTGATTCCTTTAATGTTAAGAATGAATGTGTGGGTGTTTATTACACCCATCAAAGAGTAATCAAGATGTATGCCAGAAATGATGTACATTAATATTCTCTTTAACTCATTGATAGTTCTGTATTTTTAAGAGCGGTAATGATCTGAGTGGCGTAATGGGTCCATAGCAATTGTGTTAGCAATTTCAAATGTGTTATTCAGTTAATAAGATAACAACAAACCAGACTGAAAATATGAAACATAAATCATTGCCAAATTTAGCGTTAATTACGCCTTATCCTTATTTAGCGGATGTCGTAATTGCACAGTGCGCCGGGCTATTCAATAGTCATGTCTATCATGGCAGCCTGGAAAAAGCGGCGACCATTGCGCGCACGCTCGATAAAGAGTATTACGATGTAATTCTTAGCCGGGGCGGAACCGCAGAGTATATTGCCCGCGCGACGGATATTCCCGTCGTCACTATTCAGATGTCGGTTTCTGATTTACTGAAAGCATTAATTCCGCTCAAAGATTGTCAGCGTCCGATTGCTTTTTTCAATTACCAGCGCTATTTACCCGATGTTGTGCTGCTGGCATCCTCCCTGAATATCGTTATTGATGAGTTTGTCTTTATTTCTCATGAGGATATGACGTCACAACTGGAGCAGTGTTATGCCAGGCACTACACCATCGTGGCGGGGGGATGCCCGGTGACCGAAACGGCACGACACTATCAAATGCAGGGGATTTTGATTGAAAACGGCGTGGAGTCAGTTAATAGCGCCCTGCGAGAGGCGCTGGCCATCGTTGAGACGACCAGACGCAAAATGCTGGATATGACGCGGCTGGAGATTATTTTGTCCTCCATCACCGAGGGGATTATCGTCACCAATGAAAATAATGATATTCAGCTCTTCAATAAAGCGGCTGAAAGCATCATCGGGATAAGTGCCCCGCATGCTCTGGGAAAACAGATTGATGCCATTATTAAAAACACGCGCATTAATCAGGTACTGCTATCGAAGTCACCGGAGATCCGCGAACTGCAGGAGCTGGAGAACACCTCAATCATTACCAGCCGCGTACCGATGTTTATGGGGAAAAACTGTATCGGCGTGGTCTGCTCATTTACTGATACGCCGCAGATCCAGAAAGTTGAGCGCATTATTCGCGGCAAATTACAGAAGAAGGGCTTTAATGCCCGCTATACCTTCGATCATATCCTGACCGCCGACAGCGCAATGCAGGCGGTGAAAAAACTGGCGCAGGTCTATGCGCGAACCGATTCGCCGGTGATGATCTATGGCGAGTCCGGCACCGGTAAGGAGTTGTTTGCCCAAAGTATTCATAACCACAGTAACCGCAAAAGCGGCCCGTTTGTGGCCATCAACTGCGCCGCCATTCCGGAGAGTTTACTGGAGAGCGAACTGTTTGGTTATGAAGGCGGATCCTTCACCGGCGCAAAGCGGGAAGGGAAGGAGGGCCTGATTGAGCTGGCGCATCGGGGCACGCTTTTTCTCGACGAAATTGGCGAGCTGCCGCTGCCGATCCAGAGCCGTCTGCTGCGCGTTCTTCAGGAGTATGAGATCATGCATATCGGCGGGAAAGATATCATTCCCGTTGATGTAAGAATTATTGGCGCGACCAATCGCGCGCTCTCCAGCATGGCCGGGGAGGGAAGTTTTCGCCGCGATCTCTTTTACCGGCTCAATGTTTTGCCTTTGACCGTGCCGCCGTTGCGCGAACGTGCAGGTGATTTCCGTTACCTGGCGAGTAAGTTTTTGTGTGACGCGGCGGCAGAACATCTGCTCGGTCAGTTTGTCGATTTTTTCGCGACGTACGCCTGGCCGGGTAACGTGCGCGAGATGCGGTTTATCATTGAGCGGCTGGCGCTGCTCTCCGTCGGGTTTCCGCATTACTCATTGCCGGAGATGCTCTCGCTTACCGGCTCGGCTTTTTCCGCTGCGCCAGCGCCGCAACCCAGCGCGCCGCTGCAGGTTGATCTGACCAAAAGCTCACTGAAAGAGATAACCAAAGATGTGGAGCGCCAGGTGATACGGTTTTATCTTGACCGGTATCAGCAAAACCAGGAGCAAGCCGCGGCTACGCTTGGCATCAGCAAAATGAGTTTATGGCGAAAGCTGAAGGGGATTAATCATTAATCCTGCGGATGGTTGCGCGTGGTGGGTATGGAGCGATAATACACAAGCGCCGCATGGAGGCGGCGCTGGCGTGTGCGATTAACGCTTACGCTTGCTTATTGCCATAACGATAACCACCACCAACGCGGCACCGCAAATCATTCCTAAAGTGTGCATCTCTTCCTCTTATCTCTTTATAACACCTGTTTCAGCTAAGCGACGAAGTATAGCCAGTCACGCCTTAAGATAATACCTGGCCTCCTATAATTAGGGGGTATCCGCAATTATGTTTTTTTGCAGATAGTGACGCGGCGTAATTAAACCCCTCTGGTCAGGTTGCCACCAGAAATATTCCGCTTTAAGGTTAGTTTTTTCTGACAGAAGGGAAGGTCATGTTCGTTTTATTGCATAAACTGTCGCGGCAGATACCCGCGCTAATTCTTTTCTGGTGCATTAACTGGGTCATTACGCTCATTCTGCTCGCCATTGCCAATAAAACCCATCATCCGTCCCTTGTCGGCGTGGTGGTCTGGTTCAATATGCTATGGCTCTGTGCGTATATTATCGAATACAGAGGGAGCACGCTGTTTCATGCACAGGAGAGCAAACGTCTGAAGCGTTTTTTGCCGCGCCAGCAATACAGCAAAGTGAAAGTGCTTGTGTCGATGGCGCGAGCAACAACGCTATTGCTCTCGGCATGTTTTCTGCTGGCGATCGCCCATGCCAGCGCCACTATTGTCTGGTTTCTGGTCGCACTTTGCTGCGCCCTGGGCTTTGCTTGTCTGGTGCGTTTCTATTTGCTGTGCATATCGGTGTTGTCAAAGCAGGCCGCCTCGCTGCTTGGTAAAACCTGGCCATTGGTGCTCGCGTTGGTACTTTTTTTCGCCAAAATGTCTGCCAGCGCTATTTTGCTTGAGTCCTGGGATATTTCCGCCGCGCAAATGCCTTACACCACCTGGTGCCTGACGCTATTTATGGCGGCCTTTATCGCTTTTAATATTGCCTATTTTTTAATTACGGTGATTTCAGGGGTGATGGAAACCAGCGTGCGGCGACGTAAAAAGCGCGTCGCGCTGCCGATGAGCAGCCAGATATTTTTGGTGGTTGCGTTTGCCTGCGTCATGCCGGGATTAATGATGGCCAATGTCCGTACTCTTGGCGGTGCGCTGATGAATACATTTTATCAATTCGATACGCGCAGCACGTTTCGGTGCGGCGATCGCTATCAGACGATTGATGAACTGGGCGAAAAAGCGCGTTATTTAGCGGTGGGTATTAATCAGTACCGTGGCTTTTTCCTGAAGGACGGGGATTTACACGGCGTGGTCGTGAGATGCACCACTGGCGATAAATTTACCCGTTATCGGGTTTTAAGCCGCGAGGAGCTGGGAGAAGCCAAAGAGAAGGGCGATAAGACCGCGCAATAAGGCTAAAAGACGCTGCGGGATCGCCTCCCGCAGCGGCCTGGTTACTGCTGATTTTCAGCTTCGCGAAATCAGTGACGAATTTAATAACTGGTTTTTAAACCATGCCGCGTTTTATGAAACTGGAGCAGATGATGGACGACAACCAAACGCTGTGCGCGAAGCTTCGCGAACGTGAGCGGCAGTTACATTGCCTGGAAACCCGTAACCAACTCAGCGTGATCGACGAATTGTTGCATGAACAGTTTTTTGAGATTGGTCGCTCAGGTAGACGTTACGACAGAGCGCAGGTTGTTGACGCGCTGATCAACGACACGCCGGAAGATGAAATCCACGCGGAGGATTTCGCAGTCACGGTGCTGAGCGAAGGATGCGCATTATTGACGTATCGCAGTTTTACCCTTGATACACAAGGCGCTATGGCAAAACCAACGCTGCGCGCATCGATATGGATAAAAACAGGTGAAGAGTGGCAAATGCAGTTTCATCAGGGTACGCCAGAGGCGTGTTGACCAGCTCGGTTGAGCAAGCTGATTCTCACCGAGAAATGTCGGATTGGGCTTTTGGTTCCTTTGGTGCGTATAATGTATATTATGTTAAATGACATATTTGGTATCCATCCAGACTCTCAGTGGTCTCACGCTTATCGCCCCGGCCATGTTGTTCCCTGCTCCACTCATCCTTCCGGTCAGCAATGAGCAAACCTCATATCAGCCGACTGGTTACGCACTCCATAATCAAAGGTGCTTCTCTTTACTGAATCCGCCTCACCGCTGCCGTGGAAAACGCCACCATAAAAAAAGCCGGGAGGATCCCCGGCTCTTTTATGCGTATTGTCAGAGAATCCCCATCTTCCTGGTCTCATCGATCCAGGGCCTGAACTCTTCCAACAAGTTGTCATAGAGTTTTTCGTCACTCATGGTGCCGAAATCATCCATCGCAAAGAAATCGGTGTTATCTACCCGGCGATCGGTAAAGTCATCAAGGTTTTCGAGAATGCCGTAGTTCGACCCGCCAAGGCCGACGAACTTCCAGAAGATCGGATAGTTTGCGGAGCGACGAATCGCCTCTTTAATCTCACGCGTCTTGCTGATGCCGCCATCGGTAATGAAGACCACGTAAACCGGCAGTTTGGACTCTTTGAAGTATTCGACGATCTCTTCCATCACCGGCGGCTCATTATTCACACCGCCCAGCCCCGGCAGGATCTCAAACATCGTACGCTTGCCGTTCTTGCGTATTGTCTCGATGTAATCGTCAAGATTATCCAGCGTGACGTTCGGGTATTTTTTATGTTTCTTGCCGAAAGCCCACAGATCCATCTCGCCGTCATCATCAAACTGAACGGCAAGCACCGCGATGCGATCGAGTACAGCCTGAACGTTACCTTTGTGGAATTGCCCGCTCATTGAGCCGGAAGCATCCAGAACAAACGCAACGCTTGCCTGGAGCGTATCCAGTTTATTCTTCGTCAGGCTGACCGTGGCTTTCTTCGCCAGGCTAACCAGCCGCGGCGATTTATCTTCCAGCTTTTTCTCGAGGCTGATGCGCGTCGGTGCCGGCGTTGAAGGCTGCGCGGCAGGCTGGGCAACATCCACGCCATAGCTGACGGCTAATGGTTCAAGCCCGCCGTTAAAGCCCTGCCCCATTGCCCGTAATTTCCAGTCGCTATTGTGACGATAGACTTCCGCCAGAATGATCGCTTTTTCGCTGCGTCCTGCGGTTTCAACGTGAAAATCCGCAATGCCTTGAGCTTCAATGCTTAACTGGCTCAGTGCATCAATGCTTTCGCTGCCGTCAATGACGACCGTGATGCTAATCTTGCTGACGCTGGCGGGAACACGATCGAGCGCGATCGTTACGCTGGATTGCTGCTGCCCGAGCGCCAGTTTGACCGCGCCCTCCGCAGAGGTGAGATTATTGAAGAAGATAAAGTCGGCATCGCCGCTCACTTTTCCCCCGGCATTGAGCATAAACAGACAGGTATCGACTTCGCTCTTAAACCCTGCCCGTCCCGTGTAGTTGAGGTTCAGAGTGATGACGCTCTCCGCCAGCGGCGTGTTTTGTCCCGGTTGTAATCTCATACGTGTTGTCCTTATCAATAACCCTGCTCCCTGCCCTCAGACATGCGGGTGTGCCTGAAGCGCTGAAGCGGATTCATCTCTTTTGCGTCGTTAAGGAAGTGATAGCGCGGATACCACAATAGCCATAAAAATTGTAAAAGCGGCAACGCTTTAAATATAAGAAGCAAATAAAAACCCCGGCTTACTCTCCGGGGTTTTATATTTTTATATCTTTTAGATATTAACGCCGTGTTGGGAAGCAAGCGCAGCCAGACCGCCCGCGAAGCCCTGCCCAACGGCTTTGAATTTCCACTCGGCGCCGTGGCGATAGAGTTCGCCAAAGATCATCGCAGTTTCAGTAGAAGCATCTTCAGAGAGATCGAAGCGAGCAATTTCAGTGCCGTTGTCGTTGTTGTAAACGCGCATGAAGCTGTTGCTCACCATACCGAAGTTCTGTTTACGCGCTTCGGCTTCATAGATGGTTACTGCGAACACCAGTTTTTTGATGTCAGCAGAGACTTTGGTCAGATCGATTTTGACCTGCTCATCGTCGCCGTCGCCTTCGCCGGTACGGTTGTCACCCTGGTGCTCGATTGCGCCGTCAGGGCTGGTTTTGTTGTTGAAGAAGATGAAATGGGCGTCTGACAGCACTTTACCGTCATCACCAACTGCGAATACGGAGGCGTCCAGGTCGAAACCCTGACCGTCAGTTACACGTGCATCCCAACCCAGACCGACCATGGCGATATTCATGGTAGGTGCTTCTTTAGTCAGAGATACGTTACCGCCTTTAACGAGAGAAACTGCCATTTTTAGCTCCTGCTAACAGTTGTGTTTGGGCTGAATAATCAGCCCATGTATGAGATCAAGATGCGTTGATGCCGTACTGAGCACAAACGGATGCCAGGCCACCAGCATAACCTTGGCCGACCGCGCGGAATTTCCACTCGCCATTGTGACGATAGAGTTCACCAAACAGCATCGCGGTTTCGGTTGAGGCATCTTCAGTCAGATCGTAGCGCGCCACTTCAGTCTGGTTATCATCATTAACCAGGCGAATGAACGCGCCGGAAACCTGTCCGAAGCTCTGGCGACGCGCCTGCGCGTCATGAATTGTCACTACGAAGATGATTTTGTCGACGTCAGACGGCACCGCATCCAGTTTGATTTTCAGCGATTCATCATCACCGTCGCCCTCACCGGTGCGGTTATCACCGGTATGGGTTACGGAGCCGTCAGAAGAGGTTAAGTTGTTATAAAAAATGAAATCGGCGTCACCGCGCACTTTGCCGTTAGCGGCCAGCAGAAAAGCTGACGCATCCAGGTCAAAGTCCTGACCATCAGTCGAGCGCGCATCCCAGCCAAGGCCCACCAGGACATTTTTCATTGACGGCGCGGCTTTACTCAGGGATACGTTCCCACCTTTGGAAAGAGAAACACTCATAAAATAACCTCTCAAATTGTTATGGATTTAGCGTAATACGTGAGGGGATTAACTCCCCTTTTCCTCTGAATCGGGTTTCGCCGGGAACATCACGCTGGCGATAATGCCCAGCGCCAACACACCCAGTACAACATACAGGCTGGTCGTCGCCGAAATGCTATAGCCATGGTGCCAGATGTGGTCGGTGGCATTGAGGCCAAGCTTCGCTGCGATAAAGAACAGCAGAACGATAACCGCCTTCTCCAGATGAACCAGGTACTGCTTCAGCGCTTCGAGCACGAAGTAGAGCGTACGCAGGCCGAGGATAGCAAACATCATGGCGCTATAAACAATCAGCGGTTCACGGCTAACAGCAATAATGGCCGGGACAGAGTCGAATGCAAACATAACATCCGAAAGTTCAACGACGGCCACACACAGGAACAGCGGTGTTGCATACAGGGCAGCTTTCTTACCGCGGCCGATGGTCACATCACTGTTTTCTGGTTTTGCCAGTTCCGCATCCACTTCCTTCTGATTAAGCAGGAAGGCATGACCCTTCAGCTTTGGCCAGATCGGGAAGAAGCGTTTCACCATGCGGTACGCCAGATGCTGGGAGTAGTCCTCGATTTCATCATCGTCGTCGCCGCTTTTCAGCATCATCACCGCAGTCCAGGCCACAATAATGGCGAAAACCACTTCAACGTATGGACCAAGGCTCAGCAGACTGGTACCAATCGCAACGAAAATACCCCTGAACACGATGGCACCAATTACGCCCCAGTAAAGCACGCGGTGACGGTAACGATCCGGCACGGCGAACCAGGAGAAGATGGCCATCATCACGAACAGGTTATCGACGGAGAGCACTTTCTCCAGCGCGTAACCGGTCACAAACAGGCTGGCGACTTCCGCGCCGTGATGAATATAGAGGAAACCGGCAAATGCCATCGCAACCGCAACCCAGAAGAGCGACCAGAGCGCGGCACTCTTCAGGGATATTGGCTTGTCGTCACGGTGCATAAACAAGTCAATAAAGATGGCACCGACTGAGAGCGCGATAAAAACAATAACTGTTTCAGTCGGAAAACCGATGTGTGTTGAAACCATAATTTACCCTTAGGGATGCAGATCAGAGGCCAAATTCAGCCGGGTCGAAGCCCAGCGCGAGAGCAATTTCGCGCACGGCAGTTTTCTCATCCTGGTCAAAGTTGCCGTCACTCTTCGCAACAGCAATACCAACACGCAGAGCCAGCTGCGCTGCTTCCGGTTGGTCTTTTAACGCCAGGATGTATTTCATGGTTTCGCCTTTACCGATTTCGATATCGAAATCAAAGCTCGAGACCAGTTTGTTAAAGAACTCGATCACCTCATTGGTATCGAAAACTTTCAGTTCTTCGGAAGAGCGCAGAAAGCCCATCATCTTCTGCTTCTCTTCAGAGCTTACGCCGTCGCTGGAGACGGCGATCCGCGCGCATACTGCCACGGTGCCCTGCATAAATTTTTTGTTTTTGAAACGGCCAACCTGTCGGGTCAGTTCATCACGACTGGAGTTGATGGCGCCTTTTACTTTGTCAAAAAAACTCATAGTGGTGTCCTTTATTGCTGTGTTATTTAGAGCCGGCACTCCAGCGAAACCCCCAGCCAAATGCCCGGTCCATTTCATCCTGGCCTTTGAAGTACTGGTTAATTCGCTCGACTTTGATTGCACCGTTTTCGTTTACCAGCCTGGCGATAGCGCACAGCGTTTGGCGGTTTTCACCTTCGGTAAGACGTGTCTCGATGGGCGGTTGATCCGGCATATGGATCGTGACAACACCATCCGTCTTATCCCAGCTCGGCACGCCCTGGTAGATAAAAGCGTAGATCAGGACTTCACGGATCTGCTTCCATTCACGGCCATTAATGTGTAACCACTCGCCATCCGACACTTCACCGGTACGATCGTCGCCCTGTAACTGAACGTACGGCTCGCCCTGATAGTTGCCGAAGGCGTTACCGAGCGCCTGGATAACCGACTTATAGCCATCCTGCAGCTCAACAAACGCGCCAAGATCGAGATCGATGCCCTTCGCGCCGAAAATGCCGGCCAGACCCGATTTTCCGTTGCCACGGTGCCAGTTGAGGTTAATGCGGATCTCGCCAAAGTTATCCCGTTTGGTCAGACTGATCGCCGGTTTCTCTTTGGTGAGCGACACTTTGCTCAGGCTGATTTTGCTCTCTTTCGGCGGAGCCGGAGGCGCCACAGGCGGTGCGGGTGGCGGCGAAACTGGCACTGGCGCAGGATCGTCGGCGATGTTGACACCGAAATGCTCCGCCAGCGGTTTCAGGCCGCCGTTAAAACCCTGCGCGACAAAGCGGAATTTCCACTCGTCGTTACGGCGATAGAATTCGCCCAGGATCAGCGCGGCTTCCTGACGACCGTTGACATCGACAACGCCGCTCACCACGCTGGTTGCGCCCTGCTCTACATCAATAGTCAGCGTGCGCAGCCCGGCAACCGTCTGCCCTCCGTCACAGGTGACGGTAAAAGCGACCTTCTGAACATCAGGCTTCAGGCGATTAAGCGCCACAGTAAAGGTGGAGTACTGGCCTTCGCTGGCGAGGCTGATTGAGCCATCGTCGTTGCGCGGCTGGCCGTAGAAGACCATATCCGCATCGCCCTGTACTTTACCGCTGGCATAGAGGCGAAACGCTGAGGCATCAACCGCGCCGCCAGAGGTGACGCGAACCCGAAGCTCTTGTGCTGGAACGGGGGCATTGCCCCCCGGCGTCAGGTTCATTAGCGTACGACCGTTGCGACGATATCAGTATGCATATCGTCAATGGTACGACCGCGGCAGGCGTGACCGTGGGCCGTAAAGTCCCAGTTGCCGCCGTTACGGCGCAGCGAGGAGATAACAATACCGGTATGGGAGCCCTGCTCGGTCAGTTTGTAGCGGGCAAGCTCTTTGCCAGACTGATCGACCACGCGGCAGAAAGCATTTTCAACGTCATTAAAGGTCTGGCCACGGAAGCTGTTTACCGTGAAGGCGAGGTATTCAACGTTGCCAGGTAACCGGGTGAGATTAACGGTGATGACCTCATCGTCACCATCGCCTTCCCCGGTGAGGTTGTCTCCGCTGTGGACGACGGAGCCGCAGCTGGAAGTCAGTTTGCGAAACCAGATGGTGTCGATGGTATTGCCGGAGCTGTCCATCAATACGCAGCCCGCATCGAGATCGATAGAGTCGCTGCCGCTAAACAGCCCGCCGAACAGGCCCTTTTTCTTAATCGGATCCCAACCGAGACCAAACTGAAGCTGACTGAGTGCCGAAGATTGTTTGCTGAGTGATACCGTCTGGTTCTTCGTTAATGAAACCATGCTTTATTCCTTAAATTGGTAATGGTCATGACAATCAAAGGTAGGCTAATCGCGAACGAAAAAAATCATATCATGATGAAGTTCTCTGACAAGGTAAATATTGGTAGGTTTTGGCGAAAAGGCAACGTGACTGCGCTGGAATACTCTTGTAAAAACAAGTCAACCAATTGAATTTATTATTTATTTTTGCGTGATAAATTTTTAGTGAAATGCAATCTGATGCCAGTTTTACTCATCATATTATGATTGACATGCTCTGATGACATTCTTAGACTCACCCATCACCTCTTGCTGCATGCTTTTTCGGGTAATAAAAAAATATGAATAACAAAATTTGGCTCATGGAAGGTTTGTCATCCCAAAAAGATATTATTCAGGGAATTAAAACCTTCGCCGCAGCGCAACATCTTCAGTTGACCGTGTATGCCTCACACCGCCATGAGCGCAATGAGATCTTATCCGTTGCAGACCACGCGCTGATCGAGCCACAAGAGGCCTCTGAGCGCCTGTCGTTTATCACCGATATTGTGGCGACACATGGCATTCACCATATTCACGCTGGCCGCAATACCCTGTGGTTTGAAGAGCACCGCGCCGCCATTGAGGCCACTGGCGTTACCCTCACTACCGGTTCCACCAGCGCAGAGTGGCTCGCATTAGCTGAAGATAAAGTCGCTTTTGCCGGACTGATGCAGCAGCACGCGCTGCCGGTCGTCCCCTCATGGCGGGTTGATTCCGTGAGCGATCTGCAAACTTATCTCGCGTCGCCGCCCTTCTCTGACAGCCCAGTCTGCGTAAAACCGGTAACCGGCATTTATGGCATGGGTTTTTGGCGTTTTGATGACACCGCAGCGGCAATGGATCTCTTTAACCATCCCGAAAACCGCACGGTTAACCCGCAGCACTATCTTGCCGCGCTCGCCAGCGCCGAATCATTTAAGCCGCTGGTATTGATGCCCTACCTGCCAGGCCCAGAGTACTCCGTCGATATTTTTGCCGACAACGGCGAAATCCTCGCGGCCGTTGGTCGCAGAAAAGAGGGAGCGATTCAGTATCTGGTTAATGAAGGGGCCGCTTTCGAGCTGGCCTGCAATTGCGCCCGCGTGATGAAAGCAGATGGGCTGGTTAACGTGCAGACACGCAACGATCATCAGGGAACACCACTGTTGCTGGAGATTAACATGCGCCCTTCCGGCGGGATCGGTTATACCCAACATAGTGGCGTCAACTTACCGGGCCTGTTTGCGGCGTTTAAGCTTGGCCTGCTGACAAAAGATGAGGTCATTGGGCGTGCAGCATCCGCCTTTTCCTCCGTCGCCGTGAGAGCGGTGACAGACGTGCTGCTCTATCCGCAGACCCTCTCTAACCGACTGAACTAAGGCTGGATTATGTCTTTAGTGCCTGAAGATGCACTCTATCGCCGTACGCTCTCCTGCGGCGTCATCCAGGTGACGCGCAACCAGGGAGAGATCGCGCTGCAAAACCTGTTCGAAATCGCCGAGCGACGCAACCCTAAACGGGCGTTTCTCTTTGTCAGTAAAGTGCTCGGCCGCCATATTCCCGTTTCGCCTGCCATCATGCGCCAGGCTTACAGGCAGCTTGCCAGTCAGTTCCCGGCCGATCTGCCGGGCCCGGTGCTCTTTATCGGCATGGCGGAAACCGCCGTTGGTCTGGGCGCTGGCGTATTTGACGAACTGCGCCATACCTATAGAGAGTCGGTTTATCTCACTTCGACCCGCCACCCTGTCGAGGGCGAACTGCTCTGCGAGTTTAAAGAAGAGCACAGCCATGCCACCGACCATCTGATCTACTGGCCGGATGATGAAAAGAAGCGCCGCCGGGTGAGCGAGGCGCGCACGCTGGTGATGATTGATGACGAAGCGACAACCGGCAACACCTTCATCAACCTGCTGGCGGCGCTCCGTGAAACCGGCCACCTGCCGCAGCTGGAGCAGGTAGTCGCCATTACGCTGACCGACTGGAGCAATAATGCGTTACCGGCGCGCTGCCCACTGCCGGTAACGGCGGTCTCCCTTGTCAGCGGCGAATGGAGCTGGACTCCGTTTCCCGATGCGCCTGTACCAGTCATGCCCGCCGTGAATGTCACCTCCCGCGGCACGTGGGAGATCACCGGAAAACAGAGCTGGGGCCGTCTCGGGATGATCGCGCCAGCCGCCGATCTGGGCCGTGAGATCCGCGTTGCGCCGGGTGAGCGCGTGCTGGTTCTCGGCAGCGGTGAGTTTGTCTGGGAGCCGTTCCTGCTGGCCGAGCGTCTTGAAAACGCCGGCGCGCAGGCCTTTTACAGCTCCACGACCCGCTCCCCGATTGCGCTCGGCTTTGCCATCGAGTCGGTTATCTCCTTTACCGACAATTATGGTCTCGGCATTGCCAATTTTGTCTATAACGTCGGCCACCAGCGGTTTGACCGCGTGCTGCTCTGCACCGAGACGGCGGCTGAGAGTATCGATACCCAGTTGCTGACGGCGCTGGCGGATGTTGCCCCTGTCGTTGAGGTTGTTACCTATGAATAAGCCCGTCGTATTGAGCGATCTTGATGACACCCTGTTCCAGACCCGCCGTAAAATGGTTGACGAGCTGGCGCTGGAGCCTTTTCGCACCGGTGCCGTGGACCGTTCGCTGTCGCCACGCAGTTTTATGACCGAAGAGCAGGCGATGTTAGTGGACTGGCTACTGGAGCAGGCCGAGCTTATTCCGGTTACCGCCAGGGGAACGGAAGAGATTAGCCGCGTGCAGATCCCCTTCCGCTCCTGGGCCATTACCACCCACGGTGCGGTGATCCTGACGCCAGAGGGCAAGCCCGATGAGGCGTGGAAAGCCCATATGCTCGATAAATTGTCTGCCTATGGGGAAAGACTCGTCACCATGCAGCGCCTTATCACCGAAATGATGGAGGCAAAGGGCATCAACGCCTGGGCGAGACTCAATTATGAGTATGATGGCACGCCGATCTATATGGTGATGAAACACCGGGACAGCACGCGCCTTGACGAGCTGAATGCCATCGCCGATGAGATCGAGCAGCAGTTCCCGACCGACGGTTTCTACATTCACCGCAACAGTAACAATGTCGCCTGGCTTCCGCAGCCCGTCGAGAAGGGGCTGGCCGTGAGCTGGTTGCTGGAGAAGCTGCGCGCCGAGCGCGGCATTTTCCCGGTGCTGGGTCTCGGCGACAGCCTGAGCGATCACCGTTTTATGCAGCTCTGCAGCTGGTTTGGGATGCCGCGTCAGAGCCAGTTTGCCGACGCCATTGCGCAGCGCATTTTTAATGAGGGTTAACATGCAGCCACAAGCGAGCTTTTCCGGTTCCTACTTACCCGGCGACGTGGAGTTCCTGCTTCAGCCTGTTGAGATGGAGATGACCCCGGTCGATCAAAAAGAGGCGTTGATCCAGTCAGGCAAAAAGCACTACTCCGACATGCTCAGCCAGGAGCCAGCCCCGACACCGTGGCACCTCGATCTGTTTAAGCGGGCGCTCGACAGCGGTGCTGAACGGCTCGCCAGAGAGGTCACGCAGCTTGCCCGCGAACTGGCGGCACGTTTTGGCGACGAACCGGTTATTCTGGTCAGCCTTGTTCGCGCGGGCGTCCCGCTCGGCGTAATGCTGCACCAGGCGCTGCGCGATATGGGCAAAACTTCTTTTCACTACGGCATCAGTATCATCCGTGACCGTGGCATCGACGGCGAAGCGCTGAAGATTATCGAGGGTCAGCACGGCACGCGCGGCATTGTGTTTGTCGATGGCTGGACAGGTAAAGGGGCAATCACCGGGGAGCTGATTCGTACCCTCAAAGGACGCGAGGGTTATCCGCCGCAGCCGCGTCTGGTGGTGCTGGCCGATCCCTGCGGCTGCTCATGGCTGGCGGCGAGCGACGACGACTGGCTGATCCCCTTTGGTATTATGGGCGCGCCGGTATCGGGTCTTATCTCCCGCTCGGTGTGGACTGAAGAGGGGCTACACGGCTGTGTGGTCTGCGATCATCTGCGTGAATATGAGTGCAGCCGCATTCTGGTCGATACCGTTGCGCAGTTTCGTAAAACGCTGCAACCCGCGAGCCTCCCTGCCCTGCACTGGGATCTGGATGCCGCGCAGGCGTTATGGCAAAAGAGCCGCGAGGTGATCGCCGATCTCGCTGAGCAGTTTAACGTCGACAGCGTCAACCGTATCAAACCCGGGATTGCGGAGGCGACCCGCGCGGTGCTGCGCCGCGTACCCGATCACGTTTTTGTGCGTGCAACAGACGATCCGGACGTTGCCCTGCTCGTCGGGCTGGCGCGCGAAAAAGGCATTGCCGTTACTGAGATGGGCGCGCAGCTCGGGCAGTATCGGGCCGTCACGATAATCAAGAAGGTACTCTGATGACTACACGCCTCTCCCCCTGGCATCTGGGCGCGACGCTCTACATGCCCGCCACACGTAACGATATTGCCGGGGCGATCCTCGACGGAAAAATCCCCGGCCTGCGCTCGCTGGTGATCTGTCTGGAAGACGCGGTCAGCGAAGCGGATATGCCGGATGCCCTTGCCAACCTTGCGCAGCTGTTACACACCCTCAACGCTGCCAAACAGGCTGGCGGCAATGGTGACTGGCCGCTGGTGTTCATTCGCCCGCGCCACCCTGAGATGGGGAAATGGCTGACGGAGCACCTCGATCTCTCTGCCGTTGACGGGTTTGTACTGCCGAAATTCACCCTCAGCGCACTGCCGCAGTGGTGGGAGATCATGGGCAATACGCACCTCTGCATGATGCCTACTCTCGAAACCGAAGAGGTGTTTGACGTTGTTCAGATGCGTGAGCTGGCTATCGCCCTGCTCGCCCACCCCTGTCACAGCCGGATTATTGCGCTGCGCATCGGTGGCAACGATCTGATGAACGTGGTCTCCCTGCGTCGTCCGCGCGATCTGACGCTCTACGACAGCCCGATGGGGTACGTGATCAAAATGCTGGTGTCGGTATTTGCACCGCGTGATTTCGCGCTGACCGCGCCCGTTTGCGAACACATTGACGATCATGATGTGATGGCGCGGGAGCTGGCGCTCGATATGGCGCATGGCCTGGTCGGTAAAACGGCGATCCACCCGCGGCAGATTGCGGTCATTGAGCGAGCGCTGATGGTCACTCAGGGAGAGCACTCCGACGCCCTGCGCATTCTCAACTCGACCCAGGCGGTATTTAAATCCCAGGGGTCGATGTGCGAACCGGCGACGCACCGTCGCTGGGCCGTCGGTATCCTCGAACGCGCGCAGGTGTATGGTCTGGTGAATGAGCAAAGCGCAGATGGCATCAGGCTGCTTCCCGCGACTCAGCATCAATAAGGCGCGCGTGATTTAGCTCATATTGAGGATCGGCCTGCTAGCATTGATGGCCATTTTGTTCAGGGAAGCGAACTGAGAGAAGAATAGCGCAACGTTAATGTCAGACGTTTGAACGCACTTGATCCACTACCTTTGAGGCAGGCTAAACCTAACGATGCAATTAAACACCAGACAGGAAAGGATTTTTAAGCTCGCCAATTTACTGGGTTCCGGTAAACCCGTCGCCGCGGCTGATATTATCACCAGCCTTGAATGCTCGGAGCCGACGCTTACCCGGGCACTGAAAGAGCTGCGTGAATCCTACTCCGCGGAGATCAAGTACAGCAAGGCGGCGCACTCTTACCATCTTGTTAATCCGGGGCATCTGGATAAGAAGACCTTGCGTCGTATGAATGAAGCCCTCGCGGCGCACGCCGAGCTGAAAACCAGCGAAACGGGCGGCAGAGTGTATCTCGATAAGGATAAAAAAACCGCCGTCTCGCTCTCGCTGCGTATGCGCATCTTGCGCAAAATCGACCGCCTGGCGAATCTGAGCGGTACGACGCGCAGTGAAGCCGTCGAAAAGCTGGCCGAACGCGCCGTCGACGATCTGATTAAAGAGTTCAACGCCAAAAAGCTCGCGCGTTAATTCTCGTGCCCCGGCAGCAGGCCGGGCGCCCCTTTTTGCCCATCTTCTTATCTTTCCCTGTTGATGCCTATAAAAGTTGGCGTCTTGACACGCATTGCGCATGGTCGCCACGCTGAATGCGGACTAAACTTCGCAGAGGCCGCGCGGCATAACGCTATGTAGTTGTTGAAAAAGCGCTAATTTCATTTAAGGCTCTCTTTTTTTTCCTGCGCTTCGCTGCAATTCACAGTCTCTCCCGGCTTTCTCTGCTATTGCTGGATACAAACCTTTCATACCTCTAACAGGATTAGATAATGCGAAGACTACCCGTTTATCTGTTGCTTGATACCTCTGGTTCGATGCATGGCGAACCGATCGAAGCCGTTAAAAACGGCGTGCAGACCCTCCTTACCACCCTTAAGCAAGATCCCTATGCCCTGGAAACTGCCTATGTTTCGGTGATCACCTTTGACTCATCGGCACGCCAGGCGGTACCGCTAACCGATCTGCTGAGCTTCCAGTTACCGACACTTGCCGCCAGCGGCACAACCTCCCTTGGTGAAGCGCTCTCCCTTGCCGCCAGCGCCATCAGCAGTGAAGTGCAGAAAACCACCGCGGATACCAAAGGTGACTGGCGACCGCTGGTGTTTCTGATGACCGACGGTTCCCCGACCGATGACTGGCGCAAAGGGTTGCAGGATTTTAAATCGGCGCGCACCGGCGTCGTGGTGGCCTGCGCAGCGGGTCATGATGCCGACACCAGCGTGCTGAAAGAGATCACCGAAGTGGTGCTGCAGCTTGATACCGCCGACAGCTCATCCATCAAAGCCTTCTTCAAATGGGTCAGCGCCAGCATCTCGGTAGGCAGCCAGAAGGTGGAATCCAGCAAAAAAGAGGTGATTGGCCTCGACGATCTGCCGCCACCGCCGCCGGAAGTGAATGTCGTTTTATAACTCATCGATTAAGGGGACGTTATGTCTGTCAGTCTGAGCAAAGGCCAGGGCGTGAGCCTGAAGAAAAATGAGCACGATCTCTCCTCCGTCACCATTGGTCTGGGTTGGGATATCAACGAAGAGAAGAAAGGTTTGCTGGGCGGGCTGTTTGGTAAGAAAGAGGAGGAGTATGACCTCGATGTGATCGCCTTCCTCTGTAACGCCGCAGGAAAGGTGACCGATCTCGGCAAGGTGGAGAATGGCAAACCGACGCTGGTCGATGGCGACATTATCTTTTTCAACAGCCTGCGCCACAAAACGGGCGATATCTGGCTGACGGGCGATAACCGCACCGGCGCGGGTGACGGCGACGATGAGCAGATCATCGTCAAGCTCAATGCGCTGGACGCCAGATATGAAAAAATTGTCTTTATCGTGCAGATCTATAACGGGGAAAAATTGCAGCAGCACTTCGGTAAAGTGCAGAACGCGTTTATCCGTGCCGTTGATGCCCGTAACGTTGAGATGGCGCGCTTTGATCTCTCCGGCGGGCCGAACTTTACTCACCAGCGCTCCATGGTGTTTGCCGAGCTGGTGCGTGAACCGACCGGCTGGAAGCTGAATGCCATCGGCGAGCCGTCGCCTTCAGACTCCTTTGTCGCCCACCTGAGGAACTATATGTGATGCGCCGCTTACCCGTTTACCTGGTGATCGACACCTCCGGCTCGATGCGCGGCGAGTCGATTCACGCCGTTAACGTCGGTATCCAGGCGATGCTGAGCGCTCTTCGTCAGGATCCCTACGCCCTTGAAAGTGTCCATATCTCCATCATCACCTTCGATAATGCGGCGCGTGAGTTTATTCCGCTGACGCCGCTGGAGGATTTCCAGTTCGCCGACATCGTGGTGCCAAGCGCGGGAGCCACCTTTACCGGTGCGGCGCTGGAGTGCCTGATCGAGTGCGTCGACCGGGATGTACGTCGCGCCGATGGCGACCAGAAAGGTGACTGGCGACCGCTGGTCTTTCTGATGACTGACGGCACGCCTTCAGATGCCTTCGCTTATGGCGAAGCGGTGAAAGGGATTCGCAGCCGCGCATTTGGCTCGATCATCGCCTGTGCGGTTGGCCCGAAAGCGGGCCACGAGCACCTCAAACAGCTGACAGATAAGGTGGTATCGCTCGAAACCCTCGATTCAACGGCCTTCGCGGGCTTCTTTAAATGGGTCTCGGCGAGCGTCTCATCGGGCAGCTCCAGCGCGGGCGTGAATAACGACTCGGATAACCTTCCGCCGCCACCGCCGGAGATCCAGCTGGTGCTGTAAGGAACAGGAGAGGCAACGCGCTGGCGTGCCGCGCCTCTCTGTCACTCCCCTTTTGTTCGCGTTACACGGCCCTCACGAGGATAAGCAATGAGACGCCTTCCGGTATTTTTTGTCCTGGACTGCTCAGAGTCCATGATTGGTGAAAACCTGAAAAAAATGAACGATGGTCTGCAAATGATCGTCAGTGATTTAAGAAAGGATCCCCATGCGCTGGAGACGGCCTGGGTCTCGGTCATCGCCTTTGCAGGCATTGCGCGCACCATTGTTCCGCTGCATGAGATCGCCTCGTTTTATCCGCCGCGCCTGCCGATTGGTGGTGGCACGCACCTTGGCGCCGCGCTGCGGGAGCTAAGTGTGCAGATCGACACCCAGGTGAGGGTCACCACCCATGAAGTTAAAGGGGACTGGAAACCGGTGGTCTACCTGCTGACCGACGGCCGCCCGACGGATGATCCCAGCGCGGAGATCAAACGCTGGAAAGAGCACTACGCCCGCAAAGTTAACCTTATCGCGGTCGGTCTTGGCCCCTCGGCGGATCTCAATATCCTCAGGCAGCTGACGGAAAATGTGATGCTGTTTACCGAGTCCCGTGAGGGTGACTTTACCCGCTTTATTAAGTGGATCACCGCCTCGGTCACCGCCCATAGCCGCAGCGTGGGTGAAGAGAAACCGCCGGAACTCAACCAGACGGAGTATATCGTCCGGCTGGCGAAAGAGGACGTTGTCCGCGCCTATGATGAGAATTGCGTGACGCTCACCGGGCGCTGCAGCAAAACCCGCCGCCCCTATCTGATGAAATATGAGCGCCCGCCGGTGAACGTCTCCGGTCTCGATTTCCGTCTTAACCTGAATAACTTCAATATTGCCGGTTGCTACCCTATCGATGAAGAGTACTTCGACTGGTCTGACGCATCGACCTACAACGTGCAGGTAAACACCCGTGATCTGCACGGTGTGCCGGGCTGCCCCCACTGCGGTAACGCCAGCGCGTTTGCCATGTGCGCCTGCGGCAAACTGCTCTGCATCGATGGGCCTGATGAGGTGGTCTGCCCATGGTGCGAAAGAGTGCTCTCCTTCAGAGATAACGGCGGAGATTCCGATTTTGACGTGAGCAGAGGACGAGGCTAATGAGCGCTGAAAAAGAGATTATTGGCTTTATTCTGCAGTCGCGCGGGCATGAAGTCGGCGAGGCAGAGTTAACCGCGTTATCCGGGGAGCCTGCGCTGCGGGACAAACTCGACGCGTTATTCACCGAGCTGGAAAACCAGCTCGCGGCCGTCGAGGGTAAAGCCACAACACCGCAGGCTGAGGAGAGCGCTGAAGCGATCGCATCAGCAGAAGACACGATAACAGAGCCCGACGCTGAACAGGCCGCGCCGCGCCCGGAGTTGTGGAAGCTAATGCCCTATTACGAATTTGAGACCCCGGCAAAAGCGACCCTTGACCCAATGCCGCCGGTGTTGAAACCTGGCCAGGTGCCGCCAGCGCGATCCGCCGAAGCGGAACGTCCACGCCCTGTGCCCTGCGCGCGTATCAGCGTGCCGAATGCCCGTGCAGGCGAAGCCTTTTGTGCCCCGCTGGTGATTACCCTTGATGATGGGCAGACGGCAACCATTAATGATGTTGTGATCCCTGACGCGTGCGGGCTTCATTTCGACAAGGCGCAGCAGGTACTGAGCGGCGTACCGTCACAGAGCGGCGATATCGAGATGCTGGTGCGCTGGTCCTGCGCTTCGCACACCAATGGTGAAACACCGTTGCTGTTTGTGGTGAACCCGGATCCGCGCAGCCTGTGGAAAATCATTGAGCCGCCAGCGGATGCCCCCTACCCGAAAGCGCATGTCGAACATGAAGGGATTGTGCGTGATGGCGTGAGGATCGCCGGGGCGAGCCGCCGCGGGCGTTCTCATGAGCATGCGGGCAGCTTCCGCGATGATGACTTCTATCTCAACCACAGCGAAGAGACGGGCTGGAGCGTAATGCTGGTGGCCGATGGTGCGGGCAGCGCAGCAAACTCCCGCGAAGGATCGCGAATTGCCGCCGAAGTGGCCGGGGAGTATCTCTTCAGCCAGTTACGCGGGCCGCGAGGCGCGGAGTTAAAGCAGCAGATCGCGCGCTGGGGAACAGAGGAGCAGCAAAACACCATTAACGCGATGCTGCACCACTTTAAGCAGGCGGCAACCCTTGCGGTTAACAGCATCTCAAATGAGGCTATTCGCGCGGAGCAGCCGGTAAAAACCTACTCCACCACGCTGCTGGCAACCGTCTCACTGCGGCTCGGCGAGCAGCTGTTTGCCGCCGCGTTCTGGCTGGGCGACGGCGCAATTGCGGCTTACAGCCCCTCGGGCAAAGTGCGCGTGTTAGGCAATCCTGACAGCGGCGAGTATGCCGGGCAGACGCGCTTTCTCGACGCGTCGATTATTGCCGACCCCGCCTTCTCCGGACGCATCAGCGTCGGCAAGTGGCAGGATGTCTCGCATCTTATCCTGATGACCGATGGCGTCTCCGATCCCCGCTTTGAAACGGATAACGGCCTGCGCAGCGACGAGAAGTGGACGCAGCTGGTCAACGAGCTTTCACCCCTGCTTGAGGATGCCGGGCAGGCACCGGAACGTCTCGCCGAGTGGCTCAACTTTTTCTCTCCAGGCAACCATGATGACCGCACTCTTGTGCTGGCATGGTGACTGACACGCGTTACGGGTGACTGAATATGGCAAATATCGTTACATGTACAACAAAAGATGGGCAGACGGTGCAGTACGTCGACGAAGTCATCGGATCGGGTTCGATGAAAGATGTCTACTTCTCACCGGACAAGTCCTATGTGGTGGCCTTCTACCACAAGCCGCAAAACGCCCAGGCGAGAGAGCGGATTGATATGATCACCGGGCGTTACCGGCAGAATATCTTTGAGCAGGCGGGCGGAGATTACTGGAAAGATCTCTTCTGCTGGCCGACGCATGTCGTGGAACACAACAATAAAATCGGTATTGTCGTTCCCGTCTATCAGCAGCACTTCTTCTTTAAGTATGGCTCGAAGAATGATGACTTCCTCGGCATCAAAGGGCGTGAAAAAGAGGGAAAATGGTTCGCCAGCGCCAGTAACCAGAACAAATTCCTCGATCCGCGCGAGCGCGGCAACACCCTCACCTATCTGAAGGTGTGCCTGCTGCTGACCCGTGCGGTGAGAAGGATGCATGCCGCAGGCCTCTGCCACAGTGATTTGAGCTACAAAAACGTGCTGGTCGATCCCGAGCAGGGCCACGCCTGTATTATCGATGTCGATGGGCTGGTCGTGCCGGGAAAATACCCGCCTGACGTGGTTGGCACCCCCGATTTCATCGCGCCGGAAGTGGTGGAAACCAGCCACCTCGCGAAAGAGGATCCTAAGCGCGTGCTGCCGAGCATCGCGACGGATCGCCATGCGCTGGCGGTGCTGATCTATATGTATCTCTTTTTCCGCCACCCGCTCAGAGGTGGAAAAATCCACGATCTCGATGATGAGACACGGGACGAAACGCTGGCGATGGGCGAGCGGGCGCTGTTTATCGAACACCCGACGGACAGAAGCAATGCCGTCAAGCTTAACCAGATCTCCCCGTTTGCGCTGCCCTGGGCCGACCCGGAAAAAATTCCCTATACCATTATGGGGCCCTATCTGACGCCACTGTTCGATCGTGCGTTTATCGAGGGGTTACATAACCCCACCCGTCGCCCGACGGCTGATGAGTGGGAAAGCGCACTGGTGAAAACCGTAGATCTGATCCAGCCCTGCCAGAACAGCAGTTGTGATCAGAAATGGTATGTCTTCTCCGGTAAAACCAAACCGGTCTGCCCCTACTGCGCAACGCCCTACAGTGGGAAATTGCCGATTCTTAACCTCTACTCCTCCCGTAAGGCA
The DNA here is from genome assembly GCF_034044935.1 of Kosakonia sp. CFBP8986. Lineage (NCBI taxonomy): Bacteria > Pseudomonadati > Pseudomonadota > Gammaproteobacteria > Enterobacterales > Enterobacteriaceae > Kosakonia > Kosakonia sp. CFBP8986. The sequence goes on along the minus strand of NZ_JAXCXB010000005.1, from coordinate 198,215 downwards.
GGCAGCTTCCGGCCTGACGATCACCGGTTAATGGTGTGGAGCGGTCAGTCCCTTTACGCCTGGCATGTGAACCGGCTAATTGCGCCGAATGAGCGCACCACCGCGGAGCAGAAAAAGCGTGTTGGCTACTTTGTTTACCATAACGATCAGTGGTGGCTGGTGAATGAAGGGATTGAGGGGCTGATGTCGCTCCCGGATAAAAGGCCTATCCCGATTGGCGACAAAATCGAGCTGACGGACAACGCGCAGTTCGTTCTCTCCCAGGAAGAAGGCGGCAGGCTTGTGGTGGTTCAGCTCCTTTCCAACTGATTAACATCAACGGCAGGCAGCCTTTGCCTGCTTTTTTTCATGGAGTTCATCATGCTGCCAACGCTTACCACCATCAGTGGCATTTTTTACCGGGCAATCGATCCTGCTTACCGCGATCTGGCACTGGCGGGGTCGCGAAATGCGGGCAGATATTCGCGGGCCGATCAACCGACGCTCTACCTGAGTTCCTCGCCCGAGGGCGTCGACGCGGCGATGCAGGCGCATAAAGCGAACCGCAGCGCGCAGCAGGAGATCATTCAACTGCGCGTTCAGGCCGCCCGCATTTTCGATTTACGCAACGCTGCTGCCTTAACGGCCGCCGGTATCGATCTCGCTGATGCCGTTGCGCCGTGGCAGGAGATTGTAGCCGCAGGCGGCACGCCCTCCTCCTGGCGCGTGCGCCAGCAGCTGGAAACGTTGGGTGCGGCGGGTTTAATTGACCCTTCGCGCAAAGCGCCGGGTCTCTGGCATCTGGTGCTGTTTAGCTGGAATAGCGGCGCCGGGCAGCCCGAGGTGGAGATCGTGACGTGAAGCCTGTGAAGATAACAGATTGTTTATCAATGTAAAAAAGTATGAGAGAACGCGCTTTTTGAGCACAGATAAATCTCAGATCATTGCAAAACCATTAATTATGGTAGGCAATTATTGTTGATGGATACTATTTTTATGCGATATTTACTCTTGTCTTGACGGTGTCTCCTGCCTAATCAAGACCCGCTCGTGACTGAGCAAACTGATGATGTACTAAAAGAAAAAATAGTATTTTGACTCTGCTGCCCTCCCGTGAGGGCATTTTTTTCGCCTGCGTTTTAGTAACAACGCTGCATCGCAATCCGCCGGCTTGCATCAAGTCCGCTTGCCGCTTCTGCGCCAATCAGGCTTTTAAGCCGTGGCGAAAGCGCCTCCTCTTTGATCGGCTCAAACCCCAGTGAGGCGTAAAACGCGGCGTTGAATGGCGCATAGCGATCGGTGGTCAGCGACGCGCCCGCTAAACCGCGCCTCTCTCCTGCGCTCAGCAGCGCCCGCAGCAGCTGGCGACCAATCCCCTTGCGCTGCCACGCCGGGTGAACATCCATTTCGGCGATATGCAGCCAGTGATCCTCGATCTGCGCCCCGGCAAAGCCGACCGGCTGTTGGTCGGCAGTCAACGCCACCAACAGCACTCCTTCGCGGGATAAATGTTCGAGATCTTCAAGGCTGGTTGCCGCCGGTTCACCGCTTACCGCCCCGGCGGCCCGCAGCGTTTCAAAAGCGGCGAGTTCAATCTCTCTTAGCGCGGCGAGATGCCCGGTGCGGGCTGTCGCAATGGTGATGTCATTCATTGGGTTACTGAATTATTCGAGGCAATCAGTTCGCTATCGATTATCTCTTTAACCACCCCTTCTGTCTGCCAGCGCGTCAGCTTCTCCACTACCGTGTGATAGAGCGCATCCTGCTGGCGCGGCAGACAAATCGCCTGGGCAATCTGCATAAAATCATCCTCCAGCACGCGGTAGCCGGGATGTTCTGCCGCCGTTTGCTCCAGGGGTTGGCGGATCCCGGCGACCATATCGCCCTCACCATGTAGAAAGGCTTCAATCGCCGCCTGCGATGAACTCAGTCGATTAAGCGTGGCGTGATCAAGCTCGCGGGTTAAGTAGAGATCGTACGCCGCGCCCCTGCCGACGTTTATCACCACGCCGGGTTTATCCATCTGCGCCACGCTCTGCCACGGGCTTTGCGCCTTTACCAGCGCCGTGCCCTGAATAGTGATATAGGGCTGGGTGAAACGTAATGTCTCTTCGCGTTTCGGATCGACGGCGAGGAAAGCGATATCCCAGACGCCGTTCTCTGCATCCTCCACCACTTTTCCGGCGGTCGGATAGGTAATAAATTGCGCCTCTTTTGCCATATCGGCGGCAATCCGCCGGGCAAGTTCTACGGTGATCCCGGCAGGTTCACCCGCCCCGGTCTGGCGGGCAAGCACGGCATTGCCTAAATTGATGGCGAAACGAAGCGGTTGACTGGCTGACATAGTGCTTCTCCTGAAAGCAGTTTATGCCTTCAAAAGATAGCAGACGCGCGTCACTGCGGGCGGGCAATCAACCTTTTCAGTTCGGGAATACAGGAGCCGCAGTTAGTGCCGCACTTAAGCTTTTCACCAAGGCGCGAAACGCTGTTGCACCCTGACTGAATCGCCTCGCTGATCGCCCGCTCACCGACAGCAAAACAGCTACAGATTGTCGCACCGGCAGGCGCTTTGCCGCTGGCGCTGCGCCCGGCCAGCAATGCCAGCCGTTGTGCGGCGTTTTGCGGCGGTTGGGCAAATGCGGCGATCACCGCTGCCCGGTCCGGCTGCGGGCGCTGGCGGTGCGCGTAAAAGGCCAGTTGCAGTTCGCCATCCGCCCAGGCGAGCAGATTAAAGCCGTCGCTGCCAAGAGTGGCAGGCTGGCACAGCCACGCGTCGGCCAGAAAATGCTCGCGCAGCCACGCCATCCACGATGTTGGCCACGCACTGTCGGCCAGCGCAAAGTGCGTGACGCCGGGCTGAGTAATGCGGCTCCAGTAGGCGGTTTTCGGCGCTGAAAGCGTATCTTCACGCAGAAAGAGTTCGCCCTGCCAGGCGGCCTGCCAGCGCTGAATATTAACCGGCATCTGTTTGCTCTCCGGCTGACCGGAAAGGGGATCGGTCTCGGCGGCAATCAGCGCATCGACCCGCGCCTGCTGGCTGAAGGTGCTGTTCCAGTGCATCGGCACAAACACCCTGCCGCGCGGTTGCAGCGCATCCGGCTGCGCGCGCAGCAGCAGCCAGCCGTGAGTTGATGAAACACGCACAAGATCGTCTGCGCCGATCTGCGGCGCATCGTCGGGGTGAAACTGGCAAAACGGTTCGCTGATGTGCTGCATCAGCCGGGGGGATTTAGCGCTGCGCGTCATGGTGTGCCACTGATCGCGGATGCGCCCGGTGTTCATTACCAGCGGCCAGTGCGGCGTCGGCGGGTTGGCGGGCAGACGCGGCGTTACGGCAATCAGGCGTGCCTTCTCATCGGCAAAAAAGAAGCGGTTATCGGTAAACAAGCGCGCCGTGCCGTGGGGATGCAGCCCATTCACCGGCCACTGAATGGGCTTAAGATCGTCCCACTGCTGGCGGGTGAGCGTCGCGAGGCCGCTGATATCAAACGCCCGCGTGCCCTCATTTTCAAACCCCGACAGCGCGGCATGTTCGCAAAAGATCTCCGCCGGGTGCTGCCAGCTAAAGGCGTCGGCAAACCCCATGCGCTGCGCCACCTGGCTTACGATCCACCAGTCGGCGCGTGCCTCGCCCGGCGGTGGTAAAAAGGCGCGCTGGCGGGAAATGCAGCGCTCAGAGTTGGTAACGGTGCCGTTTTTCTCGCCCCACGCCAGCGCTGGCAGGCGGATATGCGCTGCGCGAGTGGTATCGGTGTCGCGCATCACGTCCGAAACAATCACCAGCTCGCAGCGTGCCAGCCCGGCGCGCACCCGATCGGCATCCGGCAGCGAGACCAGCGGGTTAGTACCCATAATCCACACCGCTTTTATCTCGCCCTTTTCCACGGCGCGAAAGAGTTCGACGGCATTCAGTCCGGGACTTTTTGTGACGTTGTCACTCTTCCAGAAGCGCCCTACGCGGTCGACCTCCTGCGGCGAGAAGCCCATATGTGAAGCCAGCTGGTTTGCCAGCCCACCCACTTCCCGCCCGCCCATGGCATTTGGCTGACCGGTTATCGAAAACGGCCCGCAGCCTGCACGGCCGATTTTCCCCGTTGCCAGGTGGAGGTTGATAATGGCATTGCACTTATCAACGCCGGAAGTGGATTGATTGATGCCCATTGAGTAGAGCGTCACCAGCGTACCGCTGGCGGCAATCATCTGGTAAAAGGCCAGCAGCGCTTCCTGCGGCAGCTGGCAATAGTCAGCGGTGCGCTCAGGCGTCCACTCCTCGACCGCCGCCAGCGTCTGCGCTGCGCCAGTGGTGTAATGATTGAGAAACTCCCGGTCGAGCTTGCCCTGCTGCGCCATAAAATGGAGTGCGCCGCAAAACAGCGCCGCATCGCTGCCGGGGCGCAGCGGCAGGTGGAGGTCGGCGAGATCGCAGGTGGCGGTGATGCGCGGGTCGATAACGATAATGCGCATCTCCGGGCGCGCCTGTTTGGCTCTCATCAGCCGCTGGTAAACTACCGGGTGCGCCCAGGCAGTGTTTGAGCCGGTGAGGATCACGCACTCTGCAAGTTCCAGATCCTCATAGCTGCACGGCACCGCATCGGCACCAAAGGCCCGTTTATAGCCCACCACCGCCGAGGCCATACAGAGGCGCGAGTTGGTATCCATGTTTCCACTGCCGATAAAGCCTTTCATCAGCTTATTGGCGACATAGTAATCCTCCGTCAGCAACTGGCCGGAGCCATAAAAGGCCACCGCCTGCGGGCCGAACTGCGCAATCACCCGCTGCAACCCTTCCGCCACCGCATCCAGCGCGCGCTCCCAGCTTACCGGCTGCTGGTCGATCTCTGGCTGCAACAGTCGCCCGGTGAGATCCAGCGTTTCACCCAGCGCGCTGCCTTTCACGCAGAGCCGCCCGTGGTTCGCCGGGTGCAACGTATCGCCCTGGGCGCTAAACCCTTGCCCTTCAGCCTGCATACGTACTCCGCACCCGACGCCGCAGTAAGCGCAGGTGGTAGAAACCGCCGCGCCCGTCACAGGCTCACCGTGGCGATGCGCTGTTCGCGCCCTGCCGCGACGCTTTGCGGCTGCGCCAGCACCCACACGCGCCCGCCCTCCACTTTCACCGGCCAGACGCTGAGCGCGGTCTGCTCATCATCGAGGCTGCGGCCATCGCGCAGGCGAAAACGCTGCTTATAGAGCGGCGAAATCACCACCGGTTCACCGTTAACGTCCCCCAGCAGCCCGCGCGCCAGTACATTCGCCTCGCTATCCGGTTCATGGTTGCTGAGGGCAAACACCTGCTGCGGGTGATCCGGCAGATGGAAGAGCGCGATTTGCTGATGACCGAGCCGTGCCGCCATCCCCGCATGGTGCGGGATCTCCGATAATGCGCAGAGATCGACCCAGCCCTGCGGCAGCGGGTTGTGTCCAGAAGAAGGCAGCGCGGCGCGCTCCTGCGCGGTTGCCGGGCGGATCTGCTGGCGCTCCGGCACCATCACCACTCCCTCATCGGGCTGATTGCTGTTGACAAACGGGCGGAACAGCGCCAGCCGATCCGGGTCCGAGAGCGTGGTTTGCCATTCACACTGATAAGCGTCGATCACCGTCTGCATCTCGCTCTCCAGCTCGGCGGCGATGTTCAGGCTATCCTCCAGCACCACCTCGCGCAGGTAAGCCATGCCGCCGTCGAGATTATCCATCCAGGTGCTGGTGCGTTGCAGGCGGTCGGCGGTGCGGATGTAGAACATTAAAAAGCGATCGACGGTGCGGATTAACGCCTCAGTGCTCAGATCCTGCGCCAGCAGATCGGCGTGGCGCGGCTTCATGCCGCCATTGCCGCAGACATAGAGGTTCCAGCCCTTTTCGGTGGCGATCACGCCAACATCCTTACTCTGCGCTTCGGCGCATTCGCGGGTGCAGCCGGAGACCGCCATCTTGATTTTGTGCGGCGAGCGTAGCCCTTTGTAACGGTGCTCCAGTTGCAGCGCCAGCGCGGTGGAGTCCTGCACACCGTAGCGGCACCAGCTGGATCCGACGCAGGATTTCACCGTGCGCAGGGATTTGCCATAGGCGTGCCCGGTCTCAAAACCGGCTTCAACCAGTTGCTGCCAAATCTCCGGCAGCTGTTCGAGGCGCGCGCCAAACAGGTCGACGCGCTGGCCGCCGGTGATCTTGGTATAGAGGTTATAGCGCCGCGCAATCTGCCCGATGGCAATTAGCCCGTCCGGCGTGATTTCCCCTGCGGGAATGCGCGGCACCACCGAGTAGGTGCCATCTTTCTGGATATTGGCAAAAAAGCGGTCGTTGGTATCCTGCAACGGCAGGTGTTGCGGCTTCAGCAGGTACTCGTTCCAGCAGGAGGCGAGCACCGAGCCGACCAGCGGTTTGCAGATCTCGCACCCGTGGCCGCGCCCATGTTTCGCCAGCAGTTCGTCAAAGGTGCGGATATTGCCCACCCGCACCAGGTGGTAGATCTGCTGGCGCGAGTACGGGAAGTGTTCGCAGAGATCCTTTTTCACTTCGACGCCCATCTCTTCAAGCGCGAACTCCATCACCTGCTTGGTGAGCGCTGCGCAGCCGCCGCAGCCGGTCGCCGCTTTGGTGCAGGATTTGATCGCTGCCATATCGGCACTGCCGCTGTTCACTGCCGCACAGATATCTGCTTTGCTGACGTTATGACAGGAGCAGATCTGCGCGCTGTCGGGCAACGCCGCAACGCCGAGCGTTGGCGCTGCTTCCCCACTGCTGGCAGGCAGGATCAGCGTCTCGGGCCGCGCGGGCAGCGGCATATCATTGAGCATCATCTGCAACAGCGCGCTGTAAGACTCGCTGTCACCAATCAGCACCGCACCAAGCAGCTTTTTGCCATCCTCTGAGACGACGATTTTTTTGTAGATCTCAGCCGGGCCATCAACCCAGCTGTAGCTCTCACTCCCCGGCGTGCGGCCGTGGGCATCGCCAATCGACGCCACTTCAACGCCAAGCAGCTTCAGCTTGGTGCTCATATCCGCGCCGGTAAATGCCGCTTCACCGTCCGCCAGTGTCTCCGCCAGCGTGCGCGCCATCTGATAACCTGGCGCGACGAGGCCGAAAATCTGCCCATTCCACAGCGCGCACTCGCCGATGGCGAAGACGTCCGGATCGGAGGTGCGGCACTGGTCATCAATCACAATGCCGCCGCGCGGCCCAATTGCCAGCCCGCAGTCGCGCGCCAGGTTATCGCGCGGGCGAATGCCTGCCGAGAAGAGCACCAGATCGGTTTCAAGAAAGCTGCCATCGGCAAAGTTCATGCGATAGCGGCTGGTCTCTCCGGCGACGATTTCGCGCGTCTCTTTGCCGGTATGCACCTGCACGCCAAGGGCTTCGATTTTGCGCCGCAGCATCGCCGCCCCGCCCTCATCCAGTTGTACGCCCATCAACCGCGGCGCAAACTCCACCACATGGGTTTGCAGGCCGAGGTTTTGCAGCGCGTTCGCCGCTTCCAGCCCCAGCAGGCCGCCGCCGACTACCACGCCACGCTTGCCCTCCTCGGCACAGGCTTTGATCGCCACCAGGTCGTCGAGGGTACGGTAGACCAGGCAGCCTGGTGCGTCGTTACCTGGGATCGGCGGAACAAACGGCGATGAACCGGTGGCCAGCACTAGCCGATCCCAGGCCGTCTGGCGACCGAGCTTATCGACGACAAAACGGTGCTGAAGGTCGATCTGCGTAATCCCCTGATTCAGGCGCAGCTCAATGCCGGTGGCCTCGAAAAAGCCCTCTTCGACCATCGACAGCGACGCGGCGCTGCGCCCGGAAAACCAGGCGGAGAGATGCACGCGGTCATAGGCCGGTACCGACTCCTCGGCAAAGACAATCACCTGGTAGCGCAGATGCAGTTCACGCTCCACCAGCTGTTGCAGAAAGTGGTGGCCGACCATGCCGTGTCCGGCGACAACTAAAACAGGTTTTGACATCACATCGCTCCTCGCTACCTCAGTGGATAACGGCTGGTTCAGAATGGGGGAAAGATCCTCTTCAGGGGCAAAGAGGCTCGGCTGGCCGGGGGTAGTAAGCCGGGCGAAGTACCCCGGCCCGTCGCTGATATCGCCCCACAGCAGCACGCCGCGCAGCTGGTTATTGCTTATCACCAGGCGGCGGTAATCGCCGGTAAACGGATCGGTCGCGGTGTAAACCGCATCGCCGTCGCGCGCCCCGGCGCAGTAGAGATCGAGGCCGCTCACTTTCAGGCGCAGCGGCACCTCTTCAAGCGCGAACGGCGCGCCCGCTTCACCAACAAGCCTGGCGGCAAGGGTCTCCGCCTGCCGCCAGCAAGGTGCCACCAACCCGAAGGTGATCTCACCGAACTGGCAGCACTCGCCGATCGCTGAAATCGCCGCATCGTCAGTACGCAAGTGTCCATCCACCAGAATGCCGCGATCGCACGCCAGCCCGGCAGCCTGCGCGAGGGCGATATTGGGCCGCACCCCAGCGCAGACCACCACGCCCTGCGCCGGGATCTGCCGTCCATCCTGCAACTCCACCGCGCTAAGTCGCCCCTGCGCATCGGCGCAGCAGGCGCGCGTCTCTGCCGCCAGCAGCGTGTCGATGCCGCGTGCGTTGAGGCTCGCTTGCAGCAGCGTTGCCGCGTGCGCATCCAGCTGTTGATCCATCAGGTGCGGGCCGCGATGCACAATCACGCTGTGAATACCGCGCTGCGCCAGCGCCGCCGCGGCTTCAATTCCCAGCACCCCGCCGCCCAGCACCACCGCCGTCTCTTTGGCGCTGAGCTGGCTCAGCATCGCCTCAACATCCGCCTGCTGGCGAAAGGCGTAGACGCCAGGTAGATCGATGCCGGCAAGCGGCGGCATAAAGGGGCGCGATCCGGTGGCGATCACCAACTGGTCGTAAGCGAGTGATTCCCCGCCAACGCACACGGTGCGGGCGGCGCGATCGATCGCCGTCACCGGCTGCCCCGCAAGCCGCGTCACACCGTGGCGGGCATACCAGGCCTCGTCATGCATCACGATCTCATCGAAGGTTTTCTCGCCCGCCAGCACCGGCGTCAGCAGAATGCGGTTATAGGCCGCTCTCGCCTCCTCATCGATCAGCACAATATGAAAGCGGCCAGGCGCGCGTTCGCAGAGCTGTGCGACCAGCCGCGCACCCGCCATGCCGTTGCCAATCACTATCAGACGCGGTTTCTCCATCGGCATATTCCTCAGGCCACGGCTTTATGTTTTTCATGCAGGAAGTGCAGCACCTGCTGGCGGTAGTGATGAAACTGCGCATCGTTAGCCAGCGCCAGCCGTGAGCGCGGACGCGGCAGTGTGACCTCCAGCACCTCGCCCACTTTCGCCGCCGGGCCGTTGGTCATCATCATTACCCGGTCAGAGAGCAGCACCGCTTCGTCGACGTCATGGGTGATCAGCACAATGGTGGTGTTGAGCTGGGTCTGGATCTCCATCACCGCATCCTGCAAATGGGCGCGCGTCAGGGCATCGAGTGCGCCGAAAGGCTCATCCATCAGCAGCACTTTGGGCTTCATCGCCAGCGCGCGGGCAATGCCGACACGCTGCTTCATGCCGCCGGAGATCTCGCTGGGGCGCTTATGCATCGCATGCCCCATATGCACCAGTTCAAGGTTGTGGGCGATCCACGCCTGCATCTCGCTTTTGCTCATCTCGCCTTTAAACACCTGGTGTACCGCCAGCGCGACATTCTCCGCTGCCGTCAGCCACGGCAGCAGGGAGTGGTTTTGAAACACCACCCCGCGTTCGGGGCCGGGGCCGACGATCTCCTGGTTATCACACAGCAGCACCCCCTGTGTCGGGCGGCTCAGCCCGGCAATCAGGTTTAAGAGCGTTGACTTCCCGCAGCCGGAGTGGCCAATCAGGCTGACCGTCTCCCCCTGGGCGATGGTAAAGCTGACATCATCAAGGGCGACAAACGGCCCGCTGGCGGTGGCAAAGGTTTGGGTCACGTTTTCGACCCGGATAATGGCGTGTCTCTTTTTCATTTATGACTCCCGACGAGTGTCGTAGCTAAAACGGCGGGCAATGGCCATCAGCCCCTGCTCCAGCGCCATCCCCACCACGCCAATCAGCAGAATGGCGATGATGATGTTTTGCACATTGAGGTTGTTCCACTCATTCCAGATCCAGAAGCCGATGCCGACGCCGCCGGTCAGCATTTCGGCAGCGACAATCACCAGCCAGGCGATACCGATCGATAAGCGCACGCCGGTGAGGATGTGTGGCAGCACGGCGGGAAAGAGGATTTTGCGCATCACGGTGAATTCGCTGAGCTTCAAAACGCGCGCGACGTTGAGGTAATCCTGCGGAATACGCATCACCCCTTCGGCGGTGTTGAGGATCATCGGCCAGATGGAGCAGATAAAAATCGTCCATGTCGAGGCCGGTTCGGCGCGCTGAAACAGCAGCAGGCCAATCGGCAGCCAGGCCAGCGGGCTGACCGGGCGCAGCAGCGCGATCAGCGGGCCAAACATGCGGGCGATAAAGCGAAAACGGCCAATCAGAAAGCCGACGGGAATGCCGACCAGCGCCGCCAGACCAAAGCCGAGCGCCACGCGCTCAAGGGAGGCGAGCACGTTCCAGCCAATGCCCATATCATTCGGCCCGTCGATATAAAACGGCTCGGCGAAGAGGGTTTTCGCCGCTTCCCAGGTTTGCAGCGGTGTCGGAAAGCCTTTGCTGTTGAGCGCTGCCACCTGCCAGAGGGCGATCAGCACAACTGCGCCGAGCAGGCCGGGGATCGCGGCGCTAATAACGCGCTGCATCATCTTGCGCAGGCGGTTTACCGGCGCGCGTTTCGCCACTTTAGGTGCAGCCTGTGGCGCGGCGGCTTTCAGCGGCACAATCGCCGCGCTCTGCGGCGTTGGCTCCAGCGGGATCACTTTCGGTTGGGTATTCACAGACATTCTTGGCCTCACTTAGCGGTGGATGGCAAAACTGTTGGCGTAGGCCGCAGGATCGCTGCCGTCCCACACTTTCCCGTCAATCAGGGTGCTGCTGCGCATTTGGCTGGTGGGCACGCTGATGCCGCCCACCGCCGTCGCGGCCTGTTTGTAGAGGTCGCTGCGGTTGATCTGGCGCGCGACGGCGAGGTAGTCGGGATCGCTTTTCAGCAGGCCCCAGCGTTTTTGCTGAGTCAGAAACCAGATGCCGTCGGAGAGCCACGGGTAGCTGACCGCGCCATCGTTGAAGAAGCGCATCGCATGGGCGTCCTGCCACCTCTTCCCTAATCCGCCTTCATAGTGGCCGAGCATCCGGCCTTCGATGGTCTCAACGGCGGTGTTGATATAGGCGCGCGCGGCGATGGTTTTTGCCGTTTCGCGGCGGTTTTCATCGGAGGCGTCGATCCAGCGCGAGGCCTCCAACACTGCGGCGGTCAGGGCGCGCGCCGCATTGCCGTTTGCCGAGACCCACGCCGAGGTAGTGCCGAGCACTTTTTCCGGGTGATCGGGCCAGATCTGCTGGCTGGTGGCGGCGGTAAAGCCGATGCCGTCGAGAATGGCGCGCTGGTTCCACGGCTCGCCAACGCAGAAGCCGCTCATATTGCCAATCTTCATGTTCACCACCATCTGCGGCGGCGGCACCACGACATTGCGCACATCGGCAAAGGGATCGATCCCGGCATTCGCCAGCCAGTAGTAGAGCCACATGGCGTGGGTGCCGCTCGGGAAGGTCTGCGCAAATGTGTAGGTGCCCTGCGGGCTGGCGGCAATCACCTTTTTCAGCGATGCGCCATCGGTAACGCCCGCTGCTTTCAACTGGTTCGATAAGGTGATCGCCTGACCGTTGTTGTTGAGGGTCATCAGCACCGCCATCTCGCGCTGTGGGCCAGAGACGCCGAGTTGCAAGCCGTAGACCATGCCGTAAAGCACATGGGCGGCATCGAGTTCGCCGGAGAGCAGCTTGTCGCGCACCGAGGCCCAGCTCGACTCTTTACTCGGGATAATGGTGATGCCGTACTTCTCATCAAACTTCTTCACCGCCGCCATCACCACCGGCGCGCAGTCGGTGAGCGGGATAAAGCCGACGCGCAGGGTCTTCTTCTCCGGCGCGTCTGAACCTGCCGCCCACACGCTGTTCATCAGGCCCGGGATCAGCAGGCTGCCGCCCAGCGCCGCGCTGCCCGCCAGAAAGCGGCGGCGCGAAAGTTTACTCACGGTGTTGTCATCGTCTTGCGTCATTGCGGCATCCTGTCATTTGAAAAGGGGCAAAAAAAAAGCGTCCGGTTAGCGCTCAGTCTCCTGAACGCTAACGGACGCCTTTATCCGGGAAGTGATGCTGGCCGCCATTAGCCAGCACCTTCTTAAATGAGATAAGCAGAATGTGTGCCAGGTTTCTGATGCCTGTAAAAACAGGGGATTAGCGATTTGGCTCACAAAATTTGCACCGCAACGGGCGGCGAAATGCACACCTGCGGTGCAGCTACTCCTTTGGGGTTAGGTGGGTTTTTTACCCATTACGGCGGCGACGGAGAGCATCGCATCGGCGATCTCCGCCAGCTTCTTGTTCTGCTGCATCGCCATCTCGCGCAGGGTTTTGTGCGCCTGCGGCTCGCTCATCGCGTGGTGCTGCATCAGCAGGCTTTTCGCCCGCTCCACCAGCTTGCGCTCGGCAAGGGTGGCGCGCAGCCCGGCGAGTTCCGCATCCAGCGCCTGCAACTGGCGGGACTGCTGCTCAACCAGCTCCAGCACCGCGCGGCTCAGTTGCGGCGGGATCAGCGCCGTAAAGTGTTCCTCAGCCTGCGGCAGCTGGGCGATCTCCTGGCGCTGCTGCTCGGCGTCGCGCTGTGCCGCAGCAATACGCTGGCGACAACACTGCATCACCCCTTTTTCCAGCGCATCTTCAATATGTTTCATGGCATCGATACGCATTGTGGTGACCTCAAACCAGCGCAGTGCGGCCTCCGTTGGCTCGCCCGGCGGCAGCGTGCGGCTACAGGCGAGGCGGCGAAAGCGCTCCAGCTCGCGGCTCTCCTCCTGCTGCTGTTGCTGCCACAGGGCGAGGCTTGTGGCATCGGCAAACTCGCTGAAGGTGTGAAAGCAGCGCTCCTGGGCATCAATCAGCTCCACCAGTTGCTGGCTCGCTGACTCATCAACCGAACCAATGGTAAAGCCTGCCGCCACCAGCGCCCGCTCCTGCCCGGCCAGCTCTTTGCCCTGCATAAAGCTGAACAGCGCCAGCAGCGCGCGCGAGACGCTGGGATCGCCGGAGGTGTCGGCAGTTTCCACGATCAGCGCCAGATGGCAGCGGATCACCTCGTTGTAGCGCTGCATCGCTTCCGGCTGGGCAATGGCGAGCTGCTGCACCTGCTCGCGCAGCGGCGGCAGCGTGCTCAGGCTGTGCAGCACGCTGGCGATGCGGCTAAAAAGCCGCGCGGCGTTGCCCCGCGCCAGCCCCTCCTGATCGAGCGTTGCCAGCTGCTGATGCACCGCCTGTGCGGCGTGCTCTACCTGCTCTGCCCGCTCGCGCAGCCGCCCGCCCCATGTTTTCCCCTGCGAGCAGAGAAAAATATTGGCCGTACCGCGCTCACGTTGCAGCAAATGAATAAGCTGGCTCACCGCGCCGACCAGCTTGCCCATCTGCAACAGCTGTTGCAGGCCGGTGATTTCGCTGCGCCGCGAGGCGAGCACAAAATCGAGAGCTGAAAGCGTCATCGCACACCCTTCTCCAGAAAACCGTAGGCTCACTAAAGCAAGAAGTGTGCCGCCGCGATTGACATCAGGCGCGGGCGGGTGAGAATGCCACTTCACATCACAGGGAGAGGGTCAGGATATGGTGAAGAAAACGGCGGCACTGCTGTTACTTATCGGTGTGGTCTGGCTGGCGTGGCTGTTTCTGCGCACGCCGCAGGCGATCAGAGCCGATGACAGCGCGCTCTACGTGAAAAACCTGCCGTTAAGCGATAGAGGCAAAGTGAACTGGTGGCGCGACAACCGCGCGGCGCTACAAAAGCAGTTTCCCCTGCTGGTGCGCCCAGGTAAGGCCGTAGTGATCATCATGAACTTTGACCGCTACGATCGCCTGCCGACAGGCACCCGCGATGGCAGTATTGATGACTACAACTGCTTCACCGATATCAGCGCGCCGGAAAACTGCATCTATAAAGAGATGGTGATGTTAATTTTCATCCATCCCGGCAAGAAAACCGTTTATAGCTTTGGTGAAACAAGTTACGAGGAGAGGCCGGACGGCACCCTGAAACGTGTTCACGAGACCTTTAGCATTCGCTAGATATATTCACTTACCGAATTGTTTGACTTAGCCGGTAATCCGACCAGAATGTATTTGCCCCGTATCTCGCTGAAAAACAGAAACCTATGACCACACACTCGCGTTGTGTTACCCGCACAGGCCGCCTGAAAAAGATGGCCGTGCTGATGGCTGCATTGCTGCTTGCCAGCTGCGCGTCGAAACCGCCAAAATCCCTTGTGACGCCGAACCCGCCGGTGAGCAAACAGCCGCTGCCCGATGGCGGGCTGAGCCAGCCGCAAACCATGCGCGGCATCTGGCTGGCGACGGTTTCCCGTCTCGACTGGCCGCCGATCAACTCGGTAACCCTCAGCCCGGCGCTGCGCGCAGAGCAGCAGAAAGCGGCGCTGACCGCGAAGCTCGATAAGCTGCAACGCCTCGGCATTAACACTGTCTTCTTCCAGGTAAAACCGGACGCTACCGCGCTATGGCCGTCAAAGATTTTGCCGTGGTCAGATACCCTCACCGGGGTGATTGGTCAGGATCCCGGGTACGATCCGCTGCAATTTATTCTGGATGAGGCGCACCAGCGCGGCATGAAGGTCCACGCCTGGTTTAACCCTTACCGCGTCTCGACCAATACCAAACCCTCCACGGTTGCGGAGCTTAACCGCACCCTCTCCCTGCGCCCGGCGTCGATTTTTGTCCTGCACCGGGAGTGGATCCGCACGGCGGGCGACCGCTATGTGCTTGATCCCGGTATTCCGGAGGTGCGCGACTGGATCACCAGTATTGTCGCGGAAGTGGTAGCGCGCTACCCGGTGGATGGCGTGCAGTTTGATGACTACTTCTACAGCGAAACGGCCAGTTCAGCGCTGAACGACAGCCAGACGTTTCGCCAGTATGGGCAAGGTTTTGTCGCCAAAGCCGACTGGCGGCGGCACAACACCCAGCTGTTGATCGAGCAGGTGTCGCGCACCATCAAGCAACTGAATCCTAACGTGCAGTTTGGCGTCAGCCCGGCGGGCGTCTGGCGTAACCGCTCGTTCGATCCGGCAGGTTCCGAGACGCGCGGCGCGGCAGCCTATGATGAATCCTTTGCCGATACCCGTCGCTGGGTGCAGCAGGGGCTGCTCGACTATATCGCGCCGCAGATCTACTGGCCCTTTACCCGCGATGCCGCGCGCTACGATGTGCTGGCGAAGTGGTGGGCGCAGGTGGTGAAACCGACAAACACTAAGCTCTATATTGGCGTGGCGCTCTATAAAGTGGGTGAGCCGTCCAGAATGGAGCCAGAGTGGACGCGCGACGGCGGCGTGCCGGAGCTGAGAAAGCAGATTGAGATGAATGAAACCCTGCCGGGTATTGCGGGGACGATCCTGTTCCGCGAAGGTTACCTGGCGCAGCCGCAGACCCGCCAGGCGGTGGACTATCTACAGGGGCGCTGGGGGCGGTAATTACGGGATCCATTTCCAGTAAAAATCGCCAAGAAATCGTATTACGCGCGCGGTTTTGTCCATAGCCCTCTCCAGCCAGAGCGCATAGCGCGGGCGTTGCACCGGCTCCTTGAGTGCCACGCCCCGCTCGCTTAACGCTTCCCATGCCGCGTGGCGCACGGCGAAGACAAAATCCTCTTTCGCCAGCGTGACCAGCGCTTCGGTGCTGCGCGCACTCTGCTCCTGTTGCAGGCGGGCAATCAGATCCAGCCGCTTGCGGTAGTCGCTTTTGTCATGCACGAGCCGAGTTAGTTCCTCATCCGTCACGCCCTTCTCCTTACTGGTGGCCGTCAGTTACTCCCCGGTCAGCGCGTCATAGAGCGTCTGCATCCGCGCGCGCAGATAGAGCACCGCTTTATGCTTGCGCGACAGCAGAGTCTGCACGCTGACGCCCAGCTCCTGCGCCAGGGCTTTGCAAGTGTAACCCTGTAACTCGGTTTTTTCGAACACCTCGCGCTGCGCCTCCGGCAGTTCCGCCAGCGCCTGACCCAACTCCTCCCACAAAAGCCCCTTCAGATACTCCTCTTCCGGCGTCTGCGCGATGCCAAACAGCGTTTCGGCTACCTCATCTTCAACGAAGTCTGACTCCTCATCACCCTCAGCAAACAGGCCCGATAATGGCACTTCGCGCTTTTTACGCGCCCGGTCGGTCATCTCATTGCGCGCGGCGCGAAACAGCCAGGCGGCGACATTCTCTACCGGCTGCTCGACCTTCATTAACTGCCAGCTGATCTCCTGCAGGATATCTTCGCTCTCCTCTTTCACCGGCGAGCGGCTGCGGATAAAGGCTTTCAGCTTTGAGCGGCAGGCGTTCAGCGCCGTGATAAGTGCAGACTCAGTCGTCATGACGCGGGTCATCGCGCTCACCCGCGTTCGGACGCTGCTGCTCCGGCTCACCGCGACGTTCGTGCCAGCCGCAGTGGCCGTGGCGACGAAAACCTTCGCGGCGCTTCTCGACAAACTCTTCACGCTGCTCCGGCGTCATCGCCATCCAGCGCTCGTGCATACGACGGTGGGCGCGCCCCATGCCGAACATGCCGGGGCGAAAACCGAGACCGCCAAAGAGAATGCGCGACAGCACCAGGATCCCGAGCGCCTGCCAGAAGCCGATGCTTTTCACGCCGAGGATCGCTGGCAGCAGTGCGTTCCACAGCGACATCACCACCAGACCGAGTACCACAAACAGCGCGGCGCCAATGATCAGCGGCTTTGCGCCGCGATGGCGACCAAAACCGTGCTGTGGTTCATTCATATGAAAATCTCTCATTGTTTTTCTTCCTCATCAGATTAGCGAATAAATGCCTGTGATGAAGTAGACGAATGAGCGCAGGAAATATTGCTAAAAAAGTGAAATAAAAAAACAGGCGCAACGAGTGCGCCTGAAAAAGTGCGGAGTAACAGGAAGTTATTACGGGCGGCGGAACAGCGCGATGCTGCGGCCTTCCAGCTCGAAATCCTTCTCTTTGGTGATAACGATCCCGCGTTTCACCGTATCGGAGGTGGTCAGCTCCAGTACCCAGCCGCCTTCGCCAAACTGCGGAATGCGGAACGGCACGTTGCCTTCAAACGGGTTGAACAGCATCAGCACGTCGTGCCAGATGCCCTCTTCCTCTTGCAGATCGGCGCGGCCAATATAGACGCCCAGCGTGGTTCCCTCTTCCCACTGCTCCGGCAGCTGCTCGCCGCCGCCGGCGTTGTACCACTTGATCTCCATCCCGTCGCGCCAGTTTTCCCGGCGCAGCAGCGGCTGCGCGGCGCGCAGTTCAATCACCTGGCGGGTAAACTCGCGCAGCGCTTCGTTCGCGCCGTTTAAGGTGTCCCAGTGAATCCAGGAGATCTCGCTGTCCTGGCAGTAACCGTTGTTATTCCCGGACTGGCTGCGGCCAAATTCGTCGCCCGCCAGCAGCATCGGTGTGCCGTGGGAGAAGAGCAGCGTGGCGAGGAAGTTGCGTTTCTGGCGCTCGCGCACGGCATTGATGCCTTCATCGTCGGTCGGGCCTTCCACGCCGTAGTTATAGGAGCGGTTGTCGTTGTGACCGTCGTTGTTATCTTCGCCGTTCGCCTCGTTATGTTTTTCGTTGTACGACACCAGGTCGTTAAGCGTAAAACCGTCGTGGGCGGTGATGAAGTTGACGCTCGCCCACGGGCGACGCCCGCGCAGATCGTAGAGATCGCCGGAGCCGAGCAGACGGGCGGCGAAATCGGTCGAGACGTTATCGCCCTTCCAGTATTCGCGCAGCGTATCGCGGTATTTATCGTTCCACTCTGCCCAGCCCGGCGGGAAGCCGCCAACCTGGTAGCCACCAGGGCCGATATCCCACGGCTCACCAATCAGTTTCAGCTTCGACAGCACCGGATCCTGGGTGATGGCGTCGAAGAAGCCGCCGCGCTGGTCAAACCCTTCCGGCTCGCGGCCAAGAATGGTGCCGAGGTCGAAGCGGAAACCGTCGATATGCATCGATTCCGACCAGTAGCGCAGGGAGTCCGTCACCATTTGCAGCACGCGCGGATGGGAGGTGTTCACCGTGTTGCCGGTACCGGTATCGTTGATGTAGTAACGATGCTGATCCGGCAGCGTGCGATAGTAAGAGAAGTTGTCGATGCCCTTAAAGGAGAGCGTCGGGCCGAGTTCGTTGCCTTCAGCGGTGTGGTTATAGACCACGTCGAGGATCACCTCGATACCGGCATCGTGGAAGGCGCGCACCATGTCGCGGAAACCCTGGATGCCGCGCGGGCCATAGTAACGCGAGGCAGGCGCAAAGAAACCGAGGGTGTTATAGCCCCAGAAGTTGTGCAGCCCTTTATCGAGCAGGTGCTGATCGTCCGGGAACCAGTGCACCGGCAGCAGCTCCACGGAGGTGATGCCGAGGCTCTTGATATAGTCGACCGTCGCCTTGTGCCCCATCCCTTCAAAGGTGCCGCGCAGATCCTGCGGGATGCCCTGATTAAGCTGGGTGAAACCCTTAACGTGGGTTTCGTAAATGATGGCGCTCGGCCAGGCGATATTCGGCCGGTTTTGATCCTGCCACTCAAACTCGTTGGGATCGATAACCCGGCACTTCGGCGTAAACGGCGCGCTGTCGCGCTCGTCAAAGGTTAAATCTTTATCTTCGTGGAGCAGATCGTAGGCGAAGTGCGCTTCGTTCCACTCAATATCGCCAACCAGCTCACGCGCATACGGGTCAACCAACAGTTTGTTGGGGTTGAAGCGATGGCCGTTTTCCGGGTCGTACGGGCCATGCACACGGTAGCCATAGAGGGCACCGGGTTTCAGGCCTGGCACATAGCCGTGCCAGATTTCATGGGTATATTCCGGCAGTTCCAGGCGGGCAATCTCCTGTTTGCCGCTCGGATCGTACAAGCAGAGTTCCACGCGATGAGCGTGAGCTGAAAAGAGCGCAAAGTTCACGCCCTCACCGTCGTAATTCGCACCGAGTTGCTGGCCGTGCCCCGCCGTGATGTGATATGGCTTACCGTTAGACATGATCCCTCTTTCTCTTATTTAGAGCGTCACCTGACTTAACCCAACCAGACGCATAAAGTCGTTTTATGCGCTGACCAGTACTGCAAACGTAAAACCGCCAATCGACCGCAAATTGACGCGATCGTTGAGCAACACATCCTCTCCGCTAAGCATATCCCGGTAATGGCGATGCGCCAGCCGCTCCGGTAACGGGATCACCGCTCCGTTCAGGCTGCCATCCAGCGCGCCAAACAGCAGGCGCGGTGCCAGCACAATCAGCGCGTCGTCCTCGTCAACTCGCGCGAAGGCGATGACATTATCCGCCTGCTCGCCGTCGGCGTTCAGCGGCAGATAGTCGCCGTGGCGGAACAGCGCCGGTTTCTCCTGACGCAGGTGCAGCAGGCGCGCGATAAAGGATTGCTTCAGTTGACCGCTCGACCACCCCTCCTGCAAACGCGGGTCGGCATGCTCCTGGGCATCAAGCAGGCGCTCCAGTTCCGGGTAGTCCGGCTCAAGGCGGTTGTCGGGGTCAACGAGGCTGAAATTGAGCGCTTCGCTGCCCTGGTAGATATCCGGTACGCCCGGCGCGGCCAGCTTGATCAGCGTCTGGGTCAGGCTATTCACCAGCCCGGCGCGGATAAATGGCAGTAAAGATGTGGTGAAATCCTGTAAAAATGGCTGATTATCCGGCGAAAGCAGGTGGCGAACGTAGTCCAGCACCGCGCTTTCATAGGCATCGTTGCTGTCGACCCAGTCGGTACGCTGCTTCGCTTCGCGCAGCGCCTTCTCGACAAACTCAACAAAACGCCCCTCCAGCGCTTTCAGCCCTTCGGCATCGTCCGGCTGCAACGTCACCGGCCAGACGCCTGCCAGCGCCTGGTAGATCATCCACGCCACCGCCGGACGCGGCGCGGGGCCATCCTCCAGCATGCTCACTTTATCTTTATTCATTTCACGCCAGCGGGTAACGCACTCGGCCCAGCGTGCGGGCGCTTCCGTCAGGGTATAGAGCCTGGCGCGGGCATCTTCGCCGCGCTTGGTGTCGTGGGTTGAGGTGCCGGAGAGCGCATCTGGCTGTTTCTCAAGCCGTGTCTGCATCTCCTGGTGGAAACGGGCAAGAGAAAAGTTACGGCGTAACGGCTCGGCCCCCACTTCGTTAAGGGCGAGATCCATGTTCTGGCGGAAGAAGAGCGTGTCTTCCACCGATTTGGCCATCAGCGGCCCGGTCAGTTGCTGGAAGCGGGTGCGGAAACGGGCAGCCTCTTCACGCGCGCTGTCAGGCAGATCGCCGGTCAGAATGCGGGTGATAAAGTCGAGAGCGGTTGGCTGCGGAGCAAAGCTGCTGGCCTTCACCTTGGAGACCACTTTTTGCAGCAGCGCCAGATCGGCAGGCGGCAGACCCTGCGCTGTGCCGTAGGTGCGATAGACCGGGAAAGCGATCAGCAGCTCGCGCAAGGCCTGGCGCAGCGCCTCTTCAGCGGGTGCAGAAGCTTCATGCCCGGCGATGTCACCGGCGAGTCGCAGCAGCACGCTGAACTCACCGGCGAAGTTACGATCAACCATCAATAGCTTCGCCGAGCGCAGCTCCGCTTTCATGTCGACCGGTTTGCCGACCACCTGATCGTAAGCCTCGCGCAGGCCGTCGAGATTCTCATCATCAACCAGCACATCGGAGAGCGCAGCGATAAACTCATACCCGGTGGTGCCGGAAACCGGCCAGTCGTCGGGCAGATGCTCACCTTTACCGAGGATCTTCTCAACGGTGATATGGCAGTCATCGCCCGCTTTCTGCCGCAGGCGCATCAGGTAACCGCGCGGGTCGGCAAGGCCGTCGACGTGATCGACGCGCAGGCCATCCACCGCGCCGCTGTGCACCAGTTCGAGGATCAGTTTATGGGTGTCATCAAACACCTGATCATCTTCCACCCGCATGCCGACGAGACCGGTGATTTCAAAGAAGCGGCGATAGGAGAGATCGCTTGCTGCATCGCGCCAACTCATCAGCCGCCAGGGCTGCTGCTCGTGCAATTCGGCAATTTTCGCCGCATCGGTCAGGCCAAGAATTTCCTGCTCGCGCCCCTGCCAGCTCGCTTCCACCAGCGGGTAAACGCTTTCGTAATAGACAAATGCCGGTTTACCGGTTTGCGGGTCGGCTTCCACTTTCAGCTCGCCCTTCTCCACCACGGCCTCAAAATCCTCGCCGAGGAACGGCAGCGTCAGGCGGCGCGACCAGTCGATATCAAAATGGCGCGCCCATGGGCTCTTTTCGCCTTTAGCGATCACATCGCGCCACCAGGCGTTCTCCAGCGAGGCGGCCATATGGTTTGGCACGATATCAATGATCAGCCCCAGCCCGGCGGCTTTCAGCGCCTGCGCCAGCTTGTCGAACCCTTCCCGACCGCCAAGAGTCGGATCGATCTCGTTAGCGTCGGTGACGTCATACCCGTGCGTGGAGCCGGAGGTAGCAGTAAAAATCGGTGAAGCATAAAGGTGGCTGATGCCCAGCTTTTTGATATAGGGCACCAGCGCTACGGCGCGCTCAAAGGTCATGCCGTTACGAAACTGCAGGCGGTAGGTTGCGGTTGGCGTGCTCACTCGGCTTCTCCCTGCGATAAACGAACAATAATGGCATTCTGCGCCAGTTCGGCACCCGCCTCAGGCCAGGCAAAAAGCGTTTCGCCCGGCAGTTCCGGTAACGGCTGGCTGGCCGTACCGATATTCAGCGCCATGGAGAGCGTGCCCTGCGGCAGCGCCCAGCGCACGGCGATAAAACCGGGCGCGGTGGCAATAATCTTTCCCTGCTGGCGGGTTGCGCCGCGTAGCAGCGGCACAATGTGCTGCTGGCGCAGTGCGAGCAGTTCACGGCTGAACGCCAGCCAGCGCTGCCCTTCCACGCTGTGAGGACGCGTCCAGTCGAGCTGCGAGCGGGTAAAGGTTTCCGGATCGTTCGGATCGGGCACATCTTCCCCTTCATGCCCGGCGTGGCCTTCAAATTCGCGCGTGCGCCCTTCGCGCACCGCTTTTGCCAGGTCGCCGTGGAAATCGGTAAAGAAGAGGAACGGGTTGGTTTCGCCATACTCTTCGCCCATAAACAGCAGCGGAATATGCGGTGACAGCAGCAGGGTCGCCAGCATCACGCGGGTGCGATCGGCTCCGGCTAATGAGATCAGGCGATCGCCCTGCGCGCGGTTGCCTACCTGGTCATGGTTCTGGATAAAGTCGACAAACGCCACCGGCGGCTGCTGGGTGCTGTCGACGCCGCGCGGTTCGCCCGCGTGCTGCGACACTTCGCCCTGGTAGGCAAAGCCTTCAGCCAGCACGCGCGCTACCCATTTTTCCGGGCTGTCGGCAAAATCTTCGTAATAGGCGTGCGTCTCGCCAGTGGCGAAGACGTGTACCGCGTTGTGGAAATCATCGTTCCACTCGCCGGTAAAGAGCGTGGCGGTGCCGGATTCATCGCGCGGATGCAGCGAGACGATATTGCGGCTGTCTTCGGTGGTGAGATGGATGGGGCGGTCGGTGATCTCCTGGCGAATGCGTTTGGCGATCTCGACCAGGATATGCGGCTCGTTGGTGTCCTCAATCTGGTCGATAGCGTCGAAACGCAGGCCGTCGAGGTTGTACTCATGCAGCCAGTAGAGCGGCGCTTCGCTAATATAGGCGCGCGCGGCGTCGACATCATAAGCAATGCCCGCGCCCCACGGCGTCTGGCGTTCTTTGTGGAAGAAATCGGGCGACAGCAGCGGCAGGTAGTTGCCCTCCGGCCCAAAGTGGTTAAGCACGATATCGAGCACCACCGACAGGCCGTAGCCGTGGGCAGCGTCAACAAAAGCTTTGAAATCATCCGGCGTGCCGTACGCAGAGTGCGGCGCATAGAGCAGCACGCCATCATAGCCCCAGCCGCGGGTGCCGCCAAATTGCGAGACCGGCATCACCTCAACCATGGTGACGCCAAGCTCAGCGAGATAGGGTAATTTTTCGATCGCCGCCTGAAAGGTACCCTGCGGCGTAAAGGTGCCGATATGTAATTCGTAAACCACCGCCTCTTCCCACGGGCGGCCCTGCCAGTCAGCGTGTTGCCACTGATAGCTTTCAGGATCGACAACCAGCGACGGGCCGTTAACCTCTGCCAGCTGGCCGCGCGAGGCGGGATCGGGGATCGCCATACCGTCGGCGAGGACAAATTGATACTGCGCGCCTGCATTCACGCTCGAGACGGTGGTTTCAAACCATCCCTCTTCGCTGCGCGTCATCGGCTTCTCTTGCCCGTCAAGACGTAGCGTTACGCTCTGCTGACCGGTGGCCCATAAACGGAAGCGAACCGCGCCGTCGGCCAGTCGCTCTGCACCCCATGTTTTTGAAAACGTTTTGGTCGCCATGCAATTACCTCTCCACGATGCCACGATGAACAATCATAGACGATAATTGGCAACCCGATGGGCGCAGGTCGGCGGTGTACGTCGCCCGGTACAGCGCTGTATACCGGGCGATGGCGGTTATTGTCTCTGCTTGTCCTCCTGCGCTTCGACCTCACGGTACCAGCGCGGATGGTGCTTTTTAGCCCAGCGGCGGCTGATTCCCCCTCAATCATCCCGGTGATCGAGCCTTTCACCCAGAAGGCCATGTAGATATGCACGAGGATGGCGAGCAGCAGAATAATCGCTGCGGTAGCGTGAAGCAGCAGGCACCAGCGCGACGGGGAAAAGAGCGCGATGCCCGAGAGCGCCACGAGAAAAGGCGAGCATCATTGTCCAGTGGCGGAACAGCTCGGTAATCGAGTAAGTGGTGGCGACATAGGGAAATGTTTCCGCGTTGCCCATGTTGTTTCGGTCACTGGCAAAGATCCTTGCCAGCGGGCTGGAAACCACTTGCGGGCGCAGCGGGTTGGTGCCAATCGGCAATTTGATGGGTTCGTTTTGTTCCGGGAACGGGCCGTCGTTCATCTTGTCGAGGCAGAGATAAGATTTAACTTAAGCCGGTTTTATCTCTGCCCGTCTATTTAGCGCGTTGCCTCAAATATGCTTTTACCGATGCGCGCAATGGCATCGTTGCTTTGTGCCAGCGTCGCTTCTGTTTGCGTAATATAGACAGAGACAATTATTGGCTGCCCTTTTTTCGGCCACACGACGCTGATGATTGAGCGCGAACCGTGGGCACTGGCGCCGGTCTTATCACCGATTTTCCAGCCCGACGGCAGCGACGCGCGCAGCAGCGCATCGGCAACCTTGTCATCCTTCATCCACTGCACCAGCTGCGCACGGCTTTCGGGTTTGAGCGCGTCGCCGAGCGTTAGTTTCTCCAGCGTGCGGCTGACGGCGAGCGGCGTGGTGGTGTCCTGCAAATCGCCGGGCACGGCGCTGTTCAGCTCCGGCTCTTTCCGATCCAGTCGCGTGACGTTGTCACCTAAACCGGCAAAGAAGGCGGTGACCTTCTGCGGGCCGCCCAGTTTCTGCGCTGCCAGATTAGCGGCGGTATTATCGCTGTAGCTAATCGCCGCGCTGCACACCTGCTGCCAGCTCATGCTTTTTGGCGCGACAAATTTGCTGGTTACCGGCGAATAGTCCACCAGTGTCTCTTTGCTGAACTGCGTGGTGTCGCTGAGGGCGAACTCGCCCCGGTCGACCTTGCTGAGCAGCGCGCCGCAGAGCAGCGCTTTATGGGTGCTGTTCAGCGGAAAACGTTCATCACCGCGGTAGCTGACGCTCTTTCCCGATGCGGTATCGATCACCGCGATACCGATGCGCGCGTGCAGCTTCTCCTCCTGCAAACGGGCAATGGCGGTGAGGGTTGCCGCATCGATGGTGGCGGCGTTGGCGGCAGAGGCGCCGAGCAGCAGCAGCGCGAGAAATGATTTAGCAGGCAGATGCATAGGGATAGTCCTTGTTAAGCGGTGAATATTATATCTGCCGGATTATGCCTGATGGCGCAGCGCTGCCATACTGCTGAGTGAAAACTCATTTCATCCGGGGACACGATGCGCATTGCTCAACTTAGCGATATTCACGCCGCAGCTGATAACGACAACCTCGCCCGGCTGCGTGCCGCTATTGCATGGCTGCACGCCTTCCCGCCCGATATCGTGGTGGTGAGTGGCGATCTGGCGGACGATGGCTGGGCTGAGGGGTATCGCGACATCGCCGCACAGCTCAGCCGTTTGCCCTGCCGCACCCTGCTGCTGGCGGGTAATGCCGATGATAAAGCGGTGATGTGCGCGACGATGCCGCAACTGGCGGGATATTCAGCCGATGAACCGCTGCATTTCAATGAAACGGTTGAGGGGGTTTCGCTGATTGGCGTCGATGTGACGGTTGCCGGAAAGAGCGGCGGCGATATTACGCCCCATCTGCCGTGGCTGGAGCAGGCTTTGCGCGAGCAGGCGCAACCGGCAGTGCTGTTTTTGCATCAGCACCTCTTCCCGAGCGGCATTGCGCCGCTGGATACGGCAATGTGCGAAGGTGGAGAGGCGCTGGCGGCGCTGATTAACCGCCTGCCGCACCCGCCGCTGGCGATCTGCTGCGGGCATGTGCACCGCGCGATGGCATCGACTTTCGCCGGTGTGGCCGCCTACTGCTGCGGCTCAATCTGCCCGGCAAATCCGCTGCTGCTGGATGAGAAAAACGTGCCGCCGATTACCGATCCCGTCTCCCTAATGCTTCACGACATCGGCCCGCAGAGCCGGGTCAGCCATTTTATTGGCGTAGAAACGGTTGAGGATCGATGAAAAAAAAAGCTCCCCGCAGGGAGCTTGTTGCCTGTGGCTGTTACAGCGCAATACGAATGATATCGTCCGGCTGCGTAGCCTCTTTTTCACGGCTCGATGCCTGTTTTACGCTGACGTAGAGCGTTTTGCCGTCCGGCGACAGCGCCAGGCTGTTCGGGTGCGTCGGCGTGTCGAAGCTCTTCACGACCTTGTAGCTCTTCGCGTCGATAACGCTCACTTTACCCGCCTCACGGTGCGTGACATAGACTTCGTTCCGCGCCGGATTAAACAGCACCGCCAGCGATTCCGGGGCGGCGACGCGTTGCAGTACCTTGCCGGAGCGGGTATCGACAACCAGCACTTCCGCCGCTTTCGAGTCGGTGATAAAGGCGCGGTGACCGGCGGTATCAAGACTCAGGTTAAGGTAGAAGTGCTCTTTCCTGTCATCCTGCAACTTCTTGCGGTCGATAATCTTGTTAGTCGCGGTATCAATGGTCAGCAGTTCGCCATCCCCGTTGGTGCTGTAAAGACGTTTCGCGGCGGCATCAAGCGCCAGCCCGGTGTTGTATGTGCCGGTATTCGCAATTGTGCTTTTCAGCGTCATCGCTGCGCCGTCAACCACCCAGATGGCGCTCTCTTTACCCACGCCGGTAACGTAAAGCGTATTGGTGGTGTCATCTACCACCAGTTCTCGTGGGCTAAGCGGACGCACGGTGTCGGAACGTTTACGCCCATCAAGCACTACGCGGCCTTTGATATCACCGGTTTTTGCATCGACGGCGGTGACTGAACCATTCAGGGTATTGCCGAACCAGAGCGTCTGCGTCTGCTGGTTGATTGCCGCGCCAAAGGGTTTCACATCGCTGTGAATGGCCTGGGTGATATCCAGGTTGGCCGGGTCGAGGCGGTAGATCACGCCGCCTTTATCGGTTTTGCGGCTTTGCGAGGTGGCAACCCATAAGGCGTTCTCCTGTTGGCTGACGGCCATCTCATACGCGCCCTTACCGACCGCTTTGCGCAGCATCTCTTCGGCTGCGTGGGCGCTGAATGAGCCTGCCAGCAGCAATGAACCGAGGAACAGCGCGCGGTGCAGGCGTGACGGAGAAAAATGAGCTAAAGACATAACGACTCCCTTTGTTGAAATTATGATTACGTATTCACAAGCATCCAGTGCACGAAACTGCGGTTTCGCTTATTGTTGTAGGTGAGAATAGTAATCATTTATGTTCGTAAAGTGGAGTCTTAATCGTTGATTACGGCAAATTTCCTGCCGCCATATAGACTCATTCTTAACCTAACGTGCGTTCAACATTTTCAAATAATTTACATATCCATTAACATGTTGCCGCATTTTTCTTTTTTTGCTCCTCTTTCAACTCGGTTCCGTCATGAAAATCATTTCAGTTACAAAGGTCACGCTGCCCGTTTTGCTGCTGCCTGTTGCGCTCTCTACCTCCGCCTGGGCGGCCTCTGGTGAACAAACCATGATCGTCAGCGCTGCGCCGCAGGCGGTCTCGGAGCTTGATAGCCCCGCGGCAGTCAGCGTGGTTCAGGGCGATGATATTCGCCAGGCCGCGCCGCGCGTGAATCTCTCTGAATCAATGGGCAGCGTGCCGGGGTTGCAGGTGCAGAACCGACAGAACTACGCCCAGGATCTGCAACTCTCCATTCGCGGGTTTGGCTCGCGTTCCACCTATGGCGTGCGCGGCATTCGCCTCTATGTCGATGGTATTCCCGCCACCATGCCGGATGGCCAGGGGCAGACCTCGAATATCGATCTCAACAGCGTCGAGCATATTGATGTGCTGCGCGGCCCCTTCTCTGCCCTCTACGGTAATGCCTCCGGCGGCGTGATGAACGTGACGACGCAGACCGGGCGCGAACCGGCCACCGTGGAAGCGAGCAGCTATTACGGCAGCTTTGGCAGCTGGCGCTATGGTATGAAAGCCACCGGCGCAATGGGCGATGGCACCCACGCGGGAGATGTGGATTACACCGCCTCGACCACCCGTTTTGTTACCCACGGCTATCGCGACCGCAGCGGTGCGCGTAAAAATCTGGCTAACGCCAAGCTGGGCGTACGCATCGATGACGCCAGCAAGCTGAACCTCATCTTTAACAGTGTTGATATTAAAGCGGACGATGCGGGCGGGCTGAGCCGAGAAGAGTGGCGGGCCAATCCGCGCCAGTCGCCGCGCGCCGATGCGTTTCACACGCGCAAAACCATCAAGCAGACCCAGGCGGGCCTGCGCTATGAGCGTCAACTGACCGAGCGTGACGATCTGAGCGTGATGATGTATGCCGGTGAGCGTGAAACCACGCAGTATCAGTCGATTCCCCGCGCGCCGCAGCTCAAACCGACCCATGCTGGCGGGGTGATCAACCTGAGCCGCCACTACCAGGGCATTGATACGCGCTGGACGCACAAAGGCGAACTGGGTGTGCCGATGACCTTCACCGCCGGGCTGAACTACGAAAACATGAGTGAAGAGCGTAAAGGCTATGAAAACTTCATCATGAATGGCACCACGCCGGAGTATGGGCAGAAAGGCAACCTGCGCCGTAACGAGCGCAACCTGATGTGGAACGTCGATCCCTATCTGCAAACCGCCTGGCAGCTTACCGAGAAACTGTCGCTGGATGCGGGCGTGCGCTATAGCTCGGTCTGGTTTGACTCCAACGACCACTATGTGACCGCGCAGAATGGCGATGACAGCGGTGATGCGAGTTACCACAAGTGGCTTCCGGCCGCCTCGCTGAAATATGCTGTCACCCCGGCGTGGAATATCTACACCGCCGCCGGACGCGGTTTCGAAACGCCGACCATCAACGAACTCTCTTACCGCTCCGGCGATCAGAGCGGGCTGAACTTCGCGCTGAAACCAGCCACCAACGACACGCTGGAGATCGGCAGCAAAACCCGCATCGGTAACGGTCTGCTGACCGCGGCGCTGTTCCGCACCGATACGGATAATGAAATTGTTGCCGACAGCAGCAGCGGCGGACGCACCAGCTATAAAAACGCCGGGAAAACGCGTCGCCAGGGTGTCGAACTCTCTGTCGATCAGCAGTTCGCCGGCAACTGGCGCGCAAAAGCGGCATGGACCTGGCTGGACGCAACCTACCGCAGCGAAGTGTGTGGTGACGCCACCTGCGAAGGCAACCGCATTCCGGGCATCGCGCGCAATATGGGCTTTGCTTCACTCGGCTGGATGCCGGAGGAAGGCTGGTATGCCGGCGCGGACGTGCGTTATATGAGCAATATCATGGCCAATGATGAGAACAGCGCCAAAGCGCCCTCTTACACCGTCGCCGGGCTGAATACCGGGTATAAGTTCAACTACGGCAACTGGATGATGGATCTCTTTGGCCGCGTCGATAACCTCTTCGACCGTAACTATGTCGGGTCGGTGATCGTCAACGAATCCAATAACCGATACTACGAACCGGCTCCGGGCCGTAACTACGGCGTTGGCTTATCGGTGGCTTACCAGTTTAATTAAGCCACACCGCAGGCAACAAAAAGCCCGGCCATCATGCGCCGGGCTTTTTTATCTCTTCAGGCCATTAAAAGGTGGTCCAGCCCTCTTCGGCGAGCGCCGCTTCACGCGGTTTCGGCGGCACCAGCGTGCTTTTACCGCCCTGAACCTTCGCCGGTTTTACCTCATCACTGGCGAGACGGAAGGCGGCAACCAGCGCTTCCAGCAGGCGCGCCTGCTCCTCCAGCGAACCCGCGGCGGAGGAGGATTCGCTTACCAGCGAGGCGTTCTGCTGGGTGGTGCTGTCAAGCTCGCCGACCGCGCGGGCAATCTGCTCAATGCCGCGGCTCTGCTCTTCGGAAGCGGAGGAGATCTCGCCCATAATATCGTTGACGCGCGTGACGGACTGCACCACCTGATCCATCGTCTCGCCCGCTTTAACCACCAGTTTGCTGCCGATATTAATGCGCGAAACCGATTCGTTGATCAGTTGTTCAATATCTTTTGCCGCCTGCGAACTGCGCTGCGACAGGCTGCGGACTTCACCGGCAACCACCGCAAAGCCGCGCCCCTGCTCTCCCGCCCTTGCCGCTTCCACCGCCGCGTTCAGCGCCAGAATATTGGTCTGAAAGGCAATGCTATTAATCACCGCGGTAATGTCAGCAATTTTGTTAGAACTGGTATTGATATCGCCCATGGTATCCACCACCTGGCGCATCACCGTGCCGCCTTCGCTGGCGGTCTTCGACGCCTGCGCAGCCAGGCTGCTGGCGTTGCGCGCGTTATCGGCGTTGTTTTTCACCGTCGCGGTTAACTGCTCCATGCTGGCGGCGGTTTGCACTACCGCGGCGGCCTGCTGTTCGGTGCGGGAGGAGAGATCTGTGTTGCCATCGGCAATCTCGGTTGCCGCGCGGGAAAGCTGCGTAACGCTGTTGCGTACTTCATGGATCATATCGCGCAGCCGGTCATTCATCCGCCCCATCGCGCCGGTTAACTGCCCCAGTTCGTCGCGGCTTTGCGCGCGGATGCGCGCGCTCAGATCGCCGCTGGCAATGCGTTCCGCCAGCGCCAGGTTGCGGTGCACTGGCCGGGTGATCTGACGAATCACCCACCAGGAGACCAGCATGCCGAGCAGAATGGCAATCGCGCCGGTAATGGCGGCAATTGTACTGGAGGTGTAGGCCAGCTCTTCGTTATGCGCTTTCACCAGCGCGATAATGTCGCGCAGTGAGGCGCTGCTGGCGTCGCCGCCCACTTTGACTTTATCTTCCGCCACTTTCAGCGCCTGCCAGGCGGTAAAGTAGTTCAGCGCCTGGGTGCGATAGCTAACGGTGTTCTCCCAGATGGCCTGTAACGGGGCTTGAAGTTCGCCCGGCAACTGGCTGTTCAGCGCCTGCACGTGGCTTGCGGTAGCGGCGAACTGCTGCTCAAGGCGATCGCGCGTGGCTGCATCAGGGCTATAACGTACGACCAGCGCTGCATCGCGCACGCCGCTGATGGCAAAGAGCTGCTCATAGATTTGTGCCATCACCGCCGGGTCGGCCACCGGGGTACGTACCAGCGTGGTATAGCGAGCGGAAAGATCTTCCGTGCTCAGTTTATCGAGGCTTTCACGCAGGGCGCGCAGATCGCCGGTCGCTTTTTGCATCTCGCCAATGCTGGCCTGAAAGGTCGCTAAATTGCGGGCGACATCATCAATGATTTTACGTTCGTTGCTTGACCAGCTGAGCGCGTCGGCGCTGGCGGTCAGTTCGGAGGCGTGACGAACATAGTTCGCCATCACCTGGCCTGATTTATCATCGCCATAAAAATATTTAAGGCGGTTAATTTTTGCCTGGAATACTTCAATATTGATGTTGTACATCAAATTTGTTTTTACATAGACGTCGCGAATTTCTTTAAAACGCAGCACGCTGAGAATGGTGGCAAAAGCGACCAGAAAAAGAACCACACCAAATCCGACCGACAGCTTTCGACTAA
Source organism: Kosakonia sp. CFBP8986 (assembly GCF_034044935.1). Lineage (NCBI taxonomy): Bacteria > Pseudomonadati > Pseudomonadota > Gammaproteobacteria > Enterobacterales > Enterobacteriaceae > Kosakonia > Kosakonia sp. CFBP8986. The sequence goes on along the minus strand of NZ_JAXCXB010000005.1, from coordinate 166,923 downwards.
TTTTTATATTGCTTACCCGTTGGCTAATTGACATTTTTTCCCCTTGTCTAACGTCCATAGTGAGTGCCCGACTGCGCACGCGACAAGTTATCGGCAGGAAAATAAGCAGATTCAGGTTGCGGGGAGGTTATAGATTAAAAGTGTGATATTGATGCGCCCCATTCGCAAATTATTACCGGGGTGCATCAATATTTTTCATGAATTATCGAGTCAGTGAATTATCACTTAGCGTTCAAACTGTCTGTGCACGATAGTTGAGCCTTCGTCAATTGCTCGCCAGACGGCGCGCTCACTGGCAAAAGCATCACCCTCTTCTAATGCACAGAGCAGGTCATGATAATGCTGCACGCGCATCAGATGTTCAGATGATGGATATAAGTAGTTATAGCAAGGGCCAATTCGCACCCATAGCTGCTCAATTAAAGCGGTGAGCGTCGGCATGCCGGCGTGGGCATAGACGCTAAAACGAAACGCGCGATTGGCCTGTAACGCCTGCTCGGTGTTGCCGCTTTTCATCGCTTCATCAACATTAATCGCCAGCGTGCGCAGCTCACGCAGCTTATCGCTGGTCATGTTCTGGCTGGCGGCTCGCGCGGCCATGCCTTCGAGGTTTTTACGAATCTGATTGATTTCGTTATAGCGTTCCGCACTGACCTCCGGCACGAGAAAAGCCTGCGCCGGTGTGGCGTGCAGCGCGCCTGCGGAAACCAATCGCAGTAACGCTTCACGAACCGGTGTAATGCTCGTACCCAGCTGATCGGCGATTTCCTTCGTGATAAGCCGGGCGCCGGGTCTCAGGGCTCCGACAATAAGCGCACTCTTTAAACTTGCCTCGACCTGCATGGTGAGACTCGTTCGCTGCGCTTTCTCCAAATCAAGCATGTTTGCATCCTGTATAAATTCTTTATTTTCTCAGCCTGGTAGCGTGTCCATATGGTTATGCCTAAAGATATATTTTATAAGTGCATGCCTGGTATTGGATGATTGCGTAAAGTTAGAACAAAAAGTTATTTATTATGCACGACCACCAGGAACTGCCTCCACAAGGTCAACAATTCCTTATGCATGTATAATTAAAGCTGTTTTTCACAGAAATGCCCAATTTAAAATGGCGGTTTTTACCGCCATTTTTTTATTTAGTTTTCTGAGGCTACTTTTACTACAACTTTGCCGAAGTTTTTCCCTTCCAGTAAGCCGATAAACGCCTCTGGCGCCTGCTCAAGACCCTCCGTTACCTGCTCGCGGTAATGAATGCGATCCTGTTTCAGCCAGCTTGCCATCTCCTGCTGGAATTCATGCAGCCGGTGACCATAATCCTGCATGATAATAAACCCCTGCAATCGAATACGCTTCTTCAGAATCGTCGCCATTAATAATGGAACGCGATCCGGGCCTTCCGGAAGGTCGGTGGCGTTATAACCGCTCACCAGACCACAGAGCGGAATGCGCGCTGAGGTATTTAATAACGGCAGGACGGCATCGAATACTTTGCCGCCGACGTTCTCATAGTAAATATCGATGCCCTGCGGGCAGGCCTTCGCCAGACGCTCGCTAAAATCGTCGGCATGGTGATCGATACACTCATCAAAACCGAGCACCTCCACGGCATGACGACACTTCTCGCTGCCGCCCGCAACACCTACCACGTGACAGCCTTTGATTTTGCCAATCTGACCAACCGTTGCGCCAACCGGCCCGGTTGCTGCGGCGACGACCAGTGTTTCGCCCTCTTTCGGCTGGCCGATATCCAGCAAGCCCATATAGGCGGTAAAGCCCGGCATGCCAAGAATCCCCAACGCCCAGGAGGGGTGCGGAATGTTGCTATCGAGTTTCACCAGATCATCGCCGCTGGCGATGTCGTAATCCTGCCAGCCGCTGCCGGCGAGAACCCAGTCGCCCTCGGCGAAGTCAGGGTGCTGCGATTTAACGACGCGGCTGACGGTACCGCCGCACATCACTTCACCGATTTTTACCGGCGGCGAGTAGGATGGCGCGTCGCTCATGCGTCCGCGCATATAGGGGTCGAGGGAGAGATAGATCGTGCGCAACAGCACCTGGCCTTCGCCCGGTGAGGCGACCTCATCCTCCTCCAGCCGGAAATTCTCTGTGGTTGGCGCGCCATGCGGACGCGAAGCCAGTACCCAGCGGCGGTTGCGGTGTGAATGTTGGTTCATTTTGCTCTCCTGTGCAGTGTGGACTGACTAATGATAGTAGACGGTTAACGCCGCCCGCGCGTTGGCATTACGTGGCGGCATGATTGAGGCGCACCACCAGATAGCGGCACGGCGCAAGGGTTTCGTTGATAAAACGGCAGTCGTTCGGCGGGCCCAATTCCAGACAATCCCCAGGCTGCATCTCATGCCGCGTTTCGCCTTCGAGAAACACCAGGCTGCCTTCCTGTAACCAGATAAGCTGGCGCGCCAGCGCATAAGAGGAGGCAGGCATCGGGATATCGCTGCCGGGCGGCAACTCAATCTGCACCAGATCGATTGGCAGGTCGCTGCGCGGCGAAACATGGCGGCGCAGATAGTGGGTTTGCGGATCGCGCCACACCGGCTGGCTGGCGAAGCGCAGCAGTTTGCCCTCTTGCATCTCGGCGCGGGCAATCAACGTCGACATGCTGATGGCAAAGGCGCCGCAGATGCGCGCCAGCAGCGTTGCCGTTGGGCTGCTCTCTGCCCGCTCGATTTTGTGGATCATCGCCCGCGACACGCCCGCGCGTTCGGCGAGTTCCGTCAGCGACCAGCCGCGCGACTCGCGCTCAAGGCGAATTCGCGCACTGATCCGTTGATTTATATTGTCTGAGATAGTATTCATAACGTCATACTATAGTGTACAGATCAGGGGTTCAACCATGTCGATTCGTTATGCCGTGAAAGAGGATTGCGCGGCGATTGCCGCTATTTATAACCACGCCGTGATTAACACGGCGGCGATCTGGAATGATCAAACGGTGGATGCCGAAAACCGCATTGCGTGGTTTGAGGCGCGCGCCCTGCTCGGCTATCCGGTGATTGTGAGCGAAGAGAATGGCGTTGTCACGGGCTACGCCTCTTTCGGCGACTGGCGCGCGTTCGACGGCTTTCGCCACACGGTTGAACACTCGGTCTATGTCCATCCGGAACAGCAGGGCAAAGGCCTTGGCCTGGCGCTGATGGTGCGGCTGATTGAGGAAGCGAAGCGCATCGGCAAACATGTGATGGTCGCCGGTATCGAAGCGCAAAATCAGGGGTCGATTCATCTGCACCAGAAGCTCGGCTTTACCATTACCGGGCAGATGCCACAGGTCGGCACCAAGTTTGGCCGCTGGCTGGATCTCACCTTTATGCAGCTTCAGCTCGATAACCGTACCGATCCGGACGCGCCGGCATGAACCAGTCCCTGACCCTCGCTTTTCTGGTTGCCGCCGGTATCGGGCTGGTTATCCAGAATACGCTGATGGTGCGCATTACCCAGGCCTCCTCTACCATTCTGATCGCCATGCTGCTCAACTCGCTGGTCGGCATTGTGCTGTTTGTCTCTATTCTTTTGATCAAACAGGGCGTCGGCGGCTTTCAGGAGCTGGTTGGCAGCGTCAAATGGTGGACGCTGATCCCCGGCCTGCTCGGCTCCTTTTTTGTTTTCGCCAGCATCAGCGGCTATCAAAATGTCGGTGCGGCAACCACTATCGCCGTGCTGATCGCCAGCCAGCTTATTGGCGGACTGGTGATGGATGTGGTGAAGAGCGAAGGCGTGGCGCTGCGGGCGCTGATTGGCCCGGTATGCGGCGCGGTGTTACTGGTGATCGGGGCCTGGCTGGTCGCCCGGCGACAGTTTTGAGGAATAAAAAAAACGGGCCATTTGGCCCGTTTTGTCAGTGCACTATCAGAGAATCTCGCCACCTTTGGTGAGCTGCTCGCGTCGCGCTTCCGCATCCTCTTTATGCTGGCGTCCATGATGGGCGATGGCGTTACGCAGGCGCTGCTGCTGCTCGTAACGCGCTTCGCGGCTCAGTTCGCCATCATCGCTCAGGATAACCAGCAGTTCGTTCATGCCGATAATTGCCCCGTCGGCAATGGCGGCGTCGACGCGGGCGGTAACCTCATCAAGATGTGACATACCCTCTCCTTAATTCAGCTTCGCTTTGGAAAAATCACTGCCCATCAGGCTGACGCTGTAGCCGGTGACGTTGCTGCGCGTCGCGTAGAAGGTTTTGCCGTTTGCCAGCGGGATCCACGGTGCCTGCTTATAGAAAATATCCTGCGCCTGGCCGTAGAGTTTCGCACGCTCGGCCGGATCGCTCACCAGCTTCGCTTTTTTCACCAGCTCGTCGTAAGGCTTCTCACACCAGCGCGCGGCGTTGGCGCCGGTCTTCACGCTGTCGCAGCCGAGCAGCGTATCGGCGAAGTTATCCGGATCGCCGTTATCGGACATCCAGCCAAACAGCGCGGTGTCGTGCTCGCCTTTGCGCATGCCGGAAAGGTACTCGCCCCACTCGTAGGAGACAATCTTCGCTTTCACGCCCACTTTCGCCCAGTCGCTCTGGATCATCTCGGCGATACGGCGCGAGTTCGGGTTATAGGGGCGCTGCACCGGCATTGACCAGAGCGTCGCTTCAAAGCCTTTCTCCAGCCCCGCCTGTTTCAGCAGCGCTTTCGCTTTCTCCGGATCGTAGCTGTACTCCGGCAGATCTTTGTTGTAGCCGAGCATATTTGGCGGCAGCGGCGATTTCGCCACGCTGGCGGAGCCCAGGAACACCGCATTCACAATCGCTTTTTTATCGGTGGCGTAGTTCAGAGCCTGGCGCACCAGCACGTTATCAAACGGTTTTTTCTCGGTGTTAAACGCCAGATAGCCGACGTTCAGCGCTTCAACCGTATGCAGAGTTAACTCTTTATTCTTTTTGATCTGCTCAAACTGCACCGGTGCCGGGGCGGGAATAATCTGGCACTCATTGGTTTGCAGTTTCGCCAGACGCGTCTGCACATCCGGGGTGATGGAGAAGATCAGGTGCTTAGTCGGCACCGGGCCATCCCAGTAGTTCGGGTTAGCGATATAGCGGATCAGCGCATCGGTTTTGTACTGCTGCAACGCGTAGGGGCCGGTTCCGATTGGCCAGTTATCAACATTCTCCGGCGTGCCTTTTTTCAGCATCGCGTCGGCATACTCGGCCGAAAGAATCGAGGCAAAATCCATGCCCCAGTCGGCAAGGAAGGCGGCGTTCGGTTCATTGAGCACAAACTGAACGTGGTAATCATCGACCTTCTTCACCTCTTTAATCAGCTTATCCAGCCCGACATCGGTGAAGTATTCGTAGTTGCCTTTTGAGACGTTGTGGTACGGATGTTTGGCATCCATCTGCCGCATGACGGAGAAGATCACGTCATCGGCATTAAAGTCGCGCGTCGGTTTGAAATATTTGTTGCTGTTGAATTTAACGCCCTGGCGCAGCGTAAAGGTCCAGGTTTTGCCATCGTCGGAGACTTTCCACTCCGTCGCCAGCGACGGCACCGGGGTATTTTTCACCGGATCGAAGGTGACAAGGCGGTTATAGAGCACCTGCGAGCTGGCGACAAACGACGGGCCGGAGCTGGCAATCTGCGGGTTGAAAGACTCCGGGGAGGCTTCGGAGCAGTAGATCAGTGTGTCGTTGGAAGCCGCAAATGCGGCGCTTGCCGGTAAGAGTGTGCTCAACGCCAGCGCGAGCAGTGTTTTCCCTGTGGTCATGTGCAGGAGCCTTCTTTTTTTATATGGAGTTCTAATCTCAGCACAGGCCGGGCGAACTGGCAAATAACCAATCTCTATCAAGTTATGCTAAAGCGGTTGTTTTTGCTGAAATATCCACCATGCTTAATAAGAAAATTTACTGTAGGGCGTATTTTGACCGTCATAAGGTCTCGATGCGCTCAATGCGTCGAGAATTCAATGGTTTTGCGCTTTCCTCTGCCTTTTACTGGCGGCGGGAACGCGTATAGTAGACGCGTGAAGAAGTCTATGGGATGAAAACGTGGCAAAAACACTCTTGCGCAGCGGCGATCTGGATGATTTCCAGGCCGTTGGCGGCGGCGGTCAGGCCGTATTCGATTCGGCACTACAAATTCGGGAAGCGCTGCGTCTGCGTAAACAGCAGGCGTTAGTGGATTGCCTGGCAATACCGCAGGTTAATGATGAAGGCGATCGTGTCGACTGGTACTCGCCCATCGACGGTCAATCCCGCTCGTGGAAAGCGGCTGAGCCGGAGGCCCGCGCCCGCGCATTGCGCTTCCTCGAAAGCACGCTTGATAGCGCGGCCGCCCTGAGCCGTAAATGTATGCAGTCGCCAAAAACCGCACAGCAACTCTTCGGTTCGCTGCTGGAAAAAGCGCTGCAATTCCCCGGCGAAAATCATGTTTTCCTCGTTGATGGCAAACCGGTCATCACCTTCTGGGGCTTCGTTAACCTTAATGAAAGCGCGCGCGAAAATGTGCTTGAGTGTCTCTACGAGCCTGAGCCGGAAGTGCCGGAGATTGTGATCGAGCCGGAACCGGAGCCCGAGCCGCAACCTGAGCCAGAGCCGGAAAAAGAGGCGCAGAGTGAACCTGCAGCGGAAGCGAGCTTCAGCCAGGCCGATGCCCCGCTCTTAACTACCCCGCCGCCGGTTAAACCGCAGCCGATGAATGTCGCGCCGATCTATCAGGCGGTGCAGGATGCCGATCAGGAGCCTGCTCCGGCGAAAGAGCCCGTCGCCGCCGCGCCCGCACCGAAAACGAAAAAACGTCGCCGCACCGCGCTGTGGCTGCTGCCGTTAGCCGCCGCTGTTGCCGCCGCCGTTGCCGTGCCGGTTGTGCTCAAACAACAGCAGCAGAAAGTAGAAACCGCTTCCGCGCCGGTTGCTGAGCTGGCAAAACCGGTCGCCATTGCACCGAAGCCGATTGAGGCGGAACCGATCCCGGCCCTGTCAGCCAATCTGCCGCTGCACCAGGCCGCGGTATTACCGGCTGAAGAGAAAGCCCCGGCAGAGAAACCGGCGGAAAACGAGCCGGTGGTGATTATGCCAATCCCGAAAGGGGCAATGGTGATGGATGCCCAGCAGGTCAAAATGGGCTCGACTAAATTCCTCAACGGCACCTGGCGACTGGCGATGGATATTAAAGATCCGGTCACCGGCAAAGCGCCGAACGTGCGTTATCAGATTCAGAATAATAAAGGCAGCGCGCGCATTGTGATGGGCAAGAACGTCACCTGTCGCGCCGATCTCTTCTCCGGCCTGCATCAAACGGGCGAGTTATTGATCAAGAGCCGCGGTAATGCGCGTTGCAGCGACGGGACGCGCTACCCAATGCCGGATATTTCCTGTAAAGCAGGCACCAACGACGTGGCAGAGTGCGGCGCGCGTTTTGACGCAAAAACCACCGTTCCGGTGACGTTCAGAAACACAGGTGATTGATTTATGTTGGTTAATCTTTGCGACTACAAACAGAGCGTCACGCTGATCGCCAATAGCGGCGTGCAGTTTCTCGATTTCGGTCTGACGCCGCAGGACTCGGCGAACAGCGGCCGTTTTGTGCGTAAAACCGCGAACGGGCCGCTGCTGCGCCTCGATTTCGACGTGGTGAATGAGCGTTATACTCTGCCCAACCGCGACGGCGGTCAACCGGAAGTGGTCAAACCCGAGAGCACTCACCCGCTGCAATACTCCCTGTCGATCCTCGATGGCGTCTGGTTGCCGATCCCGTTTCTGCGCTTTAACCCGCCGCGCACCTTCGTTGAAGGCCCGGATAACTGGGCGCGCGTGCAGATCCGCAAACTTCCCGAGCCGGACAGCGCCGGAAACACGCACCGCGTAGCGCTGGCCCTCGACAGCCAGATCAACGGCAACTCGCCTGCCGCCCTTGCGCCGCAGGAGAATGACATTCTCAACGGCACCCGCTTTTCGCTCGCCTGGCGCGATGATGAAGTGGCCGATTTTCTCGACCAGACGTGGGTTGATGGCTGGCTGCGCGAAGCGTTTTTGCACTTTATTACCCAGCATGAAAGCCGCAGCGAGCGCGAAATTCACCAAGCCCTGCGCGGTTTTGAGTACCAGGCGCACTGGCTGAACGTGATGTCGCTGCTCGGCATGCAGATTCAGGTGCCGGAAGTGAAAATCGTCACCCATACGCTCAGCACCCCGGCTATTCCGGTCGATCTGATCCTTGATGTCGGCAATACGCACACCTGCGGCGTGATTATTGAAGATCATGGCGACGCCAACGATGGCCTGCGCCAGACCGCTGAGTTGCAGGTGCGCTCGCTCAGCGAGCCACAATTTCTTAACGAGCCGCTGTTTACCAGCCGGCTTGAGTTTTCTGAAGCGCGCTTCGGCAAGCAGCACTTTTCTGTCGAGAGCGGGCGTGAAGATGCCTTTATCTGGCCGTCGATCGTCCGCGTCGGCGATGAAGCACGCAAGCTGGCGATGCAGCGTATCGGTACCGAAGGCAACAGCGGTATCTCCAGCCCACGTCGCTATCTGTGGGATGAAACCCCGGTGTTGCAGGACTGGCGTTTCAGCCAGATGAACAGCAAAACCCAGCGTGAACCGCTGGCGACCGCCTTCCCGCTGATGAACCTGATGAATGACGAAGGCCAGCCGCTCTACAGCCTGCCGCTGGATGAGCGACTGCCAGTCTTCTCGCCGCAGTATAGCCGCAGCACGCTGATGACCCATATGCTGTGTGAACTGCTTTCGCAGGCGCTTGGGCAGATCAACAGCGTCGCGACCCGCCTGCGCCTTGGCTTCCCGGCCTCGCCGCGCCAGCTGCGCACCATTATTCTCACCCTGCCGTCGGCGATGCCGAAGCAGGAGCGCGAGATCTTCCGCCGCCGCATGTTTGAAGCAATTGCCCTGGTGTGGAAAGCGATGGGCTGGCATCCGCAGGATGAGGATTTTGCCCAGCGTAAGCAGCAGGAAAAGAGCGTGGTGCCGGTGCCCTATATCCAGATGGAGTGGGACGAAGCAAGCTGCGGCCAGCTGGTATGGCTCTATAACGAAGCGATCTCCCGCTTTGCCGGGCAGACCGAAACCTTTTTTGCCTCCCTCGCCCGCCCGGATCGCACCGAAGCGCCGGGCGCGGTGCCGGGGCGCTCGCTGCGCGTGGCCTCCGTCGATATCGGCGGCGGCACCACCGATATGGCGATCACCCATTATCAGCTGGATGATGGCACCGGCAGTAATGTCAAAATCACCCCACAACTGCTCTTCCGTGAAGGGTTTAAAGTGGCGGGCGATGACATTCTGTTAGATGTGATCCAGCGCTGCGTGCTGCCTGCGCTGCAAACACATATGCAGAAAGCGGGCATTACCGACGCGGCGGCGATCATGGCGACGCTATTTGGCGACTCCGGGCGTATCGACACCCAGGCTGTGCTGCGCCAGCAAACCACCCTGCAACTCTTTATGCCGGTTGGCCATGCAATTCTGGCGGCCTGGGAAGAGAGCGACATTAACGATCCGTTGGCTGGCCTTTATGCGACCTTTGGCGAACTGCTGAAGCAGACGCCGACGCGCAACGTGATGAACTACCTGAAGCAGGCGATCGATCACGCCCTGCCTGCCGGTTCGGCGGAGTTTGATGTGCTGTCGGTACCGCTGCAAATTACCTTCCGCGATTTGCAGGAGGCGATGCTTGCCGGGCAGTTTACCCTCACCGCCCCGCTGCACGCGGTGTGTGAAGCGATCAGCCACTACAGCTGCGACGTACTGCTGATTACCGGTCGTCCGGGCTGTCTGCCGGGCGTGCAGGCGCTGATTCGCCACCTGCAACCGGTGCCGGTCAACCGCATGGTGTGGCTGGATAAGTACCGCGTACATGAGTGGTACCCCTTCAGCCAGCAGGGCAAAATCGGTAACCCGAAATCGACCGCCGCCGTTGGCGCGATGCTGTGCAGCCTGGCGCTCGATCTGCGCCTGCCGCGCTTTAACTTTAAAGCAGCGGATATTGGCGCCTACTCGACGGTGCGCTACCTCGGCGTATTGGATAACGTGGTTAATACCCTGCGCGATGAGAACATCTGGTATCACGATATCGATCTGGATAAACCCGGTGCCAAGCTGGATGCGCGGCTGCACTTCCCGCTGCGCGGCAATGTGACGCTCGGTTTCCGTCAGCTGGCAAATGCCCGCTGGCCAGCCACGCCGCTCTACACGCTGAGTATTAACTCGCAGGAGCTGGCGAAAACCATCGCCGGTGACGGGGTGTTGAATGTGCGGCTACAGTTTAGTGGCGGCAATAAACACCACGGCCCGGAGGCGTTTACCCTGAGTGAAGCCTGGTTGCAGGATGGCACCCCGGTTCCTGCCGATGCGTTAACGTTTAAATTGAATACGCTGGCCGACCGCCGACACAGCGGAAGCCATTACTGGATCGACAGCGGGAGTGTGTACCTGAAATGAGTGCGAGCGTAAAAACCACCCAAGCCTTAACTGCATGGATCACTAACAACCGTCAGCACTCACCGCTGCTCGATGATGACGCCGATGCCCTGCTGGCGCGCGTTACCGCTGCCGCGGCTGATGAACAGGCGCTGGCGGAGGTGGCTGACGCTCCCTGCACCGTCGGGCTGTATGGTCGCTCGCAGGCGGCAAAAGCGCATCTGCTCGCCGCCCTGTGCGGCAGCGGCAATGGCCGCATGCATGTGCGCCCCGGCGAAAAGACGCTGGATTACTTCAGCCACATTAACCCCGGTCACGCCCTCACCAGCATGGCGCTGCGTTTTAGCCAGCGTCTACCGTTTATGGATGAGGGTTTCCCGCTCTGCCTGCGCATTCTTAGCGAAGCGGAGCTGGTCCAGCTGTTTATCGCCCATGCGCATCAGCAGCCGGACCTGCGCGCGGTTGATAAAGCGGTAATTGAAGATCGGGTCGCGAAATGGCGCGCGCTGCGCCAGCCTAACGCTGTGCCGGGGATCACTGCCGAAGAGATTGGTGCTATTGCCCGCTTCTGGCGCTCGGTGGTACCCGCCGCGCAGCAGCAGATGGATGATGCGCTCTGGTATCAGTTCGCCGCCCTGCTGCCCTCCCTTGATCTGAGCGCACGCGCCAGCGCCTGGTCGCTACTGTGGGGCGAACAGCAAGAGTTAACCCAGCAGTGGTTTGCCCTTGCGCACACCCTGCACCAGACCGGCAATGCCACCGAGATCGCAGCACCGCTGAGCATCTTGGTGGATACCTTCGCGCTGCCGACCGACGGTTTTTTAACCCCGGCGGTTGAGCAGGAGGAGGCGATCCAGGATGAAGTAGTGGTGCACCCGTGGGCCAATGAGCAGTTACAAAATGCGGTCAGCATTCCGCTGGCAACGCTGGCGCTGATCACCCGCGAGCTGGTGCTGCCGGTAGAAAACAGCCTGTTACCGGGCGTCGATATTCTGGATATTCCCGCCCCCGGCCCGCGTGAAGGCCAGCCGCTGTGGCGCAGTAAATGCCGCTGGCTGCTGGAGAACTACCGCCAGCGCCTGCAACCGGATGTGTTGATGATCTGCAACGCCACGCTCGATCGCGCGGAAACCGCCACCACCGCACGCGCGCTGCTGAACTGGGTGAAAGAGACGCAGTCGGGCCAGGAGTCGGCGCTACCGGGGCTGGTCTGGGCGATCACGCCGCAGGATGCGCGTTTTACGCTGGCGCAAAATCTGGATGAAACCGTCCAGCAGCTGATTGGCAAACCGGGCCAGCACTGGGGTACATTGCAGGCGCTGGATGCCAGTAGTTTGCAGCGTCTGCTTGAGTGGCTGGCGCAAGCCACCGCGCCCGCCCTGCGCCAGCAGCGGCTGAAAGCGCTGAGCGACCGCCAGCAGCGCGCCCTGCGCGATCTGTTGCAGGCATGGGTCGTCAGCCCGGAACAGGATGCGGATGAGCAGCGTAAACGGGCGGAGTCCGTGGTGCGCGAACTGCAGGTTCAGGCTTCACGCCACGGTGAACTGCTGGAAGGATTGATGCCGGATATGCAGCAGTTCGATACGCTCTGGAAGGTACAGCAGCCGCGTGAAGAGAAAGTGAGCGGCCTGTTTAACGAGTCGATCGATCTGTTTGCTGAATCGGCTGAGAGCGCCGAGCCGCAGGCAATGGCGAAAGATGTCGGTCAGCAGGCGCATGCGTTGTGGGTCAACCACGTGCGCCAGTGGAGCCGCAATGATGACAATGCTGTGCGCCTCGGCGTCAGCCCGGCGACGCTGCGCCAGATGGCCGAGATTGTGATTATCAGCAGCTACCGCCTGCGTCTGCCGGAAACTCTGCAGAAGATTATGCAGCGCGATACCGCCTGCGCAGCGCAGCTTCATGCCGCCATCGGCAACTTTGTCGCCTGGCTCGGCTATGCCGATCTCCCGCCGGAGAGCCGCCCGGCCAGCCGCGTGCAGAAAGGCAGCACCATTTTTGCTACCGCGGTGATTGACGTGGGCGGCGAGCGGTTAACGCGTCTCGGCGATCAGCCGGTACACGCCGCAACCCGCTACGTCTACGACTGGCTGGTCGCGCTCTACAACCGGGCGATTGAGAATATCGGCTACCGCCACCCGCTCGATGTCAGCCCTGAGGCGCGCGCGGCGCTAAAAGCGCTGCTGCCTTAACCCACAACCCGGCACTCTCGCCGGGTTTTTTATTCGTGCTGCGCGATAAACGACCCGATCGCCTGCGCCAGTGCCGATGGCTGCTCCCATGACATGGAGTGACCGGCGTCGGCGATAATCCGCAGATCGATCCCCTGCTGGCGAACTTCATCGGCGTCACTGTCGGGCAGCGAGTGCGTGCCGAAAATCAGCGTCTTCGGGCGCGGCAGGTCGACAAACAGGCTCATCCAGCCGGGCGTGATGCCCTCAACCAGGCTTTTCGCTTCCCGCCACATCGCCCAGGGCGCCGTGCTCTGCAAACTGCCCGCCCACGGCGAGGTCTCCCGCGCCAGCATCGCCGCATAGCCGCATGTGACAAAATCCCCTTCGTCCATGCTCGCCACCTCGCGGCTGAACTGCCCACCGCCGGGGTAAAAATTAGGCTCGGAAACGGCAAGACCATTAAGACGTGAATTAACTTGCGAGGCGACCTCAATGGCAATGCTGCCGCCCATGCTGTGACCGTAGAGCCAGAAGGCATCCAGGCCAAGATGATCGAGCACTTCCACTACGACGTTTGCCTGATCGGTGGTGCGATAGGCGTAGCTGGCGGGTCGTTCACTGTAGCCACTGCCGGGCAGATCGATAAGTATGGCGCGTCGTCCGGCGAGTGCCGGGTCGGTAATAATGCGCGGATATTCAAAGGATGATGCGCAGCCCAGGCCGTGAATAAAGACCACCGGGTCGCCTTCGCCCGGTAAGGCGTGCCAGCGAACGCGGCACTGCGCGTGGTGTGAATTGAGTTCGTCCATTTGCTCTCCCTCTTGCGTGATACTGGTATTTTATACAGCATTTCAGCGCAAGATTGCGAGCGATTTCAAAAGAGTGAAATAAGGAGCGCCACCGGGAAGCTGATCGGCCATGTTGCACCGACTAATAGTGCACTCAATAAGCGCATGGTGCGCCTCTCTTTGGTGAGAAACCAGGTGACAAGCGCGCAAATCGTCGCCATTACCCCGTAAAAAATCAGCAGTTTTGTGTAGAGATCCATCCGCTTTCTCCTGTCCATAGGCCAACGTGCAGTGCCTATGCTGCTCTCTTTCTTGCCCGCATGCTGTCGGGGCGGTCACGCTTTGCTTAGCAGCCAGGCAGAGATCAGAAAATGGAGAACAGCAGCGCGACCGGAAAGCTCATCGGCCAGGTGGAACCGACCAGAAAAGCACTCAGCAGGCGGATGCGTTTACGATCGTGTGACAGAAACCAGGTGATAAAGGCGCAGATCAACGCCATGACACAATAGAACACCAACATTTTTTGGTATAACGACATAACAAGCATTAACCCAGAAGTAACAAAACGTGCGCAATATGCTCTTTTAATTGACCTTTATCAAGTTTAAATAGTTTCTCAAAACAGCCCGTCTGCCGCAATTTTGATCTAACGGGCTGAATCTATTCATAAACGTCCGCCGGGAGTAATCCTTGATGGGGAGGATAAACGCAGCATCAGCGGACGTCTCTTTTCTGGTTATTGTTGGCGCTCGCGCCACGCGTTAATCATCTCCTTTGTCACTTCATTGGCGTAACAGATGGGCGCATAACCCCCTGCTTTGCTCCAGGCGCTACGGCGCCCGCACGAACTGCCGTTCCGCGCGCGATTAAACGGGCAAGCACAGGTGCCCGGATACCCGGCGATTGACTCTTCAATAATTGCCTGTTTGACCTGCGCATCACTCAGCGCCTGCCCTTTTGCCACCCCTTGCGGTGCCACCATCGCACTGGCAGCCACAATAACGCCTGCTAACCATGTCGCTATTTTCATTTTTTTATCCCGTGAAGGTATGAATCATAAAACTATTCTTATTATTCCTGCTCAATATTGATTAAAAACAACTCAGCTTATTCAGATGCATTTCTGCATGAGATTTAGCTTAAGTGTGATTATTAATAGCGAAAGCCAGTAATTTATTGCTGCTATATTTGGCGAGCCAGAATCTTCTCTGTTATTGTTTTTAACAGGCAAAGAAAAGGTGAAACAAGGTAAGGTTATGCAGAAATATGACGATCTGTGGCAAGCCATTGAAGTTCGGGTGCGTGAAAATAATGACATCACGCTTAACGATTGGACCACGGATAGCGTGCGGGGCCATGCTGCGAGGCAGCGCATAGCGCAAATATTTATCCTCGAAGTCCTGCTGGCGCGCCATCGTGAAAAGTATGCCAGTAACTTTGTTCCCCTCGCCGGTGAAGAGGCGCTCTACCATCTCATCTTCAAACGTACCGGCTGGAAGCCGTTTGAAGTGAAACAGCTCTCTTTTATCGACACGCTGTTTGTGCTGGCCGAGCTGTTCCGCGACGAAAACTTACCGACAGAAGTCCGCGCCGTACTGCGCTCGCAGGGCATTAAAGATGAGGCGCTGCCCACCTACGATTTCTCAGAGAAAGATTGGGCACCGCGCGAAAACGAGGTGTTTCTGCGCCGTTAAGCAGTGCGATAAAAAAAGGGGCTCAACTGAGCCCCTTTTTTTATTACTGTGCCGCTACGCTACACTCCATTGTTAGCGCGAGCGGCGCACGGGCAAAATAAAACTCCTCTCCTTCACACCAGTAACTTTCAATCGGCATTGCGCCATATGAGAGTGTTGAAGAGATAGTTGTGTCGCCGTCATCCACTGTCAAAAACTCGGCAGCACGCCCGGGAATCAGTACGACTACGATTTTACTCATTATGATTTAATTCCCCTGCCTGATTATTCAAAAAGCTAGCTATTATTACCGCTTTTTGTGACGGGGTAATGACATTATTTGTAAGTAATTTCCTGCTGTCCCTGCTTTTGTTTTTGTTTCACATAGGCGCAGATGAGGGAGTATGCCTGCTTCACGCTTCATCCTCTGAGAGATAAGTGGTTAATGCAGAAAAGCGCAGGTGCATTTCTGCATCTGTAAAAAAGTACTTTGCTCGTTGTATGTGCATAAACGTTTCCGTTTAGTGCGAAGATTGTCATAAAGCCAGGAATCTCAAAAACCTAACACAAGCTAACCGTATGCAAGCCGGATACAATGCGTAGGCAATACAAAAAACGTTAGATGTATACCAGAAGTATGTCATGGAAAAGGAGATTTCAATGAGCCAAATTCAACAGACTCCGCCACGGGTATTCAGGCTGATTTCATCAGTTGGTGATTGCGGTGCAAACGATCCTAAGGAAGTGCAAAAAATACAGCAGAAGCTAATTGACGCCGGATATGTTGTAGCTACCGGCAGAAGTATCAACCCTAATGGGCGCTGTGATGTTGATACCCTGGAGGCAATACGCTGGTCTCAGCGGCTGTTACATTTAACTCCAACGGGTCTTATTAATCCCACAGATATCTGGTTTATGCAGGCGCTGGAAGAAGTTACAACACCTAACTGGCGCCCCAAAAATGTCAGTGGATCACTTCATGTAAGTATCGGTCAGATAACTTTTGACGCTGAAGGCACCGATTACATTACTGCCGTTGCACCCTTCCGGCAGCAAAAGTACCCCTTTTTTTCCAGAATCCTTCATTGGCCACCTGTTGGCGGCTCAGGTGTTACTCTGGGTAGAGGCTACGATATGGGCAATCGCAGCGCTGGCGAAATCCTGTCAACACTTATGCTGGCAGGAATTGAAGAATATAAAGCTCAGATATGCGCAAAAGCGGCGGGGCTCAAAAATCGGGAGGCAGATCAGTTCGTAAAAGTGTATGGCCCGTTCGTAGGTGAAATTACACACCAGCAGCAAATACGGCTCTTCGAGATCGCATACCGTGAAAAAATTGAGTATGGTAAAGGGGTTTACAGTCGGCATGTTGAGAAATTAAAAATAGCCAAGGCTGTGCAGTGGAATAGCTTAGATAAAGTGATTAGAGATGCATTTATTGACACGCTATATCAAGGCAATATTACGGCAAAACAGATGGTTAAAATAATGGCCCAAGGCGGAAGCAGGCAACAAATCATCGATTATCTGCGAAACGACAGCAATCTTGGTAATGACAAGAGAAGAACAATCATAAGAGTGAGGAATCTGCAGCAATGAATAAGTTCTTGATTTTAGTCTCTCTCCTGCTGGCATTTGATGCCTCACTGGCTGCGGCTGCTACAGATATTACGTCGAATAAAGATGTTGATGCCTGCATTCAGAAAAATGGTGAGAACAACAGCGAGTGTCTGGAAGACATCAACGACAAATCGAACAAGGCTCTTATCACCGCTTATACTGAAAAACTTAAACAAATTGAAAACTTCGATTATACCCAGTGGTGGATGGGTGATGAGAATCGAAGGAAAGGCATGATCGAAGCTTTCAGTAAAAGCCAGAGTGAATGGTTAACATACCGTAATAATTACTGTAATGCCGCTGCGACTGGTTCTCAAGGCACCCATCTGCTGGGGGCTGCCACAACTGGATGTAATATAAATATGAACAATCGACGCATTACTGAAATACTGATGATTCGAATACAAAATCAAGATTAAGCATCTTAATTGCTAATGTATACTGAGCAAAACGGCGATCGTTTTGCCATCCTTAACAATAATTTTGACTCACTGCCCCACCTGTACCCGTAAGAAAGCGGCTACACCACAATAACTCTGTATTGCGGCCGCTTACCTCTCTGTCAGTATTTGATCATCATGTATGGGACATTTTTTAGGATGTGAGATGAAGCAAGCTAAAAGCAGGTTGAAAGCAATGCATTAGCGCAAGACTAATCGACACCTTCAGAGGTTTTGAGTTGTTTTGCGCTAATTTTTTGCACCATCCATGCCCCATTCTTCACATTACCGGAATAGTGTGGATGACATATCCAGCATCAACATGTGGACACTGGCTTAACTATTGGATCTTGCATACGTTCAGAGGGTAAGCCATTCCTGATAAAACCCCACCTATCGCAATTCAATACTCTCTAGGGAGTCTGAAAGAATGCATGTCTTATTTCAGATACGCTGAAACCAGATGGCGCGACGGTAGCTGAATACAAGGATGCCAGCTTGTCCGAACCGGGCGCTTTTAGCTTCAAGCAACAATACTGTGCTGGCCGTGCCCGAACCGTTGTGAAAACTTACTTCGCTTTATGCGCCATCGCATAGGCTTCTGGCAGGTTCAGACGTTGCCAGAAGTTCTGATCGGCGGTTTCGCCAGACAGCGGATAACCACCCGGCAGTGCCGTTTTCACCATCAAATCACGACGTGCGGACGCCGACAGATTCGGTAACGCCGCCTCCAGCAGCACTTCCGCCCCTTCCGGTACTTTCACCAGCTGCACGTTGCCTTTTTGCTGCGGAAGGTCGTAGGTCATGGTGAAGCGGTAAAACTCTTTCATCGCCGGGTTACGATATGGATCGTCTTTGCCAGCCGTTCTCGCGCACTCTGCAAGGGAGGTGCCGCACTCTTTTTCCAGTGCCGTACGCAGTTGATCGCGCGCTTCGTTAAACAGCTTACGATAAGCCGGATCATTGAGGTAATGCGCCACGTTACGCTGGGCCACCATTCTTGAACCCATCACATCCAGCGGATAGTGCACGCCCAGTACGATGCGTGAATAGCCATAGCGCGCACCGCGCTCCACTAGTGAGTCAAAGCGTTCCGGGATCATCTCCGCCATCAGCAGAGAATCAGTGTAACCGGTATTGGTATGGCCGCTCGGGAAGGAGCCGCCGTCGGCCGAGTATGGTTTGTTATCTTTCACTACCACATCATCCGGGACCTGGTGAATGGTATTGCCCTGAATCAGAAACGGACGTTTGTAGTCAAAGTGCTTCTTCGCCGCGCCGGTGCTGACTTCGCTGGTTTTGATCAGCGCGGCGGCTTTGCTTAATTCGCCTTTATCATAGGCTGCGATAAACGCTTTACCCAGACGAGGACCGAGCGCGTCAGAGAGAAAATAGAGGTAGCTGATACCTTCTGCATCCGCCAGCGCCTGATGGCGCAGCCCTTGGGTGGCATCGAGGTTAATCGTCTCAACGGTTTTCAGGTTCTGATCCAGCACCGGTGCAGGAAGCTTGCTGAACGCGGAGAGCAGCTCAATGCCCGCTTTTTGATTGTCTTTCACTTTGAAGTCATAGCCGCTGGTTTTCAGCCAGGCGGTATCGGCCTGTTTTGCGCTTTGCGCCGCTTTCTCCAGTTGTCCGCGCTCCACTTTTGCACTGTCGCCTTTCAGCGCGTCACGCAGCGCGGACAGAGACTGGCTTTCCAGGCCATCAAATGCCTGGCTTACCGAAGCCGGGGTAGTGGTATTTGCGATGTCGCGTGCAGCAGTCAAAGGGAGATCTTTCGCCATCGCCTGATGAGCAAGCAGCAGGGAAGCGGTTAACAGCGTCATACGGGCTTTCATTTTTTATCCTTTTATTCAAACAATAACCTTGCCTGCGCATGACGCTAGTCCTGTAAATTGACGCTTTTGTGACACGGAGACACTTTGAAACGTTTTATGGCAGCCTGAAACAAGCGCATCGGCTACGGCATTTTCATGCCCGATTTTTTGTCTAACCCGGCCGCTGCCACCTTTCCCTATCCCAACAGTGATTTTGACTTCACTGCCCACCCGTGCCCCAGAAGATAGTGGCTGCAACACAATAATCTTGTATTACAGCCACTTAAACCTTTCTCAGTGTTTTATCATCACATGCCGAACTACCGTGTAATCCTCCAGCCCGTAAACCGACATATCTTTGCCGTAGCCGGAGTGTTTTTGTCCGCCGTGCGGCATTTCGCTGACCAGCATAAAGTGGGTGTTGACCCAGGTGCAGCCATATTGCAACCGTGCGCTGATGCGGTGCGCGCGTCCGACATCTTTGGTCCATACCGATGAGGCGAGGCCATAGTTCGAATCGTTGGCCCAGCCGAGCACCTGCGCTTCGTCATCAAACTCTGTAACGCTGACCACCGGGCCAAACACTTCGCGCTGCACGATCGCGTCTTCCTGCTTTGCGCCTGCCAGCAAGGTTGGCTGGTAGTAATAACCTGCGCCCGGCTGTTTATTGCCGCCGGTCACCACCCTGATATGCCCGAGCGCCTTCGCCTCGTCGACGGCGCGCGCTACGCGATCAAGGTGCGCTTGGGAGCTGAGCGGCCCAAGCTCGGTGGACTCATCGTTTGGCTCGCCCATCTTCAGGCTGGCGACGGCGGCGCCGAGCTTCTCAACCAGCGCATCATAGATGCCCTTTTGCGCATAGATGCGGCAAGCAGCGGTGCAATCCTGCCCGGCATTGTAGAAACCAAAGGTGCGCACCCCTTCGACCACCGCATCGAGATCGGCATCATCAAACACAATCACCGGCGCTTTGCCGCCGAGTTCCATATGGGTGCGCTTAATAGAGGAAGCGGTATGGGAAATGATGTGCTCACCGGTGGCAATCGATCCGGTCAGCGAAACCATACGCACCTTGTGATGGCCGGTTAAACGATCGCCGACGCTCTGCCCGCGGCCAAACAGCACATTCAGCACGCCCGGCGGGAAGATGCCTTGCGCTAACTCCGCCAGCTTCAGCAGGGTGAGCGGTGTAATTTCGGAGGGTTTGATCACCACGCAGTTTCCCGCCGCCAGCGCCGGGGCGAGTTTCCATGCCGCCATCATCAGCGGGTAGTTCCACGGAGCAATAGAGGCCACTACGCCTAATGGATCGCGGCGAATCATTGAGGTGTGGCCCTCCAGATATTCGCCCGCCGCCAGCCCGTTCAGGCAGCGCGCGGCACCGGCGAAGAAGCGGAAAACATCCACCACCGCCGGAAGTTCATCATTTAATACGCAGTGCAGCGGCTTGCCGCAGTTGAGCGACTCGAGGCGCGCAAACATCTCCGCATTATCCTCAATCACCTGCGCCAGTTGCAGCAGCGCCTCGGCGCGCGCTTTTGGCGTAGTCTGCCCCCACTCGACAAAGGCCCGGTCTGCTGCCTCGACGGCCGCGTCGACCTGCGCATGTGACGCTTCGGCGATCGACAGCAGCACCTCGCCGGTGGCGGGATTATAGACCGCCTGCTCTTCACCTTCGCCGTTAACCAGTTCGCCATTAATAAACAGTTGATGTTGCATCGCGCTCCCTCTGCCCGGTCAATAAGTCTGTTTACGGATTAGCCGCAAGGCCCCCACTCTATTAAAAATAGACGGCGCGCAGAGAGAACGGGTGGGCAGCCAGTGCTGAACTGTGTTGCTATTCACATTTCCTATGAATAGCGGTCAGCGCAGCGGTAAAAGGCTATTGCATCATCTGGCGGATCAGCTCGCCGAGGCGCATCGCCGCCCGCTCCTCTTTCTCGCCCCACGCCCAGGCGCAGTTAAAGCGAAAGAAGGAGATCCAGTTATCGGAGGTGGAAAACATCTTCCCCGGCGCGATGCTGATGTGGTGCGCCAGCGCCTGTTGGCTGAGCACGCCCGCATCCAGGCCGTTCGGCAACTCGAGCCATAAAAAATAGCCGCTCTCGTTGCGGTAGATTTTCACCTCCGGCGGCAGATGGCGCAGCAGCGCCTGCCAGGCGAGATGCTTGCGCTCCGCCAGTTGGCGGCGCAAGCGGCGCAGGTGCGCGTCGTAGTGATGGGTAGAGAGATAATCAACCAGCGCCAGCTGTAGCGGCGAACTGGTGGATAAGGTGCTCATTAATTGCAGCTGCTGAATGCGCCGCGCGTGACGCCCGGCCGCTACCCAGCCGACGCGAAAGCCGGCGACAAGGCATTTTGAAAAGGAGGAACAGTGCAGAGTCATATCCTGCTTGTCCCAGGCTTTGGCGGGCAGCGGCTGTTCGCGGCCATAATAGAGCTCGCTGTAGACATCATCTTCAATCAGCGTGACATTGTGCGCGGTCAGCAACTCGACCAGCCGCGCCTTTTTCTCCGGGCTGAGGGTAAAGCCGAGCGGGTTCTGGCTGTTGGTCATCAGCCAGCAGGCTTTCACCGGGTATTCGGTCAGCGCCTGCTCAAGCGCGTCGAGATCGATGCCGGCTTTCACATCCGTCGGTACCGAGAGCGCTTTCAGTTTCAGCCGCTCCAGCGCCTGTAGCGCACCATAAAAACAGGGGCTTTCGATGATCACCCAGTCGCCCGGCTCGGTGACGGCCTGCAGGCTGAGGTTTAACGCCTCGAGGGCACCGGCGGTGATCACAATCTCGTCCGGCGAGATATTCATTCCCTGGCGGGCGTAACGCCGGGCGATAGCATGGCGTAACTGGCTGTTGCCCGGCGGCAGGTTCTCAATCACGCTCATCGCCCCTGCACTCTTGCTTACCTTTGCCAGCGAGCGGTTAAGCTGCGGCATCGGAAAGAGTTTCGGATCGGGAAACGCGGAGCCAAACGGCAGCACCGAGGCATCACAGCTCGCCTGCAATACATCAAATATATAGGTGTTGATATCAACCGCTTCGTCGCGCATCACCTGCGGCGCAGGCGCGCGTGTCATGCCTGGCGTCGGCGCGACAAAATAGCCCGACTGCGGGCGCGCAATCACCCGCCCTTGGCTCTCGAGCAACTGATACGCATGCCCGACGGTCATAAAACTCAGCCCGCTGCTCGCCACCTGTTCGCGCAGCGACGGCAGCTTTTCACCCGGTCGCCAGACGCCAAGTTCAATTTGTTCAACGATTTGCTGCGCCAGGCGCTGATATTTTTTCATGGTTGTTCACGTGACCGAAGAGTACGTCATGATGGCACGCTAATGGCGATCTCGCTATATCAGTTTAGAAAAAGTGCGCAATGCGCCGAACTGTTATAGACAGTTACAACCATGACTTTCTGGTGAATATTTCCCGTTTCGCCTGGACTATCCTGCAACCTGCCGTACCCTTGTAAAGGACTGTTATATGTAAATTGCTGTCAACTGTCTCTGCAAGTCGGCGGGCGTAGTCATTAACATTGACGCCACACCATTGATTCTGAGGATGTGCATGTTTGGTTTAGATGCGTTTTACCTGGCGAGGATACAGTTCGCCTTCACCGTTTCGTTCCACATCATCTTTCCGGCGATAACCATTGGCCTTGCCAGTTATCTCGCGGTGCTGGAAGGTCTGTGGCTGAAAACCCGGAACCCGGACTGGAAAACCCTTTACCACTTCTGGTCAAAGATCTTTGCCGTTAACTTCGGCATGGGGGTAGTTTCTGGTCTGGTGATGGCCTATCAGTTCGGCACCAACTGGAGCGGATTTTCGCAATTTGCGGGCAGCATTACCGGCCCGCTGCTCACCTATGAGGTGTTAACCGCCTTCTTTCTTGAAGCAGGCTTCCTTGGCGTGATGCTGTTTGGCTGGAATAAAGTCGGCCCCGGGCTGCACTTTTTCTCCACCTGTATGGTGGCGCTCGGCACGCTGATGTCGACCTTCTGGATCCTCGCGTCCAACAGCTGGATGCATACCCCGCAGGGCTTTGCCATTGAAAATGGCCAGGTGATCCCGGTGGACTGGTTTAAGGTAGTCTTTAACCCCTCCTTCCCGTATCGCCTGTTCCATATGTCGATTGCCGCCTTCCTGAGTAGCGCACTGTTTGTCGGCGCTTCTGCGGCCTGGCACCTGCTGCGCGGCAATAATACGCCGGCGATCCGCAAAATGTTCTCCATGGCAATGTGGATGGCGCTGGTTGTGGCACCCATTCAGGCGATGGTCGGTGATATGCACGGCCTCAATACGCTGGAGCATCAGCCAGCGAAGATTGCCGCCATTGAAGGCCACTGGGAGAACCCGCCGGGTGAAGCAACGCCGCTGCTGCTGTTTGGCCTGCCGGATATGGAGCAGGAGCGCACCCGCTACGCGGTGGAGATCCCGGCGCTCGGCAGCCTGATTCTCACCCACAGCCTCGATAAGCAGGTCCCGGCGCTGAAAGAGTTCCCCAAAGATGAGCGCCCCTACTCGCCGATCGTCTTCTGGTCATTCCGCATTATGGTGGCGCTGGGCATGCTGATGATTGGTCTTGGCGTGATGGCGCTGTGGCTGCGTTATCGCAAGCGGCTGTATGAGTCGCGGCCGTTCCTGCACTTTGCCCTCTGGATGGGGCCTGCGGGGCTGATCGCTATTCTCGCCGGGTGGGTGACCACCGAAGTGGGCCGCCAGCCGTGGGTGGTTTATGGCCTGCTGCGCACCGCCGATGCGGTTTCCGGTCACGGCGATTTGCAGATGAGCCTCAGCCTGCTGGCCTTCTTTATCGTCTACTGCTCGGTGTTTGGCGTCGGCTATCTCTATATGGTGCGTTTGATCACCAAAGGGCCGCAGCCGCACGATGAAAACACCACGCAGGGCACTCCGGCACGTCCGCTTTCAGCGGCAGGTGAACATCTTCCGGCTGATGAGGATAAATAATGGGTATCGATCTTCCGTTAATTTGGTTTGTCATTATCGTCTTTGCGACCCTGATGTATATCGTGATGGATGGTTTTGACCTGGGCATCGGCATCCTTTTCCCGGTGACGCGCGACGGCCACGATCGCGATGTGATGGTCAACAGCGTCGCGCCG
Organism: Kosakonia sp. CFBP8986; assembly: GCF_034044935.1. Taxonomy (NCBI): domain Bacteria; kingdom Pseudomonadati; phylum Pseudomonadota; class Gammaproteobacteria; order Enterobacterales; family Enterobacteriaceae; genus Kosakonia; species Kosakonia sp. CFBP8986. Next base: position 142,923 of record NZ_JAXCXB010000005.1, on the reverse strand, counting down.
GTGTGGGATGGGAACGAAACTTGGTTAGTGCTGGGCGGTGCGGGGCTGTTTGGCGCCTTTCCGCTGGCCTATGCGGTAATTACCGACGCGCTGACCATTCCGCTGACGCTGATGCTGATTGGCCTGATCTTCCGCGGCGTGGCCTTTGAGTTTCGCTTTAAAGCGACTGAAGCGCACCGTCCCTTCTGGGATAAAGCCTTCTTATCTGGCTCGCTGCTGGCGACCTTCTCGCAGGGCGTGGTGGTTGGCGCGTTTATCAATGGCTTTAAAGTGACTGGACGCACTTTCAGCGGCGGCGCGCTCGACTGGCTGACGCCGTTTAACCTCTTCTGCGGTCTTGGCCTGGTGATCGCTTATGCGTTGCTGGGGGCAAGCTGGCTGGTGATGAAGAGCGGCGAACCGTTGCAGGGCAAAATGCGTGCGGCGGCGAAAAAACTGCTGCTGGCGTTACTGGTGGTGATGGGCGTTATTAGCCTGTGGACGCCGCTCTCCCACGGTGCGATTGCCGATCGCTGGTTCAGCATGCCGAACCTGCTCTTCTTCTCGCCGGTGCCGCTGCTGGTGATTGCGCTCAGCATCTGGCTGTGGCGCTGCCTCGGCAATGAAGAGGTACACAGACGCCCCTTCCTGCTGACGCTGGGGTTAATTTTCCTCGGCTTTAGCGGCCTTGGGATCAGTATCTGGCCCAACATTATCCCGCCGGATATCAGCTTCTGGCAGGCGGCTGCACCGCCGCAAAGCCAGGGCTTTATGCTGGTTGGCGCGCTGTTGATCATCCCTATCATTCTGGTTTACACCTTCTGGAGCTACTACGTGTTCCGCGGCAAAATCCAGCATGGCGAGGGGTATCATTGATGAAACAACCGCTATGGAAACGGCTGATGTGGCTGGTCGTCATCTGGGGCGGAAGCGTACTGGCGCTGGCTGCCGTCAGCATGGTGTTCCGGCTGTTGATGTCAGCCGCCGGGTTTAAATCCCATTAAGATCAAAGGCCGGAAACACGTTAATGTTTCCGGCCTTTTTTATGGTTTTTTTGCCGGATGGCGGCTCCGCCTTATCCGGCCTACGCAGATCGGGCGGTGTTGTAGGCCAGATAAGCGTAAGCGCCATCCGGCAAATTGTTTCCGGCCTTTTTTATGTTTTTGCCGGATGGCGGCTCTGCCTTTTCCGGCCTACGCGTACCGAGCGGTGTTGTAGGCCGGATAAGCGCAAGCGCCATCCGGCAGATTGTTTCCGGCCTTTTTTATGTTTTTGCCGGATGGCGGCTCTGCCTTATCCGGCCTACGCGTACCGAGCGGTGTTGTAGGCCGGATAAGCGTAAGCGCCATCCGGCAGATTGTTTCCGGCCTTTTTTATGTTTTTTGCCGGATGGCGGCTCTGCCTTTTCCGGCCTACGCGTACCGAGCGGTGTTGTAGGCCGGATAAGCGCAAGCGCCATCCGGCAAATAACCGCTATTTGTGCATCACCACGCTGCTTTCCACCGGAATGCGCGGCATACGCAGCGTCGCGGCGATATTGCTGGTGTCGGCGTAACCAAACGAGATACCAAACAACAGGCGGTACTCATCTGATACCCCCAACGCTTCACGCACCAGATCGGCATGAAAACCGAGCAGCGTCTGCGGAATACCGGCAAAGCCGCGGGCGGCTAAGGAGAGCAAAAAGGTCTGCCCGTACATGCCCATATCCGACGCCACGCGAACGTTATCGCCAAAGCTCGGCATAAACAGAAACGCCGCGTGCGGCGCATCAAAAAAGTGATAGTTGCGCAGGTAGTATTCACGGCGCTTCTCTTTATCATCCCGCGCAATGCCCAGCGCTTCGTAATAGAGCTTCGCCTGCTGCTGGCTGCGGTCAAAATAGTCGCCGTGGAAATCCTCATAGGCGAAGGTGAAGTCCGGCGTCTGTTTGCCGGCAATATCATTCTCGATCATCAGCTGCGCAAGGCGATCCTTGGTTTCGCCGGAAACCACGTGCACATGCCAGGGCTGGGTGTTGCAGTTGGAGGGCGCGTATTGCGCATCCTGCAGAACGGCGTGGATCTGCTCATCCGTCAACGGCGTGGGCAAAAAGGCGCGTACCGAGGTGCGCTGGCGGACGGTTTCATCGAAAGCTAAAACAGGCGTACTCATAAATAGTCTCCGTGCTGAGTGTCGGCGTATCTTAACGATGAACTTCGTGCGTAAAAACACTACAATGCGCCATGGACCTTTGCGGATTACGCACAGATGAAAAATCTCAGCCAGATTAGCGCCCGATCGATGCACCTCTTTCTTGCCATCGTACGCGAAGGCAATCTCTCGGAAGTCGCCCGCAACGAGGGGCTTGCCGCCTCGTCCTTATCGCGCGTGGTGCAGCAACTTGAGCAGGCGCTGGAAACCCAGTTGCTCTATCGCAACACTCGCGCGGTGATTGCTACCGATGCCGGGCATATTTATGCTCAGACCTTCCGCGCGATGTTACAGCAACTGAGCGATGCGCAGACGCAGGTCGGCGAGCGGCGCGGCGAACCGGGCGGGCGTATCCGCATCAATGCCCCCATCTCCTTTGGTCTGAACCATATCGGGCCACGCATCAGCGAACTGAGCGAGCGCTACGCCGCCCTGCAAATTGAACTCAACCTTAACGATGACTATATCGACCCCTTTGCCGACGGCACCGATCTGCTGGTGCGTATCGCCTCGCTGAAAAACTCGGAGCTGCACGGGCGGCTGATTGCAAAGCAGACTTGCCACCTGGTGGCAACGCCCAACTATCTCCGCCGCTACGGTGCGCCCGCCTCGCCCGAAGATCTGCTGACCCACCGCCTGCTGGCCTATCGCGGGAAAACCGGGTTGCAGCGCTGGCGCTTTCAGCGCGGCGAGCATGATTACGCCTTCTCGCCACAGGCGAAAATTCTCTCAGATAATGCGGAGCTGCTGTTGCAGGCAGCGCGCAACGACGCGGGGATGCTGCTCTTTCCGGACTGGCAGGTGGGCGAGTTGCTTAATCGCGGCGAGCTGGTTGCCCTGCTGCCGGAGTACACCGCCTCCTACTCGCCGGGCGAGCAGTCGCTGTGGATGCTCTATCCGGGCGGGAAATACCCGTCGCTGAATACACGCACGGTGATCGACTTTCTGCTGGCGAGTTTTGGCTCGCCGCCCTACTGGCGCCACACCGCAACGCCATAAACAAAACAGGGTGGCATTGCGCCACCCTGCGGGCTATCTATTTTTCGGTAAGGTTTTCAGCAAATCATCAGGGCTGATTGAGGCCACCACGCTGCCCGGCAGCGGCATCTTGAGGATGTGATTTTTCATTTTGCCGATCACGTGCATTTCACACGGGCGGCAATCGAAGCGCAGGGTTAACACCTCATCGCCGTGTACCAGTTGCATCGGCGTCGCGCGCCAGCTCTTGATATTCCCCTTCGCCTGTTTTGGACAGAGGTTAAAGGCAAAGCGCAGGCAGTGTTTGGTGATCATCACCGGTACTTCGCCCTTCTCTTCGTGGGCTTCATACGCTGCGTCAATCAGCTGCACGCCGTAGCGGTGATAGAATTCACGCGCTTTATGGTTGTAGACGTTGGCGAGGAACGAAAGATGGGTTTCCGGGTAGACCGGCGCAGGCGTCGCCACCGCTTTACGGCTGCCGCGCTGATAGCTCGCCAGACGCGCCTCTTCCAGTATCTCCACCGTTTCGCGTCGCAGCTGGTTTAGCAGGCTGTTCGGCACAAACAGCGCCCCCGGCAGGTTGATGTCGATCTTCTGCGCGTAGTAACGGGTTTGCCCCAGCTTCGCCAGGCCATCTTTCAGGTTATCGAGCGCTTTTTCCGCGTTATTGGCTTCATCAAACTGGCCATCCAGCGTATGAGTCACGCTGACGCCATCTTCGCTGGTCAGCGTCAGCACCAGCTGCTCCTGCCAGCCGCCCAGCTCAATATCAACGCCGATGCGCCGCTCGCTGGAGGTCTTCAGCAGCGCCTGCTGCCAGTTGTGATCGAGGTTACGGTTGAGTGCATGGTGCGGACGCAGGGTTTTCAGCGCATCCGGCATCTCGTTCGGGAAGACGCGGTAACGGTTTTCGGCGGTTTTTTCTGCCACGTTAACGCGAAAACCAACCACTTCGCGCTTCACCAGCACGTTTAGCCCGTCGCCATTGGCCAGCGGTTCGGTCACTTCCACGTCGAGATGATCCTTGCCCACTTTCAGCACTTCACCCACCGGCAGGCCGACGAATTTCGGTGAGTCAAACGCGCCGATATCGATTTTGCGCGCGTTAACAAAGTAGTCGGTGCTGCCGCGATGGAAGGTTTTATCCGTTGAGGGAATAAAGAAGTGCTCGGTGCGTCCGGCGGAGGCGCGCGCCAGCTCCGGGCGATCGTCGATAATCGCATCGAGCATCTGGCGATAGTGAGCGGTGATGTTTTTCACGTAGCTCATATCTTTGTAACGCCCCTCAATTTTGAAGGAGCGCACGCCCGCATCGATCAGCGCTGCCAGGTTAGCGGTCTGATCGTTATCTTTCATCGACAGCAGGTGCTTTTCATAGGCCACCACACGGCCCTGATCGTCTTTCAGAGTGTAAGGCAGACGGCAGGCCTGCGAGCAGTCGCCACGGTTGGCGCTGCGCCCGGTTTGTGCATGGGAGATGTTGCACTGCCCGGAGTAGGCCACGCACAGCGCGCCGTGAATAAAGAACTCAATGGTCGCGTCCGTCGCCTGGTGAATGGCGCGGATCTGCTCCAGATTCAGCTCGCGGGCCAGCACAATCTGGCTGAAGCCGACGTCGGAGAGGAATTTGGCTTTTTCAACGCTGCGGATATCGCACTGGGTACTGGCATGCAGCTCAATCGGTGGGATATCCATCTCCAGCACGCCCATATCCTGCACAATCAGTGCATCAACACCGGCCTGGTAGAGATCGCCGATCAGTTTCTGCGCCGGTTCAAGTTCATCATCATGAAGAATGGTATTGAGGGTGATAAACACCTTCGCGCCATAGCGATGGGCGAACGGCACCAGTTCGGCAATATCACGCAGGCTGTTGCCGGCGTTATGGCGGGCGCCGAAGCCGGGGCCGCCAATATAGACCGCGTCCGCGCCGTGAAGGATCGCTTCACGGGCGATGGCGGTGTCACGTGCCGGGCTGAGCAGTTCAAGATGATGAGGGTGCAGGCGCATACAATCGTCGTTATCCATTATGTGCAAAATGGCGGCTATTGTAGTCAGAACCGGGGCGTTACACCACCTGTCGTACCGGGAATTTGCGCCAGGCGACAATGCTATGCCGAAATCGCTATTTCCCCCGGCGGCGCTGGCGCGATAGTGTGGTGACAGGAACAGAAATCGTCACGTTGTGGATGTTATGGGGTATTAATCGTCGTCGTTTTTTGCCGCGGGTTCGCTCGCGGCTTTTTCTTTTGGATAGTGGATTAACGAGTGGAAATGTACGGTCTGCGCGGTGCTGTTGCGATAGGCATGCGCCCGGTCGGCCGCGAAACGCACCCCACTCCCCGCCTCCAGCGTCTGCCACTCACCGTTAAGCTGCATATCCAGCACCCCATTGATGACCACCACATGTTCAACCACCCCTTTTTCGTGAGGTGTTGATTCACTCAGCGCGCCCGGCGCGAGGGTGATGGAGAAGAGATCAAAATGGAGCTGTTCATCCCACGGGAAAAGCGGTGTGATCACCATCGCCTGCCGATCGGGATCGTAAGCGTGCGGCGTGTCGCTCTGCGGCGGCGCAATAAAGGTTGAGAACGGGACATTCAAGCCGGTGGCGATTTTCCACAGCGTCGCCACCGTCGGGCTCGACTCGTTGCGTTCGATCTGCCCGAGCATCGCTTTTGATACGCCGGTCTCTTCTGCGAGTTTTGAAAGGCTCCAGCCCCGCGCCTGACGCAGCATTTTCAGGGTTTTTGCCAGATAATCCGCGATATTCATACCGTCTCCGGGAAATTAAAACGCAGCGAGTATAGCGCAGCGTTTCTATTTTAGAGAGCGAAACTAAAGTGAATGTAACTGCTCATACCGTTTGCGGTATTCCCGCGGCCCGACATGGTATTGCTGATGAAAGAGACGCGAAAAATAGAGCGCGTCGTCATAGCCCACGACCTGGGCGATTTGCGAAATAGTCAGCTGCGTATGCTGTAATAACATCGCTGCCCGGCTCATGCGCTGCTTTTCTCGCCAGCCCCAAATCGTCATGCCAATTTCCTGACGAAAAAGATGCGCCAGCCGCGAGGATGAAAGATAGGCTTTCGCCGCAAGCTCGCTAATCGTCAGTTTAGCCGCCAGATTCTCATCAAGATATTGGCAAATAGCGTTGATGCGCGGGTCGACCGAGGCGCGATTACTCGCCGGTTGCTGTTTGAAACAGTAAAGCAGCGCTTTCTCCAGGCTATTCATGGCGAGGATCTTATCCACGCGGTCTGGCGAGGAATTAAGCCGAATCACCTCTTTCACCGCTGTTTTTAGCTGCTCGACGAAAACCGAATCGGCGCTTTGCGTCAGGCCAATCTGATGCCAGTTACGATCCCATTTCAGCCAGTCAATCCAGTAAGGTCGTGGAATAAAATAGATCCACAAATGATCCCAGTAAGTACTTTGCGCTTCACGGCCATAGTGATGCGGGCAACCGGGAGGGAAAAGCAAAATATCGTTCTCCCGGCAGATAAACGTCTCGTTATTACGGTGAATTACCCCTGCGCCACGCAGGGTAATATTTAAAATATAGCCTTTCATCCCCTGCTGGCGGTTAATAAAAAAGTCCAGCTTATTGCCTTTGACGATAGGCGTATAACCCGCCACCAGATAGGCGTTAAAGGTAAAGCTACGCATTAAAGGCGAGTAGATCAGCAATTCATCATCGACGTCATTCATGGGAAGTGTTTGCGGCCACATTATTGAGCGTCCTTACGCTAGCACAGGCAAAGAGGAAAAGCCGCAGCCGCCTGCGGCGAGTCATTTATTTGGCGAATACACCACGCGAGAGATCGGCCGCCACGCGGTCATAAAAACCATCCAGTTTATAAAACCAGATCAGCACCATATTCAGCATGGCGAGGATAAACGGGAAGAAAATAAACAAGAACTCAATCATATCAAGCACATGCTTTGACTGCTGGGCGTTGCCACCGCTGACAAAACCGGCCGCGCCAAGGATCCAGCCCACGCTCGCGCTGCCCAGCCCCATGCCGAGCGTCTGGCCTAACGTTCCGGCGCTGAATAAGATCCCCTCGATGCGCAGCCCGGTTTTCCACTCGCCGTAATCAATGGTGTCAGCAAGAAAGGCGAACATCGTGGCACCGATGCCGCAAAAACCGATACTGCGCACCACGGTGGCAAGAATGACAAACAGCGAGCTGGTTTTATCAATTAACGGCAGTAAATAGGCAATGCTGCAAATGGTCAGCCCGAGCAGCGCTAAATTGCGTTTACCCAGCCGCTTGATGAGATAAGGAATAACTAATAGCGTGATCAACCCCGGCAGATATTGCGCCACGCTAATCCACGACATCATTGAGACATCCTGCAAAATATAGCGCGAGTAGTAGACGCTGGTGGTCGAGAGCGCCGTTAAGCTGGTAAAGGTGATCAGCAGATAAAAGAAGATCATCAGCCAGTAGCGGTTTTTCAGCATCGAGGCGGCGACGACCCCCGCACGGATATTGTTGCGATTCTCCTTATTGACCGGTTTGATGCGCTCCCGCGTCCAGGCGGCGGTTAATAACAGGCACAACGCAGTAAAGAAACCAAAAATAGCGAACACAATTACCCATGAGGTGTGGCTATTTCCGAAGGCGGCGACCAGCGGCAGCGTAAATGCGCCTACCGTCAGCGAACCGCAGGTTGATAAGCCTTTACGGAAGACGCTCAAAATACCGCGCTGATAGGTATCGCGCGTTATCAGCGCCAGCAGTGAGCCATAGGCAATATTGTTGGCGGTGAAAAAGATGTTTGCCAGTAAATAGGTGACGCAAACATAGATAATCTTGCCGCTATCGCTGATGCCGGGCACCGTCGCCATTAAAAATGCTGACAACCCAAATGGTACGGCGGTCCATAACACCCACGGGCGCGCTTTACCCAGCCGGGTATCGGTTTTATCGATGCGGATCCCGACAAAGACACAAATAACGCCATCGATAACGCGGGCGAAAAACATCAGCGACCCGACCAGCACCGCTGAAATACCGACAACGTCGGTATAAAAATAGGCCAGAAACGTCACCATCAGCGTATAGGTTAAATTCGTACCATAATCACCCAGGCCAAAGGCGAAACGTTCGCGAAAACCCGGCGTACTGGTCTCGCTTTGCTGCTCTTCAATCGTTAATGCACTCATTTTGTACTCTCCACGAGAATAATTTGCACATCCCAATCCTTGAGCGTTATTACCTCACTCTGCCTGAGGGTTTTACCGCTAAACAGCAGTCGCCCGCCGGGCTCAGTAAACGTGACGGTTTGCGGCTCACTACTGTAGTTGAAGTAGTAGAGGAGGATATTTTCATCTTTATCAACGCCGCGCTTAATAATCACCGGGAAGGTTTCTGTCGGCATCGTGTCGTGTTGATAGAGGGTATTGCGCAGGAGATGGCGATACACTTTTTCCAGTGCTGCGGGGGTGATATGGCAGCCAATATAGCTGGCGGTTCCCTGCGCGTAGCGGTTGTGCGTGATTGCCGCATACTGTTGCCAGTAAGGATGGTCGTAACGCGCCAGCACCTCGGTGTTTTCATCAGGGATGATTAATTCCATCCAGTCGCTGATTTGCACCTCGTCGGCAGAAAGGTCGAGGCATTCTGAATGCAATAAGGTGCGGTCCGGATCAACAAAGAGTTGATAGTGGGCGCCGATCGCTTCGCTGATAATTCCCGGCTGTGCGCAGGTGCGCACTTTCATATGCTCGTCGGCAAAGGCAGATTTAAAGGAGAAAATGGCATGGCCGCCCTGCGCAATATAACGATTAATCTCCTGTAAGCGCTCGTCGCTGACGCTGTAGAGCAGCGGGAAGATCAGCATTTCATAACGGAACAGGCGCGGATCGTCGACGGCGATAATATCCACTTCGATATTCATCTTATAGAGCGTGTCGTAATAGTCGCGGAACAGGTCATTATATTGGTGCAGCGCATCGCGACTAAACTGATGGCCGTGGTATGGGTGCCAGTCGATAGCGGTTAAACAGTCGTTACTGATCACCAGCGCCACCCGGCTGCGGCGTGAGAAACGCGTTACGGTTGCCGCGTGCTGGTTGAACTCGGAGCCAATCGTGCAGGCCTCATGGTAGACCGGATTGGGTTGCAGATCGTGGCTGAGCAACCCTTTCCAATACGTTTCGTACGAGTTGTGAATGGAGTGCCAGTGCCAGTAACCCAGCAGCCTTGCACCGCTGGCGACATGGCTCCAGGCCTGCTGGCGCAGCTGCCCCGGGAAAGGCGTCCACTCTTTAAAGGCCTGCGCCTGGGTTTCCAGCACAAAATAGGGCTGATCTTTTGTCACCCTCGCAAGATCGCCGGTAAAAGAAATTTCCGCGCCGGTGAGCTGAAACTGGCTCGGGTGGTAGATATCGACGCCGGTAATATCCAGCACGCTGGCGGTTTTAAAATGGTCGACCTCGGCGCGAATACCATACGACCAGTTGCGCCAGTCAAAATCAAAGTTATGAGTAATAAACTGCGTATCGTTTTTATAGCCTTTCACAATCTCTGCCTGCCAGCCGAGAAAACGCGTCACTAGCGAACGCTGAAATTGCTTAAAGGCGCAGCCGAGGCTGGCATTAATTGTCCCTTCAATCGGCGGAAAATCTTCCCAGGCATCAATGCGGTTACTCCAGTAATCCAGCCCAAAAGCGTGATTCATCTCCTGCGTACTGTTGTTGAACTCTTTTTTGAGGTATTTCACAAACTCGATTTGCGCCCCGGCTGAGCAGGTGTCGTAATATTTCGTTTCGTTGTCGATTTGAAAACCAATGACTGCCGGATGGTTCGCCGTTGCCGCCAATAAGGCGCGAATAATGCGCTCGGCGTACCATAAAAAAGCGGGATGGGTAATATCCATCTTTTGCCGGTGACCGTAGACATTTTTCCCGCTACTGGTGGTGGCCATCACATCCGGATATTTTTTTGCCAGCCACGCCGGTAAGGCATAGGTTGGCGTGCCGATAATCACGGCAATACCGTTTTTATGCATTTCATCCAGTACCGTAAGTACCGAACTGAAATCAAATTCCCCTTCCTGCGGCTCAAACGTGCTCCAGGTGCTCTCGGCGATGCGCACATAATTAATACCCGCCTCTTTCATCAATTTAATATCTTCGTGCAGGCGTTCCATCGGCAAATATTCGCGGTAATAGGCGGCACCAAACAGTAATTTATCCATCAGCTTCTCCTCATTTTACCGGAAACATAACGCAGAAAATTCCGGGCCGGATGAAATTAGCTGCTAGCAACATTGAGAAATCTGCTATCGCCATCAGGAGCGGAGATGGCTCACATTTTTACCTCTGGCGCATAGACAAAATCCTGTTCGCCATCTTGTGCGCTATAGCGCACGGTGCTACCTTGTGCGGATGTTATAACGCACAAGGCACCCACATGCGCCCGACCACACTCTCACTCTCCTCCTCTCTTCCCTTTAACACGGTACTGGCGGGATTTGTCGCCGTGCTGGTCGGTTATGCCAGCTCGGCAGCGATCATCTGGCAGGCGGCCTCCGCTGCCGGGGCAACGCCTGAGCAGATCGCTGGCTGGATGACCGCACTCGGTGTGGCAATGGGCGTCAGCACGCTGACGCTGAGCGTCTGGTATCGCATGCCGGTATTAACCGCATGGTCGACGCCGGGCGCAGCGCTGCTGGCAACCAGTTTGCAGGGCGTTTCACTTAATGAGGCAGTTGGCATCTTTATTTTCGCCAATGGGCTGATTGTGCTGTGTGGCGTGACTGGCCTGTTCGCCCGCCTGATGAAAATCATTCCGCCGACGCTTGCCGCCGCCATGCTGGCGGGCATCCTGCTACGTTTTGGTTTGCAGGCATTTTCCCACCTTCAGGGAGATATTGTGCTTGGCGGATCGATGCTGCTGGCGTGGCTTATCGCCAAAGCCATTGCGCCGCGCTACGCGATTGTCGCCACGCTGCTGATTGGCGCACTGGTTGCCTGGCTAAGCGGGGACGTGATGCCGCAGGCCATCAGCCTTGCTCCCGTTGCGCCACAGTTTACCGCGCCGGTGTTTCACTGGGCGTCGCTGGTCAGTATTGGCCTACCCCTCTTTCTGGTCACCATGGCCTCGCAAAATGCACCCGGTTTCGCCACGATGCAGGCCGCAGGCTTCAGGCCCTCGGTGTCGCCGTTGATGATCTTTATCGGCGTGCTGGCTCTGCTGCTCTCGCCGTTTGGCGTCTTTTCGGTGTCGATTGCCGCCATTACCGCGGCGATCTGCCAAAGCCCGGATGCGCATCCCGATGCCAGCAAGCGCTGGTTAGCCGCCGCGGCTGCCGGGGTGTTCTATCTGCTGGCCGGAGTATTTGGCGGCTCGATCACCGGGCTGCTGGCGGCGTTGCCCGCAAGCTGGTTGCAGATGCTGGCGGGTCTTGCGCTGCTCGGCACCATCAGCGGCAGTTTGCACCAGGCGCTGAACGCTCCGCGCGAACGCGATGCGGCAATTGTCACCTTTTTAGTCACTGCCAGCGGCGTCACGCTGCTCGGGCTGGGATCGGCTTTCTGGGGGCTGGTTATCGGCGGTTTCTGCTACTTCATCTTCAGTCATGTGCATAAAATCTGAGCAATGAAACAGGTGACTTTCCCGTCACTCCTGATCATAATTCGTACAGAGGCATTCCGTTTAGTTATGGGATGACCTCACCCTACAGCGGATCTGTAATGAATTAATGAAAGGAGTCTTCCGGTGAAAAGTGCCACCTACCTGTTTTTTATGATCGCGCTTACGGCGCCACTTCCCTCGTCGCTCGCCGACACCCTTGCTGAGTATCGTCAGTCACTTGCGTCGCACCCGGTCAATTATGTGCGGCTGGACACCCGCGAACTGCCCGGCACCAGGGTGCAGCGTTATGTGCTCCATTCGCAAAACTGGTCACCGCGAGATGCGGTGCGCCCGATACGCTGGGAGCACCAGGTGGATATCTATCTTCCTGATGCCGCCAAACCGACCGTTGCGCTGATGGTGGTGAATAACGATGCTGGCAGAGCGACCAGTTTCAATGAAGCATCGCTGGCGCGCATTGCGCTGGCGACCCACACCGTAGTGGTCTCGATCAGCAATGTGCCGAACCAGCCGCTGCACTATCAGGGCAACTCAACGCCGCTGACGGAAGATGACAGCGTTGCCTACAGCTGGAAACGGTTTCTGGAGAGTGGCGATGCGCCATTGCAGCTCCCGATGGCTGCGTCGGTATCGCAGGCGTTCCGGCTGGTGAAACGGGAGCTTTCGCAACAGAAAATCGCAAAGTTTATCGTCACCGGCGCGTCAAAGCGCGGCTGGGCTGCGTGGCTGGCGGCGATAGCCGACCCGGACGTCGTCGCCGTGGTGCCGTTTGCGGTGGATCTGCTCAACACCCGCGCCGCGCTGGATCATATGTATCGCTCTTATGGCAACAACTGGCCTGTCGCCTTTTACCCCTACTATCGCCAGCAGATCGACCAGCAGATCGCCACCGATAATTTTGCCCGGCTGATGCGCGTGCTGGATCCGATGGCCTATTTGCGCAGCAAAGCGGGCGAGCGGCTGAAAATAAAGAAGTATGTGATTAATGCCAGCGGAGATGATTTTTACACGCCGGACAACAGCCGCTTCTACTACCCGCGCTTACCCGGCGAGAAGTCGCTTAGAGTGGTGGCGAACGCATCCCATGAGGCGGTTCTTTCGGTCGCCGAGCCATCGCTGATTGCCTTCGTTAACCGTTTCCAGGCGCGTAAAGCCCTGCCCGCCATCGCCGAGCGCCGTCAGGGTGCAAATAACCTGGTGCTCCATTTCTCCGGGCAGCCGGAAAAAGTGGTGGTCTGGCGCGCGAGTAACCCGCTGGCACGGGATTTCCGTTATGCCTGCGGCGTGAGATATGAAGCCTCGCCGCCGCCCGCGATGTCAGGCAATACCCTCAGCGTGGCGCTGACGCCACCGGAAAATGGCTGGCAGGCGACATTTGTGGAGGCGACCTTCAGCGATGGATTTGTGGCGACAAGCCAGGTCTATATCACGCCGGATGAGATCTACCCGGATGCGGCACCCTCGGCGCAAGGTGGGGCCTGCCGCACGCTGCCGGGGCGCGGGTTAACGCCTGCGGCGCAGGCGGCGAATTAAGGTTTTTGCGTCGCGCGAAGCTGCGAGGGGGTAATGCCCTTCGCCGCTTTAAAGCGGTTGCTGAAGTGGCTGGCGGAGTTGAAACCGCAGGCAAGCGCGATATCGGTAAGCGACCGGTTGCTGCTCAGCAGCAGCGCTTTCGCGCGGGCCATGCGGCGCTGCATCACAAACTGGTGCGGTGCCACGCCCATTGACTGGCGAAACATCCGCGCGAAGTGGTACTCGCTGAGCGAAACCTGCGCGGCGAGATCGCAGAGCAGCAGCGGCTCGCCAAGATGCGCCTCGATATACTCCAGCACATTGCGCAGCGCGACGGGTGCCAGCCCGCCGGTAATCGTTGGCAGTTGCCACTGCACATTGCTGTAGTGCTGAACGAGGTGCGTCAGCAACAGCGTCGAGGCGGTGCTGAGCGTCAGCTGGTTGGCGTTTTGCTGCCAGTCGCAGCCGAGCAGAAACTGGCGGTAGAGCGCGGTGATGCTCGCATCTTGGGAGAAGGTCTTTTCATCGAGGGTGAAGTTTGCCGGGCTGCGATCCCACACTTTCTCCCCCACCTCACGCAGATGCTCATCGGTGCAGTAGAGGTGCACAAAGGCGAGATTGTCGCGAATATCCCACACCGATTCGCTCTCTTTTGGCATCAAACAGAAGCGATCCGGCCCGCCGCCGTTTTTCCAGCCGGAGGCGGTTTTGTGGTAGCTCTCATAACCGTCGGCAATGTAAAGACTGAGGGTATGGTGGTTGCAATACTGGGTGATGGTATCGCGTTTGTTGGACCACGCCGCCAGCTGAATCCCGTCGTGCAGCGCCACCGAGTTATGCAACACGGCGTTGTGTTTGCGCAGGTTTTCAAAGGCGTCATAGCTATCAGACATTCGCGGTACTTATCCTTTCTCAATCAGATCCCCAGTCTATGAAGAGCGAATCGCAGAAGCCAGCGTTGTGTAAAGAAAAGCGCAAGAATATGCAAGTTGTCCGCAAGCAGGTGCAAGCCAGCCTTGCCGCGCCAGATGACAATGGGCGTTCATGAAAGGGAACGGGAAGCGATATGAACGCATTACTTTATAGTCTGGTGGTGGTGATTTGGGGCACAACGTGGATTGCCATTTTTCTGCAGCAGGGGCCGGTGGCGGCGCCGGTGTCGATCTTCTGGCGCTTCGCGCTGGCGACCACGGTGATGATGCTGGTGCTGCTGGCACGGCGCAAACTGCGCGCGCTGTCGCGGCGCGACCACCTCTTCTGCCTGTTACAGGGCGCGTGCGTCTTTGGCTTCAACTTCTGGTGCTTTTATACCGCTGCGGCGTGGATTAACACCGGGCTGGAGTCGGTGATCTTTTCGATGGCGGTGCTGTTTAACGCCGTTAACAGCTTCCTCTTCTTCGGGCAGAAACCGCCCGCGCGCTTTTTTGCCGCCGCGCTAATGGGGCTGGCCGGGATCGTCACCCTCTTCTGGCAGGATCTGGTGGCCAGCGGCTGGAGCAGCAGTGTATTACTGGGCATTGCGCTGTCGGCGCTCGGCACGCTCGGCTTCTCGTTTGGCAATATGATCAGCCTGCGCCATCAGCGTAACGGGCTTGAGATCGCCACCACCAATAGCTGGGCGATGCTCTACGGCACGCTGATTATGGGGGCGGTTGCGCTGCTGCGCGGAGAGGATTTCACGCCGCTGTGGAGCGTCAGCTATCTTGGCGCGCTGGTCTATCTTGCCCTGTTTGGCTCGGTGATTGGCTTCGGTGCCTACTTTACGCTGGTTGGCCGCATCGGCCCCGGCAAAGCGGCATACAGCACCCTGCTCTTTCCCCTGGTGGCGCTGACCGTTTCAACCTTTTATGAAGGCTACCAGTGGCATGCGCAGGGCGTGCTGGGGCTGGGGTTGATCCTGACGGGCAACCTGGTGATGTTTACCCGCCCGGAGACGTGGTTCGTGCGGCGCAAACCGTCACTCTGTTAAGCGAATGCCGCCTGCGGAACAGGCGGCAAAACGTTTACTTTTTCAGATCCACCTGCCAGAAGAGGTGTTTACCAAACGGGTCGACCTCATAGCCCTGCACCTCTTTGCGCACCGGCTCGAAAATCGTCGAGTGAGCAATCATCACCGCCGGCATCTGGTCGTGCATCATCTGCTGCGCCTGTTTGTAGAGCGCGACGCGTTTGTCGTGATCGGTGGTCGCCTTCGCCTCGGCAATCAGCTGATCGAACGGTTTGTAGCACCACTTCGCCGAGTTAGAGCCACCGTTAGCCGCGGTACAGGTGAAGAGCGGGCCGAAGAAATTATCCGGGTCGCCGGTGGCAGTGGTCCAGCCCATTAATGCCGCCTGGTGTTCGCCGCTCTTCACCCGTTTCAGGTATTCGCCCCACTCATAGGTCACCACTTTCGCCTGCACGCCCACTTTTGCCCAGTCCGCCTGGATCATCTCTGCCATGCGCTTGGCGTTCGGGTTGTAGGGGCGCTGAACCGGCATCGCCCAGAGATCGATGGTGGTGCCCGGCGGCAGATCGGCCTCTTTCAGCAGTGCCTTCGCTTTTTCCGGATCGTAGTCGTAATCTTTCAGCTCGCTGTCCGCGCTCCAGACACCCGGCGGCAGCAGGTTTTTCGCCGCCGTGCCGGTGCCCTGAAAGACCGCTTTGATGATCGCCGGTTTGTTAATCGCCATCGCCAGCGCCTGGCGCACTTTTACATTATCCAGCGGTGCTTTCTGCGTGTTGAAGGCGAGGAAGCCGGTGTTTAGCCCCGCTTTGCTCATCAACGTAATTTCTTTGTTCTCTTTCAGGCGCGGCAGATCGGCCGGGTTCGGGAACGGCATCACCTGGCACTCATTTTTCTCCAGCTTCGCTACGCGCACCGAGGCATCCGGTGTGATGCTGAACACCAGGCGGTCGATTTTCGAACGCCCCTGCCAGTAATCATCGAAGGCGGTGAAGAGAATGCGGGAGTCTTTCTGGTACTGCGCCAGGCGGAACGGCCCGGTGCCGACCGGATCGCTGTCGACGCGCTGCGGCGTTCCGGCTTTTAACATCGCATCGGCATACTCGGCGGAGAGAATCGAGGCGAAATACCACGCCAGATCGGCGACAAATGGCGCTTCAGGGTGCGCCAGCGTAAAGCGCACTGTGTGCTCGTCCACTTTATCGATGGCAGTAATCAGTGAGCCAAATTCGAGGCTTTCAAAGTTAGAGTAGGTGCCATTAGAGACGTTGTGGTAGGGGTTTTTCGGATCTTTTTGCCGCATAAACGAGAAAATCACATCATCAGCATTAAAGTTCCGCGTCGGCTTGAAGTATTTATTGCTCTGAAACTTCACATCTTTTCGCAGATGAAAGGTGTAGACCTTGCCATCTTCGCTAACGTCCCAGCGCTCGGCGAGGCTCGGCTGTAACTCGGTAGTGCCGGCTTTGAAATCGACCAGCCGGTTATAGACCGGAACCGCGCTGGCATCCACGCTGGTGCCAGAGGTGTAAAGCTGCGGGTTAAAGTTTTCTGGTGAGCCTTCAGAGCAATAAACCAGTGTTTTCGCCGCCACAGAAGAAGTGACTATCAACGTGGTCAACGCCAGAGCAAGTGTTGTCGGTTTGCTAATCATAGTGTTTCCTGTTGTTTTATTTTTAATGCTTGTTGTTTGCCTGCTCATAAATAACATTAAAGTGAAATTGCAAACACCTGATAATACGAATAAAGAAGGAATCACTATGCCCTCGCCGCTAGCCAGTCAATTAACGCAGCGCTTCTTTCGCTACCTGAGTATCACCAGTCAAAGCGACGCAAATGCCACCACCCTTCCCACCACGCCCGGCCAGTTTGATATGGCCCGCGAGCTGGCCAACGAGTTGAAATCCCTCGGTCTTGAGGAGATTGTTATCGACGATCGCGCCACCGTTACGGCGGTGAAAAAAGGCAACGTTGACGGCGCGCCGCGCATCGGTTTTATCACCCATATCGATACCGTTGATGTTGGTTTGTCGCCGCATATTCATCCGCAAATCCTGCGTTTCGAGGGAGAAGATCTCTGCCTGAATGCCAAAGAAGATATCTGGCTGCGCGTGCAGGAGCACCCGGAGATCCTCGCCTATCCCGGCGAAGAGATTATTTTTAGTGACGGCACCAGCGTGCTCGGCGCGGATAACAAAGCCGCAGTAACGGTGGTGATGACGCTGCTGGAGAACCTGACGACCGAACAGCGCCACGGCGATATTGTGGTGGCCTTTGTTCCCGATGAAGAGGTTGGATTGCGCGGCGCGAAAGCGCTGGATCTGGCGCGTTTTGACGTCGATTTCGCGTGGACTATCGACTGCTGCGAGCTGGGTGAGATTGTTTACGAGAACTTCAATGGCGCCAGCGCGCAGATCGACTTTACCGGTGTCACCGCGCACCCAATGTCGGCCAAAGGCGTGCTGGTTAACCCACTGCTGATGGCGATGGATTACATCAGCCATTTTGACCGCCAGCAGACACCGGAAAATACAGAGGGCCGTGAAGGCTATATCTGGTTTAACGGCATGGAAGCGGTTCAGGGACATGCCAGCCTGAGCGCCAGCATTCGTGATTTCGATAAAGAGAGTTTCGCCCGCCGCAAAGCGCAGATTGGCGATGTCGCTGAGATGATTGCCGCGCAATACCCGACGGCAAAAGTGGAGTACAGCGTTAGCGATATCTACAGCAATATCAGTAATGCGATTGGTGAAGACCGCCGCGCCATCGATCTGATGTTCGAGGCGATGGAGACGCTCGGCATTACGCCGAAACCGACGCCGATGCGCGGCGGTACGGACGGTGCGGCACTCTCGGCTAAGGGTTTGTTAACGCCAAACTTCTTTACCGGCGCGCACAACTTCCACTCGCGCTTTGAGTTTTTACCCCTGCGCGCGTTTGAAGCCTCCTACAACGTGGCGTTGCAGCTCTGCCTGCTGGCGGCCCGTTAAGATAATGCAGCCCGGCAACGGGCTGCTTTTTTTATCACGCCGGTTTATGCGCCAGCAGCGTGGCGAAGCGCAGTTTGATGCGGTTGCCCTGCTCATCGGTGCGGTGCAGTTCCCCCACCTCTTCGTTATATTTCAGCAACTCCCAGCCCGCGTAGTAGTTACGCAGCTCACCCTCTTTGAAGGCAAACGGAAAGCCGACGTTGCACGGGTAATCGGCGGTATCCATTGCCGCGACAATCAGATTGTGGCCGCCCGGTTTGGTGCAGCGCTGCATATTGGCTATCAGCCCCGGAATGGTTTTCGCCTCGAGGAACATCATCACCACGGTGGAGAGAATAAAATCATATTCGCACTCAAAGCTCAGGCTGTTTAAATCAACGCTGTCGATATGCAGGTTATTCAGCCCTTCCGCGTCACGAATGCGCTGCAGATTGCTCAGGCTGTTGGGGTTTTTATCCCAGGCCGTGACATCAAAGCCTTTATTCGCCAGGTAGAGGCTGTTGCGTCCGTTACCACAGCCGAGATCGAGCACCTTGCCAGGCGTGATGTAGTTCATCGCGTTCAGCACTTCCGAGTGTGTCGGGGTCATCCCATATTTTTCAGTAAAGTAGTTCTCATCACGCATAGTCATTATTCACAGCCTTTAATGGGTATTTTGCATGCATTTTATGAATTTCACCCGTTGATAGCCAGCGCGCAAATATTTGCTACGGTTAAGTAAGAACATCCGGAGAAGATAAGCATGAGCAAATACCGCCTCAGTGATGAGACGCGCCTCTTCAGTTACCCGCTCGGCGGCGAGAAAAAGAGCGTCGCGCTGCGCCAGATAATCGCCCTGCGCGATTTTAATGATGTCACCGCCGGCAGCGCGGGCGGCTGGGTTGATGATGAACAGGTGCTCGATCAGGCAGGGAATTGCTGGATATACGACGAAAACAGCATGGTGTTCGATGGTTGCCGCATCCGCGGTAACGCGCGTATTACGGGATCGTGCGTCATCTGCCTGAATGTAGAAATCAGTGATAACGCCTGGGTAGATGGCTGCGAGCTAAGCCATGGCGCGATTTTACGTGACAACGTCACGGTGAAATCCTCCACCGTGCGCGGCGTCTGCCAGCTACGCGGTGAGGCGCGCATTCTTAGCGGTTGCGATATCATCGCCGCGCGCGGATTAACCCAGGAGCGCGAACAGGTGCTGCAGATTTACGATCGCGCGACGGTCAGCCACTCGCGGGTGGTTCACCAGGCACAAATCTATGGTGATGCGACCGTCAGTTACGCCTTTATTGAGCACCGCGCCGAGGTGTTCGATTTTGCCCTACTCGACGGGAATGAAATTAACGATGTCTGGGTGTGCGACTGCGCGAAAGTCTATGGGCACGCCCGGGTGATTGCCGGACGCCAGGAGGATGAGATCCCGACCCTTCGCTACAGTGCGCAGGTGGCGGAAAATGCCCGCGTCGAAGGCAATTGTGTGCTGAAACATCACGTATTAGTTGGCGGCAATGCGCAACTGCGCGGCGGGCCACTACAGCTCGATGAAAAGGTGGTGATTCAGGGCAATGCGCGTATTGAAGGGAATGTGCTTATCGCCCATGAGGTGGAGATTGCCGACAATGCTGTGATCATCGCCGCTGAGAGTGACAGCCTGCTGCTGCGCGGCCCGAAAGTGGTCAACGGCGATCAACACATCACCCGCACGCCGCTGGTCGGTTCGCTCTGACAGCCACCCATAAATTTATTTTCATCCG
The DNA here is from genome assembly GCF_034044935.1 of Kosakonia sp. CFBP8986. Classification (NCBI taxonomy): domain Bacteria; kingdom Pseudomonadati; phylum Pseudomonadota; class Gammaproteobacteria; order Enterobacterales; family Enterobacteriaceae; genus Kosakonia; species Kosakonia sp. CFBP8986. The sequence goes on along the minus strand of NZ_JAXCXB010000005.1, from coordinate 122,957 downwards.
CCGGGAATAAAGCGCCGCGCCCTTCGTCTTATCTGCTCACTATCAGCAGGATGAGCGAATGATGAACAACACTCCTTTAACCTCCACGCAGCTAACGGTGCGCCTCGCGCTGGTTGGCCTGCTGCCGCTTCTGGTTATGCTGCTGTTTCTTTGGGGCGGCGGCTGGCTGACGCCCGAGCGGCTCACCTCAGACAAACTCGTTAACGCGTTACAGCAGTCCGGCGGTGAGCATCCCGGTTTTCGCCGCAACCACGCCAAAGGGATTTGTGTCAGCGGCGAGTTTATCTCCAGCGGCAAGGCCAGCACGCTTTCGCGCGCCGCGCTGTTTGCGCCGGGAAGCACGCCGGTGATTGGTCGTTTTGCCATTGCGGGCGGCAACCCCGCCGCGCCAGATTACGCCGTGCCGGTGCGTAGCCTGGCGCTGGCATTTGAACTCCCGGACGGCGAGCAGTGGCGCACCGGCATGAACGCGATGCCCTTTTTCCCGGTGCGCGGCGTCGACGGTTTTTATGATATGCAGCTGGCAACGCGCGCCGATCCCGCCACCGGCAAACCTGACCCGGCAAAGGTAAAAGCGTTTCTTGAGAAGCACCCGGAAGCCGCGCCTTTTCTCGCATGGGCAAAAGCGAACGTGCCCTCCAGCAGCTGGGCCAGTGACCGCTTTAACAGCCTAAATGCCTTTCGCATGATCGACAAAACTGGCAACGAGCAGCTGGTTCGCTGGAGCATGGTGCCGCAGACGCCTTATCAACCCATCAGCGCAGAGCAGAAGCAGGATAAAAACTTTTTACAGCGCGATCTGCGCCAGCGCCTCGATCAGGCCCCGCTGAAGTGGGATTTGGTCATTACCGTCGCCAACGCGCAGGATGACGGCAGCGATGCCTCGCGGGCCTGGCCTGCCGGGCGGCAAACGATCAATGCCGGTACGCTGGTGCTGAACCGCGCCGTTGAGCAGGCGCAGGGTGACTGCAATGACATCAATTACGATCCGCTGATCCTGCCGGACGGTATCGCCGCCTCGAACGACCCGCTGCTGAATGCCCGTTCATCCGCGTATGCCAAATCCTACAACCTTCGCACCCGCGAACAAGCCGGAGCCCACTGATGAAACAGGTCGCTTATTTCCACCCGCTGCTGCGCGCGGTTCACTGGCTGATGGCCGCCGCCATTATTGCAATGCTGTTTATCGGCGTCGTGATGGTCTCTACGGTCTCCTCCCTGCACAGCCTGCTGGTGACGATCCATAAACCGCTGGGTTTGATGATCCTTCTGCTGGCGCTGGTGCGTTTGTGGTTACGCTTCTATACCGCCACACCACCGTTGCCTGCCTCGCTGCCGGTCTGGCAACGCGCGATGGCGCATCTTTCGCACTGGGCGCTCTATGCGATGATGCTGGCACAACCGTTAATTGGCTGGGCGATGCTCTCGGCGGCCGGTTATCCGGTGACGCTCGGCGGTGGATTCGTGCTGCCACCGATAGCCCCGGTGAATAATGACTGGTATGCGCTGCTGCGTCCGTTGCATTCTGTGGTGGCGCTGGCGCTGTTTGTCACCGTAATGGTGCACCTCGCCGCCGCACTGCTGCATGCACTGGTGCTGCGCGATGGGGTGTTTGAGAGCATGTCGGGAAGCCGCAGACGATGAACGATGATGAAATCCGCGAGGTGATGCCGCATCTCTACCGCTTTGCCCTGTGGCTGGCGCGTAACCCGCACACCGCGGAGGATCTGGTGCAAAGCTGCCTGGCGAAAGCCCTGACGCGGCAGCGTGATAGCGAGCAGAGCCTGCGCGCCTGGCTCTTCACCATTCTCTATCGTCAGTTTGTCGATGGTGAGCGGCGGCGCAAACGCTACCTGAAAGTGCTCGCCTTTTTCATCGGCGAAGAGCCTGGCGGTTTTACCGCCGAGTCGCTGGCTATCGCCGATGATACGCTTGCCCTCTTTGCCACGCTGCCGACGGAGTATCGCGCCGTGCTGCTGCTGGTGAGCGTTGAAGGGCTGAGTTATAAAGAGGTGGCGCAAACCCTCGACATTCCGCCCGGCACGGTGATGTCACGCCTGTCACGGGCGCGCAAAATGCTGCATGAAAAACTGGAAGGCCAGCCAACGCCGTTAGCGTTAAGGAGATTGAAATGACGTTGCCACCGGATGAACACGATCTGCACGCCTGGCTTGATGGCGAGACCGATGAGGCGACCTCAGCGCGCATTGAACACTTTCTGGCGCAAAACCCGCAGGCCGCCCGCGAGGTTGCAGGCTGGCGGCAGGATGCGCAGCGCCTGCGCCAGGCAATGGATCGCCATACCGCTACGCTTGAGATGCCGGAACCCCGTGTGCTGCGCCGCCAGCAGCGCCAGCTACGGCAGTGGAAACTGGCAACGGCCTTCGCGCTGGTAATGGCGCTCGGTGTTGGCGGTTTTACCGGCTGGCAGCTGAAAGAGTCTCAGATGGTGCTGGCTCACGCGCCGATGGAGGACGCAGTGCAGGCCTACAAACTGTTTGATAACACCGCTATCACCCCGATGGATGTGGCGACGACGCAGCAAACGGAGCTGACTCACTGGGTCGGGCGCTACTTTATCAACGGCAACCAGCCGCCAAATCTGGAGCAGTATGGCTTTACGCTGGTCGGCGCAAGGCTTGTTGCCACGGCGCAGGGCCCGGCGGCGCTGATTATGTATCAGGATCCGCGCGGCACGCGGGTTGGCTGGTATATCCGCCCCTTAAGCCCGGGGAAATTACCCCACGGCGAGCGTAAGGCCGAGGATGTGATGACGCAGTACTGGAGCGACGACCACTATAACTATGCGCTGGTTACGCCGCTGAACTCCCCGGCGGTCAACGGGCTTAGAAAAGCGGTTTCGCAGGCGAACAGCTAAGGCTTATTCATCATTGAGCGTGACGATTTTGCCCCAGATATTCTGATCGTCGAAGCGGCCATTGAGGAACTCCGCCTCTCTCTGGCAGCCTTCGAGGGTGAAGCCGTTACGCTCCGCGACGCGGTTACTGGCCTCGTTGTCGACCCGGCATTTGATAACAAAGCGACGGATATCGCCGCGTTCGGCATAAAAGCGCATCATCGCCTGCATCGCGCGGGACAATATACCCTGCCCCTGCGCCGCTTCATCCAGCCAGTAGCCGATGTAGGCCGCTTTGTTGGTCGGCTCGATAGCGTTGAGAGAGAGCACGCCGACCAGCACGTGATCGCGCAGGATCAGGAACATCTTCGCGTAACCGCGTTGGTGTAACAGCCGGTTGCTCTGGGCGGTTTTACGGGTGGTCTCAATAGACGTGACATACTGCGGCCAGTCGAGATAGCGCTGTAAGCTGTCGCGGTTTTTGACAATCAACTGGTGAAGATCGTGAACAAAGCACTCATCAATCATTTCGAGCGTGAGTTGCTCGTCAACCTTAATCACCGCATCCGGGCAAGTCGGTTCCTGTAACATCGTTCCTCCTGAAAAACATCGCCCCCATTCGGGGGCGATTAAAAAGCTTAGCGCATGATGCGGTCGTCTACGTAGTTCCGCTTCTCCGGCGCGGGTGGGAAGTATTGATAGAGCCAGGTTTCGCTGATCGCCTCGCCCTGGCAGCGCAGGAACATGCGCATCTCTACTGGGTCGGTCGACGCATTGGTCGGATACCAGTCGAACTGAATGCGATAACCGTCAAACGGCTCGACGTAGAGGATCTCTACCTGTTTCGCTTCCCCGTTTGAGAGCGTAATCACCGGCTCAATCCCTTTCGGCGCGGCGGCTTTCAGATCGCCGCCGACAAAATCGATGGCGAAACGACGCGCCCACTTCTCCGGATAGTGCTCGCCCGGTGCCCAGCCTTCCGGGAAACCGCCCATGCCGGTCCGCGTCGCATAGACGTTTGCCAGCGGTGAGCGCACCGGCGGCTGCGCGCTCCAGTAGAGGCGATACTCAAAGGCAAGCTCGTCTCCGGCTTTAATCGGTTTTTCCGGCTGCCAGAAGCAGACTACGTTATCCAGCGTTTCGCCAGTGGTCGGGATCTCCATCAGGCTCACCGCGCCTTTGCCCCACTTATTGCGCGGCTCCACCCACAGGCTCGGGCGTTTGTTGTACCAGCCCATCACATCCTGATAGTGGCTGAAATCCCGGTCGAGCTGCAGCAGGCCGAAGCCTTTCGGATTCTCATCCTGGAAAGCATTGAATTGCAGCTTCTGCGGGTTATTCAGCGGGCGACAGATCCACTCGCCGTTGCCGCGCCACATCGCCAGGCGGTCGGAGTCGTGGATCTGCGGATGGATGGTGTCGCAGACGCGGCGCTCGTTATTGCCGCAGCTGAACATGCTGGTCATCGGCGCGATGCCCAGCTGCTTGATCGCCTTACGGGCATAGAGGCGGTTGTCCACCTCCATAATCACCTGACTCTTCTCGCAGTGGATGACGAACTTATACGCGCCGGTCAGGCTGGCGCTGTCGAGCAGCGCATAGACGGTAAAGGTGGTGTCGCCCGGCTTTGCCGTTTCGAACCAGAAGGAGGTGAAGTCCGGGAACTCTTCCGGCGTATCGGTAAAGGTATCAATCGCCACGCCGCGCGCGGAGAGGCCGTACTGGAAGGTGTCATCTACCGCGCGGAAATAGCTCGCGCCAAGGAAAGAGACAACGTCGCGGCGTGCCAGTTCCGGGGCTTTAAAGGCACGGAAACCGGCAAAGCCGAGATCGCTCTGCCCTTCAAGCTGTTTGGTGTCAACACCCGCGTCGTGGTAGTTGAACAACTCCGGGCGGAAGTGAATTTCACGCGCCTGATGAGTCCCCTGATCCAGCGAGAACATGCGTACGCGGCGGCGAAAACCCATGCCGACATGGAAGAACTGCACATCCAGCTGGCGGCCTTCAACGTTATTCCATAACGAGTGCTGCGCATCATACTGAATGCTGTTATAGGCTTGCGGCGTCAGGTTAGCCAGCGTCGGCGGCAGCGCTTTCGGCGCGCCTCCCCATGGCTGTTCGGCCAGATCGTGCGCCATGGATTGCAGCACGGAGAAGTCGAAACGGCGGCTTTGACCATCGGCAATATCGGTCTGCGCTGCAGATGCCGCTCGCGAAAAGAGCGAGGCAACGCCAGTGGTGCCGTAAGTTGCCGCGAGGGCCATGGATGCTTGAATAAATCGTCTGCGGTTCATGCCTGGTAACACGTCCTTCTGGTCGTAAAATGGCATTTCGCGATATCGCGAAACAGCGGCAAAAGCGTATGACTGATGAAGGCACCACTCTAGACAAAATTCATTGAGAATCCAATTGTTGGCCGTTGATTATCTGAGCAAATCGCGAAATTTTCCTAGGCTTTAGGAGCAGCCTGAAAAATGCGTAAAGTTGTGTATGAACATGTTGCACTGCGCTCAATCGAGATTGACATGATGGCGCATCACGCGGCGAAAGAAGCTTAACCGCGCGCGCATAAAGCGCTTCTCCAGCCGAAAACCAGCTTGCTTATTGATGCCGATGCGCAGCAGGCGATCGCGCCCGCCGGTGCAGGCTTCCCACAATACCGGGCCGGGCAAGTACGTGGTTTCGCGTCCGGCATGGGTGGCAAAATGGACCCAGTAATCGGCGACCTGGGCGGCGAAGGCGAGATCGCGCTCATTGACATAATCACATGACGGCTCCGACAGGCGCAGGTTGTCGAACACATAGGGCACGTCATTCCCGTGCCAGGCGCCGTTGATATAGGTGTCGTGCATCGCTTCGGCGACGTAATCGAACCAGTAACGCCAGCAGGGCTGGTTCACCTGCTGCTGCGCCTGCATCACCACCAGACCAAGGGTAGTAAACGCCATATCGCGGCACACCTGGCGGCCCAATTCTGTGTCGCCGCGCACGCCCGGATAGAGCAGCCGGATAATCCCCAGCCCGAAACGCTGCTTGCGGCGCAACTCGCCGATTTTCCCTGCCAGATCGACGCCAAACTCCGCCATCACACTCGCTTCATCGCTGTTCGAACCAACGATCACCGGCATCGGGTGCTGACGACCGGCAAAGAAGGTATCAAGCGCCGGTTCCGGCAGCACGAAATCGCCCGCGATAGGAACAGGATCGATTTTAAACGGGGTATCGAGCGGCCAGAACGCCTCCGCCGGGATCGCTCGCAGCTGTTCCGTGCTGGCATTTTCCAGGCCAAAGTGCGCCGCAATCGCTTCGCCTTTTGCCAGCGCAGCCTTACGCGGCGTATCCGGTAAGGTGTAGTTGCTCTGTATGATCGCTTTATGGAATAGCCCTTTTGCCAGCGGCGAAGCCATGAGTGACATCACGCTGCGCGCCCCGGCCGATTCGCCAAACAGCGTCACATTGTCGGCATCCCCGCCGAACGCGGCGATATTTTCCTGAACCCACTGCAAGGCGGCGATTTGGTCAAGCAAAGCAAAGTTGTAGATGCGCTCTCGTGCCTCTGCCTCCAGCGCCGGATGGGCAAAGAAGCCAAGATGACCGAGACGATAATTGACGGTAACCAGCACAACGCCGCGCGCTGCCAGCGCTTTGCCATCATAAGGCGGTAATCCGCCTGCGCCGATGGCAAAGCCGCCGCCGTGCAGCCAGACCATCACCGGTTTTTTTTGTGGCGCAGAAACAGGCGACCAGACGTTGAGATAGAGACAATCTTCCGAAAAGGTGCCGGGATCGCCACCGCCGAGCAGGCGGCAGAACTCTTTATTTTGCCAGCTTGAGGCGGAAAAACGCGTCGCGTCGCGCACGCCCTGCCAGGACTCAACCGGCTGCGGCGCACGCCAGCGCAGATCGCCCGTGGGCGGCGCGGCAAAGGGAATGCCGCGCCAGACGTCAATTCCCTCTTCGCGACACCCCATGACGCTGCCCTGTCGGGTATTCACAATTGGGGTTGATGCATTTTCCATAATCATATCCAGAACATATTGAATTCTGGCAGATTACCGTTTTTACAGCAGACCGCAACGGCGTTTGCTGCGCTCTTCAGCCTGTTGATAGAGGGCAAACTCATCGAGCACCGGGCAGCCGAGTGCGGCTTCAAACTGCTGCTGGCTGGCGTTGCCGTGGCTGCGCGCCTGGGTGGCATTGCCGAGATTGGACTGAAAAATCCCGGCGGCGCTGACGGGAAGGAAATCTTCATAGATGATGGGCTGCGCGACGACCCAACCGCGCTCAATCAGCGGCTGCGGATCGTCACCGGGGCGAATCGCCTGGCGGTGCGCCTCCCCGGTCGGCGTCAGGCGGTAGCGGAACCACGCCAGCCCCTGCTTGCGCAGCAGCATCTCGCTGTCAGGAAACGCTTTAAACACCTCCTGCAAATGGAGCTGATGCGTGAGGTTATCTTTGCCTGTCCCTGCACTGTTCAGCAGCCGGTCGTACAGTTCACGCCCTTTCGGTGTCAGCGCGACGCCGCGCTGTTCAATCTCGCCAAAGCGCGCCGTGTGGGTGCCGTGATGCTCGCCGCTGAACAGCACCGGCTCATCAAGGGCTTTGAAACTGGTCTGGCGCAGCAGAATCGGCACTTCGCGGCGCGGCGGCCCTTCAATCAGGATTTTTGGCTCAATGCCATACTCCGGCATCAGCGCCTGCACCCGGTCGATATCAAGCGTGCGCGGGGTTAAGTGGTTGATATGGCAGCCAGGGAAACAGACCACATCGGCAATTAAGCGATGTTCGTCATGCAGCGCCTGATAGGTTTTTTCATCGACGGTGGCATGGCGATGCCAGCGAAACGTCTCCAGCGCCTCTTTGACAAACAGCTCAGCCTGCTGGGCGGTAAAGCCACCGTTCAGCTCATGCACTTCAATAAGTTGCCGACAGGCTGGCGTGAAGATGTCGCGCTTCGCCAGGATCGCGGCCGCACGATCGCGCAGCGTCTCGTTTTCAATCAACTCCAGGCGTAACAGCGAGGTGAAGATACGAAACGGATTGCGTGAGAGAGCCTCATCATCAATTGGGCGAAATGCGGTGGAGTGAACCGGCACGCCGGCCTGGGAGAGGTCATAATAGCTGACCGGGAACATCCCCATAATGGCAAACATGCGCCGCAGGGTTGAGAGCTCCTCCGCGCTACCGACGCGGATCGCGCCGTGGCGTTCAACGTTCAGCCTGGCAAGCTCATCGGCGTTCACCAGCTGTTCGTGAAGACGTGGATTGTGTTCCAGTACAGCCAGGTTCACATCAGCCACAAGCTCCAGCAAGGTGCCATACTGCGGGACTTCCTGCTGGTACATGGCCGACATCGCCTGCGAAAATTGTTCCCTGATCTCATCTGCCGTGATGCTGTACGTCATAGTCTTCTCTCTCCACGCTGTTATCTCTGGAGTGTAGAGAAGGCTGCCCGCGCCCGTGCGGGGAAATTTACAAAGTGTGATCGTGGCAAAAAACGCGCCTGTTCCGCTCGTAATCGAACATAACGAAAGATTATGGAACGCAGCGCCGACTAAACCCTGGAAACATGCTGGTTTCGTCACATTGCGGGCAGAATGTGTTTGTAACTCAAAAGGATTGGATGTTAATAATATTTTGCAAACTAGTTATCAAAATTAAACAAACCTGCGAGCCACCATCGCCACTCGGTTTTAACATTATCTTATGGAAAAAAACGCTCTCTTTTCACAGCGCATCCGACTGCGCCACCTGCATACTTTCGTCGCGGTCGCGCAACAAGGAACATTGGGTCGCGCTGCCGAAACCCTTAACCTGAGCCAGCCTGCTCTCTCAAAGACCTTAAATGAGCTTGAACAGCTTACCGGCAAACGGCTGTTTGAGCGTGGACGCATGGGCGCGCAGCTTACCCACGTTGGTGAGCAGTTTTTAAGCCATGCGGTGCGGGTGCTGGACGCGGTCAATATTGCCGGACAGTCGTTAAGCGATCAGGAAGAGAAAAATTGTGAGTTGATTCGCGTCGGCGCGCTGCCGACAGCGGCGCTGGGTATTTTACCGGCGGTAATTGGCCAGCTGCACAAGCAGCAACCGGACATCACCATTCAGGTGGCGACGGCCAATAACCCGATGCTGCTGGCCGGGCTGAAGACCGGCGAGCTGGATGTCGGTATCGGGCGCATGTCCGATCCAGACCTGATGTGCGGTTTACACTATGAGCTACTTTTCCTGGAGTCGCTTAAACTGGTGGTACGCCCGCGTCACCCGCTGTTGCAGAGCACCGTCACCCTGAGCCGGGTGCTGGAGTGGCCGGTAGTCGTACTGCCGCAAGGCACGGTGCCGCGACAGAACGCCGAAGAACTGCTCGCCAGCCAGAACTGCACGTTGCCGACCGGCTGTATTGAAACCCTTTCAGCCTCTCTTTCGCGACAGCTGACCGTCGAGTATGACTATGTCTGGTTTGTTCCATCCGGGGCGGTGAAAGACGATCTGCGCCTCGGCTCCCTCGTTGCGCTGCCTATTCCGCCGCTGGGCATCGGCGATCCGATTGGTATTATCACCCGCGTCGACGCCCCGCTCTCTCCGGCGGTGCTCACCTTAATCAGCTATATCCGTAAAACGCTGCCCGATTGATGCTTCACTGTTTCGAATCTGCTGTGTGACAGCCTTGTTTACCTTTACCTGAAACCAATCTTAAACAAACATTTCAGCACGAGGACGCCAGCGAAAGGCGCTGATAGACTCAAAGGTACTCACGACAGCAAGAGGAAGATCATTGTTATGCAATATGATGAACAGCAGCTTATCAATGGGCTTTTTCAGCGCCTGAAACAGGCTGAGCAACAAAACGGCCAGCGCGATGCGCAAGCCGAGCGCCAGATCGCCGAACTGGTCAAACAGCAGCCGGCTGCGCCCTACTATATGGCGCAATCGATGCTGATCCAGGAAGCGGCATTAAAACGCATGCAGGCGCGCGTGCAGGAGCTGGAAAGCCAGCTGGCACAGCAACAGAGCCAGCAGCCATCTGGCGGCGGGAGCTTCCTCAGCGGTCTGTTTGGCGGCAATAAAAACCAGCCTGTTCAGCCCGCGCAAAACTGGGGCGCCCCCCCGGTCCAGCAGCAACCGCAGCAGTATGCCTCACCGGCACCCACCGCGTCGCGCGGCAGCGGGTTTATGGCGGGTGCACTGCAAACCGCCGCGGGCGTGGCGGGCGGTGTGGTGATCGCCGATATGCTGACCAGTATGTTTCACCACTCCCAGCCGCAAGAGATCGTGAATATCATCGAGGAGCCCGCGGCTGCCGCAGGCGACGCCACGCAAAACGATGCCTTTAATTCCGATGCATTTAATAACGCTTCCGACACGCACTTTCTCGACAATAGCGATCCTTACCAGGCAGACAGCCCTGGCGATTATCAAAATGATGATTTCGGCAGTGACGATTTCAGTAACGATGACGATAGCTTTATTTAACCCTTAAATCACCTCCTGCGCCGGATAACACTGTGTTATCCGGCTCTTCGCTGCATCATGCATTGTCGTAAACGCAGGGCAGACAAGACACTTGCCTCGTTTTGCACCTCTTACCCCTCTCCCTACCAGATCCGGTAGTCTGCGCAAATTGCATCATATATTGATGCTACGCTACGCAGCACTCGCACCATGTGGGTTCAAAAAAACACCATCATATGCTGAATATGGAGAAGGGAATGTTCGCAAAAACAATTGCTCGATCGCTGGCGGTTGCCGCCTGCTTGTTTGCGCTGTCGGCGTGTGACGATAAAAAAGCAGATGAGCCTCAACAAGCCTCGCAAAGCTCGGCAGAACAAGCTGAGATCACAAAATATAACTCTTATATTGAGGCGGCTAATATGTCCTCCTCCTCATTTGGTGAGCAGCTGGAGCAGTATAAAAAATATATTGCTCCTGCCTTCTCCGGTGAAAAGTCGCGGAGCGATCTCTTCTTCCCCGGTTCTGACACCACCATCCCTCGCGTCAAGGATCTGTTAGATAAAGCCCACGCGATGGAGCCAGCGATGAAAGATCTTGATGACTCGGCCACTCGCTACAGCGAAGCGCTGGGGCAGGCTGAACCGGTTAACCGCGAACTCTATAACTACATCAACTCCAAAACCTATAAAAGCGACAACGGTGACAAAGGCCGCGAGCTGCAGCCGAAGTTTATTAGCGCAATGGAGAAACTGGTTGTTGCGCAGGCAGATTTCCTAAATGCCATTGATAAAAAAGACCGCGAGCGTATTAAAGCCGAATACGAGAAAACGCCGAAAGATACCGCTGCTTACTACCGCATCGGCTCTATCTACTACCTGAAAGAGAGCATGGATGCCGCCAGTGGCTTTATTAATGGCGAAGGTTTAGGCGATAAGAAAGACGCCTTTAAGAAATCCCTCGATCAGTTCAACGACGCGCTGACTGCGTATGATGCCAAAATGCGTGAGAGCAATAAAAAAGGGTGTTCAAGCCTGATCTTCACCGCTAACTCCTATCTCTCTACTGGTCGTGATGTCATTAGTCATACCGAAGATGGCACCTACGAAAAAGAGGCGAATGAGCCGAAGCAGTTCCACATGATGCAATCTACACAGGGAAATGATGTTCGCGATCTGATGCAGCATTACAACAACGTCATCAACGCGATCAATATTGGCACCTGCTAAGTTACTGCGTGCCTTAACGACAAAATAAAAGAGGCCGGATTATCCGGCCTCTTTTTTTATCTCAACGTCTATCCCAACGTCAGAAAGTTTCCCAGTTATCGCCGCTCGCCAGTGCCGGGCGCTGCGGGGTAAAAGGTTTTGCCGTCGGCGTGGCGCTGCTCTGGCGCTGCGCCTCGACGCCGTTCAGCCGGAATGCCCCGACCGCCTGGGTCAGACGTGCCGCCTGCTCTTCCAGCGAGGTGGCTGCGGCGGTAGCTTCTTCAACCAGCGAGGCGTTCTGTTGCGTCACATTGTCCATTTCGGTGATCGCCTGGCTTACCTGCGTGATGCCTTTGCTCTGCTCATCCGATGCGGCGGCAATCTCCAGCATGATGTCGGTAACGCGTTTAACGGCAGTCACGATCTCATCCATCGTTTCCCCGGCGGAAACCACTTCGCCGGAGCCCTGCTCAATCAGGCTGACGGACTCGCTGATCAACGCTTCGATCTCTTTCGCCGCCTGAGCACTGCGGCTTGCCAAAGTACGCACTTCGCTGGCAACGACGGCAAAGCCGCGCCCCTGCTCACCGGCACGCGCAGCTTCCACTGCGGCGTTGAGCGCCAGAATATTGGTCTGGAAGGCAATGCTGTTAATCACGGCGGTAATTTCAGAGATTTTGCGCGAACTGGTGGTGATATTACCCATGGTCTGCACGACCCCGGAGACAATCTGGCCACCTTTCGTCGCTTTACCCGACGCGTCGCGCGCCAGTCCACTGGCGTGATGCGCGTTATCCGCGTTCTGCTTCACGGTCGCGGTAAGCTGCTCCATGCTGGCGGCGGTCTCTTCAATCGCTGCCGCTTGCTGCTCGGTACGCGAAGAGAGATCGGTGTTACCTGCGGAGATTTCGCTGGTCCCGCGGTAGATCTCTTCAGCACCCTGGCGCACGGTTGCGACGGTAGTAACCAGAGAGTGCTGCATCGCCTGCAGATCGTGGCTCAGACGCCCAATTTCGCTGCGGCCTGTCAGTTCGTCCGGCAGCGTCAGATCGCCGGAGGCGATACGTGAAATACGCTGGGCGGCGCGCTGCAACGGATTAATGACCACACGACGCAGTACGGTAAAGGTGATGATGGTCAGCACCAGCGCAAAAGCAAACGCGGCGGCCATAAAGATCAGGCCAAGCTGCGTGCGGCTGTGGGCTTCCTCTTTCAGGTGCTGCGCGCGTTCGGTGCGGATCTCAATCGCTTTCAACAATACGGCGTTGTAGGCATCATCCAGCTGGCGCGCCTGCTCGCTTTCATGGTTGATAATCGCTTCAAACATGCCGTTTTTGGCATATTTCAGCATCGGCTGCAGCCCGGCAGTGTAGGCGTCAAAACGGGCAGTGAGATCGTTATCCAGCGTCAGGTCGGCCTCGGTTTTCACCGGGCGATCCATATATTGTTTAAAGTTTTCCTGCGACTGTTTAATGCGTTTTTCCGCTTCGGCGATGTTGGTTTTCACATCCTCCATTTCGGCGATACGGCTTGCAGCACCTGCGTGAATCAATTTAATTCGGGCGACGCGAAGGTTGTTGGAGCTGTTAGATAATCCCATGCGCACCTGGATCTCCTGCGTCACATCCTGCTGGTCGCGGTCGGCTTGCATCAGGAAGTAACCCGCTAATCCGGAACTTAAGGCAAATAGCACCAAAATGCCGGAGAGGATAAAGGAAAATAGGGGAACCAGGCGAATATTGTGCATAAAACCAATGCCTTGTGTTTGTTGCATTGCTGCTTTGTTATCCATGGCGTCGACTCTCGTATTAGTCTGCTAAGTACAAAGGAATGATATATAGGCATCGGCAATAATTGGATTTTTCTTATGGTGAAAAGCGCAACGGCGGTCACAGATTTGGAGTTTGGTTGCGCCAGCGGAGAGCCCGCTGGCGCGAAGGGAGATTACTTTTCGCCGAAATGGATCACGGTGCGGATCGATTTGCCTTCATGCATCAGATCGAAGGCTTCGTTAATTTTGTCCAGCGGCAGACGATGAGTAATGAATGGGTCGAGACGGATTTTGCCCGCCATTGCATCTTCCACCATACCCGGCAACTGGCTGCGTCCTTTAACGCCGCCAAATGCAGAACCGCGCCATACGCGACCGGTGACTAGCTGGAACGGACGGGTGCTGATCTCCTGACCTGCGCCCGCCACACCGATAATGACACTTTCGCCCCAGCCTTTATGGCAGCACTCAAGCGCTGCGCGCATAACGTTGACGTTGCCGATACATTCAAAGCTGTAGTCAACGCCACCATCGGTCATTTCCACAATCACTTCCTGAATCGGGCGATCGTGATCTTTCGGGTTGATAAAGTCGGTCGCGCCCATCTCTTTCGCCAGCGCGAATTTATCCGGGTTGGTATCAATTGCCAGGATGCGGCCCGCTTTTGCCTGTACCGCGCCCTGAATGGCCGCAAGCCCGATACCGCCGAGACCAAAGATGGCAACCGTATCGCCCTCTTTCACTTTCGCCGTATTGTGCACCGCGCCAATACCGGTGGTAACGCCGCAACCCAGCAGGCAGACCTTATCCAATGGCGCTTCTTCATTGACCTTCGCCAGAGAGATCTCTGCACAGACGGTATATTCGCTGAAGGTGCTGGTACCCATGTAGTGATAAATCGGCTCACCGTTATAGGAGAAACGGGTGGTGCCGTCCGGCATCAGACCTTTACCCTGCGTGGCGCGCACGGCCTGGCAAAGGTTGGTTTTGCCCGATTTACAGAATTTGCACTCGCCGCACTCGGCGGTGTACAGCGGAATAACATGGTCGCCCGGTTTCAGGCTGGTGACGCCCTCGCCCACTTCCACAACGATACCGCCGCCTTCATGGCCGAGCACCGCCGGGAAAACGCCTTCCGGATCGTCACCAGAGAGGGTAAAGGCATCGGTATGGCAAACACCGGTGTGCGTAATGCGTACCAGCACTTCCCCTTTTTTGGGTGGCGCAACGTCGATTTCGACAATCTTGAGGGGTTGGCCTGGCCCGAAGGCTACAGCTGCACGTGATTTCATCTCGCTTTCCTTTTTATATATACGGTGTTGCTTATTTTAGATAAGAGCGCAGAAGATGGCCGACTTCTGCCATCCGCACTGCACGTTGATCGGCGGTAGTCTCGCCGGCGACCAGCTCATCTTTCAGGTGAATTTCAACCATTTCGCCCATCAGGCCATTGGCTGCGCCGCGCACGGCGGCGATTTGTTGCAAAATTGCGATGCAGGGTTCGCCGTTTTCCAGCGCCCGCTCCAGCGCGTCAACCTGGCCGCGAATACGCCGCACCCGCGTCAGCACGCGTTTTTTATCTTCAGGTGAATGGGGCATAGAACCTCCTGGATACTATAGGGGGGTATGGTAACGCAGTGGCGATGGTCATGCAAACGAACGTTTAAGGCGAGAAAACGAGTATGGCTGTAAAAGCGCCAGAGCGGTAAATTGTGTTAATTATCCTGCTCGTCGGTGGATGCACTGAGGGATTAATTATGAATTGATACCTCGCTAGCATCACAAAAGATAATAGTTAAAAGTGACTTTTCGCCTGCCAGTAAAAATAACCATATATTAACTCAGGTTATTAATTTCACAGAACACTGTTCCCGTTAGCATGTTTCAGCGCACAACTTAGCGTAAAAATTTTTAAATATTATTCTCGTTTAGCATATTGAACTTAAATTAACGTTTCGCTTAGGTTCTTTCTATATTGTTTGCTAAGATTCTTCCTGGCGAATGAGTAGATATTATGTAAGGAAGATGTATGCGCTGGAATATTACGGATATGTTAGTTTCCCCTGCCACAGGTACGGCATTTGCTTTAGCCAGGACACAGCAGGACAAAGCGGTGATCGTCTGGTACCGGGGCCACTATTTCCTGCGCCCGGGAAATATATTAGTTACTGATTCAAAAGGGATTATCATAGACGGCAGAATGCATGAATTCAGAGTTATCCATACCATGCCCTATTTCCCAACCATCTGGAAAACTTTAAAATATAGTTGCTCATGTCCAGGGAATGATAATATTTCTTTACGCGAATGTGATAAACAAAACGAATGCTTATTTCCGCTGTGCCCCTATGGGATAAAACTTTCCACCTAGGCGCTTTCGCAGCGGATATATTATATTTCACAGCGAGAATATATCGATCATTTTATAACCCGGCGAGATAATCCCCACCGGGCATTATTTTAACGTTTTAAAGGTTGTCCGGCCGTTTCACGGGCGCGCATCACTGTGATGAAGGTGATTAACGCAGCCCCCATGACGTAGAAGGCAGGCGAAAACTTATCGCCTGTCGACGTGATAAGCCACGCGGAGAACCACGGCGTGATGCCGCCAAAGAAAGCGACGGCAAAGTTATAGGCAATCGACAGGCCGCCGTAGCGCACGTTGGTTGGAAAAAGCTCCGCCATCGCCGCAGTGCATGCGCCGTCAAAGGCCGCGATAAACGCGCCGAGCATCACCATCGCCAGCACCGCTGAGAGGACATCGCCATTGGCCATGATCATCATCGCCGGGTAGCTCAGCAGAATAAACCCCGCACAACCCGCCAGCATCAACGGCTTACGGCCGTACTTGTCAGAGAGATAACCCATAAACGGCACCAGCACCGCAACGGAGAAGAGGCCAATAGTGGTGATGGCGTAAGCGTTTAATTTACTGAAATGAAGCTCCGTGGCGAGATAGCTCGGCATAAACGTTTGTAGCGTCCAGTGCCCCACCGCTTTGATCACCACAAACCCGACACAGAAGAGCAGCGCGCGCCAGGCGGTGGTTACCGCTTTGCGCAGCGGCGCGGTTTCAATCTGCCCGCTTTTCATCGCCTCAAGAAATTCCGGCGAATCTTCCAGATGCCTGCGCAGATAGAGCCC
Source organism: Kosakonia sp. CFBP8986 (assembly GCF_034044935.1). NCBI lineage: Bacteria > Pseudomonadati > Pseudomonadota > Gammaproteobacteria > Enterobacterales > Enterobacteriaceae > Kosakonia > Kosakonia sp. CFBP8986. The sequence goes on along the minus strand of NZ_JAXCXB010000005.1, from coordinate 106,531 downwards.
CACCCAGCCGAGCGGCCCGGCGATCAGGAAAGGGATGCGCCAGCCCCAGTCGTTCATGGTGCTCTCGCCGAGCGCCGCAGTGAGCAGAAACACCAGCCCGGAGCCGACGACGAATGCCATAAAACCAAAGTTGTCGATCCAGCAGGTGAAATAGCCGCGTCTGGCGGTCGGGGCGTACTCTGCCAGATACGTTGTGGCGCCCGAGCTTTCGCCGCCTGCGGCAAAGCCCTGCACCAGGCGGGTAATGACCAGCAGTACCGTGGCGGTGATCCCAATCTGGTGATAGGTCGGCAGCAATCCCATCACAAAAGTTGCCCCCGAGGTGAGCAAAATCACCGTCGCCAGCACCTTCTGCCGCCCTTTGCGATCGCCCAGCGAGCCGAAGAATAGCCCACCGAGCGGGCGCATGATAAACCCGGCGCCAAACACCGCGAAAGATGAGAGCAGCGCAACGCTGGGACTGGAGGATTGAAAAAATTGCAGACCGATAATTGCCGCCAGCGTGCCGTAGAGACCGAAATCGAACCACTCCACAAAATGCCCGATGCCGGTGGCAAGCAGAACTTTACGTAATTTGCGCGATCCGCCGGCCTGCGCATCGGCAGCCACCCGGTCGAGTGATTCCTGTACTGGCTGTGTCATTTGCCTCTCCCGCTCTCGATAGTGTTTCTATAATAGATATACTATCTACACTGCTTGTTCGAATTTCGCCCACAGGCGATGATAGAAAATGTGATTTCTCCCCAGCTTTTTCTTACAAAAATCAGGCGGGATCACAGCATTCTGGGGCAAGTTACGCAAAAACGGGTAAGAAATTTCGCAGGATGTGCAGCCCGGTCACGGATGTCACCGGGCAGAAGGCGTTATCGTTCGCGCTTTTTCGGCATCATACGCAGCAGCGTATTGTCCTTGAAGAAGTAATGGTGCAGCAGTGCGGCAGCGGCATGCAGACCAACAATAAAGTAACCGAGCGTGGCGAGAAGCTCATGGTACTCCTTGAGCGTGTCGACCAGATCGAAATTAGCCTCGGCGGCGTGGGGCATCGGCAGGCCGAATGCGATCCACGGGCCGCCGCGGTTGTACATCATCAGCAGGCCCAGCAGCGGCAAGGCGATAAACAGCAGATAAATCGCCAGATGCCCGAGGTGCGCCAGCCCGGTCATCATTGCGGAGGGTTTGGGCGCAATAGGCGGTGCCGGATGTTTTAGCCTTACCAGCAGCCGCGCAACCATCAGTACGAGAACAGAGATACCGCATGAGACATGGACGATATTGAAATATGGCCGGTAACTGCGCGGCGCAAACCCGCGAAACTCCATGGCGCAGTATGCGCCGACGACCAGCAGCACCACCAACCAGTGGATGGCGATCTGCGGGCCGGAATAGTTGCTACGCATAAGAAACCCCTGAAAGAACGAGCCGGCCTTCAACATAACGGGGTTTCCTTAAAAATTCATTAACTTTTCTGTATCACTTTTCAGCCACTTAGCGCTTACGCAGCGCGTGTGGTTTGCGTAGTAAAACCCGACAACGAATAGTGAATAAGTACAAAACATAAGGAGCCTGTGTGGATAATCTGACGCCGCAAACACTACTGAGTTTGATGGAGGACGCCGTCGCGCGCGCCATCACGTTTCCCGTCTGGCCGCAGGGCGAAGCGCCCGGTGCGAAGGTCAGCCCGGTCCAATTTCAGCTGGAAACAGAGCATACCGGCCCCTCGCCGTTCGATCGCTCGGTGACGGGCGTGCGGGCACCGGAAATCACCGTTTATGCGCCACAGCACCCTAACGGCATTGGCATTCTGGTTACGCCCGGCGGCTCTTATCGCCGCGTGGTGCTGGATAAAGAGGGCAGCGCCCTCGCCCCTTTCTTTAATGCACGCGGTTATACCCTGTTTGTGATGACCTACCGCTTCCCCGGCGATGACCATGCCGAGGGAGCAGACGCGCCCCTGGCAGATGTGCAGCGGGCAATGCGCCTTATCCGCGCGCAGGCGGATCGCTGGCAGCTTGACGGCGACAAACTTGGCGTGATGGGCTTTTCCGCTGGCGGCCATGCGGCAGCGAGTCTCGGCACACGTTACAACGATTCGGTCTATACGCCGCTGGATGCTATTGATGAGCAGAGCGCCCGCCCGGCGTTTATGGCGCTGATCTACCCGGTGATCACCATGCATGCCGATATTGATCATCCGATGTCGCGCCAGCAGCTGATTGGCGATACGCCCGATGAGGCCCAGATCCGCCGCTACTCCGCCGAGGAGCAGGTCAACAGCCAGACGCCGCCGACCTTTTTGCTGCATGCGGTCGACGACCCGGCGGTAAAAGTGGAAAACAGCGTGGTGATGTTCTCCGCACTGCGCCGCCTCGGCGTGCCGGTGGAGATGCATCTGTTTGAGCAGGGAAAACACGGGTTTGGTATTCGCGATGCGCTGGGCTTGCCGGTTGCCGTCTGGCCGGAGTTGATGATGGCGTGGATCGAAACCAAGGTGTGAAAACGCCCCCGCGACTGCGGGGGCAGGCTTGTCAGGATTGCAGGTAAACCACCTGGGTTTGCAGATATTCATTCAGGCCGTGGCGGCCATCCGCGCCGCCAATGCCGGATTTGCGCCAGCCGGCGTGGAAACCCTGCATCGCTTCAAAGTTCTCGCGGTTGATGTAGGTTTCGCCAAACTTCAGCCCGCGCACCGCTTTCATCGCCTGGTTGAGATCGCGGGTGTAGATCGAAGAAGTGAGGCCATAGTCGCTGTCATTGGCCATCGCCAGCGCTTCATCAAGCGTGTCGAACGCGACTACCGGTAGTACCGGGCCAAAGGTCTCCTCGTGCATAATCGCCATCTCTTGCTGCACATCCAGCAGCAGCGTCGGCGGATAGAAGTACCCTTTTCCTTCAACTTTTTCACCGCCAAGGGCAACCCGCGCCCCTTCCGCGACGGCGCGCGCCACCTTCTCCTCCACCCGCTGCAAAGCCGCAGCATTGATAAGCGGCCCCATCGCGATATCGCTGCGTTGCGCCGGATCGCCAAACTGCACCGCTTTCATCGCTTCGCCGAGGCGGTTGACGAAACGGTCGTAAATCCCCTTCTGCACATAGACACGCTCGGCACAGTTACACACCTGCCCGGTATTGATCACTCTTGAATCAACAATTGCTTTCACCGCCAGCTCAAGGTCGGCATCGTCGAGCACAATCGCTGGCGCTTTACCGCCCAGCTCCAGGCACACTTTGGTGATATTTTTCGCCGCCGCCGCCATGATCTTCTCCCCCGCGCCGACGCTGCCGGTCATGCTGACCATCGCCACCTTCGGGTTACCCGCAAGCTCCTGTCCGACGGTTTCGCCGCGCCCGAGCACCAGGTTGAAGACCCCTTTCGGTAAGCCAACCTGCTCAACGATGTTGGCAAAGGCGATAGCGTTACTCGGGGTAAATTCGCTGGGTTTGATCACAATGGTGTTGCCGGTGATAAGCGCGGGGGCCATTTTGCGGGCGATAAGGAAGAACGGGAAGTTCCACGGCAGAATGCCGGTGGTCACGCCCAGCGCGCGCTTGAAGACGAAGATATTCTCATTCGGGCGATCGCTCTGCAGGATTTCGCCTTCGTAACGGCGCGCCCACTCGGCCATATAGTCGATGTAATCGGCGGTGAAAGAGACTTCGACATCGGCGAGCTGCTGGATTTTGCCCCCTTCGGCGACAATCAGTGCGCTGATCTCGCTGGCTTTATCACGAATGCCGGCGGCGATTTTACGCAGCCAGCCGGCACGCTCAATGGCGGGCAGCGCTTCCCAGCCGGGCTGTGCCCGCTCGGCGGCCTCGATTGCTTTACGTGCATCTTCGGCGCGTCCGTCGGGAATACGCGCGAGAACCTCTTCCGTTGCCGGATTGATCACATCAAGCCAGCCTTCGCCCTGCCAGCTGACAAATTGCCCATCAATAAACATCGGGTGTTGTACGGGTGCTGTCATGATCTGCTCCTGTAATGGCATTGTTTTTAAAAAGCTAACGTGCTGTTAAAAATCTATCGCCGCAGCGGGCGATGCCGAGGCTCAGGAGCAACTTTTGTGAGGGAACGCAAAAAAGCGGCGGGAAAAGCGAATAAAAAATTATGCGTTTAGAGGATGGCGCTGCCCGTTTGCGCCACAGCTGACGCAAACGGGCATTGGCCTACAGCGCGCGCTGGGATAAGGCGTGGGTGAGCTGAGAATCAGCCTGTAGGGTTTGCCAGGCCTGCTCAATCTCCGGCGGGAACTCGATATGCGCCAGGTAATCGCGCCCGTTAGGGCCATAACCGTTCGCGTCATCCCGCAGGCGCGGCACTTCTCCCATCACTAGCGAAAGGTAACGCTCAACGGGCCATAACCCGCGTACGCGAGGCTGGAAAGCCAGCCCATCCGGCGTATTGATCAACCGTGGCGTAAAGCCCGGCCAGCTGAACCAGTGGGGGGCATTGGTACACTGCTGGCTGGCGCGGGCAAAGGTCGCCATCGTGCGCCGCTGCATGGTGGGGTCCTGAACGATCACCGCCGTTTTCGGCGCGATGTGCTGGCTTATCAACATATCGAGGCTGAAACGGGCATTCTCGCCGCTGTTGGTTGAGCGGTCTTCAATCAGTAGCTGGCTCTCATTAATTTTCCAGAACTGTCGGGCGATGTCGGCGAGAATAGCCGCTTCGCCGCGCCCGGTAGTACGAATCACGTTATAGCGCGGATGGCGGGCAATGGCTGAATAGAGGAATGTCGTTGAATGGCCCAAACCGCCGCTAATCAGCAGCGGTGTTTTTTGCGCCGCCGCCAGCCCGCAGGCCGCTTCAATGGTCGGAATAACGGCATTACCCGCCAGGATCACCACATCTGCCCGCACCGGGGACGGTTTGCCGGTGAAGTCATTTTGCGCTAGCCATTCACCGAGCCTATTAACGGCGGCAAGCGTCGGCTCAGGCAGAGCGGGAAATGTTGTTTTAAGCATGGAAACCTCCTTCACATTGCTGTCTCAAGCCTAACCGCACGCCGGCAGCTGAACAGAGGATCTCTCCTAATCGCGTTTTCACCGCCTCTGCACCGCACAAAAAGAACACTTTTCGTGACAACGTCACACATTAAATGACTATTTTTACTCGCTTCCCCTGCTGCGATGCAGCGCGTAATCTATATTTTTCTTATGCACTTGCATTGCATTTATGGGCGCACGTAGAATCGTTAGCCCCCTAACTATTCAGTAAGATTATCTTTAGGTCTTCATGCATAACCACACTCGCTCTTTTTCTGTGCCGTCTATCGTTACCCATGAGGTCAAAAAGTAATGTCTGAACCCAAACGCGACCCCTACGCGCCGCGTGAATGGGCCGCTCATGAAAAGCCGATGCTGCTCGGCTCACCCTCAACGCCCTGGCACAGCACGCCGCGGCGCATCGCCTATGGCATCGTCGGTTTGCTGGTCTCCATGACCGGCGCACTGGGTAATGCGATGGTGACGGCGAACCTGCAAAATTTGCAGGGCACTTTTGCCGCCTGGTCAACGGAGATCGCCTGGCTACCGGCGGTGTACGTGATGACCAACGTCTCCATCAACCTGCTGCTGGTAAAGTTTCGCCAGCAGTATGGCCTGCGGGCATTTACCGAAGGGTTTCTGGTGCTCTATGTGCTGGTCACCTTTTTCCACCTCTTTATTAATGACCTCAGCTCCGCGCTGTTTGTGCGCGGTGCTCATGGCATGGTGGCCGCCGCGCTCAGCTCGCTTGGGATCTACTACCAAATTCAGGCCTGGCCGGCGAAGCACCGGCTGAAAGCGCTGACCATCGGCATTACCGGTTCGACGCTGGCGATCCCGATTGCCCGCCTCTTCTCTACCGAACTGCTGCAACTCGACGAGTGGCGCGGGCTCTATCTCTTCGAGCTTGGGCTGGCGCTTATCTCGCTCGGCTGCGTGATAGCACTGAAGCTGCCGCCGGGCGACCGTAAAAAGGTGTTTGAGAAGAAGGATTTCATCACCTTCTTTCTGCTGGCACCCGGCATGGCGCTGCTCTGCGCGGTGCTCTCCCTCGGGCGTCTCGACTGGTGGTTTGAAACCCCATGGCTCGGCTGGGCGCTGGCCGGTGCGCTGGTGTTAATCGTCTCGGCGATTGTGTTTGAGCACAACCGAAAGAACCCGCTGCTCAACACCCGCTGGCTCTCCAGCGGCAGTATTGTGCGCCTCGGCCTGATTATGCTGCTGATCCGCATTGTGCTTGCCGAGCAGAACACCGGTGTTTTTGGCTGGTTGCAGTATGTTGGCCTGCAAAACGAACAGATGACCCGGCTGGCGTGGTCGATTCTGGCCGGGATTATCTGCGGGATTGTCGCCAGCTGCCTGACCATCAAACCGCAGCGCCTCGGCTGGCCTATTCTCACTGCGCTGGCGCTGATGATTATCGCCTCGCTGATGGATAGCCAGTCAACCAGCCTGACGCGCCCGGATCAGCTGATGATTAGCCAGTTCCTCTTCGGCTTTGCCAGCGCCTTTTTTATCGCGCCTGCGATGCTGGCCGGAATTGGCGGCGTCATTGCCGAACCGCGCAACCTGGTCAGCTTCTCGGTGCTGTTTGGCATGAGTCAGAATATCGGCGGGCTAATGGGCTCGGCGATCCTCGGCACCTTTCAGACGTGGCGCGAAAAGTACCACTCGAGCATGCTGGCGGATCAGCTCACCACCCTTAACCCGCTGGTCAATGAGCGCCTGCAACTCTATAGCCAGATGTACCAGAGCATGATCGGCGACAGCAGCCTGCTCAGCGTGCAGGCAGTCACACAGTTGCAGACCGCCTCGACGCTGCAGGCGACGATACTGGCTTATAACGACACTTATATGCTGACGGCGAGCGTCGCTGCCGCCACGCTATTATGGATTGTATGGCGCTTACTGCGCCTGCGTATTACCGCTCGTCTGGCCCTGAAACGGGCAACGGGTAACAAATAATAATGATGACATTACTGGAGTTCTTACTATGAGCCAGCAGGACGCCGCTAAAGAGCAGGCAAGTACCCGCAGCAATGTGCGCGTGGTGTCCCTTTTTACCGCCGCGGCGATCGTGATCGTCGGCGTGCTGGTGATCCTTTACGCCTGGCAGCTACCGCCGTTTACGCGCCATACGCAGTCGACGGATAACGCCTATGTGCGCGGGCAGACGACCTTTATCAGCCCGCAGGTGAATGGTTACATCACCGAGGTGCCGGTGCAGGATTTCGTCAATGTGAAAAAGGGCGACCTGATTATGCAGATTGACGACCGCATCTATCGTCAGCGCGTCGATCAGGCGAAGGCGACGCTGGCGATGAAGCGTGCCGCGCTGGAAAACAACCTGCAACAGCGCAAAAGCGCGCAGGCGGTAATCGCCCGAAATGAAGCGGCACTTGCCAGCGCCAAAGCGCAGAACTTGCAGGCGCAGGCGGATTTAAAACGCGTCAAAGCGCTGACGGCGGATGGTTCCCTCTCTGTTCGCGAGCGCGATGCCGCGCTGGCAACCGCCGCGCAAAACAGCGCCAATATCGCCCAGGCGCAGGCGACGCTTGAGATGTCGCGCCAGGATCTGCAAACCACCATCGTCAATCGCGCTTCGCTGCAGGCGGATGTGGAAAATGCCCAGGCAGCGCTGGAGCTGGTGCAGATCGATCTGCAAAATACGCGCATCGTCGCCCCGCGCGACGGGCAGCTTGGGCAGATCAGCGTGCGGCTCGGCGCGTATGTCACTGCCGGGACGCATCTCACCTCGCTGGTGCCTGCCCAGCGCTGGGTGATTGCCAACCTCAAAGAGACGCAACTTGCTGATGTGGTTGTCGGCCAGCCGGTCACTTTTAGTGTCGATGCCCTTGATGGCCGCAGCTTTAACGGCCGGGTTGAGAGCATTTCCCCGGCAACGGGCGTGGAGTTCAGCGCCATCAGCCCGGACAACGCCACCGGCAACTTTGTCAAAATCGCCCAGCGTATTCCGGTGCGCATTCAGGTGGAGGGCAAAGCCGATGAGATCGCCCGTCTGCGCCCCGGCATGTCCGTGCAGGTGCATATTGATACGCGGGAGGCGCAGCAATGAGGCGCTATCCGACACTTATCGCGTTCAGCCTGCTGCTGGCGGGCTGCCAGTCGGTGGATGTGGAACGCGCGCAGCCCTCGTTACAAATCCCGGCGGCGTGGCGCAGCGAAAGCGGGCCGTTGGGCAAAGTCGACAGCGTCTGGTGGCGCAACTTTCACGACAGCCAGCTCAACCGCTATGTCGATCAGGCCCTGCGTTATAACAGCGATGTGCTGGTCGCTCGCGAGCGGGTTAACGAGTACCAGGCGCGCGTTTATGCCGCCAACGGCGCGCTATTTCCTGAAGTGGATATCGGTTTATCCGGCACCCGCGCCCGTTCGCAATCTGCCGCCACCGGTCAACCGGTGCACAGCACGCTCTATAAGGGCAATTTAACCGCCAGTTACGACGTCGATATCTGGGGGGCGAGCCGCAGCGCATCGCGGGCGGCAGAAGCCTCGCTGGAGGCGCAAAAAGCGGCGGCTGCGGCGGCCGATTTAACCGTTGCCACCAATGTCGCCTCCGGTTATCTCACCCTGTTATCACTCGACGAGCAGTTGCGCGTCACGCGCTCCACGTTAAAAGCGCGGGAAGATGCCTGGCGGCTCGCCCAGCGTCAGTATGAGGCCGGCTATACCTCTCGGCTGGAGCTGATGCAGTCGGATTCGGAACTACGCGCAACGCGGGCGCAAATTCCGCAGCTGGAGCACCAGATTAGCCAGCAGGAGAATGCGCTCAGCGTGCTGCTTGGCAGCAACCCGGGCGCAATCCAGCGCGGCGATTTTTCGGCGCTTACGCCCCTGTCGCTGCCTGCGCAGTTACCGTCAACGCTGCTTAACCGGCGGCCGGATATCGTGCAGGCCCAGCGCCAGCTGGTTGCCGCCGACGCGGGTCTTGCGGTATCGCAGGCGAAACTGCTGCCGTCGCTCAATCTGACCGCCAGCGGCAGTATGCAGGACGACACCCTGCCCGGCCTACTCGATAACCCGCTGCGGCTGTGGAACATTGGCGGCAGCATTCTGGCGCCGCTGCTGAACCGCCAGGCGCTGAATGCGCAGGTGGATGTCTCAATGTCGCAGCGCAACCAGGCGCTCTATGGCTATGAAAGTACCGTGCGCAACGCGTTCAGAGAGGTAAATGACAGTCTCGATGCTATCACTCGCCTCGGCGAGCAGCTGAGCGAGCTGGAAGGCCAGCAGCAGGTGGCGGAAGAGACGTTACGCATCGCACAAAATCGTTACCAGAACGGCTACTCCTCCTACCTGACGGTGCTTGATGCGCAGCGCACGCTCTTTAGCGCACAGCTCAATGCCGTGCAGGTGAAAAATAATCTGTTACTGGCGCAGGTGGATCTGTATCGCGCGCTGGGTGGAGGCTGGTCCGGTATGCAGTAATTCTCAACGAAACCAGGAGTTATGCTATGCAGCAGAAATGGTCCGCGGTAGATGAGTACTTAGCACAACAGCTTCTCCCTGATGATGAGGTTCTGACGCAGATCCTCGCCAATAACCGGCGCGCCGGGTTACCTGAAATTGATGTCTCGCCGATGCAGGGGCAACTGCTGGCGCTGCTGGTGCGGATGACGCACGCTAAACGCATTCTTGAGATCGGCACGCTGGGCGCGTACAGCACGGTGTGGATGGCGCGAGAGTTGCCCTCCGATGGCGAATTATTGACGCTGGAGTTCGATGCGTTACATGCCGCGATTGCCAGGGAGAACGTCGAATTTGCCGGTTTAACCCGCCAGGTGAAGGTCAAAGAAGGCCCGGCGCTGGAAACACTGGAATCCCTCGGCGAGCGCCCGCCGTTCGATCTGATCTTTATTGATGCCGATAAACCCAATAACCCGAACTACCTGAAGTGGGCGCTGCACTATTCGCGTCCCGGCACGCTGATTATTGGCGATAACGTGGTGCGCGACGGCGAAGTCACTAATCCATCCTCCACCGATGACCGGGTACAGGGGGTGCGTAAATTTATTAAGATGATTGGCGACAACCCTCGCCTGACGGCGACGGCAATGCAGACCGTCGGCACCAAAGGATGGGATGGCTTTACACTGGCATGGGTGAATTCGTAAAAATCGTAGACCGGATAAGCGTAGCGCCATCCGGCAATCCTGCGCGGATGGCGAACTGTTCCGTTTGCTAAGCCGTGGTTAACTGCCGGATGGCGGCTGGCGCCTTATCCGGCCTACAAAACCATCGCGTGCGGGTAAATTCAATACCGTAGGCCGGATAAGCGTAGCGCCATCCGGCAATCCTGCGCGGATGGCGAACTGTTCCGTTTGATAAGCCGTAGTTAACTGCCGGATGGCGGCTGGCGCCTTATCCGGCCTACAACCCCATCTCGTGCGGGTAAATTCAATACCGTAGGCCGGATAAGCGTAGCGCCATCCGGCAATCCTGCGCGAATGGCGAACTGTTCCGTTTGCTAAGCCGTGGTTAACTGCCGGATGGCGGCTGGTGCCTTATCCGGCCTACAAACCCATCGCGTGTCCGGCCTACAAAGGCATTAGGCGCTAATCTGCTCCATCGCCTGCAGGATGCGTTTGTCGGAGATGGGGTACGGCGTGCCGAGCTGTTGGGCGAAGAAGCTGACGCGCAGCTCCTCGATCATCCAGCGAACCGCCTTCACCTCTTCATCGTCACGACGCGCAGGCGGCAGCTTGTTAAGCCACTGCTGCCACGCCTGCTGCACCTGCTCCACTTTCAGCATTTGCGCGCGATCGCGGTGCGGATCGACCGCCAGCTTCTCCAGCCGCTTTTCAATCGCCTGCAGATAACGCAGCGTATCGCCCAGGCGGCGGAAGCCGTTGCCGGTGACGAAACCGCGATACACCAGCCCGTTCATCTGCGCTTTGATATCCGATAACCCCAGCGCCATGGTCATATCAACCCGCCCTTTCAGACGCTTGTTGATATTGAACACCGCCGTCAGGATCTGCTCGACCTGTTTGGCGATCTCCACCACCGTGTCGTTAAGTTCAGCACGCACTTTCTCATGCAGCGCGGCAAAACCCTCCTCCGTCCACACCAGGCCACCCGCTTCATCGATCAATTTATCGATACCGCAGGCGATGCAGTCGTCAATCAGCTCCAGCACTTTTCCGTACGGGTTGAAGTAGAGCCCCAGCTTGGCTTTGTTCGGCAGCTTCTCGTGCAGATACTTAATCGGCGACGGAATGTTGAGCAGCAGCAGGCGGCGAATACCCGCCCACATTGCATTCTGCTGCTCCTGCGGGTTATCGAACAGCTTAATTGCCACGCTGTCGCGCTCATCAACCAGCGCTGGCCAGGCCTTCACTTTGTAGCTGCCGCGCTTCTGCTCGTAGCTTTCCGGCAGCTGACCAAAACTCCAGATATGCAGCCCGCTCTGCTCGATGCCGTCATCGGCCACCGCTGAGAGCGTCTCCTGCACTTTGCCCTTCAGCTGCTCTTTCAGCTCGCTCAGGGAGCGGCCTTCGAGCAGCTTCTTATTCTTGTCATCCACCACGCGGAAGGTGATTTTCAGGTGATCGGGCACCTGATCCCAGTGCCAGTCGTCGCGGTCAACGGTTACGCCGGTCATGCGGCGCAGCTCGCGCTCCAGCGCGTCGAGCAGCGGCATCTCCAGCGGTGTTACGCGGCCTAAAAACGCTTCGGCATAGTTCGGCGCGGGGACGAAGTTGCGGCGCGTCGGTTTCGGCAACGATTTGATCAGCGCAATCACCAGCTCGCGGCGCAGGCCGGGGATCTGCCACTCGAAACCGCTCTCCTCCACCTGGTTGAGCAGCGGCAGCGGAATGTGTACCGTCACGCCGTCGGCATCCGCGCCCGGCTCAAACTGATAGCTCAGGCGCAGCTTGAGGTTGCCCTGATGCCAGAAGTTCGGGTAATCAAGCTTGCTGACATTGTCCGCGCCCTCTTTAATCAGCATGCTCTTTTCGAAGTTGAGCAGATCCGGCGTTTCACGGCTCGCCTTCTTCCACCAGCTGTCGAAGTGGCGGGCGGAGATCACCTCATGGCTGATGCGCTGATCGTAAAACTCAAACAGCGTCTCATCATCCACCAGAATGTCGCGGCGGCGGGATTTATGCTCCAGCTCTTCCACTTCGGCGCGCAGCTTCAGGTTGTCGCGGAAGAAGGCGTGGCGGGTTTGCCAGTCCCCTTCCACCAGTGCGTGGCGAATAAAGAGCTCGCGGCACAGCGCCGGATCGATCTGGCTGTAGTTGACCTTACGCGCGGCAACAATCGGCAGACCGTAAAGCGTCACCTTCTCCATTGCCATTACCGCGCCCTGCGAGCGTTCCCAGTGCGGTTCGCTCCAGGAGCGTTTAATCAGATGCTGCGCAACCGGTTCGACCCACTCGGGATCGATGCGCGCGGCAATACGCCCCCACAGGCGGCTGGTTTCTACCAGTTCAGCCACCATCGTCCACTTCGGCGGCTTCTTGAACAAACCGGAGCCAGGGAAGATGGAGAAACGGGCGTTGCGCGCGCCGGTAAACTCCTGCTTATCGGCATCTTTCATGCCGATATGCGACAGCAGCCCGGTAAGCAGCGCAATATGAATTTCGCGGTACTCTGCCGGTTCGCTGTTCACCGGGATCCCCAGCTCTTTCACCACCTGGCGCAGTTGGGTGTAGATATCCTGCCATTCGCGCACGCGCAGATAGTTGAGGTAATCAACGCGGCATTGGCGGCGAAACTGGTTCGAGGAGAGCGCTTTCTGCTGCTCGCCGAGGTAGTTCCACAGGTTCACAAAGGCGAGGAAATCGGACTCTTTGTCGTGGAAGCGCTGATGCTTTTCATCCGAGGCCTGTTTCTTATCCATTGGCCGCTCGCGCGGATCCTGAATCGACAGCGCCGAGGTGATGATCATCGCTTCGCGCACGCAGCCATGTTTCTGCGCTTCCAGCACCATGCGCGCCAGACGCGGGTCGACCGGCAGTTGCGAAAGCTGGCGACCAAGCGGCGTCAGTTTATAGGCGGTCTGCTGCTCGTCGGTGGCGATTGCGCCAAGCTCTTCCAGCAGGCGCACACCATCCTGAATATTGCGTTTATCCGGCGCTTCAACAAACGGGAAGGCGGCGATATCGCCCAGCCCCAGCGCGGTCATCTGCAAAATGACCGACGCAAGGTTGGTACGCAGGATCTCCGGGTCGGTAAACTCCGGGCGCGAGAGGAAATCATCTTCCGAATAGAGACGAATACAGATCCCTTCCGACACACGGCCACAGCGCCCTTTACGCTGGTTGGCAGAGGCCTGCGACACCGGCTCAATCGGCAGACGCTGCACTTTGGTGCGGTAGCTGTAGCGGCTGATGCGCGCGGTACCCGGATCAATCACATACTTAATGCCGGGCACGGTGAGCGAGGTTTCCGCCACGTTGGTTGCCAGCACAATGCGCCGCCCGCTGTGCGGCTGGAAGACGCGGTTCTGCTCGCTGTTAGAGAGCCGCGCATAGAGCGGCAAAACTTCTGTATGGCGCAGATCGCGTTTATTTAACGCATCTGCCGTATCACGGATTTCGCGCTCGCCACTCATAAAGATCAGAATGTCGCCGGCGCTTTCACGGCCCAGCTCATCTACGGCATCGAAAATCGCCTGGAGCTGGTCGCGCTCGGTATCATCGGCTTCTTCAACAATCGGGCGATAGCGCACTTCCACCGGATAGGTGCGCCCGGAGACTTCAATAATCGGCGCATTGTTGAAATGGCGCGAGAAGCGCTCAGGATCGATGGTCGCCGAGGTGATGATGATTTTCAGATCCGGGCGGCGCGGCAGCAGCTCGCGCAGGTAGCCGAGCAGAAAATCGATGTTGAGGCTGCGTTCGTGCGCCTCATCGATAATGATGGTGTCGTACTGCATCAGCAGCCGATCCTGCTGAATCTCTGCCAGCAGGATGCCGTCCGTCATTAGCTTAACGAGGGTGTTGTCGCTAACGTGATCGTTAAAGCGGACTTTATAACCAACGCAGCCGCCCGGCTCGGTCTTCAGCTCTTCAGCAATACGGTTCGCCACGGTACGTGCAGCAAGACGGCGCGGCTGGGTATGACCAATCAGCCCTTTGATTCCGCGCCCCAGCTCCATACAGATTTTCGGCAGCTGTGTGGTTTTACCGGAGCCGGTTTCACCGGCGACAATCACCACCTGGTTATCGCGTACCGCTTCGAGGATCGCCTGTTTCTTCTGGCTGACCGGCAGATTTTCCGGGTAGTCGATAACCGGGCGAGACGCTTCGCGCTGCGCCACTTTCGCTGCCGCCTGTGCTGCTTCTTCGGCGATCTGTTGTAACAAGGCCTGGTGAGATTCAGGATTTTTAACTTTCTTGCTGCCCTGCAGACGGCGGGCGAAGCGCTGTTTATCGCGCAGCATCAGCGTGTCGAGCTGCGCGTAGAGATCGTTAATAGTCAATTTTTGTTGTTCAGTCATAGATTTATCGGGCAGAGCACTGCCGGGAAACTGGATCAGTTTGCAATGTGCGTAGAATAGCACATCGCAACATCCCTTTTCTTGTTCAAGAAATTCGAACATGGGCTTCGATATATTGCGCTATTCATGATTGCGGATTGTGAATAGAGTGTGACGAATTCACGGGGGCAACCCAGCGTAAATACAACAAAGGAAACAACCCAATGGGTAAAGTATTAGTTCTTAAATCCAGCATTCTGGCAGGGTATTCTCAATCTTCGCAGCTCTCTGACTACTTCGTTGAACAGTGGCGCGCAAAGCACGCTGATGACGAGATCACCGTGCGCGATCTGGCTGCAAACCCGATTCCGGTGCTGGACGGTGAATTAGTTGGCGCGCTGCGCCCGAGCGATGCGCCGCTGACACCGCGTCAGCAGGAAGCGCTGTCGCTCTCTGACGAGCTGATTGCTGAACTGCAGGCACATGATGTGATTGTGATCAACGCCCCGATGTACAACTTCAACATCCCGACGCAGCTGAAAAACTACTTTGACCTGGTGGCGCGTGCAGGCGTGACGTTCCGTTACACCGAAAACGGTCCGGAAGGTCTGGTTACTGGCAAACGTGCGGTGATCGTCTCCAGCCGTGGCGGTATTCATAAAGATACCCCGTCTGACCTGGTTGCTCCCTACCTGACGCTGTTCCTCGGCTTTATCGGCATCACCGACGTTAACTTCGTGTTTGCTGAAGGCATCGCCTACGGTCCGGAAGTGGCGGCAAAAGCGCAGGAAGACGCGAAAGCGGCGATCGACAGCATCGTCGTCGCGTAAGCCTTATACCTCTCTTCCCCCAGTGGAAGAGAGGTATTAAGCCTGTTTTAGCGCATTCACTTCGCGCGTAAAGGTTCTGAAGTAGTAGTTAATCTTGCGTACCAACTCCTCCACCATAAACTCATTGAGCGGCACGCCAGGCGGGTTGAGATGTGAGTCGTCAAAATCGATCAGGCTAAAGCTGTCTGTTTGCGGATCGTAGAGAATATTGCCGAGATTAATGTCATTGTGATCGACCCCGGCGAGTTCAAGTTTTTTCGCTAACTGCGTGGCAACATCCCCTTTTGCATATCTGGCGACAGCTTTTTCTGCAAGCCCGATATTCCCCTGCGCCAGAATGTCCGCCAGCGACGCTCCGCTGATTCTCCTGAGTTTTACCGAGACCGCTTTCTGCAAAGGATTGGCCGTCTTTCTCATCATTACGTTTGCACTGCCTGCGCCGTAAAGACGATTAAACGCCGCCGCATTGTTCATTGCGCTACGCAACCGCCCTTTACGATGGGGATCGACGATGCCGCTGTAATCCTTCATCACGTACTCATCGTCATAGTGATAAACGCTGCCAATGGAGCCCGTGGCGATCAGGTTTTCCGTTTTACGATAGCGTTCATGTGCGTCAGATCCTGCTCCGCTCTTTGCCTGAGATGAACGACGTCTAAAGGGAGAGATAATTCTTTCAAATGCCCGGCGTAGCGCAGAGTGTTTTCTGGCGGGCACCTCCTCTTCCGGCTCTTGCCGAGTGGAAGGCGTCGGCTGTGCCGGTTTTTTATAAGCGTACATGGGCATCATCTCCGGGTAAGAGCACCCTTTGATGGTAGTGAAAAGCGCTATTCATCTGCGCGCTTTTCAGAGGTTTCACTGGCCCTGTTCGCCCGGTTTACGTAGCCACTTACCGTTAATGCCGCGCACATACTCACCCGGCTTCGCCCGCGCGACCAGTTTCTGCCCCGCCATATTGGCGACATCATCCACCGGAATATTGTTGCTATCCGCCAGCTGCTGATAGCTCTCGGTACGCGCTTTATTGATGCGTTCAACCAGCGCCAGCGTCTCGCGATCCTGACGCAGCGGTGCGAGATAGCCGTTCAGCGTTTCGCCGACGCGGCCCTGGCTGCGCGCCTCATCCAGCGTGAGCGCCTGAGCGATGCCGCTGACCAGGCTTAGCGCGAGCAGTGCTCCTATGACTCGTTTTTTCATCATCGCCTCAGAAGAGATCGCTTCGGGATTTCAGCAGGCTCTCCACATCTTTATCGACCTTGATATGGATCTCATGCTCAATTTTGACGTTCATGTTGATGGTGATCGGCTCTTTTGGCGCCGCCACTTCAATTCGCGGCGTACAGCCAGCCAGCAGCGTTACCGCCAGCAGGCCTGGCACGATTTTCAGGGTTCTCATCTCTTTTCCTCGCACGACGTGCCCTTTTTGCAGCGCGTATCGGGCAGCGCCGCATGTTGCTCAAGCCATGACTGTAAGTTGTCAGCAAAACGCAGACTGCGCCATAGCGTGAACAGATTTTCCTGATGGGTGTAGTTGAGATTAACACGCCCGCTTTTCCCTTCGGCATAACTGGTGCCGGAGAGTTTCGCGCGCAGGGTTAACTGCCCCAGATTATCGACATCGATCTTCGTCCACGAGCGCGAAATTTCCATATAGCGCAGCCAGTTAATCGCCGCGCCCGCCGCCATATGATCGTTGACGATAGCGTCCGCGGTGTTTTTATCGAGCCGCAGCGTCATCGGCCCCGGGTTATGCAGCCAGCCATCTTTGATGATCCAGCGTGGGTTATCGAGCCACAGCGGCAGCGCGCCGTCAACGGGGCCGGAGAGCGCAAACTGCTTCGGATTCACCGCGCTTATCACTTCACTCGCTTCAATATGCTTCAGGCGCAGCAGCGCCGCGTCGTGCTGCGGCAGGCGGAGCTGTTGCAGCGTCACTTTGCCACCCAGCACATCGACGCTGACATCGCTGAGGGTCAGCGGATCTTGCTCACTATAGGGCCACGTCCCCTGTAAATCGGCGGTGATATTTTTTGCCGTCACCTGATTGACCACTTCACCGATGCGCAGCGACACCGGGTGGCGCGTGCCCAGTTGCCAGCTGGCGTCGCGGTAGCGGAACGGCAGCACAAAGTCGACGCCGTGGATCTCGTTATCCGGCGTCCAGACACTGCCATTTTTCAGCACGCCGTGGCCGCCCGCTTCAAACCCCTGATCGGCTGCGGCGGAAAAGGCGACCTGCGCGTAGAGCGAGCCGTCGAGCAGATTCATTTTCCACTCCGGCGGCACAAGCGGCTGGAACACGGTCAGGGATTGCTGTGGCCACCACGCCTGGCCGCGCAGGCGCTCGCCGTCCCAGCGACCATTCACCTGCACCGGGCCAATCGCTTCGGCGTTAAGCGCGCCTTTGAACTGGAAGCGTGTCGGCTCCGGGCCGTCAACGCTGAAATGCAGGGTTGAGGGCGGTAAAACGCTGCCGCTGCTGAAGGTGGTTTTGCCCGCATCCAACGTCAGAGCGCCGGTAAAGCGCGGTTTAGCCGCATTACGCAGCCAGCGCACCGGTTTATCCAGTACCAGCCTCGGCTTACTCATCTGCATGGCACCATACTGCAGCTGATCAAAACCGGTAGAGAGTTCCGTTAAGGTGATCGCCTCGTCGCGCCACTCGCCCCGCCCGGCAACATCCCAGCGGGCGTGCATCGGCGTGAAATGGCCATCGCCCCAGTAACGCCAGCGCCACAATCCATTATCCGGCAGGAAATCCTCCGCCCGGCCGTCAAGATGGAGGGTGAAGTCGCCGAGCGCATTCTCATGGGCGCGCAGAATGGCCTGCAACCGCCCATCGATGCCGCGCTGCGTCAGCTTAACGCCCGCCAGCGGCCAGCGCACCTCATCAATATTTAGCGAATCAATAATGCGCCCTCGTGAGCGCAGCAGCGCGCCGGGGCTGAAGGCCAGGAGCGGATCCTCAAGGCTACCGCTGAGGCGGCCGGGGAGCACGGCGTAGAAGATCAAATCGCCCTGCTTCGCCTCACCGGTCAGCTGCAACGGCATATCGCTGTTGCCAGGGCTGAGGCGTCCCGGCCCGAAGTTGAGCACGGCGTTACCTTTGCCAGCATCGCCCTGAGTTAAGACATTTAACCGGCCGCTGATACGTGCATTTTCAAGACCATCCTGCCAGTTGTCGATGTTCACGCCGACGCGGCCGCTTAACGGAAAGCCCTGATAGGGCCAGTTCCAGCGCCCGTCGCTGATGGTGAAGCGCTCTTCGCTCATCTGCCAGGGGAGATCCAGCAGCGGCTCCCCTTCGCCACGCGCCATTACAATCAGTTGCCCCTGGTTATCGCGCCAGTCGAGATCGACATCGAGAGTGTGCGGCTGCTGCGGCAGCGTTAAGGTGCTCTCCATATGGCCGTTCACCGGGATGCCCGCCGGATCGTTAGGCAGCGTAAAGTCGCCGCCAAGGGTAAATGGCGGCTGATCGTTAAACAGCTTTAGCGCCATGCGATTGACGTTCAGCTTCTGGCCTTGCAGGCGCGCATTGAGTTCGACGCGCTCACCCTGATAAGTGAGCGCCTGAACCTGCGGCGTCAGTGCCAGCGAAAGTTTGCCCTGCCACGTTTTCCACGGCGACACCGTCAGGCGATCGACGGTTACCCAGCTGTAAGGCAGCAGCGACTGCCACTGCGCCAGCGAACGCGGCGCGCTACTCTCTTCCTCATTTTTGGTGAGTTTATTCAGGCAGGCGGTGTTAATCACCAGCGTATCGATATGCAGCTGCCAGCGGCTGGGATGGGTCAGCCGGGCATTGCTGAGCTCAGCGAGGGTACAGTCACCGGCGATGTAGCGTAAATCGGGGATATGCAGGGAGCGGAAGGTGAGGCGCGGGCTGTCGCTCATGGCGATGCGTGTGCCGGCGGGCAACCAGATGCCGACCAGCGTTGGCACCCACTGCGCCAGCGTCAGCAGCAGCGTGAGCGGCAGCAGTATAAACAGTAGTACCAGTGCGATGGCGGCCTTGTATTTACCCTTCATGGGCGGCTAATATCCTGATTTTGCATCTAATTGAGGCGAAACTGGCGTCTATTGTGCCACGTCGCGGCGCGATAATGAACGCACACGCCTCGTTAATCATAGACTGGCCGCTGCGTTTACCCCTAATGGGCGTTCAAGCGATGAGCCGCCGATCTCTGTTCGCGGGATAGACATATACTCAATCTGGAAGCATTCACCTCGCCTCTGTCTCTAAACAATATTTGAGCATTTACTTAATAATTTTAAAACGTGATAATAGAGGCAGAAAATCATTGGAGAAAAGTCTTATGAAACTCGCGATATACAGCACAAAACAATACGATAAAAAGTATTTGCAGCAGGTAAACGAGCGCTATGGCTACGATCTTGAATTTTTCGACTTTCTCCTGACGGAAAAGACCGCCAAAACTGCCAATGGCTGCGAAGGTGTCTGTATTTTCGTCAATGACGACGGCAGCCGCCCGGTGCTGGAAGAGCTGAAGAAGCTCGGCGTGAAGTTTATCGCCCTGCGCTGCGCTGGCTTTAACAACGTCGATCTGGACGCGGCAAAAGAGCTGGGGCTGAGCGTCGTGCGCGTCCCGGCCTACTCGCCGGAAGCGGTGGCCGAGCATGCTATCGGCATGATGATGACCCTTAACCGTCGCATTCACCGCGCGTATCAACGCACCCGCGATGCCAACTTCTCCCTTGAGGGACTGACCGGTTTCACTATGTACGGAAAAACCGCGGGCGTGATCGGCACCGGGAAAATCGGCGTTGCCGCCCTGCGAATTCTGAAAGGATTCGGTATGCGTCTGCTGGCGTTTGATCCCTACCCGAGCGCAGCGGCGCTGGATATGGGCGTCGAGTATGTTGACCTGCAAACGCTCTTTTCGCAGTCGGACGTCATCTCTCTGCACTGCCCGCTGACGCCGGAGAACTTCCACTTGCTCAACCAGACCGCGTTTGAGCAGATGAAAAACGGCGTGATGATCATTAACACCAGCCGCGGCGGGCTGGTGGATTCCCAGGCCGCGATCGAAGCATTAAAGACGCAGAAGATTGGCGCGCTGGGAATGGACGTGTATGAGAACGAGCGCGATCTCTTCTTTGAAGATAAATCCAATGATGTGATTCAGGATGATGTGTTCCGCCGCTTGTCCGCCTGCCACAACGTGCTGTTTACCGGTCATCAGGCCTTTTTGACCGCCGAAGCGTTGACCAGTATTTCGGAAACGACGCTGGAAAACTTGCGTCAGTTGCATGAGGGCGAAAGCTGCCCGAACGCGCTGACCTGAGACCCGCTCCCCATCGCCGGGGAGCGTTTTAAGAGTAACCCCGGTGACACGGCTGTTCGACCGGGTACAATTCCCACCGTTTTGATGGAACGAACCCAGAGGAAAAGATGAAAAAATTGATCGCTTTGGTCGCGTTGAGCGCAGTGCTTGCTGGCTGCGTCAGTTCCCGCGCCGTACAGCTGAAACCAGAACAACTGGAAAATCAGCGCTTTGTATTGACTACATTTAATGGCAAAGGCATTGCGCCAGACGAGCCGAAACCCGAGATCCGCTTTGATAAAGATCTGCGCGTATCCGGCAAAATGTGTAACGGTTTTACCGGTCAGGGCAAACTCTCTGAAGGTGCCTTAACCGTGAAGCATCTGGCGATGACGATGATGATGTGCCCGGACGCGCAGCGTAACGAACTGGATCACACCATTAATGCGATGCTCGCCGAGGGCGCGCAGGTTGATCTGACGGGAAATCAGCTGACGCTGACCACCGCCACGCAGACCCTGATTTACACCCGCGCCGCGAACGCTCAGTAAGTTCCACAACTGCCGGTGGCAAGCGACTGCTCGCTGCAGCGTTTGCCATTTGGCAGTGCACACATCCCTGTCATTGACCCATCAAGCTGGCGTGCGACGGACATAGAGCCGCCGATCATCGCACAGTTGGCCTGCCCACTATTAGACATCGCCGCTTTTAACCCTGGCGCAACGTGCGCGGCGGTTGCCTGCTGTACAGGTTCACTGCTGCAGGCTGACAATAACAGTGCGGCACACCCTATCCATAATGCTGAACGCATCTCTTCCTCTCCCCCATCAAAAAAGCGAAACCCAAGCATCATAGGCAGCCTGCCGCAATACGTCGAGGGCTGAAACTCATCTTTGTGGCGCGGTGAAACACTTTTTTGCGATTTTTCCTGCTTCATGCGCAACGCAACCGCTCAATTCATTGATTCACGTTATGAGTCAGGACACAAAAGCGAAAATTGTTCAGCGGGGCGTTTGCTAAGATCAAAGCACAACTACAGGACTCGTCGCCGTAAAACGCGTCCCTTCTTTTGAGCAATGTAAGGGTGCCTTATGATCACAATTGACGGTAATGGCGCAGTCGCATCCGTTGCGTACCGCACCAGTGAAGTTATCGCCATCTACCCGATTACCCCCAGTTCAACGATGGCTGAACAGGCAGATGCCTGGGCAGGCAACGGCCTGAAAAATATCTGGGGCGACACGCCGCGCGTGGTAGAGATGCAGTCAGAAGCGGGGGCGATTGCCGCCGTGCACGGGGCATTGCAGACCGGGGCGCTCTCAACGTCGTTTACCTCATCGCAGGGTTTACTGCTGATGATCCCGACCCTCTATAAGCTGGGCGGGCAGTTAACTCCCTTTGTGCTGCACGTTGCCGCGCGAACCGTCGCGACCCATGCGCTGTCGATTTTTGGCGACCACTCCGATGTGATGGCGGTGCGCCAGACCGGCTGCGCCCTGCTCTGCGCCAGCAGCGTGCAGGAAGCGCAGGATTTTGCCCTTATCTCCCATATCGCGACGCTGAAAAGCCGCGTGCCATTTATTCACTTCTTTGATGGTTTTCGCACCTCGCACGAGATTAACAAAATCGTGCCGCTCCCGGACGACACCCTGCGCGCGCTGATGCCTGAGCAGGAGATTGACCAGCATCGTGCGCGTGCCCTCAACCCGGAACACCCGGTGATCCGCGGCACCTCGGCGAACCCGGACACCTATTTCCAGTCCCGCGAAGCGACAAACCCGTGGTACAACGCCGTTTACGACCACGTTGAGCAGGCGATGGATGATTTTGCCGCCGCCACCGGTCGACACTACAAACCCTTTGAGTACTATGGCCACCCGCAGGCGGAGCGGGTGATCGTGCTGATGGGCTCGGCGATTGGCACCTGCGAAGAGGTGATTGATGAGTTGCTGACACGCGGCGAGAGAGTCGGCGTGCTAAAAGTGCGGCTCTATCGCCCCTTCAGCGCCGCGCATCTGCTGGCGGTACTGCCGCAGAGCGTGCGCAGCGTGGCGGTACTGGATCGCACCAAAGAGCCGGGCGCGCAGGCGGAGCCGCTCTATCTTGATGTGATGACCGCGCTGGCGGAAGCCTTTAATCGCGGTGAGCGCGAAACGTTGCCGCGCGTGATTGGCGGCCGCTATGGGTTGTCGTCGAAAGAGTTTGGGCCGGAGTGTGTCCTGGCCGTCTTTAATGAGCTGCGTGCCGATAAACCGAAGCCGCGCTTCACCGTCGGCATTTATGATGATGTTACTCACCTCTCCCTGCCGCTGCCGGAAAACACCCTGCCGACGCACGCCAAACTGGAAGCGCTCTTTTATGGGCTCGGCAGCGATGGCAGCGTCTCGGCGACCAAGAACAATATCAAGATCATTGGCAACGCGACGCCATGGTACGCGCAGGGCTACTTTGTCTATGACTCCAAAAAAGCGGGCGGGCTGACGGTTTCTCATCTCCGCGTCAGCGAAAGGCCGATCAACTCGGCCTATCTGGTGTCACAGGCCGATTTTGTCGGCTGTCACCAGTTGCAGTTTATCGACAAATACCAGATGGCAGAGCGCCTGAAACCGGGCGGTATTTTCCTGCTTAACACGCCTTACAGCGCGAATGAGGTGTGGTCGCGTCTGCCGCAGGAAGTGCAGGCGGTGCTCAGGCAGAAAAACGCCCGTTTTTATGTCGTCAACGCGGCGAAAATTGCCCGCGAATGCGGGCTGGGCGCGCGCATCAACACCGTGATGCAGATGGCCTTTTTCCATCTCACCGCCATTCTGCCAGGCGACAGTGCGTTAACGGCGTTGCAGGGCGCGATTGCGAAAAGCTACAGCAGCAAAGGCCAGGAGTTGGTTGAGCGCAACTGGCAGGCACTGGCGCTGGCGCGCGAATCGCTGGCTGAAGTGCCGCTGCAGGAAGTGGACAGCCAAAGCGCACACCGTCCGCCGGTGGTCTCAGACAGCGCGCCGGACTTTGTTAAAACCGTGACGGCAGCGATGCTGGCCGGGCTTGGCGACGCCCTGCCCGTCTCTGCGCTGCCACCGGATGGCACCTGGCCGGTGGGCACCACGCGCTGGGAGAAGCGCAATATTGCCGAAGCGATCCCGATCTGGAAAGAGGAACTGTGCACCCAGTGTAACCACTGCGTTGCCGCCTGCCCGCACTCGGCGATCCGCGCCAAAGTCGTGCCGCCGCAGGCGATGGAGGATGCGCCCGCAAGCCTGCATTCGCTGGATGTGAAAGCGCGCGATATGCGCGGCCAGAAATATGTTCTGCAGGTGGCGCCGGAAGATTGCACCGGCTGTAACCTCTGCGTTGAGGTCTGCCCGGCGAAAGATCGCCAGAACCCGGAGATCAAGGCGATCAATATGATGTCGCGCCTTGAGCATGTCGAAGAGGAGAAAGCGAATTATGACTTCTTCCTCGACCTGCCGGAGATTGACCGCAGCCAGCTGGAGCGCATCGATATTCGTACCTCGCAGCTTATTTCGCCGTTGTTTGAGTACTCGGGTGCCTGCTCCGGCTGCGGCGAAACGCCCTATATCAAGCTGCTGACCCAGCTCTATGGCGACCGCATGATGATTGCTAACGCCACCGGCTGCTCCTCGATTTATGGCGGCAACCTGCCCTCAACGCCCTACACCACCGATGCCAACGGGCGCGGGCCGGCGTGGGCCAACTCGCTGTTTGAAGATAACGCCGAATTCGGGCTTGGCTTCCGTCTGAGCGTCGACCAGCACCGCCAGCGGGTTATGCGCCTGGTAGAGCAGTTTGCTGACGCGCTGCCCGCCGATCTGCTCGCCGCCCTGCGGGCCGATGCCACGCCGGAGGTGCGCCGCGATCAGGTGGCGGTCCTGCGTAGCGCCCTTGCCAATGTGGAAGGCGCGCAGCAACTGCTGACCGATGCCGATGCGCTGGTGGAGAAGTCGATCTGGCTGATTGGCGGCGATGGCTGGGCCTACGATATCGGCTTTGGCGGCCTGGATCATGTGATGAGCCTGACCGAGAACGTTAATATTTTGGTGCTCGATACCCAGTGTTACTCCAACACCGGCGGGCAGGCCTCGAAGGCGACGCCGCTCGGTGCGGTCACCAAGTTTGGCGAGCACGGTAAGCGCAAAGCGCGCAAAGATCTCGGCGTCAGTATGATGATGTATGGTCATGTTTACGTTGCGCAGATCTCCCTCGGTGCGCAGCTTAACCAGACGGTGAAAGCGATTCAGGAAGCGGAGGCTTACCCCGGCCCGTCGCTGATTATCGCCTACAGCCCCTGCGAAGAGCATGGCTACGATCTGGCGCTGAGCCACGATCAGATGCGCCAGCTGACCGCCACCGGCTTCTGGCCGCTCTATCGCTACGATCCGCGTCGCGAAGCGGAAGGCAAAATCCCGCTGGCGCTCGACTCCCGCCCACCGTCGGATGCGCTGGCAGAGACGTTGCTTAATGAGCAGCGCTTTAAACGCCTGAATGCGCAGCAGCCGGAAGTGGCTGAGCAGTTGTGGAAAGATGCAGCGGCAGATCTGCAAAAACGCTACGACTTCCTCGCGCAACTGGCCGGTAAAGCGGAAAAAAGCGCGGCTGAATAACGCTCAAAGCAAATAAAAGCCGCCGGTTGACGCCCGGCGGCTTTTTTATGTCACTGTTTTGCATGACAACGGGCGGCAAGCTGGCTAATAATCACCACTCAACCCGGCGTCAAGGACATCTTCATGCGTCATCACCCTGTTACATCATCTCGAATTGCCTCTGTGGGGTATGATCCGCAAAGCCGCACGCTGGAGATCCGCTTTCACGACAAGCGCACCTTTCAATATCACGAGGTGCCTGAGCGCATTTTTACCCTTTTTCTTACCGTCGTGTCGAAAGGCCGCTTTTATGATGGCGTGGTGAAAGGCAAATATAGGGAAAAGCGCATCGCCTGAGCCGCTCTTGCCAGGTGATAAATACCTGCCTTAGGCGTAAATCATTGGTACAATCCCGCCCTAATCGCGTATCTCTGCCTGTGGTTTATGGACCGCTGGCGCAAAAAAACCGAATTGAGCCTTTTTCATGTCGCAAAATCAAGAAATTAGCAAAAAAGAACAGTACAACCTCAACAAGTTGCAGAAGCGTCTGCGCCGCAACGTCGGCGAGGCGATTGCCGACTTCAATATGATTGAAGAAGGCGACCGGATTATGGTTTGCCTCTCCGGCGGCAAAGATAGCTACACCATGCTGGAGATCTTGCGCAACCTGCAGCAGAGCGCGCCGGTCAACTTCTCGCTGATTGCGGTCAACCTCGATCAGAAACAGCCCGGTTTTCCGGAGCATATTCTGCCTGAGTACCTTGAAGCGCAGGGCGTGGAGTACAAAATCGTTGAAGAGAACACCTACGGCATCGTGAAAGAGAAGATCCCGGAAGGTAAAACCACCTGCTCGCTCTGTTCACGCCTGCGCCGCGGCATTCTCTACCGCACCGCCACCGAACTGGGCGCGACGAAAATTGCCCTCGGCCACCACCGCGACGATATTCTGCAAACGCTGTTCCTCAATATGTTCTACGGCGGCAAGATGAAAGGCATGCCGCCGAAGCTGATGAGCGATGATGGCAAGCACATTGTTATCCGCCCGCTGGCCTACTGCCGCGAGAAAGATATCGAGCGCTTCTCCGAAGCCAAAGGCTTCCCGATTATTCCGTGCAACCTCTGCGGTTCGCAGCCTAACCTGCAGCGCCAGGTGATTGCCGATATGCTCCGCGACTGGGATAAACGCTATCCGGGCCGTATCGAAACCATGTTCAGCGCCATGCAGAATGTGGTGCCGTCGCACCTGAGCGATATCAACCTGTTCGATTTCAAAGGGATCAAACACGGTTCAGAAGTGATCAACGGCGGCGACCTGGCATTCGATCGCGAAGAGATCCCGACGCAGCCAGTTGGCTGGCAGCCGGAAGAGGATGATGCCCAGCTCGATGCGCTACGGCTGAATGTGATTGAAGTGAAGTAAAAAAAAGCCTCTCAGGTCACTCACTGAGAGGCTTTTTTAATGGCGCTGGCGTTATTTCAGCAAGCGCACGCGGCAGGCTTTGCCTTTGATTTTGCCGTTTTGCAGCTGCTTCCACGCCTGGCGCGCCACGCTCTGTCGCACTGCGACATAGACATGCGCCGGATGGACGGTGATCTTGCCGATATCGGCCCCGTCCAGCCCCATCTCACCTGTTAACGCCCCCAGCACATCGCCCGGACGCATTTTGGCTTTCTTGCCGCCATCAATGCAGAGCGTCGTCATCTCTGCCGCCAGCGGCGCAATGGCAACATTGGCTGGCGCAGAAAGCCAGTTCAGCTTCAGGTGCAGCATCTCCGAGAGAATATTCGCCCGCTGCGCCTCTTCCGGTGCGCAGAGGCTAATCGCCAGCCCCTGATTCCCGGCGCGCGCGGTGCGCCCGATACGGTGAACGTGCACTTCCGGATCCCATGCCAGTTCATAGTTGACGACCAGCTCGAGGGATTTGATATCCAGACCGCGTGCGGCGACATCGGTCGCCACCAGTACACGGGCGCTGCCGTTAGCAAAACGCACCAGCGTCTGGTCGCGGTCACGCTGCTCCAGATCGCCATGCAGCGCCAGCGCGTCCTGGCCTGCGGCGTTCAGCGCATCGCACACTTCCTGGCAATCTTTTTTGGTATTACAGAAGACCACACAGGAGGCCGGGCGGTGGACGCTCAATAGTTTTTGCAACAGCGGGATTTTGCCGTGGCGGGAGACTTCAAAAAATTGCTGCTCGATAGCGGGCAGATCGTCAACGGTGTCGATCTCCACCGTTTCCGGATTGCGCTGTACGCGCCCGCTGATAGCAGCAATGGCCTCCGGCCAGGTGGCGGAAAAGAGTAAGGTCTGGCGCTGTGCCGGGGCGAAGCGGATCACCTCATCAATGGCGTCACTAAAGCCCATATCAAGCATGCGATCGGCTTCATCCATCACCAGCGTTTGCAGGTTCTCCAGCGAAACCGTGCTTTTTTGCAGATGATCCAGCAGGCGGCCCGGCGTGGCGACGATGATGTGCGGCGCATGCTGCAACGAATCGCGCTGTGCGCCAAACGGCTGGCCGCCGCAGATCGTCAAAATTTTGGTATTCGGCATTGAGCGCGCCAGACGGCGCAGTTCGCTGGCAACCTGATCCGCCAGCTCGCGCGTCGGGCATAAAATCAGCGACTGGGTCTGAAAACGGCTGCTATCAATATGCTGCAATACGCCAAGACCAAACGCCGCTGTTTTACCGCTGCCGGTTTTTGCCTGCACGCGGACATCTTTTCCGGCCAGAATCAGGGGGAGCGCAGCAGCCTGCACGGGGGTCATGGTGAGGTAGCCCAGTTCGTTAAGGTTATCGATCTGGGCGGCGGGCAGCATATTCAGTGTTGAAAAAGCGGTCAAAATAGAGTCTCGCGATAAAAGGCTTCGGTTCAGCAGGCGCGTATCCTCTCAGATCTGCCCCCTTAACGCGACAACTTAATCGGCTCTTCATCCGGCGGCGGATCCGGCAACGGCTGCGGTTTTGGGATCGGGTCCGGGATTGGCACCGGGTCATTCGGCACGGGGTCAGGCGGCAGTGAATAGAGCGCGTTGCGTAACGTCAGAGTAGCCATGGTGATCTCCACTTCAGCATTGTCGTTACTTTAAAGGTAGAAGCTCATGGCGCAGAGGCAAAAAAAAAGCCGACTGATTAAGTCGGCATCGTACGAATCAATTGTGCTATGCAGTAATTCAAAAAAAGGAAGTAAGACAATATGGAGCGCAACGCCCATCGCTTGACGTTGCATTCACCTGCGACGTGAATATTGCCCTGAATAGCCGCGGCGTTTATTGACCTCGCTCAACTTAAGTGGCGTTTTAATGTTCAATTAATGTTAAAAAAGTTAAATTTTACAGCCATTTACTGCGATGCAGCCACCAGGTGACACCACCGATCAGCAGCGCTAACGCGGCGCAGAAGATGGCGAAACCTAAGTGCCAGCCGCCGCCGGGAATGCCGCCAAGGTTGACGCCAAACAGCCCGGTTAAAAAGGTGCTGGGGAGAAAAACCATCGCCATCAGCGACATGGTATAGGAGCGCCGCGCAAGTGACTCCTGCATCACCTGGGTGATCTCGTCGGTCATCACGGCGGTACGCGCAATGCAGGCATCAATCTCATCCAGCCCGCGTCCGAGGCGATCGGCGATATCCTGCATGCGGCGGCGCTGATCGTCGCTCATCCACGGCAAACGTTCGCTGGCCAGCCGCGCAAAGACATCGCGCTGCGGTGCCATATAGCGACGCATCACAATTAACTGCTTACGTAGCAGCGCCAGAATGCCGCGCGGTGGAACCTGCTGGTCGAGCAGGTCATCCTCGAGATCGATAATCCGGTCGTGAAGTGATTCGATAAACTCGCTGGCGTGGTCGGTGAGCGAATCGCAGACATCCACCAGCCAGCCGCCGCAATCCGTTGGCCCGCTGCCCTCTTCCAGTTCGCTGACGACATCATCCAGCGCCAGCACTTTTCGCTGGCGCGTCGAAACGATCATCCGCTCGTCCATATAAACGCGTACGGCAACCAGCTGATCGGGGCGTTCGTCGGTGCTGCCATTAATGCAGCGCAGCGTAATCAGTGTCCCCTCGCCCATGCGGCTTACTCTGGGCCGCAAACTCTCGCCCGCCAGTGCGTTACGCACGCTGTTCGGTAAGACGGGTGTCGTTTCAAGCCACTGTGCGCTCTCCTGGTTGGTGTAATTCAGGTGCACCCAGCAGGGTGTCTGGGCGGTGATCTCATCATCCGCTGCCAGCGATTTGACGCCGCCTTTGCCGTCCAGTTGCCATGCGTAAACCGCGTCCGGCACCTGCAGGTCGGCTCCTTTAATGGCTTCCACTGCGCCTCCACATTCAGTCTTTGTTGATGACAGTCTAGCCATGCGCCAACGTTAAGCAATCATGGCGCTGAATTTGCTAACAAATTACGACGGATTGCCATAAAAAAAGCCCGCAGTGCGGGCATTTTATCCACCAGAGCGCTATCAAAACGAGTGCCAGTAGTTCTCCTGGCCGCCACCGACCGCCGCCGTAAGCGGCGCCCGCGGCTTCTCTGGCTGCGCATCGCGTTGACGCGCAGGCGCAGGCTTTTCATCAGCCAGGCTAAATTTACTGGTGCGCTGCTGTAACTCTTCAACGCGATGTTTCAGTAGATCCGACGAACCGGCAAGTTCATCAACCACCGATACGTTGCTTTGCGTAACCTGCTCCAGCTCCGCCAGCGCAAGGGTGATTTGCGCAATACCCTTCTCCTGCTGCAGCGTGGAGACGGCAATCTCATCCATCAGCTTACTGACAATGCTGGCACCGGAGACAATCTCCTGCATGTTCTGCCCGGCTTCGCTCACCACTGTCGCGCCCTGAGTGACGTTATCGGTCGTGACGGCAATCAGCGATTTAATGTTCTTCGCCGCCTCGGCGCTACGGTGCGCAAGGCTGCGCACTTCGCCCGCCACCACCGAGAAACCTTTGCCGTGATCGCCGGCGCGCGCCGCTTCCACCGCGGCATTCAGCGCCAGAATATTAGTCTGAAAAGCGATGCCATCAATAATGGAGATAATTTCGCGCATCTGCTCCGCGCAATCGGTAATGGATTGCATATTCTTCGCCACCTGCCCCATCAACTGGCCGCCGCGTTCAGCGCAGGAAGAGGCATCATTAGCGCGGGTGCTGGCAAGCCGCGTATTATCAGCGTTGTTTTTGGTGCTGGAAGCCATCTCTTCCATGCTGGAGGCGGTCTGCACCAGTGCTGCGGATTGCTCTTCCGTTTTCACCGACAGATCGGCACTGCGTGAAGCGAGCTGGGCGGAAAGCCCGAGCGCATTATCAGAGGAGAGGCGTATCTCTTTGACCAGCACGGCAATACTGGCGGATAAGCTATTGATACCGGGAATTAAACGGCCAGCACAGTTATTACCAAACTCCGGAATAACAATCGACAGATTACCTGCCGTCACCGCCTCAATACTTCTCTTCACCGTATTAATTGGCGTCACCAGATACTGCGTTAAATATATCCATATTAATGCCAGCGAAATAATCGATACGATACTTACCGCAGCAATTAATGGGATATTTTTTGAGAGCACGATCACTATCGCATCAACGATAACAAAAGAGACCAGAAGGTAAAAAAATATAAAGGTACGAACACTGAGATTTCTTAACATAATGAGACTCGCCAGAACACCGGAGAACGGTAGCCTCGTTATAACACTCGCAATCCGCTTTGACACGGCTAATTTAGCGCAATGCCAGGTTTGCCTTAAAGTGCCTTAGATTTTACTTAAGTAATGTGAATTAACCTTTTTACAGTAATACATCCAGTATAAACACCCATAAAACGCACTAAAACAGGTTGTGGGCAAAACAATATATCATATAAAAAGGGTTTAATTAGCGAGATAATTTTGACGCACTACATATTTAATTTAGCCAGAATAAAGCTTATCTAAATAATTAAAGATTTAGTTTTTTATGCCGATATTAATATGTTCAATTCAGACGCTGATCTATTTAATAGCAAAATTAAACAGGCGCTGCTGCTTGTAAACAAGCCAGCATAACGCCTCTTTCGTTTTAAACGTGGTGCGACGATCAGTGGATGCCAAGCCGCCAGGCAAAGTCAATCTCCTCTTTCAGTTCACTATGGGAGAGCGTAAGCAGATCTTCAAACTCAAGTTTCAGCAGGTTCAGTCTCTTCAGGTATTCAGCCGGGGTGAGCGCGCTTTTGTCGCGACGCAGGTATTCGATGGCCAGTTCGGTAGGGTTGAGTGGGTTCGACATAACATCCTCTTGGTTGGTTAAAACATCAGCACTATAGCACAATTGGCTGCCTGTTTTTTGACCAGGGTCGGAAAAATCTGCCGTAAACGCCCGCTATACGCGGCCTGCGGGAAAAATGTAAAAAGGAGTTGCATGTTCAAATGATAAAGATTATCTTTCTCATTACTGAATAGTTGAGTAACCCACTCAACTATTCAGTACGACATTGCTCACATTGCTTCCAGTATTTTTTGCCCGCTCTCTGTAGCGGGCTTTTTTTTGCCCTTTGCTCATCTGCGGCTGCGTCTCCTTTTTTCCTCCATTGTGCCTCCACAATACTTAACTAAAATTTTCGGCATACCTGCCCAGACAGGAAACTTTCAGCAATCAACGACTTTCCCCCTTACTCCCGTGATGTAAGGGGGATTTTTTTATCAGTGCTTGATGATGTATAGCGTACGGCTGTAGGCCACATCTTCCGGGTTGGTGATCGGGTAGCCCTTCAGCCACGGCTTGATCAACCGCGCGTTGGTGTACTGGTAAATAGGTGCAATCGGCGCTTTGCTGGCGATAATCTGCTCCGCTTCGTTGTAATCCGCATTACGGGCTTCTGGCGTATTTTCCTGTGTCGCCTGGTTAAACGCTTTGTCATAGGCCGCGTCGCTAAAGCGCGGAATATTGCTGCTGCTGTTGGAGGTCAACACGGAGAGAAAGGTCGATGGCTCGTTGTAATCCCCTACCCACGAGGCGCGAATGACATCGAAATTGCCGCTGTTACGGCTGTCGATATAGGTTTTCCACTCCTGATTTTGCAGCTTCACCTCCGCACCGAGATTTTTCTTCCACATCGACGCCACCGCAATGGCAATCTTTTGATGGTTCTCAGAGGAGTTATAAAGCAGCGTTAGCTTCAGTGGCCGCTGCGGGCCGTAACCCGCCGCCTGCAGCAGGGTTTTCGCCTGTGCGTTCAACTCCGGCTGGCTCATCTGTTCAAATGGCGACGGCTTCGGCGTAAACCCGGCCGTGACATCCGGGGTAAAGCGCCACGCCGGTTTCTCGCCGCTGCCCAACACTTTCTCGGCAATCACCCGGCGATCGATGGTTAAGCTCAACGCCAGGCGCACGCGCGCATCTGCCGTCGGCCCCTTCTGAGTATTGAACGCGTAGTAATAGGTGCCCAGTTGCGGCGGCGTATAGACCTGGCCCGGGATCTCTTTTTGCAGCTTCTGGTAGAGGTTTTTCGGGAAAGATTCGGTGATATCAACGCCATTCGCCAGGTAGCGTTTGGTGGCGGCAGACTCCTGATTGATCGGCACAAAGGTCACCTTATTGATCACCGTTTTGCCATCGTCCCAGTACTGTTTATTGCGCGCCAGCTCCAGCTTTTCATTCACCACGCGGTTAGTCAGCACAAAAGCGCCATTACCGACCAGATTGCCGGGACGCGTCCACTCTGCGCCGCTCTCGACGTTCTTTTGCTGCACCGGATAGAGCGCGAAACTGGCCGCAAGGTTCGGGAACCACGGCAGCGGTTTATCAAGCTGCACGCGCAGCGTTTTCGCATCCACCGCGCTGACACCCAGTTTATCAACCGCCATTTTGCCATCGGTGATCGCTTTCGCATTGCTGATGCCCGCTAAGGCAGCGAAGCCAGCAAACGGGGACGTGGTTTGCGGATTAACCAGCCGCTGCCAGCTGTAGACAAAATCCTGCGCCGTGACCGGCGTGCCGTCCGACCAGCGGGCATCATCACGCAGCGTAAAGGTCCAGATGCGGTTATCGCTGCTCTGCCAGCTTTTCGCCACGCCGGGAATGACTTCACCCTTCTCATTCTGATTGACCAGGCCTTCAAAAAGATCGCGGATCACCTGAATTTCCGGCAAGCCAACCGCTTTTGCCGGATCGAGCGTTGCCGGCTCATCTTTGAGGTGGCGCACCACTTCTTGTTTTTCCGCAAGCGGGGTTCCCGGCGGCACATCCGCTGCAAACACGCTGACAGATAAGCCGCACAGCGCCAGCGCGCAGCAAAGTTTTGAAAATCGGTATGTCATGAAATCCCCTTGTGATGTGCCACATCCCGCAAAAAAGATGCGGTAATTATTTGTTTTAGCTCTAAGGAATGCAAACTCATACATCAGGAAAATGATTTGCGTCGCACCGCTTTATATCCAACACTTGGTTTATTCAACGAAGAAACAGGTAAACCTATGCCAGCGACACGTCCGCGCTCTTTACGGGGAAACTTTGCCGACAGCCGTCAGCAGTATGGTGAGTCCCTGCTCGGTGCCCCGCTTTTCTGGTTTCCGGCACCGCTGGCAACGGCGAAAAGCGGGCTGATTATTGCCGGCACGCACGGGGATGAGAATGCCGCGATGGTCGCCCTCTCCTGCGCCATGCGTGCGCTCAAGAGCGATCTGCGCCATCATCACGTGGTGCTGGCGGTGAACCCGGATGGTTGCCAACTCGGTTTACGCGCCAACGCCAACGGCGTCGATCTCAACCGTAACTTTCCGGCGGCAAACTGGAAGGCGGGCGATACCGTTTATCGCTGGAACAGCGCAGCGCCAGAGCGTGATGTGGTGTTGCACACGGGTGCTGCTCCGGGTTCCGAGCCGGAAACCCGCGCGCTCTGCCAGTTAATTCATCGCCTGCATCCGGCGTGGGTGGTTAGCTTTCACGATCCGCTGGCCTGCGTCGAAGATCCGCGCGAAAGCCCGCTTGGCGAGTGGCTGGCGCAGGCCTTTTCGCTGCCGTTAGTCAAAAGCGTCGGGTATGAGACGCCCGGCTCCTTCGGCAGCTGGTGTGCGGAGATCAATCTGCCCTGCATTACCATGGAGCTGCCGCCGGTCTCTGCCGATGCCGCCAGCGAAGATTATCTCGCGGCAATGACCTCACTGCTTTGCTGGGATGCCGAAAGGTGAAGCTCACCGGTGGAGAAGCGCAGCGACGGCTCGACATCCACCGCCAGCCAGGTGGGGCCATCAAGATCGGCGAAGCGCACACCACTGACCAGCGGTAGCGCCGCTGCAATGGCGCGTGAAGTGCAGATCATGCAGCCGAGCATCAATCCGAAGCCGCGCTCGGCGGCTTCATGGGCCAGCGCCAGCGCTTCGGTCAGCCCGCCGGTTTTATCCAGCTTAATGTTGACCATCTCATAGCGCCCCTGCAGCGCATCAAGGCTTTCACGCGTGTGGCAGCTCTCATCTGCGCAAATCGGTAACGGGTGGATAAAGTTAATCAGCGCCGCGTCTTCGCCAGCGGGCAGTGGCTGCTCAAGCATCGCCACGCCTAAATCAGCCAGCAGCTGGCAGCGTGCTGCAAGCCCTTCGCTGTGCCACGACTCGTTAGCATCGACAATCAGCGTTGCCTCTGGCGCGGCGGCGCGGATCGCCACAAGCCGCTCGCTAATAAGATGATCATCAAGCTTAATCTTCAGCAGCCGGGCGCCGGTCTCGCTCAGCGCCGCCGCGCTGGCAGCCATCTGTTCTGGTGTGCCAATCACCACCGTTTGCGCGGTGATAACGGTTTCCGGCAGGGTTACGCCAGTGTAGTGCGCCAGCGAACGCCCCGCTTTGCGCGCAGCCAGATCCCACAGCGCGCAATCGACCGCATTGCGCGCTGCACCAGGCGGCAACAGGGTTTGCAGCGCTTCACGGCTGAGGCGGTTTTGCAGCTGCGGCACAATGGTCATGATTTGTGCCATCACCGACGCCTCGCTCTCGCCATAGCGTGCGTAAGGGGTACATTCGCCAACCGCTTTGATCCCGTCCTCTTCCAGTTCGACCACCACCACTTTCGCTTCACTGCGCGCGCCGCGCGAAATCACAAACGGCGAATGCAGCGGCCAGGTTTCCTCATAAACGTTCACATTTCTCATACATGCTCCTTTGACGGAATGTAAACCAGTATAGATACGAAAATTGGTTTGCCGTGGTCTCGGACGATGGCATAAACTAGCGCCGACGTTAACTATATGTAAACAGGAAGCTATTATGTCGCAACTCGTTCATTTTCAGGGCAACCCGGTTCCCGTTGCTGGCGCTATTCCGCAGGTTGGCGCAAAAGCGCAGCCGTTCACGCTTGTCGCTAAAGATCTTACCGATGTTGCGCTGAGCCAGTTCGCCGGTAAGCGCAAAGTGCTGAACATTTTCCCGAGCATCGATACCGGTGTTTGCGCCGCTTCCGTGCGCAAATTCAATCAGCTGGCGACAGAGGTGAACAACACCGTTGTACTGTGCATCTCTGCTGACCTGCCGTTTGCCCAGTCCCGCTTCTGCGGCGCAGAAGGCCTGAGCAACGTTATCACTCTCTCCACCCTGCGCGGTGCAGATTTCCTCGACAACTATGGCGTCGGTATCTCCGACGGCGCGCTGAAAGGCCTGGCTGCACGTGCGGTCGTGGTGCTTGATGAGAACGATACGGTCATCTTCAGCGAGCTGGTGAATGAGATCACCAACGAGCCGGATTACACCGCTGCACTGGACGTGCTGAAAGGCTAATCGCGTCTGGAATGAAACAGGCCGGATAAGCGCTTACCGCTATCCGGCCTTTTTTATCACTACAACGTTACTCGTCGCTCTTCTTCTGGCTCAAGCCATATTCCCGCAGCTTGTTAGCAATCGCCGTATGCGAGACGCCTAAGCGCTTCGCCAGCTTGCGCGTGCTGGGGTAATTTCGATAGAGCTGGGTTAACACCGAACGCTCGAAGCGGCTGGTGATATCATCCAGCGATCCCTCCATCGCATCATCCCCGACCGGCACGGTGGCCGCATCGTAATCCGGCAGCTGGATATCCTGCGCGCGCAGTTCATACCCCTCCAGCTGGGTTAAGGCGCGATAGATGGCGTTTTTCAGCTGGCGCACGTTGCCCGGCCAGTTATAGCGGCTAAGCAACTGCGTCAAATCGTGGGCGAGTTTCGGCCGGGGCAGACCCTGTTCATCGGCAAAGCGCGCAACAAACAGTTCGGTCAGCGGCACGATATCCTGCGGGCGATCGCGCAGCGGCGGCAGATTGAGGGTCAGGACGTTCAGGCGGTAGTAGAGATCTTCGCGGAACAACCCCTTCTGCACCAGCTCCACGAGGTTACGCTGCGTGGCGCAGATCACCCGCACATCAACGTGCACTTCGTGATCTTCGCCAACGCGGCGGAAAGTACCATCATTGAGGAAACGCAGCAGTTTCACCTGCATACGCGGCGACATTTCGCCAATCTCATCCAGCAGCACCGAACCGCCGTTCGCCTGCTCGAAAAAGCCCTTTTTGCCTTCCGGCGCATGGCCAAACAGTTCGCTTTCGACAGACTCTTCAGGAATCGAGGCGCAGTTCAGCGCCAGATAGGGTTTTGCCGCGCGCGGGCTGGAAAGATGACAGGCGTGCGCCAGCAGATCCTTCCCGGTGCCGGTGTCGCCGGTAATCAGCAGCGGTGCGGTGAGGGTTGCCAGCTTGCGCGCCTGCTCAACCACATGGCGCATTTTCGGGCTGACGGCGACAATCTGGCTGAACGCGCTGACATCCTGCTGGGTGATATTTTGCAGCTGGCGGCCCATCCGCGCCGTCGAGCGCAGCATCACCACCGCGCCGGTCAGCACCGCCTCGCCGGTTTCCCCCTCCAAGTGCACCGGTGTGATCTCCATCAGGAAGTTTTGCCCGCCGATCACCACATGTTCGTTATGCGAATGCTGCGGATTGCCCTCCAGCCAGCGCTGGAAGTTGAAACCGGTGATTAATTGAGCCGCATTATGGTTGAGCAGCTTATCCGGCTGTTGGCCAAAGAGCTGCGCGCTGGCGGCGTTTGCCAGTTCGATTTTGCACTTCATATCGAGCGACAACACCGGTTCCGGCAACGCTTCAAGCAGCGCGCTCATCGCGCGGTGTTCGCGCTCGGAGGGCATCCACAGCACGGTGCGGACGTCGGTGACGCCCTGAATACGGCGGATCTCCGCCATCAGGCTGCTGAAGCTGTTAAAGTCGAGCGCGGCGAAATTGAGGTAGATACGCCCGATGGGATCGATCTCAATGCCGCGCAGATCGATGCCGCGCAGCACCAGCAGATCAAGTAATTCGCGTGTCAGACCAAGCCGGTCCTCACAAAAAACTTCAAGACGCATGGGAACCTTCACCCTTATTCATTCACGTAATGAAAGGATGATAAGCCACTTAACGGTCGGCAGGAAGATGTCTGTCAACAAATATTGACAGCCTGCGGAAAAAAGCGGCGCGGCGGCGTAAAGATAAGCGCGCAGCGCCTGCTTTCTAACCGGCTGTGCCGGAGGATTTGCCTTTCTGTAGCGTCTCTTTGACCTGAGCGATCAGCTGACGGCGGAAATCGCCCAGCCGGGGTTTGTCACCATCGATCCACGGCAGCGGACGGCAAAGCTCCATCGCTTTGATACCGAGGCGTGCGGTAAGCAGCCCGGCGCCGATCCCCTGCGCTGCGCGGGCTGAGAGCCTTGCTGCCAGATCCTGCGACATCCAGTCCATCCCCACTTCGCGTACCAGTTCGCTGGCGCCGGCAAAAGCCATATTCAGCAGCACGAGGCGAAAAAGACGCAGGCGACTGTAATAACCCAGCTCAATACCATTGAGGGCAGCAATGCGGTTAATTAAGCGCAGATTGCGCCAGGCGATAAACGCCATATCGACCATCGCCAGCGGGCTGACGGCAATCATCAGCGTCGATTCCGCCGCCGAGCGGCTGATTTCACGCCGTGCCTGCGCATCCAGCACCGGCTGCACCAGGTGAGCATAGAGCGTGACGATTTCGCGGTCGCTCTGGGTTTCATGGATCGCCGCGTACCAGCGCTGTAAAGCGGGATGAGACTTATCCAGCCCCGCCTGCTGCGCCAGTTTTTCGCAGAAGGCGCGCCCTTTGCCTGTGCCGTGGCTCTGCAACAGTTCGCGCGCTTCATCGCGCTCGTGCGCCCGCTGACGTAAACGCCACAGCCGCCGCCACTCGCTGGCAATGGATCCGACGCCTGCGCCGACGATCAGCGTCCCCGCTGCGCAGCCGCCAAGGGCTACCCAGTCATGGGTCTGCCAGGCATTGATCGCCCACTGCACGCCCTGACCAATCACGGTAATGCCTGCCAGCGCCAGCCCGGCGGTGACCATTTTGCGCCACAATGTGCGCTTCGGGCGCAGGGCGGCTTCAACCACCGCTTCCGCCTGCCCCTCTTCGGGCAGTTCATCTACGGCAACCGGGGCAAACTTCTCGGCGGCGAGCGCGTCAAAGCGCTGCGCCTGTTTGAACTGCTCCTGCGCTGGCGTCTCCAGCGGCCCGGTGAAATCAATACGCGGTTTTAGCGGCTCGGTCATCGCAATTTATCTCCCAGTAAAAATTCCAGCGCGGCATCCAGCCGGATGTGCGGCAGCGGCGAATCGACATCCATCACCTGCGGGCGAAACGCCTCGAAATTAAAGCCCTGCTTCTCCCAGAATGCCTGCCCCGGCAAGCGCGCCGG
Source organism: Kosakonia sp. CFBP8986 (assembly GCF_034044935.1). NCBI lineage: Bacteria > Pseudomonadati > Pseudomonadota > Gammaproteobacteria > Enterobacterales > Enterobacteriaceae > Kosakonia > Kosakonia sp. CFBP8986. Next base: position 67,678 of record NZ_JAXCXB010000005.1, on the reverse strand, counting down.
CACTTCGCCTGGATAGAAGGTGAGCGGCGAACCGTCGCTTAATCGGTGACCGCGTAACGCCGGAATCGTCTCGCCGTTAACCTCAATAAGCCCGCTCTGCGTCGCCTGAATGGAAGCCAGCCCCATGCAATCCATGCTGATGCCTTCAAAGGCGGCGTTTTGCCACGCGTCCTGAATCAGCTGTTGCAGGAGCGACACCATATTGGCGTGCTGATCGACGGTAATGTGGTCCGCCTTGGTGGCGGCAAAGAGCAGCTTATCGATCACCGGGGAAAAGAGACGGCGAAACAGCGTACGCTGGCCGTAGTGGAAACTCTGCATCAGCTGTGTAAGCGCGAGGCGCATATCGTTAAAGGCCTGCGGGCCATTGTTGAGCGGTTGCAGGCAATCAACCAGCACGATCTGGCGGTCAAATTTCAGGAAATGGTTTTTATAAAAGCCTTTTACTACGTGGTCGCAGTAGTATTGATAGCGTTCGCGCAGCATCCCTGCGTTGGTGTGCCTGCCGGCCTGCGCTAGCTTCGCCTCGCCGGTGCCATCAACGTCTGGCCACGGGAAGAACTGTAATGCCGGTGCGCCTGCCATATCGCCCGGCAGCACAAATCGCCCCGGCTGGATAAAGTGCAGCCCTTCACGCTTGCACTGATGAAGGTACTCAGTCCAGGCGGCGGCGATCTCCGCCAGCCGGTTCTCATCGGCAGGCGCGAGCGGATCGAGCCCGGCGCAGAGCGCGCGCCACTTCTCAGACCACGCCTGGCGCTGCCCGGTAAGCAGGCCGGTCATCTGCCGCGACCAGCTCAGGTAATCCTGCGCCAGCATCGGCAGATCGAGCAGCCATTCGCCGGGGTAGTCGACAATTTCCAGATAGAGAGTGGAAGTCTCTTTAAAGTGGCGTAACAGCGAATCGCGGGAGCGAAAGCGCAGCGCGAGGCGGATTTCACTCACGCCGCGCGTCGGGGTTGGCCATACCGGCGGCGAGCCGTAAAGCTGGGCCAGCCCTTCATCATAGGTAAAACGGGGTATGCCGAAATCACGCTGGGGAACGCGTTTAACGCCGAGCAAACGCTCTTCGCGCACCGCGCTGAACAGCGGCAGGCGCGCGCCCGTGTGAATTGAGAGAAGTTGATTAACCAGCGCGGTAATAAACGCGGTTTTACCGCTGCGGCTGAGGCCGGTCACCGCGAGACGGAGATGCTTGTCCATCCCGCGGTTGACCAGCGAGTTGAGTTCGTTTCGTAATCGTTCCATCGCCATGCGTATGCGCCCTTAAATCCAGAAGAGTCCTGCTCACTATGAGATATGGGCGGCGACGCAGTTGTCAACGCTTACGCGTAACAGGCTTGTTATCAAAGCGGCGGGAGAGCTTATTCGCCGCGCGCTTAAGAAGCGGCTCCAGTGCGAAGGCCAGCACCATTTTCAACGGTCGACGGGCAACGGATTTTACCGCCCAGCCCGCCACGCCCGCAGGTCCAACGCGCAGTGCGGTCAGCAACATCAGTTTGCCGACCAGCTTCAGGCCGGGTTTGACATTGCGGTTAATCTGTTGCCAGTGTCGATTCATATTCACCTCTTAAAGCTGACGAAAACGGCTACGCAGCGAGAACGTATCGGATGTGACATAACGCTCCATCTGGCGCAAACGGCTTTCACCGGCGGCCAGCTGCGCATCTACCGCATCCAGCAACTCGCTGTTGCTGGCGGGCACCTCACCTTCAGTGTAGTTATCCGGCAGCGGATCAAGCGCAAAATAGAGCGCGATATAGGCAACGACGACAAAGAAAAATAGGCCAAACAGCATCGCCAGCACGGTGATGATACGCACCAGTCTGACCTGGATATCGAGATATTCCGCGATACCGGCGCAGACGCCGCCGAGCTTACCGCGCTGCGGAATACGCCATAATTTTTTATTCAGATTGAGGGTAGCCATCAGCGATCTCTCCAGTTTGGATGTTCTGCATCCAGAATATCTTCCAGCGCCTGAATGCGTTCGCGCATGCGCGTTGCTTCATCCGTCAGTTGCAGCAAACGTTGCTGCTCGTTCTGGTTAAGTGCACCGCGTGAAGCGCGGTTGTTGTAGTGCAGCCATAACCAGACCGGTAAAACAAACAGAATGAATAATGTCAGGGGTATAGCCAGAAAAAGCGTGCTCATGTGTACTCCTTACAGGGATGCCAGCGGCATCTTCTGATGCCGCCGCTCGTTATTATTGGTTGTCCTGTTTCATTCTGGCTTTCAGTTGCGCCAGTTGCTCGCTGATTTCATCATCTGCCTGCAGATCGGCAAACTGCTGATCCAGCGGTTTTTGCTTACCAAAACCGTGGCTTTCCGCTTCGGCTTCCATCTGGTCGATACGACGCTCGAAGGACTCAAAGCGTGCCATCGCTTCATCCATTTTGCCGCTGTCGAGCTGACGGCGCACATCGCGCGAGGAGCTTGCCGCCTGGTGACGCAGCGTCAGCGCCTGCTGGCGGGCGCGGGTTTCGCTCAGTTTGTTCTCTAGCTCGCCAATCTCTTTCTTCATGCGCGCCAGGCTTTCGTCAACCAGCGTCACTTCCTGCTCCAGCGTCTCGATAAGCGTGGTCACTTTCTGTTTTTCGATCAGCGCGGCACGCGCCAGATCCTCTTTCTCTTTACGCAGCGCCAGTTCGGCTTTCTCCTGCCATTCGGCCTGCTGCGCGCTCGCCTGCTCAATACGGCGCGTTAACTGTTTCTTTTCAGCCAGCGCACGTGCAGAGGTGGAGCGCACTTCAACCAGCGTATCTTCCATCTCCTGGATCATCAGGCGGACCAGTTTTTGCGGATCTTCCGCTTTTTCCAGCAGCGAGTTGATGTTGGCGTTCACGATGTCGGCAAAACGAGAAAAAATACCCATAATCTAATCCTCTTGATTTCTGTTATCGGGCTGAGCCCTGCTGCCTGATTAATACAATCTCCGTGCCAACTTTTCATCTGCTTGATTATAAAGGGAATGAATGATTTTACCTTAACCATAACTTAGACTAGAGTGGTTAAAGAGACCAACTTGTGGCGAATTTCATCATGGCAGAACAGAAAGATAACCTTCTTGGCGAAGCCAACAGCTTTATTGAGGTACTGGAACAGGTTTCCCGCCTTGCACCGATCGATAAACCGGTGCTGATTATCGGCGAGCGCGGCACCGGTAAAGAGCTGATTGCCAACCGCCTGCACTACCTCTCCTCGCGCTGGCAGGGGCCGTTTATCTCCTTAAACTGCGCGGCGCTAAATGAAAACTTGCTCGACAGCGAACTGTTTGGTCATGAAGCGGGCGCCTTTACCGGTGCGCAGAAGCGCCACCCTGGCCGCTTTGAGCGCGCCGACGGCGGCACGCTGTTTCTGGATGAGCTGGCAACCGCGCCGATGCTGGTGCAGGAGAAATTGCTACGAGTGATTGAGTATGGCGAGCTGGAGCGCGTCGGCGGCAGCCAGCCGCTGCAGGTTAATGTGCGGCTGGTGTGCGCCACCAACGCCGATCTGCCGCAGATGGTGCAGGAAGGAACCTTTCGCGCCGACCTGCTCGACCGGCTGGCCTTTGATGTGGTGCTGTTACCGCCGCTGCGCCAGCGCCAGAGCGACATCATGCTGATGGCTGATCATTTCGCCATCCAGATGTGCCGCGAGCTGCATATGCCGCTCTTTCCCGGCTTTACGGAGCATGCCCGCGACGTGCTGATGAACTATGGGTGGCCGGGAAACATCCGCGAACTGAAAAACGTGGTGGAGCGATCCGTCTACCGTCACGGCAGCAGCGATACGCCGCTGGACACTATTATCCTCGACCCTTTCCGCCGCGATGTGAGTGAGAAAGCGCCAGCGCTGAGGCAAGAAAATAGCGCAACTTCGCTGCCAGAGCTGCCGCTGGATCTGCGACAGTTTCAGCTCGATCAGGAGAAAAACCTGCTCGAGCAGAGCCTGCAACAGGCCGGATTTAACCAGAAACGGGCGGCAGAGCGGCTTGGTTTAACCTATCACCAGCTGCGTGCACTGCTGAAAAAGCATCAAATACGCTGAAATCGTCGACAATAACAGCAGTTGTCCGCAGACATTTGTACGTAGCCCAGGTAAGTGCGATACACTTTGCCCATTATTTTAAAACCGTTGAAAAAATCATGCGTCTGGTTTTCTCTTCCCTGCTTTTCACCGCACTGCTGGCGACCGGTACGGTTCAGGCTGCGCCCGCGGCCACGTCAGATATCCGCGAAAGTGGCTTTGTCTATTGCGTGAATGGCCAGGTTAATACCTTTAACCCGCAAAAAGCGAGCAGCGGGCTGATTGTCGACACCCTCGCCGCGCAGCTCTACAGCCGCCTGCTGGATGTTGACCCTTATACTTATCGTCTGGTGCCGGAGCTGGCGGAGAGCTGGGAGGTGCTGGATAACGGCGCGACCTACCGGTTTCGCCTGCGCAGCGGCGTCAATTTCCAGCATACCGCGTGGTTTACCCCCACCCGGACGCTGAATGCCGACGACGTGGTCTTTACCTTCCAACGCATTTTCGATCGCCATCATCCGTGGCATAACGTCAATGGCGACAGCTTCCCCTATTTCGACAGCCTGCAATTTGCCGACTCGGTGGAGAGCGTGCGCAAGCTGGATAGCCGCACCGTCGAGTTTCGCCTGAAAAAGCCGGATGCCTCCTTCTTATGGCATCTCGCTACCCACTACGCCTCGGTGATGTCGGCAGAATATGCCGCGCAATTGCAAAAAATCGACCGCCAGGAGCTGATTGACCGCCAGCCGGTCGGCACCGGGCCGTTCCAGCTGGATGAGTATCGCGCCGGGCAGTATGTTCGGTTACAACGTCACGAAAAGTTCTGGCTCGGAAAACCGCTGATGCAACAGGTGGTGGTCGATCTCGGATCGGGCGGCACCGGTCGTTTATCAAAACTGCTCACCGGCGAGTGCGATGTGCTGGCGTGGCCTGCTGCCAGCCAGTTAACCATTTTGCGTGACGACCCGCGGCTGCGTCTAACCCTGCGTCCAGGGATGAACATCGCTTACCTGGCGTTTAACACCAACAAACCGCCGCTCAATAACCCGGCGGTGCGCCACGCGTTAGCCCTGTCGATCAATAACCAGCGTCTGATGCAGTCGATCTATTACGGCACAGCGGAAACTGCGGCGTCGATCCTGCCTCGCGCCTCCTGGGCGTACGATAACGATGCCAAAATTACCGAATATGACCCGAAACAGGCCCGCGAGCGCCTGAAAGCGCTGGGGCTGGAGAACCTCACCCTGCAACTGTGGGTGCCAACCAGCTCGCAGCCCTGGAACCCCAGCCCGCTGAAAACCGCCGAACTGATTCAGGCAGATATGGCGCAGGTCGGTGTAAAAGTGGTGATTGTGCCGGTTGAGGGGCGCTTCCAGGAGGCGCGCCTGATGGATATGAACCACGACTTGACGCTCACCGGCTGGGCGACGGACAGTAACGATCCGGACAGCTTCTTCCGCCCGCTGTTAAGCTGCGCGGCGATTGATTCGCAAACCAACTTTGCCCACTGGTGCCAGCGCGAGTTTGATGAGGTGCTGCAAAAAGCGCTCGCCTCGCAGCAGCTGGCATCGCGCATCGATGAGTATGACGAAGCCCAGCAGATCCTCGCGCGCGAACTGCCGGTGCTGCCGCTCGCCTCCTCCCTGCGCCTGCAAGCGTACCGGTACGATATTAAAGGCCTGGTGCTGAGCCCGTTCGGCAGCGCCTCTTTCGCTGGCGTGTCGCGGGATAAAAAAGAGGTGTCGCCGTGATTATTTTTACTTTGCGTCGTTTGCTGCTGCTGCTGGTCACCCTCTTTTTACTGACCTTTGTTGGCTTCAGCCTGAGCTACTTTACCCCCCATGCGCCTTTACAGGGCGCAACGCTGTGGAACGCGTGGATCTTCTGGTTTAACGGCCTGCTGCACTGGGATTTTGGTGTCTCAAGCATTAATGGGCAGCTGATTTCCGAGCAGTTGCAGGAAGTTTTCCCGGCGACCATGGAGCTCTGTATCCTCGCCTTTGGCTCGGCGTTACTGGTGGGTATTCCGGTGGGGATGCTGGCGGGCGTCATGCGTGGCCGCTGGCAGGATAAAGCCATCAGCGCCGTCGCGCTGCTCGGCTTCTCCATTCCGGTCTTCTGGCTGGCGCTGCTGCTTACCCTCTTCTTCTCTCTCAATCTCGGCTGGCTGCCGGTCTCCGGGCGTTTTGATCTGCTGTATGAAGTGAAAACTGTTACCGGTTTTTCGCTGATTGATGCCTGGATTTCTGACTCGCCGTGGCGCGATGAGATGCTGATGAGCGCCCTGCGCCACGTCATCCTGCCAGTGGTGACGCTGGCGGTGGCGCCGACCACCGAAGTGATCCGCCTGATGCGTATCAGCACCATTGAGGTCTTTGAGAAAAACTACATTAAAGCAGCGGCGACGCGCGGCTTGTCCCGCTTTACCATTCTGCGCCGCCATGTGCTGCACAATGCCCTGCCGCCAGTGATCCCGCGTCTGGGTCTGCAATTCTCCACCATGCTGACGCTGGCGATGATCACTGAAGTGGTCTTTAGCTGGCCGGGGCTGGGCCGCTGGCTGATTAACGCTATCCGCCAGCAGGATTATGCCGCGATCTCCGCTGGCGTGATGGTTATCGGTTCATTAGTGATTATCGTCAACGTGCTCTCCGATATTCTTGGCGCGCTGGCGAACCCGTTAAAACATAAGGACTGGTATGCCTTACGATAGCGTCTACAGCGAAAAACGTGCGCCCGGCGCGCTGCGTACCGCGTGGCGCCACTTTTATGGCGATCCCACGGCGATGATCGGCCTCTATGGCTGCGGCGCGCTGGCGCTGCTCTGCCTGTTCGGTCACTGGTTCGCCCCTTACGGCATCGACCAGCAGTTTCTCGGCTATCAACTGCTGCCGCCGTCGTGGTCGCGCTACGGCGATGTGTCGTTTTTCCTCGGCACCGACGATCTCGGCCGCGATGTGTTAAGCCGCCTGCTGAGCGGCGCGGCGCCTACCGTTGGCGGCGCATTTCTGGTTACGCTCGCCGCCACGGTGTGCGGGCTGCTGCTCGGCGTCTTCGCCGGGGCAACGCACGGCCTGCGTTCGGCGGTGCTGAACCATATTCTCGATACCCTGCTTTCGCTGCCAACTCTGCTGCTGGCGATTATTGTGGTGGCCTTTGTTGGTCCGCATCTCTCCCATGCGATGTTTGCCGTCTGGCTGGCGCTGCTGCCGCGCATGGTGCGCTCGGTCTACAGCCTGGTGCATGACGAGCTGGAAAAAGAGTATGTCGTTGCCGCCCGTCTCGATGGCGCGTCAACGATGAATATTTTGTGGTACGCCATTCTGCCGAATATCACTGCCGGTATGGTGACGGAGATTACCCGCGCGCTGTCGATGGCGATCCTTGATATTGCCGCGCTGGGCTTTCTCGATCTCGGCGCGCAGCTCCCCTCGCCGGAGTGGGGCGCGATGCTGGGCGATGCGCTGGAGCTGATTTATGTTGCACCGTGGACGGTAATGCTGCCGGGCGCGGCGATTATGGTGAGCGTGCTGCTGGTTAACGTGCTGGGCGATGGCATCCGTCGCGCCATCACTGCGGGGGTGGAGTAATGCCGCTTCTTGATATCCGTAACCTGACTATTGAAGTCAAAACCGGTTCTGAATGGGTGAAAGCAGTCGACCGCGTCAGCCTGACCCTTGCCGAGGGTGAGATTCGCGGGCTGGTGGGTGAATCAGGCTCCGGTAAGAGCCTGATTGCGAAAGCGATCTGTGGCGTTACCAAGGATAACTGGCGCGTCACGGCGGACCGTATGCGCTTCGATGATATCGACCTGATGCGCCTCTCGGCGCGCGAGCGGCGCAAATTGCTGGGCCACAACGTGTCGATGATTTTCCAGGAGCCGCAATCCTGTCTTGATCCCTCCGAGCGTGTCGGCAAGCAGCTGATGCAAAACATCCCGCGCTGGACCTTTAAAGGTAAGTGGTGGCAGCGCATGGGCTGGCGCAAACGCCGGGCGATTGAGCTGCTGCACCGCGTTGGCATTAAAGATCATAAAGATGCGATGCGCAGTTTCCCTTATGAGCTGACTGAGGGCGAGTGTCAGAAAGTGATGATCGCTATTGCGCTGGCCAACCAGCCGCGCCTGCTGATTGCCGATGAGCCGACCAACGCCATGGAGCCGACCACCCAGGCGCAGATTTTCCGCCTGCTCGACCGGCTGAACCAGAACAACAATACGACCATCATTTTGATCAGCCATGATTTGCAGATGCTGAGCAAGTGGGCCGATCGTATCAATGTGATGTACTGCGGGCAGACGGTTGAGACCGCGCCGAGCGAAGATTTGATCGCCACGCCGCATCACCCCTATACCCAGGCACTGATCCGCGCTATTCCCGATTTTGGCAGCGCGATGCCGCACAAAAGCCGCCTGAATACGTTGCCAGGCGCGATCCCGCTGCTTGAGCACCTGCCAATTGGCTGCCGACTGGGGCCGCGCTGCCCTTATGCCCAGCGCAAATGTATTGAAACGCCGCGGCTTGCAGGACCGCGTAATCACCTGTTTGCCTGCCATTTCCCGCTGAATATGGAGAGTGAGTGAGATGGTTGAAACCTTGCTTGAAGTGCGCAATCTGAGCAAAACCTTTCGCTACCGTACCGGCTGGTTCCGCCGCCAGACCGTGGAAGCGGTCAAGCCGCTCAGCTTTACCCTGCGTGAACGGCAGACGCTGGCGATTATTGGCGAGAACGGCTCAGGAAAATCGACGCTGGCGAAAATGCTGGCGGGAATGATTGCCCCTACCGCCGGTGAACTGGTGATCGACGATAAGCCGCTGCATTACGGCGATTACACCTTTCGCAGCCAGCATATCCGCATGATTTTTCAGGATCCGACCACCTCGCTTAACCCGCGCCAGCGCTTGTCGCAGATCCTCGATTTCCCTCTGCGTCTCAACACTGACCTGGAGCCGGAAGCGCGGCGTAAGCGCATCCTGGAAACCCTGCGCATGGTCGGCCTGCTGCCGGATCATGTCAGCTATTACCCGCACATGCTGGCACCGGGGCAGAAACAGCGCCTTGGGCTGGCGCGTGCGCTGATCCTGCGCCCGAAAGTGATTATTGCTGACGAAGCGCTGGCCTCGCTCGATATGTCGATGCGTTCGCAGTTAATCAACCTGATGCTGGAATTACAGGAGAAACAGGGTATCTCTTATATTTATGTCACCCAGCATATCGGCATGATGAAACATATCAGCGATCAGGTGCTGGTGATGCATCAGGGGGAAGTGGTTGAGCGCGGCAGCACTGCCGATGTGCTCGCCTCGCCGCTGCACGATCTCACTAAACGCTTAATTGCCGGCCACTTTGGCGAAGCATTAACCGCCGACGCCTGGCGAAAAGACCGCTGAGACCAAACCTTTCAGTGGTCGGATTAACGGAGACGGCGACTCATGATAGAATCGCCGCGTTTTAACGACGCTCGCCCCAACAGAGCCGCGAGCGCCACAACAATGAATATAAGGATTAAAGCTATGGGTTTTCTTTCCGGTAAGCGCATTCTGGTGACTGGCGTAGCCAGCAAACTCTCCATCGCATACGGCATCGCACAGGCTATGCATCGCGAAGGCGCGGAGCTGGCGTTCACCTACCAGAACGACAAGCTGAAAGGCCGTGTTGAAGAGTTTGCCGCCCAGCTGGGTTCCAGCATCGTGCTGGAGTGTGATGTGGCGCAAGATGAGAGCATCGACGCCCTGTTTACTGACCTGGCGAAAGTCTGGCCAAAATTTGACGGCTTCGTGCACTCCATCGGTTTCGCACCGGGCGATCAGCTGGACGGCGACTATGTTAACGCCGTAACCCGTGAAGGCTTCAAAATCGCTCACGACATCAGCTCCTACAGCTTTGTAGCGATGGCAAAAGCCTGCCGCGAAATGCTGAACCCGGGCTCCGCGCTGCTGACCCTCTCCTACCTGGGCGCAGAGCGCGCTATCCCGAACTACAACGTGATGGGTCTGGCGAAAGCCTCTCTGGAAGCGAACGTGCGCTATATGGCGAACGCGATGGGTCCGGAAGGCGTGCGCGTCAACGGCATCTCCGCCGGTCCGATCCGCACCCTGGCGGCTTCCGGTATCAAAGACTTCCGTAAAATGCTGGCACATTGCGAAGCGGTTACCCCGATCCGTCGCACCGTGACCATCGAAGACGTCGGCAACTCTGCGGCGTTCCTCTGCTCTGACCTCTCTGCCGGTATCTCAGGTGAAGTGGTTCACGTCGACGGCGGTTTCAACATCGCTGCGATGAACGAGCTGGAAATCAAATAATTCCCCAATGCCCCTTCTGCCGAAGGGGCGTTTTTTATGCCTTTCTGATATTTGTTATCACCTAACAATCTTTTATCCCGCCTCCCCCTTACGCCAGGATTAAGCAGCACCACCGATCCGGCAAGCCAAGACCTGACGTCGTCCCCGGATCGCCACTTTGAGACCAAGGAACGACCATGGAACAACGCCGGATTGCAGGCAAAAGCCACTGGTATCATGAAACCCAGTCAAGCGCCAGCCGGGTACACGCGCTACCGTTGGTTCCCGAAGCCGCTACCGTTAATGACCCCTTTCTGCTCGACCTGACTGTGCCGAATGATCTGCATGGCGATGTCGAGGCCATTGCCACGCCCGCACGCAAACTCTACGCCCTGCTCTTTCCGCAGCGGGTACAGACGACGCGGCTGCGTACCTTCAGCGCCTACGATCGGCTCAGCACCGCGCTCACCGTGGCGCAGGTGTTTGGCGTCCAGCGTTTATGCAACCACTACGCGGCACGGCTCGCTCCCCTCGCAGCACCCGACTCATCGCGCGAGAGCAACTGCCGGCTGGCGCAAATTACGCAATATGCGCGTCAGCTTGCCGCTTCGCCGTCGGTGATTGATACCCGGGCCCGCCAGCAGCTCGAAGAGGTGGGCCTGACGCTGTTCGATATTGTGCTCTTCAACCAGATTGTCGGGTTTATCGCCTTCCAGGCGCGGGTGCTCGCCATTTTGCAGGCGCTGCTGGGACAACCGGTGCGCTATATTCCCGGCATGGAGACGCAGCCGCCCGCCGACGCCAGCCTGTTTGCCGATGAAAACGCGGGCTGGCAACCGGCGATTGAGGGGGTTGATCCCCGTGTTTCAAACGCCGCGCAAATGGGCTCCCTTGCCCACTGGCAGCCGCTGCCCGAGCTGCGCCAGCTTGCGCCGCTACTGGCGCACGAGCATCTGCTGCTTAACGAGCTGGGCGAGATTTGCCAGCAGGTGAACGCCATTACGCCGAATAAAACGCTGGGCTGGCTGGTCGGGGCCTCTACAGCGCGCATCAATGGCAGCACCGGCTGTTTTGCTGAACGCCTGCAGCGCGGCGTTCACGCCGCCGGACTACGGGAAGCGCTGCGCCAGGGCGAACCTGCCCTCAGCGCGTTTCTGGCCGATAACGATAAAGAGCGCTCGCTGGTGCAAGCGGTGCAGGTGCTGACCTGCGCGCCGGACAGATTCAGCCCCGCTCAGCTTGCAGCACTCTCAGATGCGGGTTTTAGCCCCCAGATAGCATTCAGTCTGCTGCTGCGCTGTGCCCTGTGCGGCTGGATCAACCGGCTGAAGATCGCCCTCGGCGAGCCTGCGGCGTAAGGCTATAAACCGGGCGGCGCGCAGGAGATTTTGCTGAAAGAGCGCTTGCTGCAACAGGCGGAATCGCGTAAAACTGTCAGCCGCTCTTTTAGCCACGAAAATAGATGATTATGCTCCAGGATAACCCGCTGCTCGCGCAGCTTAAACAGCAGCTCCACTCTCAGACACCGCGTGCAGAAGGTGTTGTTAAAGGCACCGAGAAAGGCTTCGGATTTCTGGAAGTCGATGCTCAAAAAAGCTATTTCATCCCGCCGCCGCAGATGAAAAAAGTGATGCACGGCGATCGTATTGTTGCCGTTATTCACACGGAAAAAGAGCGCGAAAGCGCGGAGCCGGAAACGCTGGTCGAGCCTTTTCTGACCCGTTTCGTGGGCAAAGTGCACAAGAAAGATGACCGCCTGTCGATTGTGCCGGATCATCCTTTACTCAAAGACTCCATCCCCTGCCGCGCCGCGCGTGGCGTGGAGCATGATTTTAAAGAGGGTGACTGGGCGGTCGCTGAGATGCGCCGTCACCCGCTGAAGGGCGATCGCGGCTTCTACGCGGAACTCACGCAATTTATCACCTTCTCCGATGACCACTTTGTGCCGTGGTGGGTAACGCTTGCCCGTCATAACCTCGAAAAAGAGGCGCCAAACGGTGTGGCAACAGAGATGCTCGATGATGGCCTGCAGCGTGTGGATTTGACCGCGCTTGATTTCGTCACCATCGACAGCGCCAGCACCGAAGATATGGATGATGCGCTTTACGCTGAAGAGCTGGCGGACGGCAAGCTGCAGCTGACCGTGGCGATTGCCGATCCTACCGCGTGGATTGCCGAAGGCAGCAAGCTTGACGATGCGGCGAAAATTCGCGCCTTCACCAACTACCTGCCGGGCTTCAACATTCCGATGCTGCCGCGCGAACTCTCCGACGATCTCTGCTCCCTGCGCGCGAACGAAGTGCGTCCGGCGCTGGTGTGCCGCATGACGCTGGACAGCGACGGCACGATTGAAGAGAACATTGAATTTTTCGCCGCCACCATCGAATCAAAAGCCAAACTGGCCTATGACGATGTCTCTGACTGGCTGGAAAACCGTGGCGAGTGGCAGCCTGTTAATGACGCCATCGCCTCGCAGATCCGTCTGCTGAAACGCGCCTGCGATTTGCGCGGCCAGTGGCGTCAGACCCATGCGCTGGTGTTTAAAGACCGCCCGGATTACCGCTTTGTACTGGGCGAAAAAGGCGAAGTGCTGGATATCGTTGCCGAGCCGCGCCGTATTGCCAACCGCATCGTTGAAGAGTCGATGATTGCCGCCAACATCTGCGCCGCGCGCGTGCTGCGCGACAAGCTGGGCTTTGGTATCTACAACGTCCATTTAGGTTTCGACCCGGCGAACAGCGAGCAGCTGGTGGCGATGCTGAAAACCCACGGCGTTGAAGTGAATGCTGAAGAAGTATTGACGCTGGAAGGCTTCTGCAAACTGCGCCGTGAACTCGACGCGCAGCCTTCCGGGTTCCTCGACAGCCGCATTCGTCGCTTCCAGTCCTTCGCCGAAATCAGCATCAATCCAGGCCCGCACTTCGGCCTGGGGCTGGACGCTTACGCGACCTGGACCTCGCCGATTCGTAAGTATGGCGATATGGTCAACCACCGCCTGCTGAAAGCAATCATCAAAGGTGAAACGCCGGTGCGTCCGCAGGATGAGACTACCGTGCAAATGGCGGAGCGCCGTCGCCTGAACCGCATGGCCGAGCGCGATGTCGGCGACTGGCTCTATGCCCGTTTCCTGCAAAACAAAGCCGGCACCGACACCCGCTTCGCGGCAGAGATTATCGATGTCAGCCGTGGCGGCATGCGCGTTCGCCTGGTGGATAACGGTGCGGTCGCCTTTATCCCTGCCCCGTTCATTCATGCCGTGCGTGATGAGCTGGTGTGCAGCCAGGAGAGCGGCACCGTGCAGATCAAAGGTGAAGTGGTGTTCAAAGTGACGGATGTCATTGATGTCACCATCGCCGAAGTGCGCATGGAAACCCGCAGCGTGATCGCCCGTCCGGTGATGTAACGCTTCTACGCTCCTTCCCGTTCGGGAGGGAGCGCTTTTCTACCAATATATCGCGCATTTTTAAGCACTTTCCCTCCCACAAATAGCGAAAACCGACCACACTTCTCATCATGCAGCGGTTTGTTTACCGCCCACATTTGCGTGCGGCAGCCGTCTCTGCTTTTCCACACCAGGTAACGCTTTACTCAACACTCCTATAAAAACAATACGTTAACGGAGAACCGTCCTGTTATTAACGGCGGTTGTCGGTCATCAACAGGTGCCCGTCCTGTGGCGGGTAGGTTGGGAGAACGCATGAGAGAGACGCAGGAACAGAGCGTGCTGTTTCGCTATCTGGGTTCACACAGTCCTTACTGGCGGCTTACGGCTGACAGCAACGCCCTGCATTTCGCCCCTGAAGAGCATGCCGATACGACGCAGGTGGTCGCGCTGACCGATGAGCAGGCGGCGCAGATCCGCGCGATGACGGTGATCACCTCCAGCCTGACCATGCCCCTCACCCTGTTTGGCGAAGAGGTGACGGTTCACCTTGTCGGGCGCAAAATTACCCGTAACGCCTGGGCGGGTAGCGTATCGGCATGGGACGATACCCAGGCAGTCGCTCGCGATCTGGTGCAGGGTCTCTCCTTTGCAGAGCAGGTGGTGTCGGAAGCCAATTCAGTGATTGTCATCCTTGACCGGCTGGGCAACATTCAGCGTTTTAACCGCCTGAGCGAAGAGTACACCGGCCTGAAAGAGCATGAAGTGATTGGGCAGAACGTCTTTAAGCTGTTTATGAGCCGCAGCGAAGCGGCGGCCTCAAAGCGCAACATCACCCAATTTTTCCGCGATGGATCTTCTTATGAAGTGGAGCGCTGGGTAAAGACGCGTAAAGGCCAGCGGCTGTTTATCTTTCGCAATAAGTTTGTGCACAGCGGCAGCGGCAAAAACGAGGTTTACCTTATCTGCTCCGGTACCGACATTACCGAGGAGCGCCATGCCCAGGAGCGGCTGCGGGTGCTGGCGAATACCGATACCGTTACCGGTTTACCCAATCGCAACGCTATCCAGGATCGCATCAGCGATGCGATTGCCGCACGCGGCGACACTCAGGTCGGCGTGGTCTATCTCGACCTCGATAACTTTAAAAAAGTGAACGATGCCTACGGGCATATGTTTGGCGACCAGCTGCTGCAGGCTGTTGCGCTGGCCATATTAGGCTGTCTTGATGAGGGCCAGGTGCTGGCGCGTCTTGGCGGCGATGAGTTTATCGTGCTGGCGACGAATACCTCGCAAATGGCGCTGGAAGCGATGGCATCGCGCATTTTGTGTCGGCTGCGCGCGCCGTTCCGTATCGGGCTGATTGAGATCTACTCCGGCTGCTCGATTGGTATCGCTCTTGCCCCTGAACATGGCAACGATCGCGAAAATCTGATCCGCAATGCCGATACCGCGATGTATACCGCCAAAGAGAACGGTCGCGGCAAGTTTTGCGTATTTTGCGCCGAGATGAACCAGCGGGTGTTTGAGTACCTCTGGCTCGATACCAATCTGCGCAAGGCGCTGGATAAAGAGCAACTGGTGATTCACTACCAGCCGAAAGTGAATCGGGATGGCGAAGTGCGCAGCCTCGAAGCGCTGGTGCGCTGGCAGTCGCCCGAACGCGGGTTGATCCCACCGCTCGATTTTATCTCCTACGCCGAAGAGTCCGGCCTGATTGTGCCGCTCGGTCGCTGGGTGATGCTGGATGTGGTACGGCAAGTGGCGCAATGGCGCGACCAGGGGATTAACCTGCGCGTGGCGGTGAATGTTTCTGCCCGACAGTTGGCCGATCAGACCATCTTTAGCGATCTGAAACGGGCGCTCAGCGAGCTTCATTTTGCTGACTGTCCGATTGATGTTGAATTGACCGAAAGCTGCATAATCGAAAACGAAGCGCTGGCGCTCTCGGTGATACAGCAGTTCAGCGCATTGGGATCGCAGGTGCATCTGGATGACTTTGGAACCGGCTACTCCTCACTGTCACAACTGGCGCGCTTTCCGCTTAACGCTATCAAACTCGACCAGAGTTTCGTGCGCGATATTCATCAACAACCGATTTCGCAATCGCTGGTGCGCGCCATTGTCGCGGTGGCGGCGGCGCTTAATCTGCAGGTGATTGCGGAAGGGGTGGAGAGTGCGCAGGAGGATGCGTTTTTGACCGACAACGGCGTCCATGAGCGGCAGGGGTTTCTGTTCGCCAGACCGATGCCCGCTGCCGCGTTTGAACGTTGGTTTACACGCTACCAGCCACGCAAGGCGCGTTAACCGGCTTTACTGAGCGCAACCGCCGTATGGCGGTTTTGCAACAGCACCAGGCGCTCCATATAGGCGATATCTTTCGCTTGCAGGCAGAAGGCGGCATCTACCCAATCTTCCGTGATATCCATTAGCTCACTGCGTGGCAGTTGCAGCACACGCTGACGCGCTCTGAGCATCGCCCGCACGCCATTCAGGCGGGGTTGCAGCGTATCGATAAAGGTACGCACGGCCATAAAGCCTTGTCCCTCTTCAAACGCGATATCGACCAGCCCTTTTGGCGCATACCATTCCGCCGAATGGGACTCCCCTTTGTAGATAAGCTCTTCCGCCAGTTTCATCCCCGCGCGGCGCGTGACTAATGAGTAGGCTCCCATGCCGGGAAAGAGATTAAAGGCGATCTCCGGGAAACCGAGGCGCGCATCGCGCTGCGCCAGCACAAAATGGTGCGCCAGCGCGGCTTCAAACCCACCGCCGAGCGCGCTCCCTTCGATCATCGCCAGCGAAATTGCGCCGGTGTCAAAACCACGTGAAGCGGCATGCACACAGTCAACGCAGGCGCGGGCATAAGCGCGCAACGCTTCGCGCCGCCCGTTTTTGATGCACTCGACAAAAAAGTGCAGATCGCCGCCGGTGTTGAACATACCGGGAACCAGCGATCCGGTGACCCAGAAGTCGACGGCAAATCCGCTCTGCCTGACCAGCCAGGAGAGGTTCATGATCTCCTCAATCAGTTGGTGGTTGAAGCAGGGACGCGGCCTGGCGCGCAGCATCATCCACACGGTGCGCCGCTCCTCTTCGTAAAAACCTGAGAGTTGCGTGAAACGTTGTTCATCGGTAAAGAGTTTGCAGGTCGGTTGATTACTTATCGTCATTGCGTATTCCTCCAGATAGTGCGCGTTGCGCGCCTGAAAAGACTACGTCACGCGCTGAACCGACCACGGGCGGAGAGATGAATATATACTTCATGCAGAGAAGCCGTTGAGATGCGCTTTTTTCCCTTCTCTTTTTAAACGCTTTTCTGCATCATTGAATTTATTCGTTTTTCGATATGAAGGTGAAGGTATGGCAGAGATCGATGTAAAACAGCTGGCCGCCCGGATCGATACCGTGCTTGATATTCTGGTGGCCGGAGATTATCAGTCCGCTATCCGTAATCTGGAAATTCTTAAGACGGAGTTGCGGGATATCGATAACAGCGACCAGTCCCCCCATTCAGGCACGCAGAAAACGCCCTGGGAAATTTAAGTAATCTCTTTTCGCCATGACGCGGCAGCCGGGAATGCCACCGCAGTCGTGGCGATTTACATTCGCGCGAAAGATAAAAAGTGTGGCTATGAATTCCCGACAACAACTTATTTTGCAAACGGTCATCGACAAAGGTCAGATGAGCGTCGCCGATCTTGCTCGCATGACCGGCGTTTCTGAAGTGACGATTCGCCAGGATCTGAATACGCTGGAAAAGCAGAGCTATTTACGTCGTACCCACGGGTTTGCCGTGCCGCTCGACAGCGAAGACGTCGAAACACGCATGCTGACTAACTATGCCGTTAAGCGCGAGCTGGCTGACTTTGCCGCCTCGCTGGTCAGCGCCGGTGAAACAGTGTTTATTGAGAACGGTAGCAGCAACGCCCTTCTCGCCCGCAAGCTTGGCGAGCAGCGGGACATCACCATCATTACGGTCAGCAGCTATATTGCGCATCTGCTTAAATCGGCGCAGTGCGAAGTGATTCTGCTCGGCGGCATTTACCAGAAAAAGAGCGAAAGCATGGTAGGGCCGCTGACGCGCCAGTACATTTCCCAGGTGCATTTCAGTAAAGCCTTTATCGGGATTGATGGCTGGCAGCCGGAAACGGGCTTTACCGGGCGCGATATGATGCGCACCGATGTGGTGAACGCGGTGCTGGAAAAAGGCAGCGAGGCGATTGTGCTGACGGACAGCTCAAAATTTGGCGTGGTACACCCTTACACACTTGGCCCGGTTGACCGCTTTCAGCGGGTGATTACAGATGATGCCATTTCCGCTGAGGCACAGCGCCAGCTTAAAGAAGCGGCGTTAATTATCGATATAGTTCAAACTCCAACCAATGCCTGATCCCTTTGCCCGCCAGGGCGGGCTATCTCTCTCTTTTCTGAGACGATTCTGAGCATTTTATTAAGAGTTTTTACCTGGTTTGTTGCGTGCCGCTGCGTAAAATTATTATCAGCGATATAACAGGGAGTAATTATCACTCAGGTGATTGCATTACCCCCTGCGCAGCAAGGTTTCACGGAAGATCTTTGAGATTATTTCTAAGACTATACTTAGAGAGCCTCTGGTTCCGTGAATCGATTATTCAGGAGAAAGTATGATGATGTTAACAAGTAAAAAAATGGCCGCGGCAGTACTGGCAGTTACCCTGGCAATGTCTCTGAGTGCTTGTGGTCACTGGGATAAACGTTCTCGTAACACCGCGATTGGCGCGGGTGCGGGTGCGCTTGGTGGTGCTGTATTAACAGACGGCAGCACGCTCGGCACGCTGGGCGGCGCGGCAGTCGGCGGTATTATTGGCCATCAGGTCGGTAAATAATTAGTCGGTATTACGGCAAATAAATATCAAGAAATCTACTTTCTTTCAGGTCTGATTTAAAAAACAGGTAAATAAAAGGCCGCGTGAATAACGCGGCCTTTCTTTTTTTAGCCACCGGCAAGTTTTACTTTCATGCCTTTTGCTTCCAGCAGTGTTTTCAGCAGGTCACGTTTATCACCCTGAATCTCAATAACACCCTCTTTCACTGCCCCGCCGCAGCCGCATTTTTTCTTTAGCTCTGCTGCCAGTTTGGTTAGCGCCTCGTCATCAAGATCGATACCGGTGATTAAACAGACGCCTTTGCCTTTACGTCCGCTGGTCTGCCGCTGGATACGCACAATGCCATCGCCTTTTGGGCGCTCTACGGGCGCTTTCTCTTCATCAATGCGCCCGGTTTCGGTGGAGTAGACCAGACGGCTGTTGTTATCGCTCATGCTCTCCCCTTGCCTAACGAGGCGTTGATTGTTTTCAGGGTTTGCGCCGGATCGACAGACTGCGTAACCGGGCGGCCAATTACCATATAATCAACACCGGCCTGCAACGCCTGCTCGGGCGTCATAATCCGGCGTTGATCGCCTGCGTCGCTGCCCTGGGGGCGAATACCCGGCGTGACCAGTTTAAAGGCGTGCCCAAGCTCGCTTTTGAAACGCACCGCTTCCTGCGCCGAGCAGACCACGCCATCAAGCCCACACTGCTGAGTGAGACGCGCCAGGCGTTCGGCATGCTCCGCAGGCGTGGCGGTAATGCCGATATCCTGTAAATCGCTCGCTTCCATGCTGGTTAACACGGTAACCGCAATCAGCAGCGGTGCATCTGCGCCAAATGGTAACAGCGCCTCTTTGGCTGCGGTCATCATGCGCGCGCCGCCCGAGGCGTGGACGTTGACCATCCAGACGCCAAGATCGGCCGCCGCTTTTACCGCATGCGCCGTGGTATTGGGAATGTCGTGGAATTTCAGATCGAGGAAGATATCGAACCCGCGTTGCTGTAACTCACGCACGAACTGCGGCCCGAAGAGCGTGAACATCTCTTTGCCCACTTTCAGCCGGCAATCGCGCGGATCGATGCGGTCTACAAAAGCCAGGGCGCTGTCGCGGTTGGCGTAATCGAGGGCGACAACGACCGGAGAGTCGGTAACCGCGCGGGAAGTCGATAAAGCAGTGGACGTCATGATCAGACCTTCTGAAATGAGGGCACCCGCTCAGGCGCAAAATGGATAAACGGGCAGCATTCTACCTGCGCCGCGAGCGAAATGACAGTTCCCCTTACCTGCAAAGCGCTGACCGCACAGGAGTTGATGAAACCGTCTTAGAAAATCTCTTAAGTATGTTGTAACTAAAAAAGGCGGTTTTAAAAAATTACTGGCCGTCGAGGCCGCGGATCGGTTTAACCGTCGACCAGGCGCGGCAGGATGGGCAGTGCCAGTACATGGTATAGGCCGTAAAACCGCACTTGTGGCAGCGATAACGCGGCTTGCTGCGTACCTGCTCGCCTACCATCTCGCGCAGCACCATCAGGCTCTCTTTCGCGCGCCCCTCTTCCGCTTCGTTGAGGTGGTAGTCCATCAGTTTATGGAACACACGCATAGTCGGATGACGCTGTAGCTGGCGCGTGACGTATCCCTGCGCGGCATCTGCCCCCTCACGGCGCTCAACGATCTCTGCCAGCATCAGTTCGGCGGCAGCACCGGTATTCTCCTCGACGCAACGCTGCAGGAAATCCGCCCACTCATCGGTTTTACCCAATTGCAAATAGCAGGTTTGCAGCATCTCCAGCGTTTCGCTGACCAGGTCTTTATCCTGATCGATCACCTTCAGCAGGCTCTCTACCGCTTTCGCGTAATCACCGCTGGCCATAAAGACGCGCCCCATCATGATAGAGACGCGCGCGCTATCGCGATCGGCTGCTGCGCCCTTCTTCAGCAGCGCCATGGCGCGATCCATATCTTCATTGCCCATCTGCTGCAGCGCTAGCTCGCAATAGAAGTGGGCAATTTCACCGCGCTGCTTATCTTTACCGAGCTTCACAAGGCGTTCAGCGACGTCGATCGCTTTCTGCCATTCGCTGGTCGCCTGGTAGATCTGCAGCAGCTGTTGCAGCGCGCTGACGCGAAAATCGGTCTCATCCACCAGTTGGTTAAACATATCTTCGGCGCGATCGTACATCCCGGCCGCCATATAATCGCGGCCAAGCTGCTGCACCGCTAACAGGCGCTGATCGTAAGAGAGGGAGGCGCTCTCCATCAGGGTTTGATGGATGCGGATAGCGCGGTCAACTTCGCCGCGCGAGCGGAACAGATTCCCGAGAGTAAGGTGTGCCTCAACCGTGCCGGTATCCTCTTTCAGCATATCGAGAAAGAGGTCTACCGCTTTATCCTGCTGATTGCTCAGTAAAAGGTTAACCCCGGCAACGTATTCACGCGACAGCCGGTTAGCCTCATCCTGTTTAGTTTGTTGAGCATTTCTGCGCCCCATGTACCAGCCATAGGCCGCTGCGACAGGCAACAACAGAAACAGCAACTCCAGCATAAAATATTATTCCTTCACCGCCGGCGTGCCGGGCGTAACCGGAACGTCCGCGGCGGGAGCAATCTGCTGCTCGAGGCGTTTGATTTTACGCTCTGCACGCGCGAGAGAAACACGCACGCGTAGCCAGAAGAGACCGCAAATCAGCCAGCCGATCGCGAAGCCGGTAGCAAACAGCACGGCCAGCAGCGTAGAGATGCGATATTCACCCTGTGCAAGGAGATAATTAAACGTGACTTGCTGATCGTTTTGCGCACCAAGCGTAATCGACACGACAAAAATCGCTAACACCAGTAGAAAAATGAGTAAATATTTCACATTACATCCCGTTATGTGGTTCGTGCGATGAATTTATGTGCAACTGACTGCCACAAGCCTTATAAACTACCATTTTAGCGCCCGCCGCGAAATGGGGATGCATAATGTTAATTTCTGATTTGCGGCCAAAATGATGGAAATCAAGTCTCGCTGTCACGCTCGACGATCTCCGGCACCTCTTCCGCTGGCGGCGTGAGCGGCCCGCAGATGCGCTGTGCCAGCCATGTCGCCAGCGTGACCAGAATCCAGGAGATAAGCGTGGCGACCGCTAAATCGCGCGGCCAGTGCATGCCAAGCAACAGACGGCTGCCCATCACGCTCGTCGCCCAGGCGAGCAGAATCACGATAGTCCAGGTTCTTCTGCGCGGCCACAGCAGCCCGACGCCAAGCAATGCCCAGCTTGCCGCAAACATGGTGTGCCCGGACGGGAAAGCAAATCCGGTCTCTTTTTGCCAGTGGTGACGTAAAAACCCCGGAATATCATGCTGGCTAGCGAGCTGCTCTTTTACCAGCGCGCCGCGCTCTTTGCGCTTCAGGCTGTAGAAGTGATCGGTTGGGACAGCATGCTCTTTTTCCAGCCATAAGACGAAGGGGCGTGGCTCCTGCACCTGCCCTTTGACAAAGGATTTCACCCCCTGCCCGGCCACAATCGCGCAGCCGAGGATGACAAAAAGCATCAATGCGGCTTTCAGGCGAAAACGTAAGCACCACAGGAACCAGGCACAAAGTACAACGTGGGTGATAATGCCCCAAGGCTGCGTCACCGTTTCGGTCATCCAGAAGAGCACACGCAGCCACCAGTGGTTTTGCCCGGGCTCCCAGTGCCAGCCGGAGATCCAGACCGCCAGCGGCATAATTAATAAAATCGCCGCACCGGCGGTTGTTCGCTTAGCAATAGACAGCATCTCATCTCCTTGTGCGTAAGTGACACAATCATAACCGAAAAATGACAGTTTCGCTGAAACGGCGCATTTGTGCGTTTATGCGGTATTCACCGCGCAGATGTAGGCGTCGTCAGGCACCTTGTGGCAAAATGGCGCGACTCAGAAAACTTACAGGTTAACGGTGCGCGTTGCGCCCAAATAATCCGGAGATTCACATGCAACTTAAACGTGTGGCAGAAGCCAAACTGCCAACCCCATGGGGCGACTTCCTGATGGTGGGTTTTGAAGAACTGGCAACCGGACAGGATCATGTGGCCCTGGTGTATGGTGATATTTCCGGGCAGTTGCCCGTTCTCGCACGTGTGCACTCCGAGTGTTTAACCGGCGATGCGTTGTTCAGCCTGCGCTGCGACTGCGGCTTCCAGCTTGAAGCGGCGCTGAATCACATTGCTGAAGAGGGCCGCGGTGTCCTGCTCTATCATCGTCAGGAGGGCCGTAACATCGGCTTGCTGAATAAGATCCGCGCCTATGCGCTGCAGGATCAGGGCTATGACACCGTCGAAGCCAACCACCAGCTTGGCTTTGCCGCCGACGAGCGTGACTTCACCCTCTGCGCTGATATGTTCAAATTGCTGGCGGTGGATGAGGTACGTCTGCTGACCAATAACCCGAAGAAAGTGGAGATCCTGACCGAAGCCGGGATCAATATCGTTGAGCGCGTGCCGCTGATTGTGGGACGCAATCCGAAGAATGAGCACTATCTCGATACGAAAGCGGAAAAGATGGGACATCTGCTGAAGTAATAAAAAAAGGCCTGCAGAAGCAGGCCTTTTTGTTTAGTTGAGCATATTACGGATCACATAGTGCAGGATGCCGTCGTTACGGTAGTACGTAAGCTCTGTCGAAGTATCAATACGGCAGCGGCACGGAATCACCTCTTGCGAGCCGTCGGCACGCGTTAAGGTCACCGGCAGTTCGCCACCCGGTTTGATATTTTGCAGATCGGCAATATCCAGCCGCTCCTCCCCGGTGAGGCCCAGTGTCTTACGCGTGACGCCCTGCGGGAACTCCAGCGGCAGGATCCCCATACCAATCAGGTTCGAGCGGTGAATACGTTCGAAGGATTCGGCAATCACCACGCGAATGCCAAGCAGGCGCGGACCTTTCGCAGCCCAGTCACGGCTTGAGCCGGAGCCATACTCTTTCCCGGCGATCACCGCCAGCGGCGTGCCCTCTTGCTGATAACGCATCGCTGCGTCATAGATAGAGATCACTTCACTACCCGGCAGATGGCGCGTCATGCCGCCCTCGACGCCCGGGACCATCTCATTGCGAATGCGGATATTGGCAAAGGTGCCGCGCATCATCACTTCATGGTTACCGCGACGGGAACCGTAGGAGTTAAAATCACCCCGCTCCACGCCATGGCTTTGCAGATAGCGCCCTGCCGGGCTGTCCGCTTTGATACTGCCCGCCGGTGAGATATGGTCAGTAGTCACTGAATCCCCCAGCATCGCAAGGATGCGGGCACCGTGAATATCCTCAACCGGTTTCGGCTCTGCCAGCATCTCGTCAAAGAAGGGCGACAGACGGATATAGGTGGAATCATCCTGCCAGCTGTAGGTATCGGAGCGCTCAACCTCGATCGATTTCCACTCGTCGGTGCCTTCAAACACCTCCGCATACTCTTTGCGGAACATATCGGTTGATACCTGCTCAACCGCACGCGCAATCTCGGCGCTCGATGGCCAGATATCTTTCAGGTAGACCGGATCGCCTTTGCGATCGACCCCGAGCGGATCGGTGGCAAGGTTGATATTCATATTCCCGGCCAGCGCATAGGCGACAACCAGCGGCGGCGAAGCCAGCCAGTTGGTTTTCACCAGCGGGTGAATACGGCCTTCAAAGTTACGGTTACCCGACAGCACCGCGCCAACAGTCAAATCGCCTTCGCGAATCGCCTGCTCGATAGGTTCCGGCAGCGGGCCGGAGTTACCAATACAGGTTGTGCAGCCGTAGCCGACAAGGTTAAAGCCCAGCTCATCGAGGTATGGCGTTAAACGTGCCTGCGCCAGGTAGTCGGAAACTACTTTCGATCCCGGTGCCAGCGAGGCTTTCACCCATGGCTGGCGTTTCAGCCCGAGGGTTACCGCGTTCTTCGCCAGCAGGCCGGCAGCCATCAATACGCTGGGGTTAGAGGTGTTGGTACAGGAGGTGATCGCAGAGATGACTACCGCGCCGTCCGGCAGCTCATACTGATGGCCTTTGTGAACATAGCTGACCGGTTTGCGATCTTTCTGCGCGGTGTTAAGTTCCAGCTCGGTGCTGGCGGCAAAGGCTTTCGGCACTTCATTAAGGGTTACGCGATCCTGCGGACGCTTCGGTCCGGCGATGCTCGCCTCAACCTCGCCCATATCAAGCGCCAGCGTGCTGGTGAAGACCGGCTCATCGCCCGGATTACGCCACATCCCCTGCGCTTTCGCATAGGCTTCGACCAGTGCGACCTGCTCTTCGCTACGTCCGCTCAACTGCATATAGCCGAGCGTGACGCTGTCAATCGGGAAGAAGCCGCAGGTTGCGCCATATTCTGGTGCCATATTGGCGATGGTTGCACGGTCGGCCAGCGGCAGCGAGTCCAGCCCGTCGCCGTAAAATTCGACAAACTTCCCGACCACACCGTGTTTACGCAGCATCTGCGTCACGGTCAGCACGAGATCCGTCGCGGTAATGCCCTCACTCAACTTGCCGGTGAGTTTAAAACCAACCACATCGGGAATAAGCATTGATACGGGTTGACCGAGCATAGCGGCTTCGGCCTCAATCCCGCCCACGCCCCAGCCCAGCACGCCGAGACCATTGATCATGGTGGTGTGCGAGTCGGTACCTACCAGCGTGTCCGGATAAGCAATCCACTCTTTATCCTGCAACTCGCTCCAGACCGCTTTGCCCAGATACTCCAGGTTAACCTGGTGGCAAATACCGGTACCCGGTGGCACGACGCTGAAGCGGCTAAAGGCTTGCTGGCCCCAGCGTAAGAAGGCATAACGCTCGTGGTTGCGCTCCATCTCCAGACGTACGTTCTCTTCAAACGCGTCATCATCACCGAAGTGGTCGACTGTGACCGAGTGGTCAATTACCAGATCGACCGGTGAGAGCGGGTTCACTTTGGCGGTATCGCCGCCGAGGCGTTTAACCGCTTCGCGCATGGCGGCGAGGTCAACAACGGCCGGTACGCCGGTAAAATCCTGCATCAAAACCCTGGCCGGACGATAGGCGATCTCCCGGTCGGCATGGGCATTTTTCAGCCAGCCGGCCAGCGCCTGGATATCCTCTTCGGTGACGGATTCACCATCCTGCCAGCGCAGCAGGTTCTCAAGTAACACTTTCAGGGACTTGGGTAAGCGCGAAATATCCCCAAGTTGTTTCGCAGCCAGCGGCAAGCTGTAGTAGTGGTACGTTTTGTTCTCTGCCTGCAACGTGTCCTTACTGGCTTCGCGTAGGGTCGACGACATGTGCTCCTCCTTTATTACAGGGATAGCTTTACCCTGATGCTTATCAGGGTCTGTATTAAAGATAACACAAACATATCGTAACGTTTTGATAACACCCTAAATTGCTACAAAAGGGAAAATCTTACGGGCGGGGGTAAGGCGCGGATAATAAAAAACCCCGCCGACGCGAGGTTTTTCAATTCGTTACTGCAGGGCCAGCCAGACCAGCTCACCCCAGATGAGGGCGGAAACCGAGAACGCTGTCAGCCATGACCAATATTTCATACCAAGGTTATTAATCATAAAAATTTACCTCGTGAATCTATTCATCGAAACTGAGTTTTTACTCAATTCATTTATGCTGTGTATTAATTAAAGAGTACAAAAGAGCACGTCAATGAATAGCGGGTTAATTCCCCACATTGATCTTGCTGGTATATTTATTGTTTTTTAATGTCATCTTCAGCAAAGGCGTCAATAAACGCTTTCTGCTGCGGCGTCAGCTTCCAGGAGGCCGGAAGAACGGTCACCGCTTTGTTTTTTGCTTTTGGTGGTGTGTCACGAAGCTGACACACTCGCTTAACGGGTTCGTATCGACCTGCTATCGCCATTTTACCCCCAAAATTTCCAGACCAGTAACGCAACCACTGCCCAGAACAAGGCAGAGCCAAGAAATACCGCTAGCCAGGCTTTACGCTTCAGCTCAGGGTCCCTTTGCGGCTCTTCACTTCCTGTTGGCATTGCTAACCTCGTACAATCGACATCGCTTATCATTCTGTGCACCAACAATCGGTATTAGTAATCATGGGATGAGACAAATCCTAAAAGAACTTTAGCGGAAAATCCAGTGAATTTACTCACCATTTCCAAAGAAATATTAAATCTTTTGACAACAAAGAAATAATTGAAGTAATGAATTTGCAGAGTTGCTATTTAGTTTCTATGTTTGTCGCAAAATAGAGACGGTGCGGATTTGAAATGTGACGTCAATCACTCTGCGGAGGGATTTTATCAGAGTTGATGATAATTCTAATTTAGGTTTAGGCGGCATTATGGGTATCTTTTCGGGTGATAAGATACCCGTCGGTATTATTTCTGCGGCAGCTTAATATCTTTAAACATCGCTTCGATATCGTCATTCGAACGCAACGCTACGGCGGCATCGACCACATCGCGCGTTAAATGCGGCGCAAAGCGTTGAATAAAATCATACATATAGCTTCGCAGGAAGGTGCTGCGACGAAAGCCTATCTTGGTCGTGCTGTGGCTGAAAACACCATCAGCATCAAGTTTCACCAGATCCGGATCTGACACGGGATCAACCGCCATGCTGGCAATCACCCCTACGCCTAAACCGAGGCGGACATAGGTTTTAATCACATCGGCGTCTGTCGCGGTAAAGACAATGCGCGGCGTTAAACCGGCGCGATTGAAGGCGGTATCGAGCTCTGAGCGGCCAGTGAAACCAAATGTATAGGTGACCAGCGGATACTGCGCCAGCTCTTCAATCGACACGGACTGCTTCGCCGCCAGCGGATGATCCGGCGTGACCACAATCGAGCGGTTCCAGTGGTAGCACGGCAGCATCACCAGGTCGTCATAGAGATGCAGCGCCTCGGTGGCAATGGCAAAGTCAGCATTGCCTTTGGAGACCGCCTCGGCGATCTGCGTCGGCGATCCCTGATGCATATGCAACGAGACGCGCGGATAGCGCTCAATAAAGCCTTTAATCACATTTGGCAGCGCATAGCGCGCCTGGGTGTGGGTGGTCGCGACGTAGAGTGACCCCTTATCCGGCCAGGTGTGTTCCCCTGCCACTGATTTAATGGCCTCCACTTTGGACAACACTTCCCGTGCAATGCGGATAATCTCCTGCCCGGCTGGCGTCACCTGCGTAAGATGCTTTCCGCTACGGGCGAAGATTTGAATACCGAGTTCATCCTCAAGCATCCGCACCTGTTTGCTGATGCCAGGCTGCGAGGTATAGAGGCCTTCGGCCGTAGAGGAGACGTTGAGGTTGTGGTTGACCACCTCAACAATATAGCGAAGCTGCTGTAGTTTCATGACAGACCATCCGAATGAGGCAAGCGGTGAGCGCTTAAGACGATTTGATAATAAAAAAGAGAAAAACTATAACCACTATATCATTTATAGCTTCTGTGTATAGCGAGGAACTAAGAATAATAACAGATAATAAAAAGGGCCGGATTATCCGGCCCTTCTCAGTAGGTACTTGATAGCGATTACTTTTTCGCTTCAGTCCATTTGTTGTCGATGTAGAAAGCGGACCAGCCGGTGGCTTTCCCCTCTTTCTCAGAGGCGACGTACTGCTGCTTGGTTTTACGGCTAAAACGCACGATGGTTTTATTCCCGTTCGGATCTTCCTGCGGCGCATCGGCGAGATAGCGCAGCTTCTCCGGCAGGCGATCGCGGAAGCGATAGAGCTCTTCCACCAGCGGCGCACGGGTCTCGCGCGATTTCGGGAAGGTGTTAGCCGCGAGGAAGACACCCGCCGCACCGTCACGCAGCACGAAATAGGCGTCAGATTTCTCGCACGGCAGCTCAGGCAGCGGCACCGGATCTTCTTTCGGCGGCGCGACTTCACCATTGCGCAGGATCTTACGCGTATTTTTGCAATCGTCGTTGGTACAGGCCATGTATTTGCCGAAACGCCCCATCTTCAGGTGCATTTCAGAACCACACTTTTCACACTCAACGATCGGACCATCATAGCCCTTGATGCGGAACTCGCCCTCTTCAATCTCGTAGCCGTCGCAGGTCGGGTTATTACCGCAGACATGCAGCTTGCGTTTCGGATCGATCAGGTAGCTGTCCATCGCCGTGCCGCACTTCTGGCAGCGACGTTTGGCACGCAGCGCGTTGGTTTCGGCGTCGTCGCCTTCCAGCACGTTGAGCACTTCATTTTCCGGGATCAGGTTGATGGTGGTTTTGCAGCGCTCTTTCGGCGGCAGTGCATAACCCGAACAGCCCAGGAAGACGCCGGTGCTGGCGGTACGAATACCCATCTTGCGCCCGCAGGTCGGGCAGTCGATGCTGGTCAGCACCATCTGATTCGGGCGCATACCGCCCTCTTCCGGATCCTGTTCAGCCTGCTCCAGCTGACGCGAAAAATCGCCAAAGAAGCTGTCCAGCACGCTGCGCCATTCAGCTTCGTGGTTAGCGACGCGGTCGAGGCTATCTTCCATCTGCGCGGTGAAGTCGTAGTTCATCAGCTCGCGGAAGTTCTCTTCCAGGCGATCTGTGACGATTTCACCCATTTTTTCCGCGTAGAAGCGGCGGTTTTCAACGCGTACATAGCCGCGATCCTGAATGGTCGAGATGATCGACGCATAGGTAGACGGACGGCCGATACCGCGTTTTTCCAGCTCTTTCACCAGCGATGCTTCGCTGAAGCGCGCAGGCGGTTTTGTAAAGTGCTGGGCAGGTGTCAGTTCAACCAGCGTCAGCTCATCACCTTTATTAACCGCCGGCAGGGTGCGATCTTCATCGCCCTTACGCAGCGCAGGCATCACTTTCGTCCAGCCATCGAAACGCAGGATACGTCCGCGCGCTTTCAGGCGGAAATCGCCCGCGCCAACGGTGAGCGTGGTGGAGTCATATTTCGCCGGTGTCATCTGACAGGCAACGAACTGGCGCCAGATCAGCTGATAGAGCTTCTGCGCGTCCGCTTCCATATCTTTTAACGATTCAGCCAGCACACTCACATCAGAAGGACGAATCGCTTCGTGCGCTTCCTGCGAGTTCTCTTTGCTGGCGTACTGATTGGCGTTTTCTGGCAGGTATTTCTTACCAAAGTTATCGCCGATATAGCTGCGCACCATGCTGACCGCGTCCTGGCTCAGGTTGGTGGAGTCGGTACGCATATAGGTGATGTAACCCGCTTCATACAAGCGCTGGGCCATCATCATGGTTTTCTTCACGCCGTAGCCAAGACGCGTGCTGGCGGCCTGCTGCAGCGTAGAGGTGATAAACGGCGCGCCAGGCTTGCTGCTGGTCGGCTTATCTTCGCGATCGATAACGGTATAGCGCGCTTTTTCCAGCAGGCTGACCGCCGCCATTGTCTGCTCACGGTTAACCGGACGGAAGGCTTTATCGCCTTCGTGGGTCACCTGCAGCGGCAGAGTATCACCGCCTGGCGTTGTCGTTGCCGCGTCAATTTCCCAGAACTCTTCCGGGACAAACGCTTTGATCTCGCGTTCGCGCTCTACCACCAGGCGAACGGCGACGGACTGCACACGACCGGCGGACAAACCACGCGCGATCTTTTTCCACAGCAGCGGCGAGACCATATAACCCACCACGCGGTCCATAAAGCGGCGCGCCTGTTGGGCATTCACACGGTCGATATTCAGCTCGCCAGGCGTTTCAAAGGCCTGACGAATCGCATTCTTGGTAATTTCGTTAAACACGACACGGCTGTAGCGTGTCTCATCGCCACCGATCACTTCCCGCAGGTGCCATGCAATGGCTTCCCCTTCGCGGTCAAGGTCGGTTGCGAGATAGATGTGGTCAGCTTTTTCAGCGAGGGATTTCAGCTCGGAAACCACCTTCTCTTTACCGGGCAGCACTTCATAATGCGCGTCCCAGTTGTGCCACGGGTCAATGCCCATGCGGTTTACAAGCGCGCCCCGCTCATCCTTTTTAGGCTTTTTAGCCGGCTTGGTGGCGGTGGAGTCGGCGCTCTTTTTAGGTGCTGAGCCACTGGTCGGCAAATCACGGATATGCCCTACGCTGGATTTCACCACGTAGTCATTGCCGAGATATTTATTGATCGTTTTGGCTTTTGCCGGGGACTCAACGATAACGAGAGCTTTACCCATATTCACCTTTACCTATTGTATTCTTCCGGAAATGCGTCGCATGTTGCGTCACATCCACTGATAAACAGTCACTATTGCGGCGGCGCCAAGGGATATCAACCCTTTGACGTTGCCGGTCACGCGAATAGAGGTATTCAGGTGACTGAGATTTCAGGCTTTTTCATATCAGCGTGGTATAGCAAGACGATAATCCGGTCGAATGTCAAGCAATTCTGTTGCCAGATTGACGAAAGGGTCACACTGTACCTGATAAAATTTGTTAAGCAACTTTATTAGCATGCAAAAACGCATTGCGCCAGGTTAACGAGACCGTAAGCCCCTCACAAGACAAGGGAAAATTTGCCCCTCATCGCGGCTAGCAGTAAACTCCGACAAAAATTGAGGAGAATGAAAATGAGCGAGACATCTCAGCCTATCGATCGTCAGTCCCTGCTTGAGCTGGCAAATCAACTGATTCGCGATCATGACGACACGCTGGCGGGCATTGAAGCCACTGGTGTGACGCAGCGCAACGGCGTGCTGGTATTCAGCGGAGAGTACTACCTGGATGAGCAAGGATTGCCAACGGGGAAAAGTACGGCGGTATTCAATATGTTCAAATATTTAGCCCATGAACTTTCTGAAAAGTACCACCTGATCGATTAAAGAAGAACGCGAGGCCTGAGCCTCGCGTTTTTGTTTACATCATCGGTTTTTGCCCGCGCTGCCACCAGCGCATCAGCAGATGATCAACGCTTTCTGTTGCGCTACCGGTAAAGCGCTCCAGCAACTTTTTACGCTGTTGGTAACGCACGCCTATCGCTTCATGCTCCTGAATCAGGCCCAGTAACAGCTCATCGCTGGTGCCGACCTCATCCACCAGCCCCTTCTCCAGTGCCTGGCTACCGTACCAGTGCTCGCCGGTCGCCACCTGCTCGATATCAAGCTGCGGCCGCATCTGGCTGACAAAGTCTTTGAAGAGATCGTGCGTTTCATTAAGGTTCTCACGAAACTTCTGCCGTCCCTCTTCGGTATTCTCACCCAGCAGCGTCAACGTGCGCTTATACTGCCCGGCGGTATGCAGCTCGATATCAATATCTTTGCTTTTCAGGAAGCGGTTGAAGTTGGGAACCTGCGCCACCACGCCAATCGAGCCGATGATGGAGAACGGCGCGGCGACAATTTTATCCGCCACGCAGGCCATCATATACCCGCCGCTGGCGGCGACTTTATCCACGGCAACGGTCAGCGGGATCTGCTTGTCACGCAGGCGTTGCAGCTGGGAGGCTGCCAGACCGTAACCGTGCACCACGCCGCCCGGGCTTTCAAGGCGCAGCAGCACCTGATCGTTCGGCGTTGCGACGCTCAGCACGGCGGTTACCTCTTCACGCAGGCCGTGCACTTCGCCGGCATCCATACTGCCTTTAAAGTCGAGCACATAAACGCGCGGTTTGACCGGATCTTTTGACACGCCCGCCTTCGCCTGTGCTTTTGCCGCCTTCGCATCTGCCTTCAGCTTTTTCTTCTGCGCTTTATGCCACTGCTTCTGCTGGTGAGCATCCATCAGGCCGACGGACATCTCCTCCTGCATCTCTTTATAGTGCTCGTTAAAGCGGGTGATCTTCAGCTCGCCGCGCTGACGTTTGCGCTGGCGCAAATTGATGATAAGCGTCATAACGATCGCCACCGCAACCACCACGGTGGCGACTTTGGCTAAAAACAGACCATATTCAGAGAGTAATTCCATGCATACCACCTCGGTGACTTCACTCAATAATCGGCTCAGTGTACATGAGCGCTGCGGGCGCGTCTCGCGCCAGGCGTGCGCCCGCGTCGCCATGTTGCTGAATTTTTTAGCACTCCTTAAGGTAAAGGGTGTGTAACTCTCCCCTTCACCGATTGAAATAGCCGGACGTTTAAGGCATAAAGCCAACACGTGAAGGTGATTACAGGCTGCGGCCTGAGGAGACAGAGTGCACTATCAGCCCAAACGCGACCTGCTAAACGGTCGCATCATTCTTGTCACCGGTGCCAGCGACGGTATTGGAAAAGAGGCGGCATTAACCTACGCCCGCCACGGCGCCAGCCTGATTCTGCTGGGTCGTAATGAAGAGAAACTGCGCCACGTCGCGCAGCAGGTAAAAGACGAAGGCCAGGCCGCACAGTGGTTTATCCTCGATATGGCAACCTGCACCCCCGAAGCGTGCCAACAGCTCGCCAGTGAAATCGCCACCACCACATCCCATCTGGATGGCGTGCTGCATAACGCCGGCCTGCTCGGCGATATCTGCCCGATGAGCGAACAGGATCCGGCCGTCTGGAACGAAGTGATGCAGGTCAACGTTAACGCCACGTTCTACCTTACCCAGGCACTGCTTCCTTTATTACTCAAATCAGACTGCGGCTCGCTGGTCTTTACCTCCTCCAGCGTCGGTCGCCAGGGTCGTGCCAACTGGGGCGCCTATGCGACCTCGAAATTTGCCACCGAAGGGATGATGCAGGTGCTGGCGGAAGAGTACCAGAACCGGCTGCGCGTCAACTGCATCAACCCCGGCGGAACGCGCACCAGCATGCGCGCCAGCGCCTTCCCGACGGAAGATCCGCAGAAGCTTAAAACCCCTGCCGACATTATGCCGCTCTACTTGTGGCTGATGGGCGATGACAGCCGCCGCAAAACCGGCATGACGTTCGATGCGCAGCCAGGCCGGAAACCGGGGATCGCCCAATGAGAGATGAACGTTATCAGCAGCGTCAGCAGAAGGTAAAAGAGCGTGTCGACGCACGGGTTGCCGCCGCCCAGGATGAGCGTGGAATTGTTATTGTCTTCACCGGCAACGGCAAAGGCAAAACCACGGCGGCCTTCGGCACCGCCACGCGCGCCGTCGGGCATGGCAAAAAGGTGGGCGTGATTCAGTTTATTAAGGGCACCTGGCCAAACGGTGAGCGTAACCTGCTCGAACCGCTGGGCGTCGAATTTCAGGTGATGGCCACCGGCTTTACCTGGGACACACAAAACCGCGAAAGCGATACCACCGCCTGCCTTGAAGCATGGCAGCACGCCCAGCGGATGCTGGCCGACCCGGCGCTGGATATGGTGCTGCTGGATGAGTTGACCTACATGGTGGCGTATGACTATTTGCCGCTGGAAAAGGTGTTAACCGCCCTGCAAAACCGCCCGCCGATGCAGACGGTGATCATTACCGGACGCGGCTGCCATCGCGATATTCTCGAGGCGGCGGATACGGTAAGCGAGCTAAGACCGGTGAAGCATGCGTTTGAGGCGGGAATAAAAGCGCAGATCGGCATCGATTATTAGCGATAAAAAAAGGGGCTTGCGCCCCTTTTTCATTAATCGTTTTTAGTGCGTCCGCCACCCGGGCGGCGATTACCACCGGCAGGCTTACCGCCAGTCGGCTGAGCGTGGCGCTTCACGGCACGGCGGATCTGATTCGCTTTCATGCGACGGCGATCTTTCTCCACCGCGACTTTTGATTGCGTCTCAGCGTCCAGCCCGACCAGCTCGCGCAGGTAGTTGGTCTGCGCCAGATCCAACTCGGTCCAGCCGCCGCGCGGCAGCCCTTTCGGCAACGGAATATCGCCGTAGCGTACGCGGATAAGACGGCTTACCTGCACACCGACCGCTTCCCACAGGCGACGCACTTCGCGGTTGCGCCCTTCGGTCAGCGTAACGTTGTACCACTGGTTAATACCTTCACCACCGCTGAATTTGATGGTCTTAAACGCTGCCGGACCATCCTCCAGCTGCACACCGCGCGACAAATCGCGCAGCTTCGCGTCATCCACTTCGCCAAACACGCGCACGGCGTATTCGCGCTCGACTTCGCGGCTCGGGTGCATCAGGCGGTTCGCCAGCTCACCGTCGGTGGTGAAAAGCAGCAGACCGCAGGTGTTGACGTCCAGACGACCGACGGCAATCCAGCGCGCACCGCGCAGTTTCGGCAGACGGTCAAACACCGTTGGGCGCCCTTCCGGATCGTTACGCGTGCAGAGCTCGCCTTCCGGTTTGTAATAAGCCAGTACGCGGCAGATCTGTTCGACGGACTCTTTCACCGAAATGAGATGACCATCGATACGGATTTTCAGCCCCGGTGTGACCTCGACGCGGTCGCCCAGCGTGGCGATTTTGCCATCAACGCTGACGCGGCCTGCCTGGATAATAGTTTCGATTTCACGGCGGGAGCCGTGGCCGGCCCGCGCCAGCACTTTCTGTAGTTTCTCGCTCATAGAGCATCCTTTATGTCGCCTTCACAGGCGTCGAATAGGGTCATCAGCCCGGCTTAAGCCGCGTCTGAAATGGCCGCGTAGTATAGCGACTTGCGCCGCTATAAGAAAGGCCTAACGTCACCGACGCCTTCACGGATCACCACCGGCGCAGCGTCGGTCAGATCGACCACCGTCGTCGGCTGCTGGCCGAGATAGCCGCCGTGAATCACCAGATCCACCAGCTTCTCCAGACGATCTTTAATTTCATCGGGATCCGACTCGGTAAACTCGCTACCCGGCAGCATCAGCGATGTCGAGAGCATCGGCTCATTGAGCGTCTCCAGCAGCGCCAGCGCAATCGGGTTCGACGGCACGCGCAGACCGATGGTTTTACGCTTCTCCTGCAACAGGCGGCGCGGCACCTCTTTCGTCCCTTTCAGGATGAAGGTGTAGTTGCCCGGCGTGTTGTTTTTGATCAGGCGAAACGCCACGTTATCGACGAACGCGTAGGTGGAGAGTTCGGAGAGATCGCGGCACATCAGCGTAAAGTTGTGGCCGTCCGGCAGGTGACGGATGCGGCAAATACGCTCCATCGCCCCTTTATCTTCAAGTTTGCAGCCCAGCGCGTAGCCGGAATCGGTGGGATAGACGATAACGCCGCCTTTGCGCACGATATCGACGGCCTGGTTGATTAAACGCGGCTGCGGATTATCTGGATGAATATAAAAAAACTGACTCATACAACCCTCTCTGTGTTGTTCTGCGGCTGCTCCCACGCCGACCAGACGCCATCGACGCCCGCCGGAAGCCAAAGTTTGCGTCCCAGTTCGATCCAGGGACAGGGCTGATGGAAATCAGACCCCTGCGACCCTAACAGACCAAACTGACGGGCATACTCCGCCAGCTGGGTTCGCTCATTGGGAGCCTGCTGGCATTGGGCGACTTCCATCGCCTCACCGCCGCATTGAGCAAAATGCGCCAGCAGCCTTTTAAGCCATTTGGCAGAAAGATTATAACGCCCCGGATGGGCCATTACCGCCGTTCCACCAGAATGATGAATCACATCAATGGCTTGTTCTATTGTACACCACTGAGGCGGAACGTAACCCGTTTTGCCACGGGCGAGATACTTTTTGAAAACATCGGCCATATTGCCCGCTTTGCCCTGCTCAACCAGGAAGCGGGCGAAATGGCCGCGCGTCACATTCGCCCCCTGCGCCAGGCGCATCGCCCCATCCAGCGCACCGGGAATATGCGCTTTCTCCAGCCGCTCAGCGATAAGCTTTGCGCGCTCGGTGCGGCGCTGTGATTGATGCTCAAGAAAATCACGCATTGCCGGGTGGTCAATATCAATATTCAGCCCAACAATGTGGATCTCGTGGTTTTCCCAAAGCGTTGAGATCTCCACCCCGCTGATTAAATTGAGATCCAGCCCGGCGCGGGCTATCTCAGCGCGGGCGGCAGGAATGGCGTCGGTAGTGTCATGATCGGTGATCGCCAGCGTACCAATGCGCATTTCAACCGCGCGGTGCACCAGCGCCTCGGGGGAAAGCAGGCCATCAGAGGCGAGCGTGTGGCTGTGAAGATCGTAAATAATGGCGTAATTCGTGTCGCTCAAAGCGGCTCCGCTAATTCATCAAACTGCAATTTGTGACCTATCATAACGGGTAGCACACATTTTCTGAATTCATGGTTGACTTTCTTTTCATGAACCAGTTAACTAGTACGCAAGTTCACTGAACAACGGTATCGCAAAAATGAATGCACATATCTTTAACAATCGCTGGTGGCGCACTCCCTGTTAAGGGCTTTGTGATCACGTGCGCATTCAGCATACCGATACCAGGCCCGCTTTTTTCAGCGGGCTTTTTTTTGAACAAATTAATGAGAGCGATGCAGATGCAAAAACCAGCACTCGACCTTCTGACCACCCAGGCGCGTTACCATAACAACCCGACGGCGCTGTTCCACCAGCTGTGCGATGCCCGTCCTGCAACACTGCTGCTTGAATCTGCCGACATCGACAGCAAAGACGATCTTAAAAGCCTGCTGCTGGTAGACAGCGCGCTGCGCATTACCGCATTAGGTGACACCGTCACCTTAACCGCACTGACCGCTAACGGTGCCGCCCTGCTGACACTGCTTGATACGGTGCTGCCTTCAGGCGTAGAAAACCGCGTGCTGGAAAATGGCCGTGAACTGCGCTTCCCGGCGGTCAGCCAGTTGCTTGATGAAGATGCCCGTCTCTGCTCGCTCTCGGTGTTTGATGCGTTTCGTCTGCTGCAGGGTCTGGTTGAACTGCCGGCTGATGAGCGGGAAGCGATGTTTTTCGGTGGCCTGTTTGCCTATGACCTGGTCGCGGGTTTTGAAGATCTGCCGGAGCTGAAGCACGACCGCAACTGCCCGGACTACTGCTTCTATCTCGCTGAAACCTTACTGGTGATCGACCACCAGAAAAAAGAGACGCGTATTCAGGCGAGCCTCTTTACCCCGTCTGCGAGTGAAAAAGATCGCCTGCTGCAACGCGTCGAGACGCTGCGCCAGCAGCTGGATGCGCCGGTCACGCCGCTGCCGGTAGAAACCGTTGAACATATGCAGTGCGACTGTAACCAGAGCGATGACGCGTACGGTGATGTGGTGCGCAAAATGCAAAAAGCGATTCGCGCCGGTGAAATTTTCCAGGTCGTACCGTCGCGTCGCTTCACCTTGCCCTGCCCGTCGCCGCTCGCCGCGTATGAAGTGCTGAAAAAGAGCAACCCCAGCCCCTATATGTTCTTTATGCAGGATGCGGATTTCACGCTGTTCGGCGCCTCGCCGGAGAGCTCGCTGAAGTATGACGCCAGCAACCGCCAGATTGAGATCTACCCGATTGCCGGGACGCGCCCACGCGGTCGTCGCGCCGATGGTTCACTGGATCGCGATCTCGACAGCCGCATTGAACTTGAAATGCGTACCGACCACAAAGAGCTCTCTGAACACTTGATGCTGGTTGACCTGGCACGTAACGACCTGGCACGTATCTGTACACCGGGCAGCCGTTACGTGGCGGATCTGACGAAAGTCGACCGTTACTCCTATGTGATGCACCTGGTCTCCCGCGTGGTCGGCGAGCTGCGTCACGATCTCGATGTGCTACACGCCTATCGCGCCTGCATGAATATGGGCACCCTCAGCGGCGCGCCGAAAGTACGCGCTATGCAGCTGATTGCCGAAGCCGAAGGCACGCGCCGCGGCAGCTACGGCGGTGCGGTGGGTTACTTCACCGCCCACGGCGATCTCGATACCTGCATCGTCATCCGCTCCGCCTGGGTTGAGGATGGTATCGCCACCGTTCAGGCCGGCGCAGGCGTAGTGCTGGATTCCGTTCCGCAGTCTGAAGCCGATGAAACCCGTAACAAAGCGCGCGCGGTTCTGCGCGCAATCGCCACCGCCCACCACGCACAGGAGATTTTCTGATGGCTGACATTCTGCTGCTCGATAATATCGACTCCTTTACTTACAACCTGGCGGATCAGCTGCGCGCAAGCGGACACAATGTGGTGATTTACCGTAACCATGTTCCGGCCCAAACCTTAATTGACCGCCTGGCGACCATGCAAAACCCGGTGCTGATGCTCTCACCTGGCCCGGGCGCCCCTTCTGAAGCGGGCTGCATGCCGGAGCTGCTGACGCGTATGCGCGGCAAGCTGCCGATTATCGGCATCTGCCTCGGTCACCAGGCGATTGTTGAAGCTTATGGCGGATATGTCGGCCAGGCCGGTGAGATCCTGCATGGTAAAGCCTCCAGCATTGAACATGATGGCCAGGCGATGTTCGCGGGCCTCAGCAACCCGCTGCCGGTTGCCCGCTACCACTCGCTGGTTGGCAGTAATATTCCGGCCGGGCTCACCATCAATGCCCATTTTGATGGCATGGTGATGGCGGTGCGTCATGACGCCGATCGCGTTTGCGGCTTCCAGTTCCACCCGGAATCGATTCTCACCACCCAGGGCGCACGCCTGCTGGAGCAGACGCTGGCATGGGCGTTGCAGAAGCTGGAGCAGGCAAACACGCTGCAGCCGATCCTGGAGAAGCTCTATCAGGCCGAAACGCTGAGCCAGCAGGAGAGCCACCAGCTCTTCTCCGCAGTGGTGCGCGGTGAGCTGAAGCCGGAGCAACTGGCTGCGGCGCTGGTCAGTATGAAGATCCGCGGCGAGCAGCCGCAGGAGATTGCCGGTGCGGCGACTGCCCTGCTGGAAAATGCCGCGCCCTTCCCGCGCCCGGAATATGCTTTTGCCGATATCGTTGGCACCGGCGGCGATGGCAGCAACAGTATCAATATTTCCACTGCCAGCGCCTTTGTCGCCGCCGCCTGCGGCCTGAAGGTGGCAAAGCACGGCAACCGCAGCGTCTCAAGCCGCTCTGGTTCGTCGGACCTGCTGGCAGCGTTTGGCATCAATCTGGATATGAACGCGGATAAATCCCG
Source organism: Kosakonia sp. CFBP8986 (assembly GCF_034044935.1). NCBI lineage: Bacteria > Pseudomonadati > Pseudomonadota > Gammaproteobacteria > Enterobacterales > Enterobacteriaceae > Kosakonia > Kosakonia sp. CFBP8986. Next base: position 28,409 of record NZ_JAXCXB010000005.1, on the reverse strand, counting down.
CACGGCGCTTGATGAGCTCGGCGTCTGCTTCCTCTTCGCGCCGAAGTACCACACCGGGTTTCGCCACGCGATGCCGGTTCGCCAGCAGTTAAAAACCCGCACGCTGTTTAACGTACTGGGGCCACTGATCAACCCGGCGCACCCGCCGCTGGCGCTGATTGGCGTTTACAGCGCCGAACTGGTGCTGCCGATTGCCGAAACCCTGCGTGTGCTCGGTTATCAGCGTGCAGCTGTGGTACACAGCGGCGGAATGGATGAGGTGTCGCTGCATGCGCCGACGGTGGTTGCCGAACTGCACGAGGGGGAAATCAGGAGTTATCAGCTAACGGCGGCTGACTTCGGCCTGACGCCATACCACCAGCAGGCGCTGGCGGGCGGCACGCCGGAAGAAAACCGTGACATTCTGACCCGCTTATTACAAGGTAAAGGCGAGCCTGCTCACGAGGCTGCCGTCGCCGCCAACGTCGCCATGTTGATGCGGCTGCACGGCAAAGAAGATCTGAAGGCTAACGCGCAGCAGGTACTGGACGTCCTGCACAGCGGGGCCGCTTACGACAAAGTCACCGCACTTGCGGCAAGAGGGTAAACAATGCAGACCGTTTTAGCGAAAATCGTCGCCGACAAAGCTGTATGGGTTGCGGCGCGCAAGGAGCAACAACCGCTGGCCTCTTTTCAGAACGAGGTGCAGCCGAGCACACGCCACTTCTATGATGCACTGCGTGGAACACATACCATGTTTATCCTCGAGTGCAAAAAAGCGTCGCCCTCGAAAGGGGTGATCCGCGCTGATTTCGACCCGGCGCGCATTGCGGATATCTATCAGCATCACGCCTCGGCAATCTCGGTGCTGACCGATGAGAAATATTTCCAGGGTAGCTTCGACTTCCTGCGTATCGTCAGCGAAATCGCGCCGCAGCCGGTGCTGTGCAAAGACTTTATTATCGATGCCTACCAGATTTACCTGGCGCGCTACTACCATGCCGACGCCTGCCTGTTAATGCTCTCGGTACTGGATGATGAGCAGTACCGCACGCTTTCCGCCGTGGCGCACAGCCTCAATATGGGCGTGCTGACAGAAGTGAGTAATGAAGAGGAGCTGGAGCGCGCAATCGCGCTGGGCGCCAAAGTTGTCGGCATTAATAACCGCGACCTGCGCGACCTCTCAATCGATCTCAACCGCACCCGCGAGCTGGCCCCGCGTCTTGGCGCAGGCGTCACGGTAATCAGCGAGTCCGGCATCAACACCTATGCGCAGGTACGTGAACTGAGCCACTTTGCCAACGGTTTCCTGATTGGCTCCGCGCTGATGTCTCACGACGATCTGGATGCAGCGGTAAAACGCGTCCTGCTGGGTGAAAACAAAGTGTGCGGCTTAACCCGCGCTGAAGATGCGCAGGCAGCATATGACGCCGGAGCGCTTTATGGCGGGCTGATTTTTGTTGCCGCCTCACCGCGCGCGGTGAGCGTTGAGCAGGCAGAAAAAGTGATGCAGGGCGCGCCCCTGAGTTATGTTGGCGTGTTCCGTAATGCTCCAGCCGACGAAGTTGTGGCGACCGCAGCTAAACTTAAGCTGAGTGCTGTTCAGTTGCATGGCGATGAAAATCAGGCCTACATCTCCTCTCTGCGCACACAGCTTGGCGAGCAGACGCAAATCTGGAAAGCCCTGAGCGTCACCACCACACTGCCGCCGCGCAACCTTGAGCACGTCGATAAATATGTGCTGGATAACGGCCAGGGCGGCACGGGCAAAAGTTTTGACTGGTCACTGCTGACCGGCGAAACGCTCGACAATGTGCTGCTGGCGGGCGGCCTGGGCGCGGATAACTGCGTACAGGCAGCGAAAGCTGGCTGTGCCGGATTAGATTTCAATTCTGGCGTAGAGTCGGAGCCGGGTATTAAAGACGCCAGCAAACTGGCCTCGGTGTTCCGTACGCTGCGTGCATATTAAGGAAGCAAGATGACGACACTACTGAACCCCTACTTTGGCGAATTTGGCGGCATGTATGTTCCGCAAATTCTGATGCCCGCGCTGCGCCAGCTGGAAGAGGCGTTTGTCAGCGCGCAGAGCGATGCAGCGTTCCAGCAGCAGTTTAATGACCTGCTGAAAAACTACGCCGGTCGCCCGACGGCGCTGACAAAATGTCAGAACCTGACCGCCGGCACCCGCACCACCCTTTATCTTAAGCGTGAAGATCTGCTCCACGGCGGCGCGCACAAAACTAACCAGGTGCTCGGCCAGGCGCTGCTCGCCAAACGGATGGGCAAAACCGAGATTATCGCCGAAACCGGCGCGGGACAGCATGGCGTGGCCTCTGCACTTGCCAGCGCCCTGCTTGGACTGAAGTGCCGCATCTATATGGGCGCAAAAGATGTTGAGCGCCAGTCGCCAAACGTCTTCCGTATGCGACTGATGGGCGCAGAAGTGATCCCGGTACACAGCGGTTCAGCCACCCTGAAAGATGCCTGTAACGAAGCGCTGCGCGACTGGTCCGGCAGCTACGAAACCGCGCACTATATGCTCGGTACCGCAGCCGGCCCGCACCCCTTCCCGACCATTGTGCGCGAGTTCCAGCGCATGATCGGCGAAGAGACCAAAGCGCAGATCCTTGAAAGAGAGGGACGTCTGCCGGATGCGGTGATCGCCTGCGTTGGCGGCGGCTCTAACGCCATCGGGATGTTTGCCGATTTTATCGAAGAGAGCGCCGTCGGCCTGATTGGCGTGGAACCGGCGGGTCACGGCATTGAGTCTGGCGAACATGGCGCACCGCTGAAACATGGCCGCGTCGGCATCTACTTCGGCATGAAATCGCCGATGATGCAGACGGAAGACGGGCAGATTGAGGAGTCCTACTCGATCTCCGCCGGGCTTGATTTCCCGTCAGTAGGCCCGCAGCACGCCCATCTCAACAGCACCGGTCGCGCTGAGTATGTCTCGATTACCGATGATGAAGCGCTGGAGGCGTTTAAAACGCTCTGCCGCCATGAAGGGATTATCCCGGCGCTGGAGTCCTCTCATGCGTTGGCGCACGCGCTGAAGATGATGCGCGAGAACCCTGAGAAGGAGCAGTTGCTGGTGGTTAACCTCTCCGGGCGCGGCGACAAAGATATCTTCACCGTCCATGACATTCTGAAAGCGCGAGGCGAAATCTGATGGAACGCTATGACAACCTCTTCAACCAGCTCAACGCGCGCCGGGAAGGTGCCTTTGTCCCGTTTGTCACCCTTGGCGATCCGGAACCTGGCCTGTCGCTGCAAATTATCGATGCGCTGATCGAAGGCGGCGCGGATGCGCTGGAGCTGGGCATCCCCTTCTCCGATCCGCTGGCAGATGGCCCGACCATTCAGAGTGCCACGCTGCGCGCCTTCGCTGCGGGCGTTACGGTGGGTCACTGTTTTGAAATGCTGGCGGCGATCCGCCAGAAGCATCCGACCATTCCGATTGGCCTGTTGATGTATGCCAACCTGGTCTTTAGCCGCGGCGTTGATGAGTTTTACGCCCAGTGTGCCAGCGTTGGTGTCGATTCGGTGCTGGTCGCCGACGTGCCGATTGAGGAGTCTGCCCCGTTCCGCCAGGCGGCGATGCGCCATAATATCGCGCCTATCTTTATCTGCCCGCCGAATGCCGATGATGATCTGCTACGCCAGATTGCCTCTTACGGTCGCGGGTACACCTACCTGCTGTCGCGCGCTGGCGTGACCGGTGCGGAGAACCGCGCGGCGCTGCCGCTGCATCATCTGGTAGAGAAACTGACGGAGTACCATGCTGCGCCTGCGCTGCAGGGCTTTGGCATCTCCGCACCGGATCAGGTGGCTTCCGCAATTGAAGCCGGTGCCGCAGGGGCAATTTCCGGATCGGCGATTGTGAAGATTATCGAGAGCAACCTGGATAACCCGACCACAATGCTGGCCGAGCTGAAAGGGTTTGTGCAGCGCCTGAAAGCCGCCACGCTGGCGAGCTAAGGGCGTAAAAAACGGAAACGGGTCTGCAAAGGCCTGTTTCCGTTATTACCATCAGAAGCGGTAACCAGCAGAGAACATAAACACCCACGGATCGAGACGGGTATGCACACTCTGCTGTACGCCGTTCTGTTTGAAGCGCACATCGGTATCGATATCCATCCACCATACAGACATGTTGATCAGCCAGTCGCGGTTAATCAGATAATCCACGCCCGCCTGCCCCGCTACGCCCCACGAATCCTTCAGACTCAAATCAGAGAGCCCTGCGGCTTTGCCGGTGGCGTTAAATTTCTCATCGAAAAAGGTGGTGTAGTTGATACCGGCGCCAAGGTAGGGGCGCACTTTGCTCTGGGCATCAAAGAAGTACCACTGCGCCATCAGCGAAGGCGGCAGATGGCTTACGGTAGCCAGGTCGCCGGTCGGTGCGGTGCCAACGTGGTGGCGAAACGGCGTTGCGGCCAGCAGTTCAATACCGACGTTGTCGGTCGCCATCCATGTCATGGTCAGGCCAAGCTGCGTATTGTTATCGACGTTGAAACTGCCCAGCGCGCCCAAAACGTTATCTGAACCTTCCGTTGGACGGACGGTGGCCGAACCGGCCCGGATGAAAAACTCGCCTGCGTCGTGCGCGTATGCTACCCCGGAAAGGGTGCTCAGGATCAGTGCTGCCACGGCTAACTTCTTCATATCCACTCCATGTTTGAGGTTTTATCGCCGCGCACTATACCTGGTATTAGGTAGGATGTGATCCAATCCGGATCACACTTAACCCTGTAATTTAACATTCATTGATCTGGGTTAATTTTTGCGTTTCGTTACACTCCTTAACTTTTGTTGTTGCATCAATTTTTGCCTTATGAAGGCAAAAAAATATTCTTTTCGCCCCCTCTTGTGCGCCCGTTTGAGCAGCGATAATTTATCTGCCTGACTTTTCCTGTTGATGCGTCGTTAAGTGCAGGTGCGCTATGAGTGATCTCAACCCGTGCATGTCGTGCGGAGCCTGTTGTGCGTATTTTCGTGTCTCTTTCTACTGGGCTGAAGCGGATGATGCTGGCGGCCCGGTTCCGGTTCAGTTAACTGAACCCCTCACCCCATTTTTGCGCTGTATGAGCGGAACCAATCAAAAACAGAGCCGCTGTGTGGCGCTGGTCGGTACGCCGGGGGAAAACGCCTCCTGCAGCATTTATGCGCAACGCCCTTCGCCGTGCCGTGAATTTCAGATGTCAGGCGAAGCGGGCCAGGTAAATGAAGCCTGCGATCGGGCGCGGGCGCGCTACGGTTTAGCGCCCCTTTACAAAGATATGCTTTTCCATACAAGCCGTGATGCTGCCACTGAGGGGCTATTCGGGGTACAATCGCCCGTCAATTAATATCGCCATACTCAAGGAGAGTGCATGTCTATCACGGCGAAATCCGTTTACCGTGACACGGGGGATTTTCTTCGTTACCAGTTCATTACAATCTTACTGATTGTGCTGTCGTGTACCGTTATCACCGCAGTCATCGGGCACGTCCTTTCACCCAGTGAAGAGCAGTTCTCCAACGTAATGGATGCTGACAACCTGGCGGAAACAAATAATCCATTCGAGCTGGTGCAGAGTATGACGCTGGAACAGCAAAAAATGCTGTTACACACCTCGGCTGCGGCAACGATTGCCGGATTGACGGGGTATGCGCTGCTGATAGGCGCGCTGGTTGTGCTGATGCAAAGGGTTACAGCCCGGCAGCCTGTCAGCGCGTTAAGTGCAATGGGAGCCAGCGTGCCGACGGCACCGAAGCTCTTTTTACTGCTTCTGCTGACCATTTTTATCGTGCAACTCGGCATGCTGTTCCTTTACGTTCCGGGCATATTTCTGGCTATTTTCCTCGCCCTTGCGCCGATTCTGCTGGTGCAGGAGAAAATGGGCGTCTTTGCCTCGATGCGTAGCAGTATGCGCTTTAGCCGGGCAAATATGCGTTTCGTCGCTCCGCCGGTAGTAGCCTGGCTGCTGACGAAATTTCTGATGCTGAGATATGGTCACCATCTCATCGCGTTTTCGCCGGAAGGTGGCGCGATAATTGCCAATGCACTGAGTAATCTCTTCTCGGCAGTGCTACTGATTTACCTTTTCCGCCTCTATATGCTGATGCGCAAATAATTATCCCGGTCCCCCCTCCGGGTGACCCTTTTGATGGAATCGTAGAATGAAGCAGTTTCTTGATTTTCTGCCGCTGGCGCTCTTTTTTGTGGTCTACAAGATGTACGACATTTTCACCGCCACCAAGGTGCTGATTGTCGCGTCGGCCATCGTGCTGATCTACTGCTGGATCCGCTATCGCAAGGTAGAAAAAGTTGCGCTGATTACCTTTGTGCTGGTCGCCGTGTTTGGCGGGCTGACAATTAAATTCCATGACGTGGAATTTATTAAGTGGAAAGTGACGGTGATCTACGGTCTGTTTGCCACAGCGCTGCTCTTCAGCCAGTGGGTGATGAAGAAGACGCTGATCCAGCGCATGCTGGGCAAAGAGCTGACGCTGCCCGACGCCGTCTGGTCGAAGCTCAATATCGCCTGGGCGCTCTTCTTTATCGTCTGCGGGCTGGCGAATATCTATATCGCGTTCTGGCTGCCGTTTGACGTGTGGGTCAATTTCAAGGTCTTTGGCCTGACGATCCTCACCCTGCTGTTCACCGTGCTGAGCGGCGTCTATATCTACCGGCACATGCCGGCGCAGGATGAGAAATCCTGATGCTGAAAGCCAGGCGCAATGCCTGGCTTTTTTCTTTCCGAACCTCCCACATTCGTAGTAGCATCCCGCCGGAAATCCCTCATCACAGAAGAGATAACAATGACAACGCCTTCAACTGCGCCTCAGGGCGAACTTGTACTACGCACACTCGCAATGCCCGCCGATACCAACGCTAACGGCGATATTTTTGGCGGCTGGTTAATGTCGCAAATGGATATGGGCGGCGCTATTCAGGCAAAAGAGATTGCCCACGGGCGCGTAGTGACCGTGCGGGTAGACGGCATGACCTTCCTGCGCCCGGTCGCGGTTGGCGATGTGGTCTGCTGCTACGCCCGCTGCGTCAAACGCGGCAATACTTCCATTACGATCAACGTCGAAGTGTGGGTGAAAAAAGTGATGTCTGAACCGATTGGTCAGCGCTATAAAGCCACCGAAGCGCTGTTTATCTATGTCGCGGTGGACAATGAAGGCAAACCGCGTCCGCTGCCCGCGCAGCCATAAAAAAAGCCTCCGCAAGGAGGCTTTTCTCTTATTCCATCGAGGTGCTGCCATCGAGGCGGAAGACCACATTGACGATCAGCCCCGAGCCGGGCTTACCGGCTTCATAGCGCCATTTGCGCATTGCGGCCTTCACTTCGCGCTCAAACATATTCGCCGGTTGCGCCGAGAGGATCTGCACGTTCTCAACACGTCCATCCGCCGTGACGTCAAATTTCACTCTTACACGCCCTTCAATGCGCAGCGCCTGCGCACGCGGTGGATATTGCGGCTGGTTGCGGCTTAATGCGCGCGGGCCTGCCGGAACCGACGGTGCCGGTTTTGTCGCGGTGGAGGTCGTGGTGCTTGCCGCCGGACGCGACGGAGCACTGTTCTCAAACGGATTCGCCTGCTGCGGCTCAACCGGCTTACTTTCGCGCTTCGGCTGCTCCACTTTTTTCACCGGCTTGGGTTTAGGCTTCGGTTTGGGTTTGGGCTTTGGCTTCTCAATCACCACCGGCGCCTCTTTAGGCGGCTCGGGGATCGGCTCTGGCTCGACGACCGGTTCGGGTTCAGGCTCAACAACCGGCTGCGGCGGTGCCGGGGCGGGAGCAGGCTCCAGCTCCGCAGGCGAGACCATAGTGACAGAGATAGGCTGCGCGGGTGCGGGCAGTTCAACAACCTGATGTACCGAGGTATAAAGCAGACCCGCCACAACAGCACCGTGAATGGCGACGGAGAGCAGCGTCGGCCAGGGAAAGCGGCGAGGTAAATCCAGGGTCATTGAAGTCATAATCATGTCAGTTAAAAAACCAGGGCTCGATTTTAAATGCAAATAGCAATCATATTCAACAAGCCAGCCTGGTGCAGATCAAATTTATCGCTGAAGCGGGTAAAAAAGCCCCGTTAATTGGCAGGGTTGCCTGCCCGTTGCAATCTTTGCATTGCAGTCACTGCACCTTTCACTTACGTTATGCCTTTCTGAAAAGACAGGAGCTTGCTCTGTGCTATACGTTATTTTTGCTGAAGATATTGCCGATTCTCTGGAAAAACGCCTCTCCGTACGTCCGGCCCACCTTGCACGCCTGCAACTGCTGCGTGATGAAGGCCGTCTGTTAACCGCAGGCCCACTGCCGGCAGTCGACAGTAACGATCCTGGTGTTGCCGGGTTTAGCGGCTCAACGGTGATTGCTGAGTTTGAATCGCTGGAAGCGGCGAAATCCTGGGCGGAAGCCGATCCCTACGTGGCGGCGGGCGTCTATCAGAGTGTCACGGTCAAACCCTATAAAAAAGTTTTCTAAGTCAGTCCGGGGCAATGCAGGTCATTGCCCCGCATGGCTTCAGCGCTTGCTTAGCGCTAACCGGGTAGCAAAAAGCAGGAATACGATACCCGTGCAGCGATCCATCCAGCGGATCACACGCGGCTTACGCAGGAAGGTTGCCAGTGGCCGGGTCGCCGAAATCAGTGCCGTTGACCAGCATGTGCCAATCAGCACATGAATCATCACCAGGCCGAATGTCCAGGCAATAAGCGGTTGCCCGTGAGGGATAAACTGCGGCAGAAACGAAACGTAAAAAATCCCTACCTTCGGATTAAGTACATTGCCAAGCATCCCTTTGATAAACCAGTTCTGCGAAGGGTTCTCAACGCTATTGATACCGGTCAATGCCCCGCGCGGACGCAGCAGCATAGTTAACCCCAACCAGCATAAGTACGCGGCACCGCAATATTTAAGGACATTGTACGCCAGTTCTGAAACGGCAATTAGCGCCCCAAGTCCGAATGCCACCATTGCACCCCAGATCAGGCAGCCGGCATTAATCCCCATCTGCGCCTGAAAAGCCTGTTTACGCCCTTCTACCGAGGCTGTGCGCAAGATCAGCGCGGTATCAAGACCCGGCGTGAGCGTTAAGAGCGTAGCGGCAAAGGTAAACGCCATAAGGCTGTCGATCACGGACATCATCTCTCTCCTGAAACTAAGGGGCTAAAAACGACCGCGGGCACCTTTTTGGTGCCCGGGATTCAGATATCGTAGATGGCAAACAGCAGCACATTACGATGGCGATTAACGCCGCATTTCCTGATGCTGTGGATTCGCATATTACGGCGGGACTGCGCTTCCAGCCAGCGCGCTTTCCGGCGGCCAACCTGACGCAGCATACGCCAGCGCCCCACTTCCGTTCGACTACGCTTCATTGTAACAACTCTATACAAAATAGAAGCCGCCATTATAGTCTGTCGCCTCTTTCAGGCCAGCGCTTTTCGGCGTTTTTATTTGCCAGATGAATTCGTATGCGTAAACTCAACCAATACAGATTGTAAAAGGATTTTTGTCGATGTCCGCGTTTTACACCGTAATGAGTTGGCTCATTGTTGTTGGTTACTGGTTGCTTATTGCTGGTGTTACGCTGCGTATTCTGATGAAGCGCCGGGCGGTCACGTCGGCCATGGCGTGGCTGCTTGTCATCTATATCCTGCCGCTGGTGGGCATTATCGCTTACCTCTCGCTGGGCGAGCTGCATCTCGGTAAACGGCGCGCGGAGCGTGCGCGTGCAATGTGGCCCTCAACCGCTAAATGGCTCAGCGATCTTAAACACTTCAACCATATCTTCGCCACCGAGAACAGCAGCGTTGCCTCCTCGCTGTTTAAGCTGTGCGAGCGCCGCCAGGGTATCGCCGGGGTCAAAGGTAATCAGCTGCAACTGCTGACCTCCTCAGATGACGTGATGCAGGCGCTGATCCGCGATATCCAGCTCGCCCGCCACAATATCGAGATGGTTTTCTATATCTGGCAGCCCGGCGGTATGGCCGACCAGGTGGCAGAGTCGCTGATGGCGGCAGCGCGCCGCGGTGTGCACTGCCGTCTGCTGCTGGACTCAGCAGGCAGCGTCACCTTCTTCCGCAGCCCGTGGGCGGGAATGATGCGCAATGCGGGCATTGATGTCGTTGAAGCGCTGAAGGTCAATCTGATGCGTGTCTTCCTGCGCCGCATGGACTTGCGCCAGCACCGGAAAATCGTACTGATTGATAACTATATTGCCTATACCGGCAGCATGAACATGGTCGATCCGCGTTACTTTAAACAGGACTCCGGCGTCGGTCAGTGGGTCGACCTGATGGCGCGCATGGAGGGCCCTATCGCCACGGCTATGGGCATCGTCTACTCCTGCGACTGGGAGATTGAGACCGGCAAGCGCATTCTGCCGCCGCCGCCCGATGCCAATATCATGCCGTTTGAAGAGGCCAGCGGGCACACTATTCACACCATTGCGTCGGGGCCTGGCTTCCCGGAGGATTTGATCCACCAGGCGCTGTTGACGGCGGTATATGCGTCGCGTGAATATTTGATCATGACCACCCCCTACTTTGTCCCGAGCGACGATCTGTTGCATGCGATTTGTACCGCCGCGCAGCGCGGAGTGGATGTGAGCATTATTCTGCCGCGCAAAAATGATTCCGTGCTGGTCGGCTGGGCCAGCCGCGCATTCTTTACCGAGCTGCTGGCCGCCGGGGTGAAGATCTACCAGTTTGAAGGCGGATTGCTGCATACCAAGAGCGTGCTGGTCGACGGCGAGCTAAGCCTGGTCGGCACGGTGAACCTCGATATGCGCAGCCTGTGGCTCAACTTTGAGATTACGCTGGTGATTGACGACGCGGGATTTGGCGGCGATCTGGCGGCGGTGCAGGATGATTACATCTCCCGCTCGCGCTTGCTGGATGCGCGCTTGTGGGTAAAACGGCCCTTCTGGCACCGCATTGCTGAACGACTGTTTTACTTCTTTAGTCCGTTGCTGTAAAACGTGCCCAACAGACGTGATGAGGTAACTTATGGAAATGGACCTGAATAACCGCCTGACGGAAGATGAAACGCTTGAGCAAGCGTATGACATCTTCCTGGAACTGGCGGCGGACAACCTGGATCCGGCGGACATCATTCTTTTCAACCTGCAGTTTGAAGAGCGTGGCGGTGCAGAACTGTTCGATCCCGGCGAGGACTGGCAGGAGCATGTGGATTACGATTTAAATCCGGATTTTTTTGCTGAGGTAGTGATTGGCCTGGCGGAGACGGATGGCGGTGAGCTGAATGATGTCTTTGCGCGCGTGCTGCTGTGCCGCGAGAAAGACCATAAGCTGTGCCATATTCTCTGGCGCGAATAAGCACCGAAAAGAAAAAGGGCTGACATATTGTCAGCCCATTTTTTTATGCCTCGCTTAAAGCGGGTCGACCTTCAGGCAGGAGACCGCGTGGCGGAAGCTGCCCTCCAGCACCGGACGGGTTTTCGCACACTCCGGCCCGGCAATCGGGCAACGGGTGCGGAAGACGCAGCCCGATGGCGGGTTGATCGGCGATGGCAGATCCCCCTCCAGCAGCTGGATAGTTTTGTTCTTCTCGACATCCGGATCGGGCACCGGCACCGCTGACATCAGCGCTTTGGTGTAAGGGTGCAGCGGATTCTGGTACACCTCATCATAGGTGCCCAGCTCTACCGCATGGCCCAGGTACATCACCAGCACGCGGTCGGAGATGTGCTTAACCACCGCCAGATCGTGGGCAATAAAGATCAGCGACAGCCCCATTTCACGCTGTAACTGCTGCAGCAGGTTGACTACCTGCGCCTGAATTGACACGTCGAGCGCGGAGACTGGCTCATCGCAGATAATCAGTTTCGGCTCAAGGATCAGCGCGCGTGCGATGCCGATACGCTGGCATTGACCGCCGGAGAACTCATGGGGATAGCGGTTGATCAGGTTAGGCAGCAGGCCGACCTTCATCATCATCGCTTTGACGCGGTCTTTCACTTCCTGACGCGGCATCTTCGGATGGTAGGTGCGCAGCGGCTCGGCGATGATTTCACCGATGGTCATACGCGGGTTCAGCGAGGCCAGTGGATCCTGGAAAATCATCTGGATATCGCTGCGTACGGCGCGCCACTCATCCGGCTTCATGCCCAGCAGATCGCGCCCCAGCCAGGCCACTTTTCCGTCGGTCGCTTTCACCAGTCCGATAATCGCGCGCGCGAAGGTTGATTTGCCGCAGCCGGATTCACCGACCACGCCAAGGGTTTCGCCTTCATAAAGGCGCAGCGTTACGCCATCGACCGCTTTCAGGGTTTTCGGCGGCTGCCAGAACCACTGTCTGCCATCTTTAATATCGAAATGCACCTTCAGATCGGCGATTTCGAGCAGCACTTTTCTCTCTTCGGTTACGGCGTTCATACTAACTCCTCCACCGGCTTAAAGCAGGCGCGCAGACGGCCCGGCGCAAACTCTTCCAGCGGCGGCGCGTTATGACAGATCTCCATCGCGTGCGGACAGCGCGGCTGGAACGGGCAACCTTTCGGCAGACGCAGCAGGTTTGGCGGGTTGCCAGGAATGGTCAGCATCGCTTCGCCATCGGCATCCAGACGTGGTACCGCATGCAGCAGGCCGATAGAGTACGGGTGCGACGGCTGATAGAAGACATCGCGCGCTTTGCCATACTCCATGGTTCGACCGGCATACATCACCAGCACTTTATCGCAGATACCCGCCACCACGCCGAGGTCATGAGTGATCATGATAATCGCGGTGTTGAATTCGCGCTTCAGTTCATTGAGCAGCGTCATAATCTGCGCCTGCACGGTAACGTCGAGGGCGGTGGTCGGTTCGTCGGCAATCAGCAGCTTTGGCCTGCACATCAGCGCCATGGCGATCATTACGCGCTGACGCATCCCGCCGGAGAACTCGTGCGGGTACATGCGCATGCGCTTACGCGCTTCCGGCATTTTGACCGCGTCGAGCATTTTTACCGACTCCTCAAACGCTTCGGCTTTGTTCATGCCTTTGTGCAGCATCAACACTTCCATCAGCTGTTCGCCAACGCGCATGTACGGGTTCAGCGAGGTCATTGGATCCTGGAAAATCATCGAGATCTGCTCGGCGCGCAGTTTGTTCAGCGCATATTCCGGCAGATTAAGGATCTCTTTGCCGTTGAACAGCGCCGAGCCACCAATACGCCCGTTAGAAGCCAGCAGCCCCATCAGCGCAAATGCGGTCTGGGATTTACCGGAGCCCGATTCGCCCACGATGCCCAGCGTCTCGCCTGCACGCAGGGAGAAGTTCAGGTCGTTGACCGCGGTGACATCGCCATCCGGCGTGCCAAAAGTCACACGGAGATCTTTCACATCCAGCAGGAGGTCCGTTTGCTGCCGCGTCGTTGACGCTACTACGGTTTCAGTCATGCTCATAACGGCACTCCTTAACGATCTTTCGGGTCGAGGGCATCACGCAGGCCATCGCCGATAAAGTTGAAACAGAACAGGGTGATCACAAGGAAACCCGCCGGGAAGAGCAGCAACCATGGAGAAACCTCCATTGAGTTTGCGCCATCGCTTAACAGCGCGCCCCAGCTGCTGAGCGGCTCCTGCGTACCGAGGCCGAGGAAGCTGAGGAAGGATTCGAACAGGATCATGCTCGGCACCAGCAGCGAGGCATACACCACCACCACGCCCAGCACGTTCGGCACGATATGGCGCATCACGATATTGGCGGTAGAGACCCCACCCACCTGCGCCGCTTCGATAAACTCTTTACGCTTCAGGCTCAGGGTCTGGCCGCGCACAATACGCGCCATATCCAGCCAGGAGACCATGCCGATAGCCACAAAGATCAGCAGGATGTTCTGCCCGAAAAAGGTGACCAGCAGGATAACGAAGAACATAAACGGGAAGGAGTTGAGGATCTCCAGCAGACGCATCATCACCGAGTCGGTTTTGCCGCCCAGATAGCCAGAGAGCGAACCGTAGAGCGTACCGAGAACTACCGCCACCAGCGCCGCGGCGATACCGACCATCAGCGAGATACGCCCGCCGATAGCAACGCGCACCAGCAGATCGCGCCCGGAGGAGTCGGTGCCGAAATAGTGCCCTGACTCCATATCCGGCGCGTTAGACATCATCGCCCAGTCGGTATCAAAGTAGCTGAACTGCGACAGCATTGGTGCCAGCGTCACGAACAGCGCAATCAGCACCAGTACAAACAGGCTGGCGACCGCTGCGCGGTTGTGCATAAAGCGACGACGCGCGTCCTGCCAAAGGCTACGCCCTTCGACTTCGAGTTTCTCACTGAAGTTTTCCAGCGCCTCGCTGTTTTTCTTACTTAACATCATGGCGAACTCCAGTCTCAATAACGAATTTTCGGATCGATGATGGCGTAGAGCACATCAACAATCGCGTTGAAGGTGATGGTCAGCGCGCCGACCAGAATCGTCAGGCTCAGCACCAGCGAGTAGTCGCGGTTAAGCGCGCCGTTCACGAACAGCTGGCCGATACCCGGCAAGCCATAAATCGTTTCGATAACCATGGAGCCAGTAATGATGCCGACAAAAGCCGGGCCCATATAGGAGAGTACGGGCAGCAGCGCCGGTTTCAGCGCGTGACGGAAGATGATCCGGCGCATCGGCAGCCCTTTCGCGCGCGCGGTGCGGATGAAGTTGGAGTGCAGCACTTCAATCATTGAACCACGGGTGATACGCGCGATGCTGGCGATATAGGCGAGCGAGAGCGCGACCATCGGCAGGATCATAAATTTAGGTGCCCCGCCATTCCAGCCGCCGGCCGGTAACCACTGCAGCACAATGGCAAATATCATCACTAACAGAGGAGCGACAACGAAGCTGGGTATCACTACCCCGGTCATGGCTAACCCCATTACCGTGTAGTCCCATTTGGTGTTCTGGTTCAAGGCGGCAATAACGCCTGCCGTCACGCCGAACACAATCGCGAGGATAAACGCCGCGGCGCCCAATTTGGCGGAAACCGGGAAGCTCGCCGCCACCAGGTCATTCACGGTGTAATCTTTGTATTTAAACGACGGACCAAAATCCAGATGCGCCAGCTGTTTCAGGTAGCTGAAATACTGGGTGGTGATGGGATCGTTCAAATGGTATTTCGCCTCGATATTGGCCATTACTTCCGGCGCAAGCGCACGTTCACCGGTAAAAGGACTTCCCGGCGCAAGACGCATCATAAAGAACGAAATCGTAATCAGAATAAAGAGTGTTGGAATCGCTTCAAGAAAGCGACGCAGAATAAATTTCAACATTGCCCGTACCTTCTGGCCTGTGCCTTTTACACATTCTCTTTCAGACGACCCAGGTGCCGTCTGCGACCGATGTGTGTTCTGGTGCGATAAAAATAAGACACTGTGAGGCAGGTTGCCCTGCCCCACTCATTGCCATTAATGCTTGATAATATACAAGTTTTTCACGTAGATATTATCTAACGGGTCTTTACCGGTGTAGCCACCCACCCACGGTTTCACCAGACGGGCGTTCACGTAGTAGTAGACCGGAACGATGGCGGAGTCTTTATCAAGCTGCTGTTCAGCTTTGGAGTAAAGCTCAGCGCGCTGCGCTTCGTCGGTCACTTTCAGCGTGTCGCCAATCAGCTTGTCAAACGCCGGGCTCTTATAGTGCGCGGTGTTGTTCGAGCTGTCTGAAAGCATGGTGTTCAGGAAGGAGGTCGGCTCATTGTAATCCGCGCACCAGCCGGCACGTGCAACATCAAAGGTGCCCTGATGACGCGTGTCGAGGAAGGTTTTCCACTCCTGGTTCTCCAGCTTGACGTTGGCACCGAGGTTTTTCTTCCAGATAGAGGCAACGGCAATCGCCAGTTTTTTGTGCAGATCGGAGGTGTTATACAGCAGGCTGAAGCTCAGCGGTTTGTCGGCTGTGTAACCCGCTTCGGCGAGCAGTTTTTTCGCTTCGGCGTTACGCTGCTCCTGGGTCATTTTGAACCAGGCCGGTTCGGTCAGTTTTGCACCATCGGTATACGGCGGGGTGTAGCTGTAAGCAGGCAGGTCGCCCTGGTTTTTCACTTTATTAACGATGATATCGCGATCCAGCGCCAGTTTAAGGGCGGTACGCACGCGAACGTCAGTGAATGGCGCTTTCTGGTTGTTGATCTCATAGTAATAAGTACAGAGGTACGGATCGACGTGAACTTCTTTCGGGATCTCTTTTTTCAATTTCTGGAACAGTTCAATCGGCATGTTGTTATAGGTCATGTCGATTTCGCCGCTGCGGTAGCGGTTAACGTCCGTCACTTCTGCCGAGATTGGCAGGTAGGTCACCTGGGTAATAACGGTTTTGTCGTTGTCCCAGTAATTGGTGTTGCGCTCAAGAACAATACGTTCGTTGACCACCCAATCTTTCAGCTTATAAGCGCCGTTGGTGACGATATTTGCAGGCTGGGTCCACTTATCGCCAAATTTTTCAATCGCGGCTTTTGGCACAGCGGAAACGGACGGGTGAACCAGCAGTTTATAGAAATAGGGAACCGGCTCGCTCAGCGTGACTTCGAAGGTATTATCATCGATCGCTTTTACGCCCAATTCGCTGGTCGGTTTTTTACCGGCGATAACATCATCGATATTGGCGATATGGCCATATTGCAGATAGCTGGCGTACGGAGAAGCCGTTTTAGGATCTGCCAGGCGCTGCCAGCTATAGACGAAGTCATGGGCGGTAACCGGGGTGCCGTCTGACCATTTTGCGTTTTTACGCAGATGGAATGTCCAGACTTTAAAATCTTTGTTTTCCCATTTTTCAGCAACACCGGCAGTCGGGTGGCCTTCAACATCGGAAATAAGCAGACCTTCAAACAGGTCACGGCTAACGTTTGATTCCGGAACGCCCTCGATTTTATGCGGATCGAGAGATTGCACTTCAGCACCGTTATTGCGCACCAGCGTCTGTTTTTCCGCCAGTTGAACGCCAGCCGGTACGTCGGCCGCGAAGGCGGCGTTACCGGAAATTAGCGCTGCTAAAATACCCGCTGCAACTACGCTTTTCTTTGTGATGATGGACATTGTGTTGTGACTCCAATCATTATAATTACCGACATTTATGCCAGCTGTATCATCCCCTGTTCGGGGGCCTGAATAGCGCAGGAGCTTTTGGCGCTTTCAGACATCTTTTTTTTACTTCTGCTATCACCGACTTTTTTATTACGGATCGCTCGAACGGCAATCTCGCGTCGATTCATTAACGCGCCTCCCCTGTCGAGACGCGTTGTATTCATGGTATTTATTTTCTAATTGAAAACGATTCTCAACAAATCGCTTTACGCTGTAAATTATGAGGCTGATAAAGACATTCGCCGGAAAATAACAAATGCCCGAGACCGCCGCCAATACATTTTGCAAATTTGTTAACCATTTCTCTTTTACGGCGTAGCGACAGCCGCAGCGAGATGACGACTGCGTCTCCCTGTTGGTTTTTTCTTATGAATTATCAATCAGATAAAGAAGTATCACCGCCTTGTGATACTTTTTGGCTGCCTTCACAGAGATTTGCACAAAAAATCAACAATTGACTACTTTTTAGCACATTACTCTGCGAGGAGATTGAAAGTACTAATATCATTTCGATAATGACTCGGCAAGCCCAATAGTATGATGTGAGAGAAATAACAGAGTTAATTGCTCAAAATGCAGACATTAATGATTCATGAAACTTATAATTCTATGATAGAAAACAGCTTTTCTGATTATTGTAATTTGTTATGCCTGCCGCCCTTCTGCTGATTGTTCATATCTTTTGCTAATTATGCGAGCAGGCTTACATTCGAAAGCGCGATGTTCTCGCGCCCCGAAAAAATAAAACCTATATAAATGAAAGAATGAATCAATTCAGCAGGCCGGGGAAAAGCGACTTCGCGCCAGCAACAATAAACTCAATACCTAACGCCATCAGCAGCAACCCCATAATACGCGTGATAACGTTAATGCCGGTTTGCCTGAGCAGGCGCACCAGCCACGGCGCAATGCGGAACAGCCCCCATGAGCAGAGAGCAAATAGTGCAATCGCCAGTGAGAAGCCAATCAGGTGTGCAAGGGTGTGATAACGCGTCCCCCAAACGATGGTGGAGCTGATTGCACCCGGCCCTGCCATCAAGGGCAATGCCAGCGGCACCACACCCACGCTTTCACGGATAGCGGTTTCTGATTTCTCCTGCTTGTTCTGTTTATCCTCCCCCAGCTTGCCGCTGATCATCGACATTGCGATGGTAACGACCAGAATACCGCCAGCTATACGGAAAGAGTCAATTGAGATACCAAACAGCTGCAGGATGGTGTCGCCCAGAAAGAGTGACGTCCAGAGAATGATAGCGACCGAAACATTCGCCGTAAGGTTAGTTTTATTACGGGCATCGGCCATTTGATAACTGGTCATACTGATAAAAACCGGGATGATGCCAACCGGGTTCACCAGCGCAAAAAGACCGACGAAAAATTTAAAATAGAGAGGAAAATCAAACCCAAAGTGATCCACAGCAAGCTCCGCGTTATCGCCAGTACTTTAGAAACAATAGCGTGACAGGAAAATCCATGCAGAAGATACGCGATTTTTTTGTGGAGTCCACCAGTTTATTCGCTAATAACCCTGATAAAACAGTGTGTTATTGAGTTAAGGCAAATGTGAAAAATCCGAGCCTTCTTTAGCGGATAAACGTTAACAATTGATACAACTCGCCAGTAATGGCCAAGCTGAAAGGTGTCAGCCTAGTGAAAACTTGATATGGATCACGCATTATTTACTCAGAAGTGGGTAATCTTGATGCCACGAATAGAGAGCAGAAATGTCAATAATTGCTCCCGGTTCGTTAAGGCTCTTTTAGTAAACCAGCGGTATTTATGCTGTGTAACTTATTGACTTACATAGCTTTACACAACCTGTTTCGGCGCTGTCTATACTGACAGTTTGCGCAGATGGTTTACTAAAAGAGTTTAAACATTATCAGGAGAGCATTATGGCTGTTACTAATGTCGCTGAACTGAACGCACTCGTTGAACGTGTGAAGAAAGCCCAGCGTGAATATGCCAACTTTACTCAAGAGCAAGTAGATAAAATCTTCCGCGCCGCCGCCCTGGCTGCCGCAGATGCTCGAATCCCCCTCGCGAAAATGGCCGTAGCTGAATCCGGCATGGGTATCGTCGAAGATAAAGTGATTAAAAACCACTTTGCTTCCGAGTATATCTACAACGCGTATAAAGATGAGAAAACCTGCGGCGTATTATCGGAAGATGATACCTTCGGTACGATCACTATCGCTGAGCCTATCGGCATTATCTGCGGTATCGTACCGACCACTAACCCCACCTCTACTGCAATCTTTAAATCACTGATTAGCCTGAAAACCCGTAACGCGATCATCTTCTCTCCGCACCCACGTGCAAAAGATGCCACCAACAAAGCAGCGGACATCGTGCTGCAGGCGGCCATCGCGGCAGGTGCGCCGAAAGACCTTATCGGCTGGATTGATCAGCCTTCCGTCGAACTCTCCAATGCGTTAATGCATCACCCGGATATCAACCTGATCCTCGCGACCGGCGGTCCGGGCATGGTGAAAGCCGCTTACAGCTCCGGTAAACCGGCTATCGGCGTGGGTGCGGGTAACACCCCGGTTGTTATCGACGAAACCGCCGATATCAAACGCGCTGTCGCGTCAGTGCTGATGTCGAAAACCTTCGACAACGGCGTTATCTGTGCTTCTGAACAGTCTGTTGTGGTTGTCGACTCCGTGTATGACGCCGTGCGTGAGCGTTTCGCCAGCCACGGCGGCTATATGCTGCAGGGACAGGAGTTGAAAGCGGTTCAGGACATCATCCTGAAAAACGGCGCGCTCAACGCGGCTATCGTTGGCCAACCGGCGCACAAAATTGCTGAACTGGCGGGCTTTAGCGTACCGGCAAGCACCAAAATTCTTATCGGTGAAGTCACCGTGGTGGATGAGAGCGAACCGTTTGCACATGAAAAACTCTCTCCGACCCTGGCAATGTATCGCGCGAAAGATTTCGACGACGCGGTGGTGAAAGCGGAGAAACTGGTCGCCATGGGCGGTATCGGGCACACCTCCTGCCTCTACACCGACCAGGACAACCAGCCTGAGCGTGTTGCGCACTTCGGCCAGATGATGAAAACCGCGCGTATCCTTATCAACACCCCTGCTTCTCAGGGTGGTATCGGTGACCTCTACAACTTCAAACTTGCGCCTTCCCTGACTCTGGGTTGTGGTTCATGGGGTGGTAACTCCATCTCAGAAAACGTTGGTCCTAAGCACCTGATCAACAAGAAAACCGTTGCTAAGCGAGCTGAGAACATGTTGTGGCATAAACTTCCGAAATCAATCTACTTCCGCCGCGGCTCTCTGCCAATCGCGCTGGATGAAGTGATTACTGATGGTCACAAACGCGCAATGATCGTGACCGACCGTTTCCTCTTCAACAACGGCTATGCTGACCAGATCACCTCCGTGCTGAAAGCTGCGGGCGTGGAAACCGAAGTGTTCTTCGAGGTGGAAGCGGATCCGACGCTGACCGTGGTGCGTAAAGGCGCTGAGCTGGCGAACTCCTTTAAACCGGACGTGATTATCGCCCTCGGCGGCGGCTCCCCGATGGATGCTGCGAAAATCATGTGGGTAATGTACGAACATCCGGAAACCCACTTCGAAGAGCTGGCGCTGCGCTTTATGGATATCCGTAAACGTATCTACAAGTTCCCGAAAATGGGCGTCAAAGCGAAAATGATCGCCGTGACCACCACCTCCGGTACCGGTTCTGAAGTGACGCCGTTTGCGGTTGTTACCGATGATGCTACCGGCCAGAAATACCCGTTGGCGGATTACGCCCTCACCCCGGATATGGCGGTTGTTGACGCCAATCTGGTGATGGATATGCCGAAATCCCTCTGCGCCTTTGGTGGCCTGGATGCGGTAACCCACGCGCTGGAAGCGTACGTCTCGGTACTGGCTTCTGAGTTCTCCGACGGTCAGGCGCTGCAGGCACTTAAGCTGCTGAAAGAGAACCTGCCAGCTTCTTACAACGAAGGGTCGAAAAACCCGGTTGCCCGTGAGCGTGTGCACAGTGCTGCAACCATCGCTGGTATCGCGTTCGCTAACGCCTTCCTCGGTGTGTGTCACTCCATGGCGCACAAACTGGGCTCGCAGTTCCATATTCCGCACGGCCTGGCTAACGCCCTGTTGATCAGCAACGTTATTCGATACAACGCGAATGACAACCCGACCAAACAGACCGCGTTCAGTCAGTATGACCGTCCGCAGGCACGCCGCCGTTACGCAGAGATTGCCGATCACCTGGGTCTTTCTGCACCGGGAGACCGTACCGCTGCGAAAATTGAGAAACTGCTGGCCTGGCTGGAGAGCCTGAAAGCGGAACTGGGTATTCCGAAGTCGATTCGGGAAGCTGGCGTACAGGAAGCAGACTTCCTGGCCAACGTCGACAAACTCTCTGAAGATGCGTTTGACGACCAGTGCACCGGCGCCAACCCGCGTTACCCGCTGATCGCAGAGCTGAAGCAGATCCTGCTGGATACCTTCTACGGTCGCGAATATAAAGAGGGTGAAGCCGCTCCTGCACCAAAAGTGGAAGCCGCACCGGTTAAAGCTGACAAAAAAGCGAAGAAACCCGCTTAATGGTATAGCGTCATAAAAAAACCCGCTTCGGCGGGTTTTTTATTTCCTGCTTATCAGAAGGTATTTACTCGGGTACCGACAGTGCAATCACTACCCTCTTACCCGCGCCTGTATTGTCGCAAGAGAGCCTTCTGACAGCGCTTCCTTATAATGTTTACGGCAAACGGAGACGTAGCGCTCATTGCCGCCAATAACCACCTGCTCGCCTTTATTATCAGGACGCCCCTCGTGATCGAGTCGCAGCACCATGCTTGCCTTGCGTCCGCAAAAACAGACGGTTTTAAGCTCAACTAATTTATCTGACCACGCCAGCAAATACTGGCTCCCGCCGAAGAGTTCACCGCGGAAATCGGTTCTCAGCCCATAACAGAGCACGGGAATATCAAGCTCATCCACCACTTCTGAAAGAGCGTATACCTGCTCTCGCGTTAAAAACTGGCATTCGTCCACCAGCACACAGTGCACGGCTTCTTGCTGGTGTTGAGCTTTAATGTCGTCAAACAGCGAGGTGTGCTGATTAAACAGACGTGCGGGCGAGGATAAACCAATCCGGGAACTGACTTTCCCTGCACCAAAGCGGTTATCAATTTCTGCGGTATAAACTACCGTTCTCATGCCTCGCTCTTGATAATTGTACGAGGACTGTAGTAATGCCGTCGATTTCCCTGCATTCATTGCTGAATAGTAGAAATAAAGCTGTGCCATTGCGCGCAAAACCCTAATCAAAGTGTGATGATCCTGCGGCGAATTGTATCATGTTTTAACTGCCGGACCTGAGCAACCGTTGTAGCTTAGGTTAATCCTGTAGACAGATTTACGCATAAATGCGCACTTTCCGATCGCAGCGGTTGTAGCTGCAAAAGAAACAGCCATAACAAATTCAGGAAGTTAGCATACTGTTCTTATGCGATGATTCTCATCATATCATTCAGAAATTATTAATATTTTACTAAAGTAACCGCATTTAAGCGGGTAATAAACGCGGTTGTTATTTATCCATTATGGCTATTTCTCCCAAAGGAATAATCAAAAAATATCGCTTCTCCTTTGCATATGACCGAACCTGCATTGCACGCTTATACCTGTTTGGCAGTGTGGTTGTTGATTAACAATTTAAGATAACGGTATTTAGAAAAAACTTAAATAAAGGGCCATTTTGAATTCCTTACATTCGCGGCTATTGCACTGCTGAATTTAACGCTCTATTATTAGCCCAACAAACCACCCCAATATAAGTTTGAGATTACTACAATGAGCGAAGCCCTTAAAATTCTGAACAACATCCGTACTCTGCGCGCACAGGCAAGAGAATGCACGCTGGAAACACTGGAAGAGATGCTGGAAAAATTAGAAGTTGTGGTTAATGAGCGTCGTGAAGAAGAGAACGCTGCCGCAGCTGAAGTTGAAGAGCGTACCCGTAAACTGCAGCAGTACCGTGAAATGTTAATTGCTGATGGTATTGACCCGAATGAATTGCTGAACAGCATGGCTGCGGCTAAAACGGGTACCAAAGCAAAACGCGCTGCGCGTCCGGCTAAATATAGCTACGTAGATGAAAATGGCGAAACGAAAACCTGGACCGGCCAGGGTCGTACTCCAGCAGTAATCAAAAAAGCTATCGATGAACAAGGTAAAAAGCTGGAAGATTTCCTGCTCGCGTAAGTGAGTAAACTCTTATCTGCTTTTAATATCCCGCCGCTGGCGGGATTTTTTTTATCCGTTCTACACAATTTCTTCACAAATAGCCCGGACAATCACGTCGTTTCTTTTCGTCATGGGCAGCGCTCAAAAACCCGCCACTTTTATTACCAACATTATACGCTTTTTCTTATCCCCCTTTTCACAGCGGGCCGCTGATAAACGCGCAATAAAAAAGGCCGACGATAAACAGTGCTGAGCACGATTAACGTCGACCTTATTTACTGTCTGCGCTGGGGGTTATGCTTTAGCAGCGCCTACTGTTTCGTTCAGCCAGGCTTTAAACTCTTCGCCCAGTGATTTATGGCGAATGCCATATTCTACAAAGGCGCGCATATAGCCGAGTTTATTACCACAGTCATGGCTTTTGCCTTTCATGTGATAGGCTTCAACGGTCTCTTTTTCGATCAGCATATCGATAGCATCGGTAAGCTGGATCTCATCACCGGCTCCCGGAGGCGTTTTCGCCAGCAGCGGCCAAATCTCAGCGCTCAGGACATAACGGCCAACAACTGCCAGATTTGACGGCGCGACGTTCGCTTTCGGTTTCTCAACCACGCCAACCATCGGCACGCTGTCACCCGGGTTCAGCGTGGCGCCTTTGCAGTCCACTACGCCGTAAGCGGTAACGTCATCTACCGGCTCAACCATGATCTGGCTGGCACCGGATTCGTCGAAGCGTTTGATCATCTCAGCGAGGTTATCCTGCGACAGATCGGACTCGAACTCATCAAGGATAACGTCTGGCAGGATTACGGCGACCGGCTCGTTGCCGACAACCGGATGCGCGCACATAACGGCATGACCCAGACCCTTCGCCAGACCCTGACGCACCTGCATGATGGTCACGTGCGGCGGGCAAATAGATTGCACTTCTTCAAGAAGCTGACGTTTAACGCGCTTCTCCAGCATTGCTTCAAGCTCAAAGCTGGTATCGAAGTGGTTTTCAATAGAGTTTTTAGATGAATGTGTTACCAGAACGATTTCAGTAATACCCGCAGCAATGCACTCATTGACCACGTACTGAATTAATGGCTTATCAACCAGCGGCAACATTTCTTTCGGAATTGCCTTCGTAGCTGGTAGCATCCTCGTTCCCAACCCCGCGACCGGGATTACTGCTTTAGTCACTTTCGAATTTATTGCAGCCATTGAAATCTCCTGGACTGTCCATGATTTGAACAGGTTCATGAATTAACTCGCGTCTGAGTATATCAGTACCAACCCAATGACCAGGTCTGAAAAGGACGCGCTAACAACTAATTAGGATTAATACGAAGAAACTGCGGCGATATTAGCACCCGTTTTTATATGACGGGTAAATCTATCTGAGCTTCGCCACGCGATCGCTCATTCCGCGTTCAACATTAAGCGTAACCGCCCGCCTGCACCCCAGACCTGGCATTGCCACGCTTCGCTGCGCTGACTTACCTGGTTGAGATAGGTATTCCCAAGCGTACCGAGAGGAACACCACTGCTGATTTGAATTTGATGCTCTCCGGTATTTAACGTGGCGTTTAAACCGGCCGAGACTAATAACAAATTCTTAAGCTCACTGTGGTAATACCCCACCAGTAACGGGAACTGCCCCGGCAAATTTGCCTGGTGCAACAGTTGGTTTACCTGCTTAAGTAAAGCACCCATTTCAGGTAAGCGCTGGCGTTGATGTGACAATTGTTCCTGAAGTAAGCCATTAAATAATGCGCGCAACAGCAGCGCGGCCAGCACGCCATTATTGCCGGCGCGGGTAACATCAAGACAATAGAAGGCGAGATCGTGTCCGGAAAGCGGTGCAATATCCAGCACCAGCCCGGGGCTTTCTGCCGAAACAAGCTGGCGATAATTTACGCGGCAGCCGGAAATGACCTGCTGAACAGGCGGCTGAAGCTCTTTTAATAAATTGGCTGCGGCCTGCGGGTTATCCACTAGCGCATCCCAATCCTGGAATAAACGCTCCTCCTCTTCGACCCGGGAATTAAACATATTTGGGTAGATGCAGGCGAAGATGGTTTCCCGCAGACGATTGAAATCTTTAACGGGCTTCAGCACGACATCCTGCACGCCAAGACGCAGCGCTTTTGCAATGTCGGCCATATTTTCGGTAGCGGAAATCACCAGCACCGGCGTCTGCATGCCCTGGTTGCGCAGCGCTTCAACCAGCGCAAGACCATTCATACGCGGCATGGCCAAGTCGCAAATAATTAAATCAGGTTGATTGCCAGCCATCTGCTCCAGCGCATCCACCCCGTCTCCGGCCAGCAACGTCGTTGCGCCAAGCGATTGCAACCATGAATCCAGCAGCGATCGGAAAACGAGTTCGTCTTCCACTATCAATATCTGTTTCCCGACCAACGGCTGCGTCATCTCTTCTCCCCTGCCTGACAGTAGATCAATAGTGGCATGCTTCGCCGACACTCGCCTGTCAGAATTTGCTGAAGTCTTATAAAAATTATGTTCACGCTAAAGTCCGCACCAGCGGAAGTAACTCGTCCATGCTCTTTTCCACCGCTAATTGCCCGGCGGCAATGGCCGCATCAGCACGATGAAAATCGAGAGTGGATATTTGCGGACAAATGGGTTGCAACAAAATATCCGGCGGATCGCCCGCCATACGGTTGCGCTTAAGGCGGTTTTCCAGCACCTGGATCGACGTGGTCATGATCTCCATCGCGGTCGGCGTCACCGGGCGCTTCGGCGTGGTGCGGCTAAGCCGCTCGCGCAGGCGCTGATGCCAGCGCAGAGCTTCACCGCTGCCTTTTTCCATCTCGCTATCGGAGGGCGTTACGGAGAGCAAATCCTGCTGCATCAAGTGGGCATCATGCTGGAGATCAACGGCTATGACGATGTCAGCGCCCAGCGCGCGGGTTAATGAGACCGGCACCGGGTTGACTACCGCGCCATCGACCAGCCAGTAGCCATTATGCGCAACCGGCGACATCAAACCGGGAATACTGCATGAGGCGCGCACAGCTCGGTGCAGATCGCCCTCGGTAAACCATAACTCACGCCCGGTGCTGAGATTGGTTGCGACCGCGCCAAAACGCTTTTCGCAGTGGCTAAAGTCGTCGAAAGGAAGGAGCTGACGGTATTGATTGAACACGCGTTCACCGCGCAGCAAACCGCCGCGGCGCCAGGAGAGATCCATAAGCCGCAGTACGTCCCAGTAGCGGAAAGAGCGCACCCAATTCTCCAGCAGAGACAAACGTCCACAGGAGTATGCCGCGCCAACTAATGACCCGATTGAGCATCCCGCCACGACATCAATAGTAATGCCGGCGCGCGCTAACGCATTAATGACGCCGATATGCGACCAACCTCTGGCTGCGCCAGAACCCAGCGCCAGACCGATTTTTACCGTTCTCATTCCGCGTGCTTCACTTCCCCCGGCTTACTGTAGCCACAACGCGGCGGCTCAGTTAACATATTGCCACCCTGGCGCGTGCTGCGCCGTTATTATTGTTTCAGGAATGCTGTTTTGTCTCAAACATGTCCTTGCGGTAGCGCTCAGGAGTATAGCGTATGTTGCCAGCCTTATCTGTCTGGTCAACACGCAGCGCCGGATCCTTCTCGCCTGATGCGTTCTCGCTATACCGCTTTTGTCTTACATCAGACGGATTATCTGGTGAAAACCTGGCATCCCTCCTGCGCGGCACACACCTTTCGGGAACAGATTGAGGCCGGTTTCGCCGCCACAACCTGGCTCGGACTGACGCTATTTGAGCACGCTTACGGTCACGATGACAATGAAGGTTATGTCAGTTTTGTTGCTCGCTTTCGCGAGAATGACAAAAATGGCGCAATTATTGAACGTTCCCGTTTTTTAAAGGAAAACGGCGAATGGTACTACATTGACGGTACGCGCCCGCAGTTTGGTCGTAACGATCCCTGCCCCTGCGGGTCAGGTAAAAAATTTAAAAAGTGCTGCGGGCAATAAGCCGCCAGCACCCTTAACAAACACACTCAACAGGATTTACCCGGCAATGCACTCTTTACAACGTAAAATTCTGCGCACCATCTGCCCCGATCAGAAGGGCCTTATCGCTCGTATTACTAACATTTGTTATAAGCACGAGCTGAACATTGTTCAGAATAATGAATTTGTCGACCACCGTACCGGCCGCTTCTTTATGCGTACCGAGCTTGAGGGCATTTTTAACGATGCCACGCTGCTGGCCGATCTCGACAGCGCGCTGCCGGAAGGCTCTGTTCGTGAGCTGAACGCGGCGGGTCGTCGTCGGGTGGTGATTCTGGTGACCAAAGAGGCGCACTGCCTGGGCGATCTGCTGATGAAAGCCAACTATGGCGGCCTGGATGTGGATATTGCGGCAGTCATCGGCAACCACGAAACGCTGCGCCCGCTGGTTGAACGCTTCGACATTCCTTTCGAACTGGTCAGCCACGAAGGCTTAACGCGTGAAGCGCACGACAATCTGATGGTGAAAGCGATTGAAGCCCATCAGCCTGATTACGTGGTGCTGGCGAAGTATATGCGTGTACTCACGCCGGACTTTGTTTCGCGCTTCCCGAATAAGATCATCAATATTCACCACTCCTTCCTGCCGGCGTTTATCGGCGCACGCCCTTATCACCAGGCTTACGAGCGCGGCGTAAAAATTATTGGTGCTACGGCGCACTACGTGAATGACAACCTGGATGAAGGTCCGATCATCATGCAGGACGTGATTCATGTCGATCACACCTATACTGCTGAAGATATGATGCGCGCAGGTCGCGACGTCGAGAAGAACGTGCTCAGCCGCGCGCTCTACCAGGTGCTGGCCCAGCGCGTCTTCGTTTACGGCAACCGGACGATCATTCTTTAAGCACTTACTCTTGAGGTTGCCTGGCTTTACAGCGTTACGGGTAAAAAGCAGGCAACCGATTCATTTTTCACGATTGAATGCTTTACAGAGACGCGTCATTTGGTATGATGCGCCGCGCTTCCCGAGAAGGAAGCGGCCAGTAAAATGTAGTGACCCCGTGGTGGGGTTCCCGAGCGGCCAAAGGGAGCAGACTGTAAATCTGCCGTCATCGACTTCGAAGGTTCGAATCCTTCCCCCACCACCATCTAC